>JBBDPC010000040.1:0-5846 GCA_040876735.1 Phycisphaeraceae bacterium | reverse complement strand
ACGCCGGCTTCCTTGTGGCCCATGCGGCCGGGGAAGTTGCGGTTGGTCGTGCTGATGCAGTTGATCGGCGTGTTCAGCCGGCCGAACGTGTCCTGCGGCCCGCCCAAACAGGCGGCGCAGCTTGCGGCGCCGATCAGGCAGCCGGCGTCTTCGAGCGTTTCATACACCGACTTCTCGCCCGCCTGCTTCGCTTCGCCCTGGAGGTTCAGCCGGAGCATGTCGGCATGCACTTCCGTTGAGCCGGGCACGACGAAGGTGGGGATCTTCACCGTGTTCCCGGAAAGGATATTGGCCGCGAAGATCATGTCCGTGATCTTGCCGCCGGTGCATGAGCCGATGTACGCGCGGTCGAGCTTCACGTCGCTGCACTCGCGGGCGAGCGCCTTGTTGTCCGGGCTGTGCGGCTTGGCGACCAGCGGTTCAAGCGTGTTCAGGTCCCAGTGGTGCTCGTAGTCATACTCGGCCCCTTCGTCTTCGGTGTAGACGGTCCAGTCGGGGCGGTTGGAGCGCTTGCGGACGTAGGCGAGGGTCTTCTCGTCGACGTCGCAGATGCCGTTCTTGCCCCCGGCCTCGATGGCCATGTTGGTCAACGTCATCCGGTCCTCGAGCGTGAGGCTGCCGATGCCTTCGCCGGCGAAATACATCGCCTTGTAGGTCGCGCCGGCGAAGCCGATCTGGCCGATGACGGCGAGGATGAGATCCTTGGCGGTGAGGTAAGGCGGGATCTCGCCGTGGAAGACGAACTTCATCGTCGGCGGGACCTTCAGCCAGGTCTTGCCGGTGCCCATGGTGAAGGCGGCGTCAGTGTTGCCCACGCCGGTGGCGAACTGGCCGAACGCCCCGGCGGTGCAGGTGTGGCTGTCGGTCCCGAGCAGGATTTCACCGGGCCGGCAATGGCCTTCCTCGGGCAGGGCCTTGTGGCAGACGCCCTTGTAGTTGGTCTTGGTCGGGTCGCGGTAGGGGTTGGGCATGCCCGAGCCCTGGTGCGTGTCGAGGAAGTCGGGGTCGTAGTAATACTTGATGCCCTGCTCGACGACGAAGTCGCGCAGGATCTGGATGTTGCGGTGGCATTTGTCGTCGGCGGTGAAGATGTAATGGTCGGGGATGATGGGGATGCGCGTGTTGTCCCAGACCTTGGCATTCTCGCCGAACTCTTTCTTGAAGATGCCGATCGTGCCGGGGCCGCAGACGTCGTGGGTCATGAGCACATCGACGTCGACCCAGACGTTGTCGCCGGGGGTGACGTCGGCCCGGCCCGAGTGGCCGGCGAGGATTTTTTCAGTCAAGGTCATCGGTCGGGGCATGGGGGCACTCCTTGGCCGGGGGCGGCCGCGCTAAGCCGCAAGCGGCTGTGGGGGGATAGCCCGCTATTTTAGCGGATCGGCGGGGGTGAGGAAACTGTGACGCTGCAACGGCGGCGGGGTTGGCCTATCCTGTGCGTTTGATGAGCGAACCGCGACCACGCATCGTGCTGGCGACCGGCAACCCCCACAAGCTGGAGGAGTTGCAGGCGATCTTCAATGCCTGCGCCCACGGGGAGGCGGGCGTGGAACTGGTGTCGCTGGCGGCGGTGGCGGTGGACGTGGACGAGCCGGTGGAAGACGGCGCGACGTTCGAGGCGAATGCGATCAAGAAGGCTCGGCATTACGCGGCGGCGACAGGGCTGCCCTGCCTGGCGGATGACTCGGGGCTGGCGGTCGACGCCCTGGCCGGTGAGCCCGGGGTGCGCAGCGCCCGGTACAGCGGGGCAAGCGGTCCGCGTGCCGAGGTGGACCTGGCGAACAACCGGCTGCTGCTGGACCGGCTGGGCGACACGCCGGCAGCCGAGCGGACGGCCCGGTTCGTCTGCGTGATGGCGCTGGCCGAACCGGGCGATGGCGGGCAGGCGCGGGCGACGGTGCGCGGCACGGTGGAAGGGCGCATCCTGCTGCCCGCCGAGGCGGCGGACCCGTCACAGCCCGAGCGTGGCCGGGGGGCGAACGGGTTCGGCTACGACCCGCTGTTTTTCGTGCCCGACCTTGGCCGGACGACGGCGGAGCTTTCGCCGGAAGCAAAGAACCGGATCAGCCATCGGGGGCATGCGGCACGGGGGATGTACGAAAAGCTGATCGAGTTGGGGCTGGTGTCGACGGGGGATCACTGAGCCGCTAGCTGCGGAAGGAAATGGCGCATGAAAACGCTTGAGTTGGAATGCCCGGGATGCGACCAGTTGCTGGAGTTGGACGCCGGCTTCGCAGGCGGGGTCTGCCGGTGCTCGAACTGTGGCACGCTGATGACCGTGCCGGTGGATGGCGGCCAGGCGGCGGAGGCGGTGAGCCAGCGTCGTCCGGACCGTCCGGACGCCCCGGACCGCCCGGACGCTCCTCGCCCCGCACGGCCCGAACGACCGGCGACTCCCGACACCCCTGCCGAAGCCGTCGCGGACGAGCCGGCAGCGCAACCGCACGAACCCGCCGAGCCGGCGGACGCCTTCGACGCCGAGCCGAGCGAGCAGGTCTACACCACGACCTCGGGCAAGGAAGTGCGCGTCAGCGGGCACGCACGCATTCCCACCGCGGCGAAAAAGAAGCGGACGGTCGTGCGGGCGGCCACAGCCCTGGTGTTCGTGGGCGTGCTGCTGGGCGTGCTGGCGATGAGCGCTGCGGCGGTGTGGGTGCTCAGCACGGTGCAGCAGGAGACGCCGGAACAGGCCGCGCCGCCCAGCGAAGCATTCGTCTACAACAACCGCGCCAACCCCTACCGCATCCCGCACGCCAACGTGCTCGGCCTGCCGCTGGCCGAAAGCGTGATGGTGGTGGTGGACGCCGCGGAGGCGAGCCGGCCATGGCTGGCGGAGGTCAACGACGTGATGCGAGCCGGCCTGCTGCACCGCGACGCGGGCAACGTGGCGGGCCTGGTCTATGCCACGGGCGACGACCGGTCGGTGCACCCGACCACGCCGCAGCCGCTGACGGCCTGGCGCGAATCCGACCTGACGGCATTCCACAGTCGCATCGCCAGCGAAGGCGAGCCGTCGCTGGGATTGGCGGTGGAGCGGGCCCTGCATGCGGCGCCGCGCCAGGTGATTCTCATCACCGGCCGACGCCCGAGCGAGGCGGAACTGGACCACTTGCGCACGGCACTGGACCGGCAGGAGCGCGTACTGTTCGACGTCGTCACGGTCGACCGGGACGTGCCGGCGTTGCAGGACGTCGCCGACCGCTACCTTGGCCGATATGTATCCGTCACGAAAATGACGATCGAACGCTGGCAGCAGGAAGCGGACGATACGGAGCCAGCAGGCGACACCGAGGCGAACGGCATGTGATCTACTCCCCTCCCTTTGGGAAGGGGGTTCAGATGCGTCATGAGATAGAACAGGTGGCCCTCCGCCATGCATGCCACAGCCGACCCCCACGCCCGCCCCGCCGCACCGACCCGCAAGCCGGTCATCGGCCTGCTCGGCGCGCCGGGTTCGGGCAAGAGCTTCGTCGCCCGACTGTTCGAGCGTGAAGGGGCGGCGGTGATCGACGCCGACCGTCTGGCCCGTGAAACGCTCGATGAGCCGGCGGTGCGCGAGCAGGTTCGGCAATGGTGGGGCCCGGGCGTGCTCGACGCCGACGGGCGGATCGACCGCAAGGCGCTGGGGGCGATCGTGTTCGACAATCCCGAGGCGCTGCACCAACTGGAGTCGCTGGTGCATCCGCGGGTGCATGAGCGTCGTCAGGCGTTGCGCGAGCAGCACGGGGCGGACCCGGCGGTGCGGGCGATCGTGGAAGACAGCCCGCTGCTGCTGGAGCAGGGGGTCGACGCCGAGTGCGACGTGCTGGTGTTCGTGGACGCGTCGCGGGCGGTGCGCGAGCAGCGGGTGCGGGAGACGCGGGGGTGGTCGTCGGCGGAGTTGGATCGGCGGGAGAAAAATCAGGCGTCACTTGACATGAAGCGAAACCGGGCCGATTATGTACTGGACAATGGCGTGGGAGAGCCGCTCGTCCGGGAGCAGGCCCGCCACGCACTTTCCCAGATACTCCAACGCATAGAACCCGCTTGATGATGCAGGCCTGCTTTGCCCGCTGGCGAATCCGTCCGTCGAAATTCGTTCTTCGACGACCGTCACCGCCACTTCCGATCAGCGCATCCGCCCTACCTGCAGAACGTGTCCGCCTGGCCGTGGACATTATCTTCCTTGAGCCCTGAGCCGTTCGCTTTAAGCCATGAGCCAGCGACAGACCAAACGGACGGGAACATTCTGGCTGAAGGCTTAAAGCGAACGGCTCAAGGCTCAATCAAACGTGCATTCCAGCTAGACTTGAATCCCACTGGACATCCAGGCTTTCTTTTCACCCCGCCGTGGCCGGTATCTAGGCCGAGCCACACCCGACCCCAAGGAGCATCCACCAATGGCCACCAAGACCACCAAAACCACCCGCCGCAAGGCCGCCGCCACCAGCGAAGAGGCCGCGACGCCCGAAACCGAACCCGACACCGAAGCCCAACCGCCCGCCGAAGAAGCGCCGGCCAAGAAGCCCGCCAAGTCGCCGCAGACCGACGCCCAGCTCGACGCCGAGACCCAGGAACGGTACGAGCTGGCCAAGCGCAGCGACCTCTCGATCCGCGATCTGCAGAAGATGACGGTCGATGAACTGCACGACATGGCCAAGGCCGAGGGCATCACCAACTACTCGGGCCTGAAAAAGCATGACCTGATCTTCCAGATCCTCCAGAAGCACGTCACCAAGCAGGGCCTGATGTACGGCGAAGGCGTGCTCGAAATCCTGCCCGACGGCTTCGGCTTCCTCCGCAGCCCCGAGTACTCCTACCTCGCCTGCCCGGACGACATCTACGTCTCGCCCAGCCAGATCCGACGCTTCGGCCTCAAGGTCGGGCACATCGTCCAGGGCACCATCCGCCCGCCGAAGGAAAGCGAACGCTACTTCGCCCTGCTGCGCGTCGACGCCATCAACGGTCAGGCGCCCGACGCCCTCAACGACGTCACGCCCTTCGAAGACCTCACCCCCCTGCACCCGCACGAACGCTACGTGCTCGAAGTCAGCGGCGCGGAGGACAACCTGGAAATGCGCATCGTCGACCTCGTCACCCCCATCGGCCGAGGCCAGCGCGGCCTGATCGTCGCCCCGCCCCGCACCGGCAAGACCGTCCTGCTCCAGAAGATGGCCAAGTCCATCATCACCAACTACCCGGACGTCAAGGTCCTGGTCCTGCTGATCGACGAACGCCCCGAGGAAGTCACCGACTTCAAGAACAACACGCCCGACGAGGTCGAGGTCGTCGCCAGCACGTTCGACGAGCAGTCCGCCCGCCACGTGCAGGTCTGCGACATGGTCATGGAGAAGTCCCGCCGACTCGTCGAGACCGGCGAGCACGTGGTCATCCTCATGGACTCGATCACCCGCATGGCCCGGGCCTACAACACCGAAATGCCCCACTCGGGCAAAATCCTCACCGGCGGCCTCGATTCCAACGCCCTGCAACGCCCCAAGAAGTTCTTCGGCTCGGCCCGCGCGATCGAAAACGGCGGCTCGCTCACCATCATCGCCACCGCCCTGGTCGACACCGGCTCGAAGATGGACGACATCATCTTCGAAGAGTTCAAGGGCACGGGTAACAGCGAACTCCACCTCGACCGCCGACTGGTCGAAAAACGCGTCTACCCCGCGATCGACATCTCCGCCTCCGGCACCCGCCGCGAGGAGTTGCTGCTCGATCCCAAGGAGCTGGAACTGGTCTACCGCCTCCGCAAGGTGCTCGCCGACATGAACGTCGTCGAAGCCATGGAGCTGATCAAGAGCCGGCTGAAGAAGGTCCGCACCAACGCCGAGTTCCTCATGACCATGAGCCTCGACTGA
>JBBDPC010000039.1:0-31639 GCA_040876735.1 Phycisphaeraceae bacterium | reverse complement strand
GGCGCGCTCAGCAGCAGCAGCACGAGCAGAAAGCCCAGCGACCCCAGCAGCTTGCCCGCCATGATCGCCCACGGGCTCATGGGTGAGTTCAGCAGCAGCGCGAGCGAGCCCTTGAGTTTTTCCTTCACGATGCTGGTGGCCGGGAAGACGGGGGCGATGAGGATCAGCGCGACCATCAACCCGTAGCCGAACACGCGAAGCACCTGCTGCGCCTCAGCGCCGGTGATGATGTCGACCATCGCATCACTGGGCCAGCGGATGAGCACGAGCGCGGCGAGGCCGACGACGAGCGCGAGCATGAGCACCAGCGCCCGCGGCGTGCGAAGCGTGCCGATCAGTTCGCGTTGGATGATGGGGTTGTTCATTTCAATTCACAATTGGTAATTTACAGTGCACAAAGCAGCGAGAGACAGGGACGCAAAGAGTTAGCTGGTCTCGGCCTTTTCTTCTTTGTTCATTGTGAATTGTGCATTGTCCATTGACATACGGCCTGGTCGATCCCCGCTGCCGCCGCTGACGCCGCGGGTGACGGAGAGGAACGCGTCTTCGAGATCCAGCGGCACTTCGCGGAACTGCACCAGCTTCAACCCCGACTGCCCGAGCAGCGCCAGCAGTTCGGCGAGTTGGGCGTCGTCACGCGTCGTGGTGAAGCGGACCTCGGCCTCGGCCTCGGAGGGCGTGATCTCCGCATCTTCCTCGACGTGCTGCTTGAGCAGCGCGGCACACTTTTTCACGTCCGCCTGCTCGGTGAGCTGCACTTCCATGATCCGCCGCTGGCTGATTTTCCGCATGATCTGCTCCAGCGTGCCGAAGGCGCGGAGCTGGCCCTGGATGACGATGGCGACCGTGTCGCAGATGCGCGACAGTTCGGGCAGGATGTGGCTGGTGACGATCAGCGTCTTGCCCATCTCCGCGAGACGGAGCAGGATCTGGCGCATCTCGATGCGCGCCTGCGGATCCAGGCCGTTGGCCGGCTCGTCGAGGATGAGCACCTGCGGGTCGTGCAGCAGCGTGCGGGCGATGCCGACGCGCTGCTTCATGCCGTGCGAGAGCGCTTCGACATAGCGGTCTTTCATGTAGGTCGAACCGGTGATCTCCAGGCATTCGTCGATGCGTTTGAGGCGGTCTTTGCGAGGGATCTTGAACGCCGCGCCGAAGAAGTCGAGGTATTCGCGGACGCGCATGTTTTCGTATGAGCCGAACGTGTCGGGCATGTAGCCGACGAGGCGTTTGATCTGCCGGGAGTCGCGGACGCAATCGGCGCCGGCGATGGTGGCGGTGCCGGAGGTGGGTTTGGAGAGGCCCACGAGGATTTTGATGGTGGTGGTCTTACCGGCGCCGTTGGGGCCGATGAAGCCGAGGATGTGCCCGCGGTCGACGCTCATGGTCAGTGAATCGAGGGCGACGAACTCGCCGTAGCGTTTGGTGAGCTCGCGGGTCTGGACGACGGGTTGGTCACTCATCATGCGATTCCAAGGGGGATGAAGCCGTGTGCTGGCGTGTTTGACGTTGTCGGGGATGTTAGCGGGCGACGCCCTGGATGGTCAGGTCCATCCGTTGCAGGCTCCAGCCGCTGGTGTGGTCCGTGCCGGGCTGCGGGCTCATGCGCAGGCCGACGACGACGACGCCGGTCTCGTGCATGAACGGCGCCTGGTCGTGGTCGAGTTCGATGCGCAGCCGGCCGGCGGGATCGCTGTCCGCGTGAACCGCCTCCGCCTGGCCGTCGCGGTAACGCAGCACTTCGTACTCCCACCCCGGGGCGTCCAGTTGCAGTTCGAGCACCGCCGCATCAATGTCAAGCGATCGCAGCGCTTCGGGCGGATCGAAGCGCATGAGCAGTTCCATCGGCTGGCTGATCGGGCTGACCCACTCGCGGTTGTTCACATCGTAAACCGACATGCCACTGGCACGGCCGTCGCGGAACGGGTGCATCGCCATCATCGGCGCAGGCACGGTCACACGCTCGCCCGCCTCCGGCGCCTGCAACCGCAAGGGCAGCGCGACCAGCCGCTGGCCCCGGTGAACCGCGTCGTACGACATCTCCAGCGGCGCGTCCGGCGCGTCGGTCCAGCCCATCAGCATCGGCTCGGTGGAGAAGCCGCCCTGGCCGAGCAGCTTCCGGTAGGCCGTCTGCCGGCTGAGTTGTGCCTGCCCGAGCGTGCCCAGCGCCGACACGGCCCGGACATACTGCCCGCCCGTGAGCCGGTCGTCGAGCCCGGCGGTGAACCGGCCCTCGGCGTCGAGGCGCACGGCCATGCGCCCGTTGGGCAGCGCGACCAAGGCGTCGTCGAGCGACTGGCCAGCAAGACCTTCCACCTGCCCGGCCAGTCCCGCGTCGGTGAGGCGGGCGGTGACGCCCAGCGGGCGGTCCAACGCGACCATGCGGTCGACCTCGAAGCTGCGCGCCGCGCCGGAGGGGAGCGTGAAGTCGGGAAACTCCCACCGCTCCAGGCCGTGCCAGACCATCCGCGTCCGTTCGCTGGCGCGGCGGGCATCGGTGGGAAAGGCGATCGCCTCGCCCGGGCCGGTGAAAGTGACCTGCCCCGGCGCGTGGTCGGGCCGGAAGACGCTGGCCACCCCCCGCGCGATGCCGTCGGGCCGATCGCGCACGGGCTGGACAAAGTCAGCGGTGGCGAGGGTCATCGGGTGCTCGCTCTGGCGCAGCTTGCCCATGCCCACGAGCACGCCGGCGGTGAGCAGCGCCATCGCCACCCCGACCAGGCCGATCCACTCCAGGCGGTTGCCCCGCGCGAGCATCACGCCGCCGAGCAGCAGCGCCACGGCAAACAGGCCGAGCACAACGAACACCGGCGTGCGGCTGAGAATGGTATAACCGATCTGCGCCCCCGCCTGCCCGCTCATCGCCTCACGCGCGGCGGCGGTCTGCTCGGCCACACCAGGCTCGGCCGATTCGAAAAACCAGGTCAGCTCCTCCAGCGGCGGCGTCATGCCGCCCTCGGCGTCCAGCCAGGCGCCGGCATGCAGCGTCGTCACCAGCAAGGTGCCGGCCCCCACGCGCTGCCAGGCAGCGGCGGGATAGCCCTGCACGCGGTGGGTCACGTGCATCTGCGGCGCGTGCACGCGCCGCAGTTCGTAGCCGTAGTCATACTGCACCGCCAGCGGCTCGCTTTGCCCGGTGCTTTCCAGCGTGAAGGCATCCAGGTGGACGCGGTCGACCGGGGAGACGCCCCACGCGTCGCCGAGCAGCCGGCGGGCGAAGTCGGGGTCGACCTTGTCGAGCATGATCCAGAGTCGGCCGCCGGCGAGCACCCATTGGCGCAGCGCGTCGAACTGGGCCGGGTTCAACTCCGGCGTGCGGGAGATGATCAACGCATCGAGCACGCCCCACGCAGCGGGCAGCGTCGGCGCACCATCGTCGCTGACATACGCGGCCCCGGGCCCGAGCCCGGCCGCCTCGCGCAACGACGCCGCCATGTCGATCGGCAGGTCGTCGTCGCGGTCGCTCATCATGCCGGTCTGGAACGAGCCACGGCTGGCCAGCAGCAGCCCGTCGCTCGGCGGGGCGGCCCGCTCCCGGCCGTCCGCATCGTCAATCAGCCAGGTCTGGATCGGAATCGACCGCTCGTCGCCCCGCGGCGGCGACAACGGCATCACGGGCGTCAACAGCGTCCGCCGGGTGTGTGGTGGCAGCCAGAGGCGATGGGCGAACTGCACGTGCCGGTGATCGCCTACGGCGTGGACCACCAACGGCGTCTGCACCTGTCCGGTCCGGTTGTTGACCACCGACCGCACCAGCCCCCACCGCTCGGCCTGGTAGGCCGGCACGCCGGCCATGCCGCTGGCCTGGCTCAGTTCCAGCCCGTCCGGCTCGTCCGCCAGGGTGGTCCCGGCCGTCAGCAGCGCCACCAGCACGCTGTACAGAACCTGAAATGGGAAGGACGTCTGACGTTGAGAACATCGCACGCTAAACCGCTCCACCGTGAAAGGACGCGTAACGCTCGGACAGGCCCGTGCATCATACCCCATCCCACAAGCCCTGTCTCCGTCCCAAAGTCCGGTGACAGGATTCTCAGACAAAGCCCGGTTTGAAAAGCCCGGTACCGTCGCTACGCTAGCGGATTGAACTTCCACTGCACCCGAGACGCTCCAGTTCATCGAGAAAAACCGCTAATGCCCCAAGTCCACACCCGCACCGGATCGTTCCCCATCGGCTTTCGCGTGGGCGGCAGCCCCTGGCAGAAAGACGCCGCCAGCCTCACCCGCTTCGCCCGTGAGCATGGCTTCGCCCACCTCGACACCTCGGCCCTGCCTGTCGAGGAACTCCAGGGCCTGCGCGACGCGGGCCTCGGCTCGGTCGACCTGCCCCAGCCATGGACCGGCCTCGCCTCGGCCGACCCGGCCAAGCGGAGCGACACCGCCAAGCAATGCGCCGACTACATCGCCGAGGTCGTCCCGCTGGGCGTCACCAACTTCTTCGTCGTCGTCTTTCCGGAAAACCGCGAAGGCAACCGGGCGGAAAACCTCAAGCTCGCCGTCGACGGCTACGGCCAACTCTGCCAGCAACTCGACGACGCCAAGGTCGACAAGGCCCACCTCGTCATCGAAGGCTATCCCGGCGGCCCGCCCCACCACCACGCCCTCGCCTGCACCCCCGCCGACTGCCGGCTGCTGTTCGACCGCGTCGGCAGCGACCGCCTCGGCGTCAACTACGACCCCTCCCACCTCGTCCGCATGGGCATCGACCCGCTCCGCTTCGCCCGCGAGTTCGCCGACCGCATCCATCACGTCCACGCCAAAGACACCGACCTGCTCGGCGAAGGCCGCTACCAGCATGGCAACCTCCAGCCCGCCAGCGAAGCCAAACCGCACGGCTTCGGCGGCCACCACTGGCGCTACACCATCCCCGGCCACGGCGTCATCCCCTGGACCCGCCTCTTCCAGCAGCTCGCCGACGCCGGCTACGAAGGCAAGGTCAGCATCGAACTGGAAGACGAAAACTTCAACGGCTCCGAGGAAGGCGAACAACGCGGCCTGCTCGCCTCCCGCGACTTCCTCGTGCATGCGTAATACAACTCCGCACCCTTGAGCCGCGCCGCTTGTCGCGTGCTCGTCCCTCATTCCCAAAGGAACGCAACGATGTCTTCCAAAGTCCGTGTCGCCATTCTCGGTTGTGGTGGTTTCGCCGGCGCTCATGCCCAACGGCTCAAGAAGCGCGACGACGTGCAGATCGTCGCGCTGTGTGACGTGAAAAAGGAAATCACCGCCGGCTACATCGAACGCCACCTCGCCGACGACAGCGCCGCGCCCGCCCAGTTCACCGACCCGGCCGAGATGTACCGCGAGGCGACGCCCGATGCGGTGTTCATCTGCACGCCCCACACCATGCACTTCGATCACGCGATGCAGGCGCTCGACGCCGGCTGCCACACCTTCATCGAAAAGCCCATGGTCACCGAGGCCGAGCAGGCCTATGAACTCAAGGCCCGCGCCGACGCCAGCGGCAAGATCGTCGTCGTCGGGTACAACAGCTCCTGTACGCCCGAGCTGCAGTTCATCCGCGAAGCCATCCGCTCCGAACGCTTCGGCAAGCTGGAGCTGGTCGTCGGCCACCTCAGCCAGGGCTGGATGCGCGGCACGGCCGGCAAGTGGCGGCAGGATCCCGCCCTCTCCGGCGGCGGCCAGGCGTACGACTCCGGCGCTCACCTGTTCAACAGCCTCGTCTGGTCCGTCGAGGCCGACATCGACCAGGTCTTCGCCTTCGTCGACAACCACGGCACGCCCGTCGACATCAACTCCTCGGTCAACATCCGCTTCGGCAACGGCGTACTCGCCTCCATCGTCATCGGCGGCAACTGCCCCACCGGGGGCGGACACATGAGCTTCATGTTCGAAAAGGGCAAGATCAACGTCGACGGCTGGAACGGCTCGTGGATCGAAGTCTTCGACGGCCCCAACCGCGTCAAGTACCCCACCATCGTCGGCGAAGCCGTCACTCCCGACGACAACTTCATCGACGCCATCCGCGGCAAGGCCGAGCCCGCCGCCACGCCCGTCAACGGCATCGTGCAAAGCGAGCTGATGGACGCCATCTACGAGTCCGCCCGCACCGGCGCCGCCGCCCGGCCCAAGCGCAACGCCGCCGCCTCGGCCACCTGACCTTCGCTGATCATGTTCACGAACGAAGCCCACGGATTGAATCCGTGGGCTTTTTCATTCACTGCTGAACCAGCGGACGATGTAGCCGCTGCCGCCATCCGAGCCGGCGGTGCCGCCGCCGCCTTCGAGCAGTGCGTGGTCCTGCGTGAAACGGGCGCTGCCTTTGAGACTGACACTGTCGCCCTGGAACGCACCGAACAGGCGGGCGTTGCCTCGAAGGTCGAGCTGAGCGTCGGGGGCGACGATGCTGGCGGCGAGTTCGGCAGAGCCGACGACGTCGAGGTCGGCCGTGCCGGTCTGGTAGAGGCGTGTGGCGGTGGGGTCGTGGTGGTTCTGGTGTTTGATGCGGACGTTGCCGGTGAAACGGTAGCGGTCGGCGTAGACGGTGAGCGTGGCGTCGGGCTGGAGGATGAGGCTGCTCGAGCCTGCAAGTTGGAACAGGTCGTCGGCGACGATGACGACGTCGCCTTCGATGTGGACGGTCAATGAGCCGGAGACGGCGAAGGCGTCGTAGTGGTAGGTCCCGTCGGTCAGGGTTTCGACGCCCCAGCTTGAGAAGCTGGCATCGCCTTGCGAGGCGGGCAGCGGGCTGGGGAGAGTGACGCTGGGCAGTGTCATAGGCTCGTCGAGGCTGTCGGCGTCGCCGGTGACACTGGCGGTGCCCGTGGTTTTGATGATCTGAGACGCGTTGCCGCCGTGGCCGACGAGCACATCGCCGTCGACGGTCGAGCTGCCGGTGATGCTGAACTGGTTGTTGCCGGTGGCGTTGGTGGCGACGGTGGCGTGGCCGTTGCCAGGCGCCCAGGGGCTGTAGGTGTCGACGCGGGAGTCCATGGCATTGACGAGCACGTTGCCGGTCATGGTCACGCTCTCCGCCACCGCCAGGCCGTACGGCAACAGGCCGCCGCCGGTCGGCGCACTGCCCTCGACCCGGGCGTGCACGGTGTGGCTGACGCCGCGGTGGAAGCCGGTGCTGGTAACGATCACCGGGCCGTCGAGTGTGGTCGCTTCCTCATCTTCGCTTTCGACGTGGACGTCGATCGTGCCGTCGGCGAAGGCGTAGTCGTCCAGCCAGGCGCCCGGCTGCTGCGCCTGCCGCCAGTCGGGCTGGGCGTGGATGTACGCCAGCGTCAGCTCCAGCCCCGACTCGGCGACGGCCTGGGCCTGGCTGTGGCGGGCGATGTTCTGCCCCACCGCCGACGACGTGCTCTGCGCCGCCAGGAACGGCACGGCCAGCATCGTCGCCATCACCAACGCCACCACCACCAGCATCAACGCCACACCACGCTCGCGCGCTGCGGCGGGTGACGCATGGCGAAGATAGACGCGCGGTTGGGAAGGTGCGGGCAAGGCGTTCATGGGCGGGTGATCCGTTTAACGGTTGCGCAGCGAGGCGGCGTTGATGGCGGATTCGTGCAGATCGCCGGCGACCAGCGACAGCCGGTAGCTGACCAGCCGGGCGTCGCGCGGGTCGGCGGCGTCCAGTGTGAGCTGCCAGGTCGACACGCCCCCGGCCCAGCGGTGGGCGGGGAAGCTCGGGCTGGTCATCAGCGAAGCGGTGATCGCGGCGAAGTCGGCGTCGACCGACCATGTGGTGTCCGGTGCGGTGTCCGAGGCGGTGTGGGCGAGCAGTTCGCGGGCGTCGCCGTCCAGTTGCAGGCGGTGCAGTTCGTGCAGGCTCGGCTCACCGTCGCCGTTGACGTCGCTCCAGAGCACGAGGTAGTCGTCGCCCGCCGCCAGCACGCGGTCGCTTTGCCGGACCGTGTCGTTGATACGGCTGCTCAGCGTCTTGCAGCGCACGACCAACTCACGCAGGTCACGGCTGGAGTCCGTGCCATAGCTGGTGGCCGAAACCATCGCCGCCACCGCCAGACCGATCACGGCCGTGACCGCCATCGCCAGCATCAGTTCCACCGCCGTCACCCCCCGGCAACGCGCCGACGATCGGGCTCGCCTGCGTGCCCCCGCATGCGGCACGGCCACCCTCGCGTTCATTTTCATGTGCATCACCATGGCGGACCCCCTCCTCCACCGGGCGGGCCACCGCCACCACCGGGCGGGCCGCCGCCACCACCGGGTGGGCCACCGCCACCGCCAGGCGGGCCGCCACCACCGGGCGGGCCGCCGCCGTCCGCATCGTCGTCGCCCTCGTCTTCTTCCGTTTCTTCCACCATCTCATCCCCACTGCCACCACCTCCGCCACCGGGCCCGCCCCCCGCCGCCGGCTCGCGCACGAACCGCTGCACCGTCCACTGCCCCGCCCGCTCGTCGCGCACCGTGATCGTCACCACCCGCCCGGCAACCTCCCCCAGCCCCGGCACGTCCAGCGTCTGGTTCGTCACTGCCACCGTCTGCTCGAACCGCTGGAACGGCTCGTCGTAAAGCTGCTCGTGCACGTCGGCGACCTCGCCCGCCGACTGCTCGAAGCCGTGCCAGTCGGGCAGTTCGTTGTAAGGCACGCTCAACAACTCGTCGAGCATCGCCTCGCTCAGCGCCGCCGCACGCGTTTCGTGCAGCGCGTGGTACGTCTGCATCTGACCCGCCACGACTGCCTGCATCAGCGCCGCCACGGCAAACGCCAGCACCACCGACGCCAGCAACGCCTCGGTCAACGTGAACCCCGCCGCACATCGCCGGCGATGGCGTCGTCGATCGTCTCTCATCCTGCTCCATACCAGGTGCATATCGTCTCCCCACGTCGGCCGCGCAGTCGCGCTGCCAACCTCTCGAATATCGGCCGCGCCGCCCGCCAGGTTTACCGCTGACGACGCCACCGCCCTGCCGCGAGGCCCGGCGGGGTTTCCCAACCGTTACACCCGTCACCACCGCGCCAGTCCGCCGGTGACAACCGCCGCCGCCACCGAACTGCACGCCCCGATATGCCGATGACCTTCATATGAGAGGCGACTGCCAACCCACACGCGCCGGCGGATACACGATGCCCGAGTTGATCGTGGTGATCGCCGTGGTCGCCATCGCCGCCGCCCTCGCCGCGCCGATGCTCGGCCAGACCGCCGGCACACGCCTCGCCTCCGCCGCTCGCATGCTTGCCGCCGACATCGACCAGACCCGCATCGCCACGCTCACCCGCGCCGACCGCCCCACCGTGCTTGTCTTCGCCGACGACGGTTCGGGCTACCACCTCGCCCGCGCCGAGACGCCCGACACGCCCATCGACCACCCGATCGATCCTGGCCCCTATGTCATCACGTTCGGCCACGGCCGCGCCGCCAGTCTCGCCGGCGTCACCATCCACAGCCTCGACTTCGATGACGCCCCCACCCTTGCCTTCGGCCGCTTCGGGCATCTGCCCCAGCCTGAGCCGGCCACCATCACCCTCGCCGACGACGGCCGCACGCTCACCCTCACCATCCACCCCACCAGCGGCGAAGTGGCCATCGGCGAACTGGAGTGATGTGGATCACCTTCCTCAATAGAACAGTTTCAATTCAGACACAGCGGGTGATTGGATGAGGAAGTTTAGCCCCCGCGCCCACGCAGGGGCGCCTCCGGGGCCCGCCCCGCCATAGGCGGCGGGGCTAAACGCCATACCTGAATGGCAACCGCTCTCGTGACCACGACATGCTCAAACCTGCTCCGACACGCCCTTCCCCGGCTGCGCCAGCAGCGTCACGTCCGGGTTGCGCTCCTGGAAATACCGCTCCTGCCACGCGTCGGAGAACAGCAGTACCGGCTCCCCGCGCGGGCCCACCGCCCACTCCACGTTGCCCGGCAGATACATCGCCGACCGCGCCTCGGGCGTCGTCTCGTCCGCCAGCCAGCGCACCATCGACCACGGCGCAGGCTCCACGCGCGACTCCGCCCCGTACTCGCTCTCCAGCCGATACTTCACGATCTCAAACTGCAACGGCCCCACCGCCGCCAGCAGCGTCACCTTCTGCCGACGCTGCGGCAGTTCGAAGCCCTGCACCACGCCTTCCTGCAGCAACTGCCGCAGCCCCTGGTCGAACCGCTTGTACTGCGCGGGCGTGGGGTTGTGCAGGTAGGCGAAGCACTCGGGCGGGAAGCGGGGGATTTCGTGGTAGACGATGCCCGGGTCTTCCGTGAGCGTGTCGCCGATGCCCAGGTCCCGGCCGCCGACGATGCCCACCACGTCGCCGGGATACGCCTCCTCCACCGTCTCGCGGTCCCGGCCGAACAGCGCCTGCGCGTTGGACAGCCGCATCGGCTTGCCCGTCCGCGCGTGCGTCACGGTCATCTCCCGCGTGAACTTGCCCGAGACGACGCGGACGAAGGCGATGCGGTCGCGGTGGCGCGGGTCCATGTTCGCCTGAATCTTGAACACGAAGCCGGAAAACGCCGGCTGTGTCGGTGCGACCGGGCCCGACTCGGCCTGGCGCGGCGTCGGGGCCGGGGCGTGTTCGAGAAAACTGTCCAGCAGCAGTTGCACGCCGAAGTTGTTCATCGCGCTGCCGAAAAACACCGGCGTCAACTCGCCTCGCGTCACCGCCGATACATCGAAATCCGCCCCCGCCTCGTCGAGCATGGCAAGCTCTTCCTGCACCATTTCCAGCGTCCCCGCATCCAGCCGGTCGCGGATCAGCGGATGGTCAATGCCCCCCACCTCCACCGGCGACGGATAGCTGCCATGCGCCGTCCGCTCGAACAGGTGCACCTGCCCCGCCCGGCGGTCGAACACCCCCTTGAAGTCCGGCCCCGTGCCCAGCGGCCAGTTCATCGCATACGCATGAATCCCCAGCACGCTTTCCAACTCGTCGAGCAACTCCAGCGGCTCGCGCGTCGGCCGGTCGAGCTTGTTCATGAACGTGAAAATCGGTACGCCTCGCTGCCGGCAGACTTCGAACAGTTTGCGCGTCTCGGCCTCGATGCCCTTGCCCGCGTCAATGACCATCACCGCCGCGTCCACGGCCGTGAGCACGCGATACGTGTCCTCTGAAAAGTCTTTATGCCCCGGCGTGTCCAGCAGGTTGATGCGATGGCCGGCGTAGTCGAACTGGAGCACAGTGGAGCTGACGGAGATGCCGCGCTTGCGCTCCAGTTCCATCCAGTCGGACGTGGTCGCCCGCTGGTTTTTGCGCGCGGTGACTGAGCCGGCAAGCTGGACGGCGCCGCCATAGAGCAGCAGCTTTTCGGTGAGCGTGGTTTTGCCGGCGTCGGGGTGCGAGATGATCGCAAACGTCCGCCGACGGGCGATTTCGTCGGTCTGTTTCATGGTGAACCTTGTCGGGCCGCACGCGCCGTGCGCCCTGTCTGTTGTAACGAATCCTTTGCCGGCGCAGCCATCACGGTTTCTGGTCCGTCGGCGGCGCGGGCTTGGTTTCGCGGATGTCGATGAGGCTGGCTTCGGGGAAAATTTCGAGCACCTGGCGGACTAGCGGCAAGCCCATGGCCTCGCGGCGGTCGCCGCCGGCGGGTTGGCCGGGCTGGCCCGAGGCGGCGTCGCCTGTGTCCGGCGCGCCGGTCGGGCCGCGGTCGATCGTGACGCGCACGCGTCGGCCGACCACGTCTTCGATCACCTTGCCAATCTGCGTCAGCCGGACGTCGGTGATGAATGCAAACACCTCGCGATGCCCCGGCACGACCCGCAGCACGGCCCGCTCGTCGTCGAGATTGGCCAGCTCGACGTAACGCAGCCACGCCCACGACGGCTTCTGCATCGCCCGTTCGAGCACGGCGGACCAGACGGCGGCGGGGTCGTCGCTGTCAAGCGGGGCGGGGCCAGGGGCGGAGGCGTCGGACGGGGCAGGCTCCGCGGGGGGTGCGGGCGTCGTAGGCTCCGGCCCACTGAAGTGGGCCGGCCGCATTGGGGCGGACGGGGCGGGGGTGGATGGTTCTACGCTCGGGCGGGGGTCACGGGCTTTTTTTTTTCAGGCGTCGCACCGCCGCCGCCGGCCAGCAGTGCGGCGACGTCGGCCATCTTCTCGGCCAGCGCCAGCCGGACGACCACCGCGTCCAGCAGCGCTCGCGGGTTGGGGCTGGACTTGGCTTGCCGTTGGAGGCTGTCGCACAGCGCGATCATGTAGGTCAACGCCGGCGGATCAAACTGCTTCGCCTGGCTGGCGGCCTGCTGCCTCGCGTCCTCGGCTAGCTCGACAAGGTCGCTGGCTTCCCCGCAGGCGGCGATGAGCATGAGCTGGCGCAGCCGTTCGATGAGCACTTCGATAAGCTGGTCCTGGCTGATGCCGCGGGCCAGCAGTTCGCCGGTGGTTTCCAAGGCGGTTTTCACGTCGCCGGCGGCGAAGGCGTCGACGAGGTTAATCACCAGTTGCTGCGGCGGCAGGCCGAGCATCTGTTCGAGCGTCTCGGGCGTCAGCGGAGAGACGCCGGTGGCGATCAGACGATCGAGCAGCGAGAGCGCATCGCGCATCGAGCCGTTGCCGAGGCGGGCGAGTTGCCAGACGACCTGTTCGTCGGCTTCGATCTGCTCGCGCTGGAGCACGTCGGCGAGGTGGTCGGCGATGCGCTGGGTGGCGATGTTGCGAAAGTCGAACCGCTGGCAGCGCGACTGGATGGTCGCGGGCACCTTGTGGATTTCGGTGGTGCAGAGGATGAACTTGACGTGCGGCGGCGGCTCTTCCATGGTCTTGAGCAGCGCGTTGAACGCGCTGGTCGAGAGCATGTGCACCTCGTCGATGATGTAGACCTTGTAATGCGCGTGGCCCGTAGGCGAGAGGCCGGCATTGGCGATGAGCTGGCGAGCCTGGTCGACGCTGTTGTTGGAGGCGCCGTCGATCTCGATGACGTTGAGGTCGTCGCCGCGCATGATGGCGTCGGCCATGCGCTGCTGGACTTCGAGGGGGGGATACTCATCCCGCTCTTCGTCGCTGCGCTGCTCAGAGGCGGGCGTGGGGGGGCGGGGGGTGCCTTCGATGGTGTCCGGGGCGTTGAGGGCGCGGGCGAAGATGCGGGCCATGGAGGTCTTGCCCACGCCGCGCGTACCGGTGAACAGGTAGGCGTGGGCGACGCGGCCGGTGGCGATGGCGTTCTTGAGCGTGCGCGCGACCGGCTCCTGTCCGACAACGTCGTCGAACGACTGCGAGCGGTAGCGGCGGGCTAGAACGGTGTAAGCCATGGGGATCGGGGTTCTGGGATCGGGGCTCGGGGTTCAGAGACTTGGGAGAAGATCGGCATGATCCCCGATCCCTGTTCCCCGAACCCTGCTTCACGACGCCTTGGGGATCGACGGCCAGGACACCGACGGCACCGGGACGACGCCACTTAGGGCTGCTCCGGTCAAGGCCTGACCCGGTTCGTAGGCCGACCCGTGCACCGGGCCCGGCCGTCGATCCTCAAGGCGGCGATGGCGCCGCCGTTTCCAGCTTCTGGTTCTGCGCTTCGGACCTGAAAACGCGAGCCTCGAAACCCGAAACGCGAAGTGGAAACGATAGCCCGCGCTCCCGAACTTGGCAAATCGCTTGGCGTCGCCCCCTTCCCCGCGTATCCTCAGGGAACGCTCGGCCACGCTTCGCCATCCACCGCATTCATAACGTCCGATTTTCTCCCCGGCCGGGCACGAAAGCAGAAGACGCATGATCCTGATCATTCTCCGCGGGCTGTTCGTCTTTCTCGCCGCCTCGGTGGCGGTGCTCTTCCTGCTCTCCAACCAGGAAGGGCTCAACATCACCCGGGCCCCGGCGACGATCGTGAGCCTGGTCATGGCATTGACCCTGGCGATCAGCGTCGCGGTCATTGTTTTCGACATCAAGACGCCCAACAAGAAACTCTCCGCCTACTCCGGCGTCTTCCTGGGCCTGATTGCCGGGCTCATCGTCGCCTACGCGCTGAGCTTCGTCGTCGACCTCGTCGGCGTGCTGTTCTTCACCGACCAGCAGGCGGTGCAGGGCGTTCTCGAAGGCATCAAGGTGCTCGTGGGCGTCATCACCAGCTACCTGTGCATCTCCCTGGTGCTCCAGACCAAGGACGACTTCCGCTTCGTCATTCCCTACGTCGAGTTCGCCAAGGAAATCCGCGGCAACCGCCCCACCATCCTCGACACCTCCATCCTCGTCGACGGCCGCGTGCTGGACATCATCGAAACGCACGTGCTCCAGGGCGCCATCGTCGTGCCCAAGTTCGTACTCAACGAACTGCAGACCATCGCCGACTCGGCCGACAAGCTCCGCCGCGCCCGCGGCCGACGGGGTTTGGACGTGCTCCAGAAGCTCCAGGACAGCACGATCGTCGAAGTCAGCATCCCCGACGCCGACGACGCCGAGGGCATCAACGTCGACCAGAAGCTGATCAGCCTCGCCCAGCAGATGCAGGGCCGGGTGATGACCAACGACTACAACCTCAACAAGGTCGCCACGCTGCGCGGCGTGGACGTGATCAACCTCAACGACCTGGCCAAGGCGATGCGCCCCGTCGTGCTGCCGGGCGAGCACATGCGCGTTCGCATCGTCAAGCCCGGCGAAGGGCCCGCCCAGGGCGTGGGCTACCTCGACGACGGCACGATGGTCGTCGTCGAAGGCGGTCGGCAGCATCTGAGCGAAGAGGTGCAGCTTGAAGTCACCAGCACGCTGCAGACCTCGGCCGGCCGGATGATCTTCGGCCGCTACGAGGGCGAGCCGCCAGCGGAAAAAACCCAGGACGGCGCCCCGCGATCACCCGCGCCCGCCGGCGCGGCACAGGCTGACGGCGGGTCGACGCCGGAATCTGACCATGCCCGGTTGGCGCGCCCGCGTACGGGCCGGAACCCGCGCCGCGGCGCCTGATTGTTGCATGGCGCAAACTTAGCCGCGCAGCGGAGCGCGCTCCGTGTGCGCTGCGCGGCTAAAGTATTCGATGATCGCGGGCCGCGGGGCGCGTTACGCCGCGATCTGGACCGCCTTGTAGTGCTCGATCAGCTCGATGCCCTTGCGGATGCGCTCGGCGGGCAGGTCGGCGACGTCCTCGACGGTCGCCAGCGCCTTGTCGATCCGCAGCCGGCGGACCTCCTCTTCATTGAGCTGGCTGAGCAGGTAGCGGAAACGTTCGACCTGGTCGGGCGTGGCCAGTTCGAATCGCTGCACGCCCTTCTCCAGCCGGTCCTGACCGTAGCGCTGCTTGATCGTTTCGTAGCTCCACTCGAAGCGTTCCTGGTCGGGGAACTCGGTGAGGCGGGTTTTGCGCACCGTGGCGACGCGGTTCCCGTTCTTGCGGTTGCGTTCGAGTTGCAGCCAGAGGTCGAAGACGTAGTCCAGCTTCTTGTAGCCGTCGAAGGTCTTGCCGACGATCTCGAGTTTTTCGCCGTACTCGTTCTTCTCGTGGGCGGTGATGACCACGTTCATGTCGATCGTGCTCAGCAGGTTGCACAGCCGCTTGAACTGCCGGTTGGCGTAGCCGTAGTGCCGGCCGAAGTCGGTGCCGACGCGGCGTTCGCCCTCGTCGAGCAGGTCGTTGAAGATGTTGGTGATCGGGTCGATGACGAGGGTGAGGTAGTCGTGCGGCTCGGTCATGAGCGCGCGGACCTCGGCGATGACGTCGTCGAAGCGGCCGGCCTCGAAGACGGCGCCCTCGGCCTGCTCGATCATGTCGCCGTAGTGCACGCTGCCCTGCTCGGTGTCGATGATGTAGGGCTTGGGCATCTGGATGGCGGCGGTGGTTTTGCCGACGCCGGCCTCGCCCGAGAGCAGGAGCTTGAGCCGTTGCTTGCGATCTTCCGGTGCTTTGCCACGCAGGGGCATGGGCAGGTTCCTTTTCCGTTGGGTCCGGCCGTGTCGCTTGAGCGCTTGCCTCGTCAGGCCGGAGACGGGCGCGGCGCGTTGATGTAAAAGGTGGTTCGGCTGCGTCAGCAGACGCCACCGGGCGGGCAGGGTGTTTGCTTTATGTTCGGTGTTGAAGAGGGATTATAGCGCGGGGCGGCGGCAAGTCCACCGGGGTGGATGGCGTTCAAAACCCACGGCTTCAAGCCGTGGGCTTCGGGCGGCAGACGTGCGATGAAGTGAAAAAGGACGGGCAGGGCCGACGGCTCTGTCGGGGGGTCCAAAAGAGAGCCGCGCGGTCAGTTCCCTGCCCGCCCTTTCGGGGTCGGCCGATGCGGTGCATCGCGGCCGAAGGTTTCATGATGGATCGGTGGATGGTTTCCCGAGTTTCGCTGTCGACGGTCCACACGAGGTGGTGCAGCGAAAGGGCTTTCTCCTGACAAGAGCCTCCGTCAACTTACATGAGACCACAAGATCGTAATTGATTACTTATAATTCATCAATGCGGACTGCAACATTTTTTGCACCCGTGCCCGCAATGCCGCCGGTCGGCGGACGACCACCTGGTCGGCATAGCCGCACAGCCACCAGGCGATCTCGCCGAGGCCGTCGACGGTGAATCGCATGATGCATCGGCCGTCGGGCAGTAGTTCGTGCGCCTGCGTCGGGTGCCAGCGTACTTCCGAGACGTTGCGGCCGACCATGGCGGAGAACTCCAGTTCCACGCCATACTCTTTGCCCTCGGGGATGAGTTGCCAGGCTTTGCCCAGCTTGTCCTGGGCGCGGTAGCGTTTGGGACGGTGGAAGCGTCGGGTGAGCAGCTCCAGTTGCTCGATGCGGGCGAGCTTGAACATGCGGACTTCGCGGTGCAGATCGGTTCGGCCGAGCACGTACCAGGCGCGGTTGGCGAAGTGCAGCAGGTAGGGCTCGATTTCGCAGCGGATCGGCTCGGGCTCGACGGGGCTGACGTATCGCATCCGACAGGCGCGGCATTCATCGACGCATTGTTGAAGCTGGGGGTAGAACTCGGCCTCGTGTTCGCCGGGGCCGGTGGCGCCGGGATCGACCGAGACGTGGGCCATCATCTCGCCGCAGGCCGAGCGGATGGGCTCAGGCACGGTGCTCAGGAGCTTGTAGATGGCCGAGAGGGCGGGCATGACCATGGGGCGCTGGCGGTCGGCGGCGGCGGTCTTGCCGAGCATCATCAGGCCCAGCGTCTCGGCGACGGTAAGGTTGACCGGCGGCAGGAAGAAGCCGGCCCGCAGGCGGTAGCCCACGCCGGGCTCGTGGTAATAGGGGATGCCGGCGGTCTGGAGCATTTTCAGATCCCGGAACAAGGTGCGCCGGCTGACCGCCAGTTCTTGCATCAACTCCGCCGCCGACCGTGGCCGGCCACTCTGGAGGAGTGTGATCAGACGCAGCAGACGATGTACGCGACTTACACCCATGTTCGGTCTGAGGAGGCGTGCCGGTCCAGTGCGGGAGTGCCAGGGGTGTGGCACGGGGTGAAGAATATTCGGGGCGCGAGCGTCCGTCCGCTGAAGCGGGCTCGCCGGGGGATTCGATTTACTTCACGCCGGCATCGCGGAGCAGGTCCATGAACTGGCTGGTGAAGACGAAGTTGTGCTCGGGGAAGGCCAGGCCCGCGCGGTTGTGGTCGATGTGGCTGAACATCAGCTCGATGGTCGCCAGGGGGGTGGCCTCGCCGGTGGCGGGGTCGAGCAGTTCGGTGACGCCGGTGGTGGCGGCGCCGGAGGCGTCGAGGCGGTCGAGGGTGGCGGTGTGTCGGAGGGTGTAGCCGGGGCGGGCGTCGGCGGTGAAGGTGGCGCGGCCGATCTTGGCGAGGATGACCTTCTCGGCGAAGTCGTTGGCGTGGCCGACGAGGATGCCGGCGGTCTGGGCCATGCCTTCGATGATGAGCGTGTTGGGCAGCACGGGCTGCGCGGGGCGATCGCCGTGGGCGGGGAAGTGGTCGAAGAGGACGTCTTCGCCGGCGGCAATGTTCTTGATCGCCACGCAGCGTTCGCCACGGTCGAGGCTCAGGATGCGGTCGATCCAGATCCAGCGCATGGTGAACCGGTCCCCTCGCGTTCTCGACGGGAACGGGGCACTGAAGTGACCCGTCCGGTTTGTGCAAGTCAGCCCAACTTCGTCTGCACGAACTTGACGATCGCGTCGACGGTGAAGACGTTGGAGAAGTCTTCGACCTTCCGGCTTTGCTCGAATTCGGAAAGGTCGGCATGGGGCAGACGCTTGCGCAGCTCTTCCATGCCGGTGTCAGTGACTTCGCCGTCGTTGACGTACTTCGGATCGTTGAGCACGTTTTCGGGGAACAGTTCGCTCTGCTCGATCTTGATGTCGAAGGCTTTCTCGAGACGGAAGACGATGTCGAGGAAGTCGATCGACTCGGCGCCGAGGTCGCCGACGAGCTTCGCATCGGGCGTGACTTCGTCGTCGTCGACGCCCAGCGCGTCTTCGAGCACTTCCTGCACCTTGCCGAACACTTCATCCTGAGTCATGGCCATGTCTGGTCTCTCCGTCTGACGATGCTGCGACCGGGTCGCGGTCGCCGTGTGGTTAGGGGTTCTGTGTCCAACTCATCCCGGTGCGGGCGCGAGCGGCGCCAGGCGGAACCGGCCCTGCACCGCAACCTGTCCTTCCACCGTGCCCTTGCCCTGGAACTCGCAGCCGGCGTCGTCCCGGCTTCGCAGCGTGACCTCCACGGCCAGCGTCTGCCCCGGGCGAACCATCTGGCCGTAGCGGACGTTCCGCACATCCCGGACGACCCACGCCACGTCGCGCGGCGAGTCGGCCTCCCCCTCGGCGAGCAGCCGGGCGGCCTGCACCAGCGTCTCGAGCATCATCACGCCCGGCAACACGGGGAAACCGGGGAAGTGGTCGCCCAGGTATTCCTCGGCCGTGGTGACGTTCTTCACCGCCGTCAGCCGGTCGGGCTGACGCTCCAGGATTCGATCGATCAGTTCAAACCGCACGTTGGTGTCGTCCCAGCCCCGATGGATTCGGCGAGTGTAGTGACGGCGGTCGGCACTTGCAACCGGTGGCTATGTATTGAGCCTTGAGCAGTCAGCTTTAAGCCGTCAGCCAGAATACCCGTCGGTTCGGCTTGTCGCAGGCTTAGGGCTGATAGCTGACGGCTTAAGGCTGAATACCGCCCACGGATTCAATCCGTGGGCTTCCATGGGCGGATGCGCGGGTCGTCGGGCTTCTCGTGGTGCAGGCGGGCGAGTTTGACGTAATGCGGGGCGAGCCATTGCAGGTAGTCGCGCTCGTCGGACTTGACCGGCCGCATCACCCGCCCGGGCATGCCGAGCACGAGCATGCCGTCGGGCACGACCAGCCCCGGCGGGACCAGGGCGCCGGCGGCGACGAGGCAGCCCTTGCCGATGACGGTCTGGCCGAGCACGGTGGCGTGCATGCCGATGAGCGTGCCGTCGCCGATGCTCTTGCCGTGGACCAGCGCGCCGTGGCCGATGGTGACGTGCTTGCCGATGCGGTTGGGCACGCCGGAGTCGCAGTGGACGACGGCGTTGTCCTGCACGTTGGTCCCTTCGCCGATGGTGACGGCCGCGACGTCGCCGCGCACGACCGCGCCGTACCAGAGGTTGACCTGATCGCCAAGCTGCACCTCGCCGCAGACGCGGGCAGTGTCGGCGAGGTAAACGTTGCCGAGGCGTTTGATGGACATGGCGAGCATTCTACCGCCTGTGGCGGGAACAGCGATCGCAGGCACAGGCGGCGGGCGATCGGCGGTGGTTGCTAAACTGACAGGCGTGGCCGAACACGCGCAACCTGTTTCGCCCGACCCGAAGTGGCTGCTGCACGGCGATCTGCCCTGCCTCGGCTGCCAGTACAACCTGCGCGGACTGGTCGGGCCGGTCGTGCAGTGCCCGGAGTGCGGCCACACGAACGACCTGCGCGACCCGAGTGCATGGCGGACGAAGGCGCTGCCCACCGGCCTGCTGGTGCGCGAACACTGGCCGGCCTCGGCGGCACTGGCGTCGCTGGTGGTGATGATCGTGCTGCCGTTTGTCATCATCGCTTTGGGCGAGTGGGGACTCGGCGCCCTGGCGGTGATGGCGATCTTCGGCGCCGCAGTGGTCTGGTGGCTGCGGTCGTGCGTGCGCTGGCTGCGGTCGTGCCAGAACAAGGCGTGGGGCTGGGGCGTGTTGATGGGCACGCACCTGGCGATGTGGGGCATCCTGCTCGGCGCGATCGTGCCGATGGGAGTGATGTTCGCCTGGCCCTGGGCGTTGGTGGGCCTGGCATTGCCGGTGGCGTTCGCGGCCTTTTTCTGGCTGCGTGCGGTGATCCGCAAGGCGGACGAGATGGGCCGGTTCCGCGCCGACTGGCGACAGTGGCGGCTGCCGACGGGGGCGGAGGGGAAGATTTCTGATTTGTGATTGCTGATTGTCGGAGCATCCCTCAATCAGAAATCATAAATCAGCAATCAGCAATTCCTCCCCCTACGCCGCGCCGGTGAGCACGGGCAGGCGGATGGAGCCGTCGTCGCTGCGTGGGCGCGGCGGGTTGGCGGGGTCGAACGATTCCGGGTCCATGGCAAGCAACTGCTCGGCCCGGCGCTTGGCGGCTTCCATCTTCGGGTAGCGCACTTCGCGGTAGCCGGTCACGCTGGCGGGCGTGCTCATCACGGCCAGCCAGCGCTGGTAATCGCGCGGGCCGTCCCATTCGATCTTCTCGACAAGCTGCTCATACCAGTCGCGGAAGGCGCGTTCGCGCGTGTGCCACTGCGGCAGCAGGTTGCGCAGGAACCCGCAGCCGGCCATGAGGCGAAGCTGCCAGTCCCGGCTTTTCCACTCGAAGCGCACCGTGCGGCCGAAGATTTCAAACTCCGGCCGGTTGTGGTGCTTGTAGAGAATGCGGTCGCCGCGCTCGGGGTTGACGTTGAACCGCCGGCGGTCTTTCTTGTACTTCTCGGGACTGGTGAGCATCGCCGCGACGTAGACCTCATCTTTAATGAGCATCACCTTGGCCAGGTTCCAGACCACGGCCCGCGTGATGGCGTAGTCGTGCTCGGCCGAGTCCTTGTGGAACATTTCGACCAGGTGGTGGCAGTAGCGGCGGGCATAGTCGATGCCGCCCCAGATCACGCAGTCGTACGCGCGGATGATCACGTCGCGCATCATCTCGTCGTCCACGCGCATGCCGCGCGTGGCCCGGAAGGTCTTGCGCATCAGCACGCGGTACTGCCGGGCGATCGCCTCGCCCCGCCGGCCGCCATACCACGCGCGCAGCGTGTTGATCTTACGGCGGAGGCACTTGCGGGCCGACTCGAACTCGTGCTGCTTCTCGACCACGAACAGGTCGGGGCGGACGGCGATCTTGCGGCCGATGTTGAACGCCCGGATGTTGCGGTCGGCCTGGTCGCGGGTGATGCTGCGAATGGCGTGCTCGATCACCTCCTGCTTCAGGGGCAGGTAGCCTTTCTGGAACGCGATGCCGAGCATCATGATGTTGGCGTACAGCTTCGTGTCCAGCACGCGTTCGCACAGGTCGCCGACGTTGAACGAGGTGTACCGCTCGGCCTGTGTGTGGTCGCGGATGGTCTTTTCCAGGTTCGCCACGTCGAAATCGTCCCGGCCCATCAGCGTGAGGATGGTCGGCGTCTTGGCGGTGTTGACCACGGCGGTGGTGTGCTCGGCCGAGGCGACGCGGTACGGCTGGCGCGGGTCCAAGGCGCGGGCGGCTTCGAGCAGGTCGACGCCCAGCAGCAGGTCGGCCCGGCCGTAGGGGATGAGCGCGGTGGTGAGCTTCGGCGTTCGGGGATCGGGGGTCGGGGGTCGGGTGGCAGCGCCGTTGCTGTTCTGGTCGCGGATGCCCGTGCCCGGCCGGCGGGTGTAGACCAGTTGGCTGAAGACGCCGCCGTTGCGGATGGCCAGCCCCTTCTTGTCGAGGAACTGAACGTCGTAGCCCATTTCGTGCCCGGCCGAGACGAGGATGCTCGTGGCCGTGCCGATGCCCATGCCGCCGACGCCGGTGAGGTAGCAGCGCCAGGTGTCCTGGTCGGCGTGGATGGGGCGGGCCGGCTCGGGCAGGTCGTCGAGGTTGACGTGCTCGTCGCCCATGCGTTCGGCCCGTTTTCGGAAGATGGTGACTTCCTCGAAGCTCGGGCAGGCGTGGATGCGCTGGCAGGCGCCGTCGTTGACGCACCAGGAGAAGTCGGTCTGAATCTTCGGGCCGTAGTCGGTGTCGTTGATGTTCAGGCCCGGGCAGCCGGTCTGGCTGGTGCATTCGAGGCAGAACTCGCACACCTCGGTGGCGACGTTCATGTGCGTCTTCTTGGGGACGAAGCCCTTTTCGCGCACGACCTGCCGCTCGGCCCGCTTGACGCGGCGGTGGTAGGTGATGCCGCATTCCTTGTCGGCGATGACGATCTTGACGCCGTCGGCCAGCAGCGTCTGCTCCATCATCTTGCGGTAGCGGTCGCGGTCTTCGGGGCTGATGCGGACGACGCGCACCTCGCGCTTCAAGTGCTTGGGCACCATCGCCTGGACGATGCGCTCGATGTCGAGCGGGTTCATTTCCTTGCCGGTGAGGTCCAGCTCCAGGCCCGCGTTGCCCTGGTGGCCGGTCATGGCGGTGGTCTTGTTATCCAGGATGATGTAGGTGATGTCCTGGCCGTTGTAGATGCTCTGGCTGATGGCGACCTGGCCGGAGTGGTAGAACGTGCCGTCGCCCATGAAGACGAGCTGCTTGTTTTCGATGAACGGGTCGACGCCCGCGCCGGTCGCCCCGCCGAGGCCCATGCCGGAGTAGTTGTGCATCAGCGGCTTGTTGGGCTCGAACATGAGCATGGTGTAGCAGCCGGTGTCGCCGTGCGCGACGAGGTCGACCGGCTTGCGCTTGTGCACGCGGAGCATGTACTCGGGGTCGAGCAGATCGTGGCGCAGTTCCAGCAGCACGCTGGACGAGTCGCGGTGCGGGCAGCCGGGGCAGAAGGTGGGCGTGCGCAGCGGCAGATTGAGGTCGATGTCGCCCGTGGCGTCGATGCGTTCGACGAGTCGGCTGAGGTTGCCGTTGGTCAGTTCGACGGGCAGGCTCGGGTGCTGGCGGACGAGCGGGACGAGGCGTTGGATCAGCAGCGAGGGGTTGAGCCCGCGGGTGGCGGGGATGCCCGGCAGGCCGTGGGGGAACTGCTTGCCATAGATTTCGGTCTGGATTTCGCCGCGCTGCCGGTGGCCGTGCAAGGCTTCGACCACCTGGCGTTCGACGAAGCCGCGGCGCTCTTCGACGACGACGATCTGCTGACACTGGCTGGCGAACTCGGCGACGAGCTGTTCGTCGACCGGGTAGGCCATGCCCAGCTTGAGGATCGGCATCCGGCCGGCGAGGCCCATCTCGTCCAGCGCGTGGCTGAGGTAGGCGTAGCCCACGCCGTAGGCGATGAACCCCAGCGGCGCGGTTTCGCCCTTGTGCGGTTTGTGGACGATGCGGTTGACGCCCAGCTTCCGCGCCGCTTCCTTCACGGCGGTAAAGCGATCTTCCATCCCGCACTCGCGCTGCCACGAGCGCGGCGGCAGCAGCACGGTCTGGTCCAGGTTCGGCTCGATGTCCTTCTCATACGAAAGCAGCTTCTTCTGCCGTTCGTTGACGACCGGGTAGTGGTTGGGCCTGCATTCGACGGTGCCGCCGCCGTCGGCCGTGGTGACAGTCATCGAATAGCCGACGTAGATCTTGCCCGCCTGCCCGATCTTGAACGCAAGGTCGATCCAGTCCTTGACCTCCTGCGGACAGCAGGGCTCGATGATCGGCATGCGCACGTGCTCGGCGAGGTAGCGCGAGTCGGCAGGCACCTGTGTCGAGTCGGACCACGGATCGTCGCCGCAGATGATGAGCCCGCCCGAGTCGCCGCGCGTCCCGGCGAGCACGCCCAGCGCCAGCGCATCGGAAGCGACATGCAGGCCGACGGACTTGAAGCAGGCGATGCCGCGTGCTTCGATCATCTGCGCGCCGTTGACCATGGCGACGGAGAGCGCTTCGTTGGAGGCCATCTTGCCGACGATGCCGTGAGCGTCGAGCAGCGGCGCGATCTTCTGGGCGGTATCGAAGAAGCCGGCCACGGGCGAGCCGGGGTAGCCCGTGAGCAGGTGGACGCCGCCGGTGGTTTCCAGCGCGCCTTTGATCAGCAGTTCGGTGCCGGTGAAGATGGCCGGCCCCGCGTCCTGGATGAAGCGTGGATCGACTTTGATGTTAGCCAAGGCGTATATCCGTTTGAATCGGCGGCGCGGCACGATGGCGGCACGCGGGCCGAGGTGTATTCATAGCGTCGGCGTGGCCGAGGGGGCGGGAGCGGTCGACAGGCAGAGTCTCGGCCGACGCCCGCTGGCGGTGGGAAAGCCCGATCGTCGACCGGGGAGGTGGCGTCCTGACCATGGGCAACATCTCCCTGGCGGCCCGTTCAGCGCCGGCTCCCCGAACACGGGGCAGTCACGCCCTTCCGCCGCCGCAGACATTCCCCTCCCGCACGATGGGGACCATTATAGAAGCACTACCGGCCGTTCAGCAAAGCTTTTCCCGTTTCGCCCGCCGTCCCCCCCAGGCGTCACCACCGCCGACCAGCGTTCTCCCGCCAGCCAGCGCAGTTCCGCCAATCCCTGATAGTAACGCATTCGGACCGCCAGCACCCGCCGCGTGGCCGTCCACAGCACCGGCCGAACCGTCCCCGCGTCCACCCGCCGCACCACGCCGCGCCCGCCGCTCACCGGCCCCTGGTGATGCAGATACGCGCGCCGATGCGGCGGCAGCTCCATCAGCGTCAGCCGACCCGCCGCCTGCCATTGCCCACTCGGCAGCGCGAGCCGGGCCGTCCACAGCCGCCCGCCCGCCTCGGCCGAGGGGTCGCCGACGAGCCAGTCGTAATGCCGGCCGACGCGCGTGACGTGTTGCAGCAGAACCGTGGGTTGCGTCTGCATGGCGTGGGTTCGGGGTTCGGGGTTCGGGCAGAAGTAGTAGAAGCCGAGGGCTGAGTCCGCGAAGCCCCGGATGAAGGTGATCGATCAATCTATAATCGATAATCTGTGATCTGTGATCGATCGCTTACCGGGACCGTCCGGTGCTCTCTGACATCATCGATCCCACATCACACATCATACATTCCGCTCCCCCCATCCCGCCCTTCGCTCACGGACTCGCTCAGAGGCGGGCGTTTTCGCGAACCCCGGCTCCCGACTCCCCCAGTCCCGCATCTTTCCTGCGGCTTGTCAGCGACTTCGACCGATCCTATCTTCATGGCTTGATCTTGACCACGATGCCACGCCTTGTCCGCCGAGGCGAACCCCACGAGGTGCCCGCCATGAATCGCCACTCACGCCGATCCGACCGCCGCCCCGGCCTGCCCCTGCTCGCCGCCGCCATGCTGCTGGCCGGCCTCACGCTCGCCGCCGGCTGCGAAACCCAGTCCATGATCCGCGAAAAGGGCGAGACCGCCTACTACGCCGGCGACTACGAACAGGCCCAGCACCACTACCGCCGCGCCATCGACCGCTGGCCCACCGACCACCGCGCCCACTACCAGCTCGCCCAGAGCTACATGCAGACGGACCAGCCCGGCCGCGCCCAACGCCACTTCGAGCAGGCCCTCTCGCTTCGCCGCACCGATCCCGACTGGGCCCCCATGCTCCTGGATCACATCGCCGAAGCCATCCACCAGCAGGACCGGCCCGAACGCCTCCAGGCCTTCCTCGAACAGACCGTCCAGGACTACGGCACCACGCGCGACCGTCTCCGCCAGGCCGAGTACCTCGTCAAGATCGGCGACCTCGACGGCGCCCGCCTCGCCTACCGCAAGGCCGCCTACTTCGCCGACGCGGACAATCCCGAGCCTTACGTCGCCATCGCCGACTTCTATGAAATGCTCGACGACGCCCCCAGCGCCGTCCGCGCCCTGCGCTGGGCCCACTACGTCAACCCGCAGGACACCGACATCGCCGAACGCCTCCGCCGCTACGGCGTCACCCCCGGCCCGACCGCCGCCGAAGCGCCGCCCAAGTCCGAACTGCTCCGTTAGAACGCGCCTGATCCAGGCATCGCGTGATGGGTCACTGCCACAGCCAGAACACGCCAGGGCGTGCCATCGGTTGCCATCATCGAAAGCATCAGGAAAGCGGCGAAAGGTGGCGGGGCGTGGTCCACAAGCCCCGCAGAGTCCGGGACTGAGGCCCGGCCCGCCAAGCTGTGTCATCATCTGACAATGAAAAGGCCGCGGTGGGATTCGAACCCACGACTGCTTACGCAAACGGATTTGCAATCCGTCCCCTTGGTCCACTCGGGCACGCGGCCGTGCGGGTGAAGGGAAAATTGTAGCCTCGGCTCACCTGCTTGCCAAACGGCCACCGGCCTCGCAGGGGGATCGCATCTACCCCGCGCCTGTTCAACCAGTGGCCGACGTTGCTTGACCGCAGCAGTCGCGCGCGGCCATGTCGTCGCGCAGCTCACGACGCGGTCGCGGCGCCAGACAGACGTAAAACGGCTTGCCCCCGTCGACGGAGCGGGATACCTTTTGAGAAGTTGCTGTACCATGGCGATGTGGACGCTGGCAACGCCGGGCCAACTCATCAGGGCGCGCCTTTCGACGGGGCATGGCAACGCTGATCGAAGCCGACGCGATTGGACCGGGGAAACGCCGCCTCACGCAGACCGCAGGGGCTTTTCAATCCGGCGACAAGGGGCATGAACATGCAGGCAAGGCAAGGCCGTGACGGCAAGCAGTGGCGCGGAACGTGGATGCTGGTGACGACGATCGCCATGCTCGGCTTCGCCTGGCCCGCGACGGCGCAGGTGGTGCAGGAGGCCGTCGAAGCAGAGGCGGCGCCTGCCGACGCCCCGCCTGCCGCGCCGCCCAACGCCGCCGAGCCCGAAGCCGCGCCCGCCGAGGCTGGCGCTGAAGCCGACGCAGATGAGGCGATTGACGACGAGGAACTGATCGCCCGCTTCCGTGTCATTCCCAGCTCGTTCCAGTCCAGCAGCTACCTTCACTTCGACGATGACGGCAACGTGCACAACGAGCAGCACAGCATGTCGATGAACCTCAACGTGCTCTACGACGCGGAGTTCGCTCCCAGCTCATACCGCAACTTCAAGATCGACACGATGGTCACCGACGCCGGCGAACGCCTTGACGTCCAGCACCACAACGCCGGCGAGCAGATGATCCATCACCACCACCACGGCCAGCAGCAGCCGCGGTTCAACCTCGGCGTGCAGGTGCCCCACCCCCAGCAGCCGGCCAAGCGCATCCGCAAGCTCACCGGCTCGGTCGAAGTCGTCCTGGGCATCGGGCCCGAACGCCACGCCACCATCGGCCCGATCAAGGACATCCTCGGCAAGCGCATCCACATCGCCAACTTTCCCGACAGCCACCTGTCCATCTCCCGCGACGCTCACGACCGCATGCAGATCCAGATGAACGGCGACCTGATGGCGATGCTCAAGACGGTCCGCTTCTACACGCCCGCTGGCCGGGAGTTGCCCGCCTCCCAGCGTGGCAGCGGCCGTAGCGGCAACACGCATCACCGCTACTACCAGTTCGACATGCCTGAGGATTCGCAGATCGTGCTGACCTTTCTCTCCGAGACGCGTGTGCTCCGTGTGCCATTCGAGTTGGAGGACATCCCGCTGCCTCAGCCGGAGACGGCCGGGAACGTCGACCTGGTCATCCGGGCGGAGCCGGGCGAGCCGATGGCCCAATTGAAGCTGGAGAACCCGGCCCCCGTGGCCGACGACGAAAACGCGCTGGAAGTCCGCATCGAGTAGGCCCGGTCGCGTTGGAACTGCCATACGCCAAGCCGATGAAACGGTCCGGGCATCTTTTTGCCCCCCCCCACTGGTGAAGCAAAATACACCACTGCCCCACGGCGGGTAGTGGGATACTTTCAAAGTGGGGCGGGCGTCTCGCCCGCCATTGGCCCGAAGGGCCAACAACGTATTCGGTCTTCGACCGAACGGCGGGCGAGACGCCCGCCCCACCAGGAAAGGAAAGTATCCCACTACCCCATGTCGAGGTCGGATTGACCGCAGTGGCCCGGCTCGTACAATGGCCGCTGCCGTCCGGGTTGTCCTCTCCCACCGACGTTCAACGACGGAGACGCATGGTGCATAAGACTTTGCTGCAAGGTTCGACCGGTTTTGCCCTTTTCGCCATCCTCGCCGCCGTCGGCTGCTGGCAGGCCCAGCAGGCGCAGGCCTACCCCGAGCCGGCGATCGTCAGCCCCTCGTGGAACCTTGAGTTCGAGTATCGCACGCCCCAGGCCATCGCCGTCGAAGATGTGGACGGCTCGCCGCGGTGGTACTGGTACATCCGCTACAAGGTCACCAACCACACCGGCGACGACCGCCTGTTCATCCCCGAAATCACCGTCGCCACCGATACGGGCAAGATCATCGAGACCGGCCAGAACGTGCCCGCCTCCGTCTTCGCCCGCATCAAGGAACGCGAGCGCAGCCCGCTGCTGGAAAGCCCCATCGACGTCGTCGGCCGCATCCTCCAGGGCGAAGACTATGCCCGCGAGAGTGTGGCCATCTGGCCCGCCGGCCGCGAGCCGGTCAACGAGTTGCGCATCTTCGTCGGCGGCATCAGCGGCGAAACGGCCAACACCGAGCATCCCGGTACCGGCGAAACCGTCATGCTCCGCCGCACCCGCATGCTCACCTACCACCTGCCCGGCAAGCCCGCGACCCCGCAGCGCCAGCCGGTCGTTTTCCGCAGTGAACGCGACGTGATGCGGTAAGCGACGCCCCCTCGCCCCCCTCAAAAACAGAAGCCCACGGACTTAGTCCGTGGGCTTTTTTGTGATTCAGGTTGTGCGGACTGCTCACCCGTCGCCGCTGGTCAGCAGCTTGTGCTTGCGCCGCAGCAGGTCGCCGAGGTGCTCCACTTCCGTGCGGGCGTTGGGGGACCAGACGGCCCAGTGCAGTTCCACCGCGCACTTGGCCGAGCGGATGCCGTCGCGAACGTACTTGTTCAGCCGTTTGACCGGCAGTTGGTCGACGATGTGCTCGGGCAGCGGGATGCTCACGACCGGCGTCTCGGGGTTGGGCACGAGGTAGATGAGGTTGGTCATCTCCTCGCCGACGGGGATGCGGTACTCGATCGTCCACCGCCAGGCGGGGCCGTACCAGATCAACTGCTGCTGAGCGCCTTCGATCTGCTCGACCTGCTCCATCATGGCCTGGAAGATCTCGCGCGTCTGATCGCGCAGCGGGGCGAGCAACTGGTCGAGGGTGGGCTGGGTCCAACGGTCTTCCCAGGCAAGGCGAGGCTTGATGGCGGGCTTGGCCATGGTGGTTACAGTTCCCGGTGACAGATCGCGGCGGGGGGTTTGGTGAAAAAAGCGAGGCCGGCCAAAGCGGAGGCTGACGGGGCGCCGCTCCGTTGTGGAGCGATCCGCCCTGTGGTCGCGTCAACCCAGCCTCAACCGGCCGAGCAGGGTATCATAAGCCCGCCCCCTGCCGCTGACAAGCCATCCCGCTGCGTGGTGAAGATCCCCGCTTGACACAGCCGGGGCACTGGCTACACTGCCGGATTCCCGATTGCCACCGCTAGAACCCCATGGGAGCGGGACAGATGAACCGCCAGACGTATCACGCGAAAAACAATGAAGTTGCCCGCCGCTGGCTGCTTGTGGACGCCACCGACCAGGTTTACGGTCGCCTCGCCGTCCGCATCGCACGCATCCTGCAAGGCAAGCACAAGCCCGAGTACACCGCGCACCACGACGTGGGCGACTTCGTCGTCGTCACCAACGTCGACAAGATGCGCTTCACCGGCCGAAAGCTCGACCAGAAGCTGTACCAGACCTACAGCGGCTATCCGGGCGGACGCAAGACCGACACCTACCGCGCGGTGATGGATCATCATCCCGAGCGGCTGCTGGAGCGGGCTGTGAAGCGGATGATGCCGCGCAACCGCCTCGGCCGGCAGCAACTCACCAAGCTCAACATCTACAGCGGCAGTGAGCACCCGCACCAGGCCCAGCAGCCCGAGGTGCTCGAACTGACCGCCAAGAGCGCGTAACAAGAGATCACCTCCGCCGGCTGATCCGCATCGGCCGACGGCCTGACCGCGAAGCACGATTCGCTCAACGGAACGAAACGATGGCAGAAGAGCAGACTTCGACGACCCCCACCCTCGGCTCCGCCGGCCTGGCCGACATGCCGGAACCGGCCGCGCCGCAGCCGCAGCCGATCGCCCAGCCCGCCAAGCCCGACAAGGGCGGCTTCGTCTGGGGCACCGGCCGACGCAAAAGCGCCATCGCCCGGGTGCGCGTCAAGCCCGGCAGCGGCAAGTTCCTCGTGAACAACCGCGAAGTCGATAACTTCTTCTCCGAACAACAGCACCGCGAGCAGGCCCAGTCGCCGCTGAAGACCACCAAGACCGATGGCAAGCTCGACGTGCTCGTCAAGGTTCACGGCGGCGGCATCACCGGCCAGGCCGGCGCCGTCCTGCTCGGCGTCGCCCGGGCCCTGTTGGCTTACGATCCCTCGCTCGAACCGGTGCTCCGCGAGCACGGCTACCTCACCCGCGACCCGCGCGAGGTCGAGCGTAAGAAGTACGGCCAGGCCGGCGCTCGCCGTCGCTTCCAGTTCTCCAAGCGATAACCCATCGCTCACAACCAGCCCCCACCACCAGGATCTGCCCGCAAGGGTGGGTCCTGTTTTTTTTCGCTCATCCACAGCTTCGCCGGACGGTGGCCGCATCCATTATTATGATGCACCGCAACTTTATTCGAAAGGTGGTCCGAATCATGCGCAACGCTTGCGGAACGTTTCTCGCCGTCCTTCTCACGCTCCTGCTCTCACTGCCGGCCGAGGCGCAGACCGGCGCCCAGCAGGCAATCGAGCCGTGGCCCGAGGGCGCGTGGGCGCAGAACCGGCCGTCGCTGCAACTGTGGGATACGCACACCACGGGCGTCGACGAAGGGGTGAAGCTGCAACTTTTCGAAACGTCGTCCCGCTACCGGCTCGACCCGGACGACGACCGCTCGCCCATGCTCGGCTATGACGCGTTCATCATGCGCCTTCGCTCCGACGATCCCGTCTTGCCGCCGCGGCTGGTGGACGTCTCCCTGGGCACCACCTTCATGCTCCGTGATGAGCCGGACTGGTCGATCGCCCTGCCCCTCGGCGTCGGCTTTGCCGGCACGCAGCCCTTCTCCGACAGCCGGGCGTGGTACGGCCGGGCGAGCATCCTCTCGTTCCACCGCCTCGACGAACGCTCGCAGCTCATGCTCGGCCTCGACTACCACGGCAACCGCACCATCTTCCCCGACATCCCCCTGCCCGGCGTCGCTTACATCCGCCAGTTCAGCGACGAGCTCACGCTCACCCTCGGCGTGCCCTACAGCAACGTGCGCTGGCAGCCCGACGACCGCTGGAACATCAGCGTCAGCTACAGCCCGACCATCGACGTCAACGTGGACGTGGACGTGCAGTATCAACTGACCGAAGCCTGGTCGCTGTTCGGCGCGTTTGAAAACCAGCGCCGCGCGTTCCACCGCAAGGACGACGACCGCCACCGCCGCCTGTTCTTCCAGCAGCGTCGCGCCGAAGCGGGCATCCGCTGGCAGGCATTTGAGAATGTCGAACTGCTCGCCGCCGGCGGCTACACGTTCAGTGGCAAGCTCGAGCGTGGCTTCGACACGCGCGACACCGACACGCTCCGCCGGTTCGGCGATTCGCCCTACTTCCGCCTCGGCTTGTCCACCGCGTTCTAGAGCTTTTATAAATACAACCCGGCGTGATGAACCACAGAGCCCCCGACCTTTACCCCCGCAGCGCAGCGGAGGGTCAGGCCCCGTGCGTCATCGGCGGCCACCCCTCCG
>JBBDPC010000038.1:0-5995 GCA_040876735.1 Phycisphaeraceae bacterium | reverse complement strand
CTCACGCCTGATCGCCACGGAACGCCCTCCACCGTAAAAAGTGTCGGGAGGTGAGGCTTCCGCCGGGGGCTATGGGGACGGCGCTGGCGTCGACAACCAGGTGCGTTCATAAAAACCCTCAACAGACGCCGCCCCGAAATACGGTAGTGGTACACTTCGGTCTCTTTCGTGGGGCAGGCGTCTCGCCTGCCGGCGGGCGGGATGCCCACCCCACTTTGAAAGTATCCTACTACCCGAAATACCTTGGCCACACCCGCCATGCCGGGTATGCTGACGGTAGCCCCTCCCCGCCTCCGGACGCTTCGCCACGAAGGGAACCACCATGCCGCACCGCCGGGGCCTGACCATGGTTGAAGCGCTGGTCGCCATGGTCGCCCTGACGATCCTCGCCGCCCTGCTGCTGCCGGCCTTGGCATCGCGGCCCATCCGCACTGGCTGCTACATCAACAACACCCAACTCCGCGGTATCCATCAGGCGATGGTCATGTACGCCCAGGGCAACGGTGGCCACTTCCCCGGCCTTGACCGCCACGGCGACCCGGCCGCCCTTGCCGTCGAAAACCGCCTGAAGATCCTGCTCGACGACAACTACTTCACGCCCGAATATCTCGTCAGCCCCAACGAAACCGACCCGGCCATCCACGAATGGCAGCCGGGCAGCGCCTTCACCGCCGACAACCACTCCTACGCGCTGCTCCAGGTCCCCGCCGCCGGCGGCCGACATGCCGAGTGGTCCGAAACACTCAACACCGAAGCCATCGTCATGAGCGACCGTAACACCGGCACATCCGCCAACCCCGCCAGCATCTACAGCGGCCAGCCGATCGCCGACCGCCATCGCCCGCCTTATGCCTGGCACCAACGCCGCCACGGCCCCGGCTGGTCCGGCGTCGTCGTCCGCAACGACAACAGCACCGCCTTCGAAACCACCCACCGCCACCCCACCAACTACGCCGGCCTCGCACACCGCGATGACCACCTTTTCGACGCCGCCGGCGACAACGACGCCTACCTCACCCACAGCGGCAACTGACTCTTCAGTAGGGTCCGCGGTTCGCGGACCATCCGCTCACGGCCGCCGCGTCATCCCGACAAGACGTGGTCCGCGAACCGCGGACCATACATCGCGCCGCCGCCGCGCATCCGAATCCCTATAATGCCCCCTTCACCGAACGTCGCCGCGAGCACGCCCCGTCCCGGAATCCGCCGCCATGGTCGCCCAACACCTTGCGTCTCTCGGCCAGCAGGTTGAGCTTCAGCTCGCCGGCTTCGGCCGGTTCACCCGCTTCAGCACCGCCGCCGCCCGCTGGACCGTCCGCGGCGCTGGCTCGCTCAGGAACCTGCGCCTGCTGCTGCCGCAGCTTTACGCCATCGGCACCCGGAGCCTGCCCGTGGTCATGGTCGTCGGCGCGTTTGTCGGCGCGGTCATGGCCGTGGAAACCTTCGCCCAGTTCGCCGCCTTCGGCCAGGAGGAACGCCTCGGCGGCGTCATCAACATCTCCGTCGTCAAGCAGATCGGCCCCGTGCTCGCCGCCGTCATGATCGCCGGCCGCGTCGGCGGCGCCGTCTCCGCCGAGCTGGGCACGATGCGCGTCACCGAGCAGATCGACGCCCTGCGCGTCATGGGCGCCGACCCCATCAGCTATCTCGTCGTCCCCCGCGTCATCGCCTGCCTCATCATGCTCCCAATCCTCACCATCTTCTCCAACCTCCTCGGCGTCTTCGGCGGATACCTCGTCACCGTCGAAGGCTTCGGCGTCGAAGCCACCGCCTACTGGCGCTTCTCCAACGACTTCGTCTGGTTCTGGGACGTCCTCACCGGGCTGATCAAAAGCATCGTCTTCGGCCTCGCCATCGGCCTGATCAGTTGCTACAAGGGCTTCAACTGCCAGCCCGGCGCCGCCGGCGTCGGCAAGGCCGCCACCGACTCGTTCGTCATCAGCTTCATCGCCATCATCGTCGTCAACTTCTTCCTCGCCACCTTCCTCAACGACATCGCCAACATGCTCTGGGGCACCGCCGGCGCCAGCGCCTTCGGCGGCTGATCTCCCGCCACGCCCCCGCCGCTTGTGACCGCCGCCCGGGCCGGCTAAAGTGGGGGATTCTTCATCCCGCCCCAACAGCCGGAGGCGTTTGCCGTGCAGGAAGCCATCGAAAAGGCCGCGGCGCTGGTCGAGGCCCACAAGTACATCCGCCGATTTGAAGGCAAGACCATCGTCGTCAAGGTCGGCGGCTCGATCATGGACGAGCCCGCCACGCTCGACAGCCTGGTCCAGGACATCTGCTTCATGGACGCGGTGGGCATGCGCCCCATCCTCGTCCACGGCGGCGGCAAGGGCATCACCGAAGCGATGAAGCAGGCGGGTCTCGAACCCCAGTTCGTCCAGGGCCGGCGGTACACCGACGAACGCACGCTCGCCATCGCCGAGCACGTGCTCGTCCGCGACATCAACGCCGGCATCGTCAACCGCATCCGCGAGCTCGAACACAAGGCGATGGGCCTGAACAGCCTCGGCAGTTGCGCCGTCTTCGCCAGGCGATTGTTCCTCGAAGGCGACGCCGGCCGACGGGTCGACATCGGCTTCGTCGGCGAAGTCGAAGCGGTCAACGCCGCGCTAGTCCACGCCCTGCTCGAAGCGGAATACATCCCGGTGATCGCTCCGATCGCCCGCGACCAGGCCGGCGGCAAGCTCAACGTCAACGCCGATTCCGTCGCCGGCCAGGTCGCCGCCGCCGTCGGCGCGGAGAAGCTGGTGCTCGTCAGCGACACGCACGGCATCCGCCTCTCCGAAGACGTCAACGACCTCGCCACCCACCTGACCAAGGCCGAGATCGAAGACCTCGTCGCCCGCGGCGTCATCAGTGCCGGCATGCTGCCGAAAGTCGAAGCCAGCTTCACCGCACTCGAAGGCGGCGTCGCCAAGACGCACATCATCGACGGCCGCATCCCCCACTCCCTCCTGCTCGAGGTCTACACCGAGCAAGGCATCGGCACAGAGATCGTGCTTTAAGCGGGGGTTGGGGGTTGGGGATTCAGAATTCCTGACCCAATCAATTCCCTGTCGTGCATCCCCCCCAATCCCCAATCCCTAATCCCAACCCCCACTCCACCCCCATGAACCACTTCATCGCCATCACCGACCATTCCACCGACGCGATCAAGCATCTGCTCGACGTCGCCTTCGAGCTGCGCCAGCAGCGCGAACGCGGCGAGCGGAACGAGCCGGTGCTGGCGGGGCAGACGCTGGCGATGATCTTCGAGAAGCCGTCGCTGCGCACGCGGGTGAGCTTCGAGCAGGCGATGTTCGAACTCGGCGGGCAGGCGATCGTGCTCGATCAACAGAACGTCGGCCTCGGCCAGCGCGAAAGCGTGGCGGACGTGACCCGCGTGCTCACCGGCATGGTGCAGGGCATCGCAGCCCGCGTCTTCGAACATGAGAAGCTCGAACAGATGGTCGCGCACAGTGACAAGCCGGTCATCAACATGCTCAGCGACTACTCGCACCCCTGCCAGGCGCTGGCGGACGTGATGACCATCATGGACACGTTCGGGCGCGACTTGAAGGGCCGAACGCTCGCCTTCATCGGCGACGGCAACAACGTCGCCCGCTCCCTCGCCGCCATCTGCGGTCGGCTGGGCATCAACTTCATCGTCTCCAGCCCGGCGGGGTACGAGATCGAGCAGGCCTATGTCGACCGCATCATGGCCCAATCGCCGGGCATGAGCTTCGAGATGACCCGCGACCCGCAGCAGGCCGTGCGCGAGGCGGATGCGATCTACACCGACACGTTCGTCTCGATGGGCCAGGAACAGGAGAAGCAGATTCGCCTGCACGCCTTCGCCGACCACCAGGTCAACGAAGCCCTGCTCGCCGCCGCGCCCGAGCACGCCATCGTCCTGCACTGCCTGCCCGCCTACCGTGGCATCGAGATTACCGACGCCGTGATGGACGGCCCGCAATGTCGTGCGTTCCCGCAAGCCCACAACCGCCTGCACGCGCAGAAGGGCCTGCTCGCCGTGCTCATGGGCGGCCGGTGAACGGCGCGGCCTCACCGATGCACGCCCCCCAATAGCCCTGGCCGGAAGGCGGGGGTTCGGCCACCTTGTGCGATTCGTTCACACCAGACGGCCGGCGGAAAACCCCGGCTTCCGCCGGGGGCTATGGCGTGTCCGAGCCGGACGCTTTCCCGCCGCGCGTGCCGTAGCGCAAATGCCAGGAGTTAATGGCCGTGTCACGGATGGCGTTGAGCACTTCGCCGACGGCAAGCATCACCGCCCCGTGCAGGAAGATACTCAACGGGATCACCAGCCCTGCCATGCCGCTTCCACTCATGAGCATGATGCCCAGAATCAGCGGACTGCTGCACATCGCCAAGATACCCAGGCCGATGAGCGTGCTGGCAACGCCGCCGAGGAACGTGTAGTTCGGCACCGGCCGGTCGGCGGTGATTTCATTTACGTCAAGCAACTCGACCTTATCGACGCGGATGCCCAGATCGTAAGCCCGCTTGCGAGCGAGCACAGAATTGCCCGCCTCCACGATATCGCTGAACGGCGCACCGGTGTCCGCGTGCGTGCCTGTCACCTTGAATCGTGGCATGATGCCCCCTTCGTTGTCCGAGCGCCACCTCAACCTTGCGACTTTTCCTACGTCCCCGGCAACAACCCCGACTGGCTCAGCAGGATCACCAGCGTCACTGTCACCGGCGAAAGCACCGTCGAGTAAAACACGTTCCGCGCCACATAGTCCGGATGGTTGTCGAACTGTAAACACAGCAGCAGGCAGTTGACGCTTGTGGGCGTGGCGGTGGAAATCAGCAGCACCTGCGAAGTGAACCCTTCGATGCCCAGCAGCCAGATCAGCGCGAAGCCGATCGTCGGCGCAGCGAGCAGGCGAAGCAGCACCGTCGTGGTCACGGGGTAGTAGACCCCGCGGCGCGTGACAGTCGCCAGTTGCGCGCCCAGCGTCGCCAGCGCGACCACCACGAAGCCGTCCTTGACATACAGCACCGTCTCCCAGAACGGCCGCAACGCCTCGCCGACCTCCCCGGCCCGGTCGCCCAGCGCGTGCCGGACGCCGATCGTCACCATCGCCGCCGCCAGCGCGTAGATCGGCGGAAACTTGACGATGTGCAGCAGGTTCCGCTTCCACATCCCGTCGCGGAACTGCCCGGCCGCCAGCAGCACGCCCAGCGTGAAGCCGGTGATGTTCTGCACCAGCATCACGAACACCTGCAACGACATCGCCTGCTCGCTCGCCGCCCGGCCCGCCGGCCGAAAGGCCAGTTCCTGCAACGGCAAGCCGTAGTTGCCCGCGTTGTAAAAGATCGTCGACATCAGCATTGCATTTCGCTGATCGCGCGGCACGCCCCGCAGCGCCGCCACCAGCAGCGTCACCCCCGCCCACGTCGCCATCGCCAGCAGGCTGAACCCCATCACCACGCCCACGTCCCGCCAGCTCACCTCCGACGCCACCAGTGCGAAGTAGACCATGCCCGGCACGACCAGGTAAAAGTTCAACCGCGTCAGCGTCGGCATGTCCAGCCCCAGCATGCGCTGAACGGCAAACCCGATGCCGATCATCAGCAGCAACGGCAGCACCACTGCATACGCAATCGTCCCAAGTTGAACCAGCACCGCCATCATGGCCGGCCAGTGTAAGCGATGCCGCCGCAATCAGCCCGACCATGACCGCCACCCCACCCCCTCCCCCACAGTAGGGCCGCGCCGCCGGCTAACCGCCAGCCCCCCTGCCACCCCGCCAGCGATCACCGCCGCGTTCAACATGTCGGAAAACCTTGGCATCGCAAGCTTGCGTTGTGCCGCACCGTCGGTTCACCGTGACACCCCTGACCGGCGTGACAGGAAAGGGGGAGAACCACCGCGACTTGAAGTGGGGCGGACGCCAAAGCCCGCCAATCCAGAAGCAGGCGGGCGGGACGCCCGCCCCACGCTGAAGAAAGGAAACCGCGACAACAGACGGCCTCCCTGTAA
>JBBDPC010000037.1:0-6055 GCA_040876735.1 Phycisphaeraceae bacterium | reverse complement strand
ACCCTCAACATTCAGCTTGGAAGGCTGACACTCTACCAATTGAGTTACGCCCGCAGGGTGTGCCGTCGCGCGGCATGGGGCATAGTTTAGCGTTCGTCGGTCTTCGTGGCGAGTGGTGGATGGCTCGCTTTCGCGACAGCAGGACCAGGCTCACCACGTTCGGCGGGAATGGCGGCGGGCGTGGTACACTGCCGCGATGCAGCGTGATATTGAACGGGTACTGATCGACCGCGACGCCATTGCCCGCCGGGTGCGTGAGTTGGGCCAGCAGATCGCCGCCGACCTGCGTGAGCCGGCGTCGGGCGGTGAGCCGGTGGAAATCACCCTGGTGCCGGTGCTGACGGGGAGCCTGATTTTTCTGGCGGACCTGGTGCGCGAGTTGCCGATCCGGATGCAGATTCACGTCATGTCAATCACCTCCTACCCGGGCCGATCGACCGCCAGCCGGGGGGCGTCGATCGAGGCGGGGCTGACCCGCCTGCCCGAGTCGCTCGCCGGGCTGCACGTGTTGCTGATCGACGACATTCTCGACTCCGGCCACACACTCAAGCTTGCCACCGATACGCTGCGCCAGCGCCAGCCCGCCAGTCTCCGCACGTGCGTACTGTTACGCAAGCGGCGCGAGCAGGCGATGCAGACGCCGGTGGACTATGTCGCCTTTGACATTCCCGACGCGTTCGTCGTCGGCTACGGGCTGGACTATGACGACTATTATCGCAATCTGCCGGAGATCGTCACGCTTCGGCCGGACGTGGTCGGGCGGTAGGATGTTTCGGGTTTCGGGTTTCGGGTTTCAAGTTGCAGATGAGATGGCGGGTTTGCGATGAAGCATGCGAAACGTGAAACGCGGAACGCGAATCTTCGCTTTGCCGAGGGTGCGGCGGGTGAGGCGGGACAGGATGCGGCCGCCATCCGCGCGGCTGCCATGCTGCCGATCGAGTTGCTTCAGCCGGGCGAGATCATCATCCTGCTGCTCAAGCCCAGCCCGTGGTTCATCGTGCTCGCGCCGCTGAAGACGCTCGTCGTGCTCGTGCTGCTGGTCATCGCCGCCGGGGCGGTCAACACGCAGTTCAATCTTGGCGTGGATCCGCGCGACCTCGTGCTCGTCGGCGTCGGGCTCGTGGGCGCCCGGTTGTTCTGGCAGTTTCTCGAATGGCTCTCCCGCGTGTACGTCCTCACCGATCAGCGCGTCATTCGTGTGCGCGGCGTGCTGCGCGTCTACGTCTTTGAAGCACGCCTGCGCGAAATCCAGCACACCGAGTTGCTGTTCAGCCTCCGCGAACGTTTCTTCGGCCTCGGCACGCTCGGCTTCGCCACCGCCGGCACCGCGGCGGCTGAGGCCTACTGGCAGATGATCGCCCAGCCGCTGGACGTGCATCAGAAAGTCGTGGAAACGCTGCGCCGCTATCGACGGTGACGCCCCTACTGCACCAGGCCCTTGGTCAGGCGCATGAAGGCGGTTTCGAGGTTCGCCCTTTCCTCTTCGAGGCGGGTCAGGGCGTAGCCTTCCTTGATCAGGTGCTGGGCGATCGCGGCGGGGCCGGCCTGGTCGGCTTCGAGGGCGATGCGGATGTGGCTGTTCTGCAACTCCGCGCCGCTGACGCCGGGCAGGGTCTTGATTGACTCCAGCGCCGCCTGCATCCGGTCGGCCACGCCGACGTGCAGCACGCGTTCGCCGCGCGTGCGTTCGAGCAGTTCGTCGGTCGTGCCGACGAAGCGGAGCTGGCCCTGCTCGATGATGCCGACCTTATTGCACAGGTCCGCCAGTTCGAGCAGGATGTGGGAGCTGATGAGGATGGTCTTGCCCATGCGGTGGAGTTCTTTGAGCAGCTCGCGCATTTCGATGCGGGCGCGCGGGTCGAGGCCGGACGCCGGCTCGTCGAGCAGCAGCACCTTGGGGTCGTGCAGCAGCACGCGGGCGACGGAGAGGCGTTGCTGCATGCCGCGGGAGAGCGAGTTGACCTCGGCGTCGATTTTGTAGGAGAGGTCTGTGAGGTCGAGCACGTCATGGACGACCTGCTTGCGCTTGTCGCCGTGGATGTCGTAGGCGGCGGCGAAGAACTCGAGATATTCCTGGACGACCATGTCGTCGTAGCTGCCGAAGTAGTCGGGCACGTAGCCGATGAGCGAGCGGACCTGTCGTGCGTTGACGGGGCCGACGCTGAGGCCGGCGATGCGCGCTTCGCCCCAGGTGGGCTTGAGGAGCGTGGCGAGGATCTTGATGGTGGTGGTCTTGCCCGCGCCGTTGGGGCCGATGAAGCCGAAGCAGTCGCCTTCCTCGATTTCGAGGTTGAGGTTGGCCAGCGCCATCAGTTCGCCGTAGCGCTTGGTGAGGTTGATGGTTTGAATCATTGGCATAGCGGGTTCTCAATCCAAATCATACACCCAGCGGACGATGGTGCGTCCCTCGGCGTTGAGCGGTTGGCCGTCGAGGGTGAGCGGGGCGGGGAGGGAGCTGTTTTCGATGTGGCCGATGATGATGACGCGCCGGCCGGTGATCAGCGGGGTGAGGTCGAGGTGTCGGCCGAGTTCGCGATGGTAGACGAGCGGCCGCCGCCCCAGGGCGCCGCCGGTGCCGGCCCGGAAGTTGGGTGCGGGCAGGGCGGAGTAGAAGCTGAGCATTTCGACGGCCTGGATGACCTGGTTGTCGCCGGCGAGCTGGAGCGGGTCCATGTCGACGAAGCGCTGGGCGGTGCGGTGTGCGATGAGCTGGCCGAGGAAGCCTTCGTTGGCCCAGTTGCGTTCACGGCCGAAGTCGTGTCGGCGGTCGACGAGGCGATCGGCATTGGTGGGCGAGCCGAGTTCGAGGAGGTCGCCGGGGGCCCAGTCGCCGTGTCGCCAGACCCAGGGCATCCAGCGGTGCTGTTCTTCGCCGGTGGCGCCGGGGCAGTAGACGATGAGGACGTCGCGGAGCGTGCCGGGCAGGCCGTGGTTGAGTTGGCCGGCGGGCCAGAAGCCATCGATGCGAAGGTCGCCTTGGGGCATGGTCCAGGGCTCGCGGAGGCCGGCGGTGTCTTCGCCGATGGGGCCGAAGTAGTCGAGTTGGAACTGCTTGGCGGTGGATCGCATGGGCACGTCGTTGGCGTGGGTGGGATCGCCGGCGGGGAAGCTGTAGGTTTGCGGATCGAGGAACCCGCCGGCCTCGGGTCCCGTGCCGGTGTTCCAGCCGGGGCTGGCGAGGGTATGCTGGCCGGGCGCGGCGTTGCTTGCCGGGTCGCCGAGGCGGACGTCGACCGGATCGAAGGCGGGCACGAACAGGGAGAGCCAGCTTTGCGTGCGGGCCTGGCCGGTGCGGGCGTCGAAGTCGACGACGCTGAAGTGGGCGACGTTGGCGTAGCGTGGCTGGACGAGCATCGCCCCGCCCCAGGCGATCACGGTGAACAGCCCCACCACCGCGACGAACGCCAGCCAACTGTGCCGCAGCCAGTTCTTCTGCTTGAGCACCACGAAGCCGATCGGCCCGGCGAGCAGCCAGTAGAAGCCGAAGATGAGGATCGCCAGCAGCAGCACCGGGCCGGCCGTATTGCGCATGGCGATCACCGACGGCACGAACGCGCCCAGTTCGGCCACGTCGCGATTGTTCGGCCGGGCCATGCTGCCGTCGCGAATCTCCGCATCGGCGACCTCTTCCTCGTAGACCGGCGCCTGCCAGTGGAAGATGTCATGCCAGACGCGGAACCGGCCGTTGGGCACGCCCATCTGCACCAGCCGGCGGTCCGCCAGGTTCACCCCCACCACCGTCACCCGTCCGAAGCCATACCGTCTGGCGACGACCGCCGGCTCGTTTTCGCGATCGCGCAGCAGCACGTCCACGCCGCTGTCGTCAGCCACATTGAACACGGTGTACTCCACCGGCTGAAGCTCGGCCGTGCGTGGCGAACCAACCCATGCCGGCAGCGGGCGCTGCACCTGCCGCATCTGCCGCGGCTCGACCGGCATCAGGTCGGCCAGGGGCGAGCTGCTCCACGCCTGACCGGCGATGGGAAGCAGAATGACCAGGTGGCCGCCGCGGCGCACCCACTCGCGCAGGGCCTGTTGATGGGCGAGGGTGACGCGGGGGTCGTCGGGGTCGCCGCCTTCACGGGTCCAGACGATGGCTTGCAGCGGGGTGAGGCCGTACCAGCGGTCGGGCAGGTTGTGCAGTGTGAGGCCGCGGACGCTGGTGATCGCTTCGTGCTGGGTGAAGCGTTCGGCATAGGGTTCGAACCCGAGGCCGGCACTGCTCATCACGGCGATGACGCTTTGCGACGCTTCAAGCTGGTGGCGGGGGACGATCTGCTGGTAGGCGAGCAGTTGCCCGGGCTGGCCGGCGTCGTCGACGGCGAGCACCTGCACCATCCACGGATCGCGTAGCGAGCGGTTGGCGGCCGGTGCGGCGTAGAGCCAGACGCGTTGCGTGCGGTTGGGCGAGAGCGTGACGCTGCGCTCGGCATGGACGGTGTCGCCGTCGAAATCACGCACGACCCATCGGCAGATCACCTCACGCGGCTCGGCGGCACGGTTTTGCAGCGTCAGCCGCAGCGGCGTCCACGCGCCCGGGCGCACGGCCCCGGCAAGCCCGACGTCGGTCGGCTCGACCTCAAGCGTCACGTCATCCACCTGAGCCGACGCGCTCGGCGCCAGCAGCATCGCGACCAGCAGCGCCAGCCAGAGGGGAAATCGGAAATGGGGTTGCCCCGGTTTCATGGTGTGAAAAGTTTACCCGCCCGAGGCCCGGTTGGCACGCGCGAAATCCTGGCTTCGGGTTGGCGCGTCAAGCCGGGGGCGGGTTTCCGCCGATAAACGGCGATATGCCGACCGCGCAAATGATCGTCTGGCTGATGATGGCGGGCCTCGCGTACGTGCTGGTGACGTGCGTGCTGGGCATGCTGGCGTCGCGTGTCAAACATGCGTGCGACCGGCATGACCTGCTCGTCGAAGCCCGACGCCGCCGGCAGGCCTACCTCGACAAGCTCAACGATGACAACGACGAGGGCAATGTCGAGATCGTCTGAGCGGTCCCCTTTTGCAATCATGTTCCGTTCGGGGTGCGGTGTATTTTTTTCCGGTGGGGCGGGCGTCTCGCCCGCCGTTCGGTCGAAGACCGAATAGGGGATGTTGTTGGCGGGCGAGACGCCCGCCCCACCTGATTCAGACTGACCCACTACCGGAAGGTCTATGGAATCCGCTGCGGCTGCCCGCTACCCTTGGCATGACAAGTTGCCGGGGTTGTTGAAAGGTAGCGGCATGGCGTCATCCAGATGGCAGACGTGGACGGTCGCACTGGCCGGCCTTCTCATGTTGGGCACGTTGCACGGCTGCACCGCCGCCCGGCCGACCGTCACAGCCGACCCGGCCCAACGCAGCCGCGAACTCAGTGAAGGCTATGCCCTGCTCCACGGCCTGCTGGAGCAGAACCGGCAAGTCGACCAGGCCGTCCGCATCCCCTTCCGCTCGGTCAGCGACGACACCGCCGCCCTGCTGCGCGACATCGCTGCCGCCAGCGGCGATGCGGCGGACATGCTTTACGACCTCGCCGAAGCGTCCCCCGCGCTCGGCCTCGACGACACCGGCCTGCCCGCCATCGAGCAGGCAACGCGCGAATCGATCGAGGCCCAGAGCCGGCGGAACCTGCTGGCGGGCGAGCGGGAGAAGTTCGAGTTGTATCTACTGCTGTCGCAGATCGACGCGACGCGTTACGCCGCACACCTCGCCCGCCAGTTGGCCGAGGCCGACGACCAGCCCGCCCGCCGGCAGTTCATGGAGCAGGTCCACGAACGTTTCCAGCAGTTGCACCAGCGCACCATCGACCACCTGCACACGCAGTAACCCGCTCCATCCCCCCAAGCCGAGGGCTGAGTCCGCGAAGCCCCGGATCCCCCGGATCCCCCGGTTCAGGGATTGCCAATTGGTGACACCTCGCCCGGCGAAGTATCCTTACCCTCGAACGGCCAAAGCCCGACGCGAAGGTAAGGTAGCCCCATGACGCCCAAGCAGGTTCTCCAGTTCATCAAGCAGAAAAAAATCGAGTTCATCGACTGCCGGTTCATGGACTTCCCCGGCCTCTGGCAGCACA
>JBBDPC010000036.1:0-6068 GCA_040876735.1 Phycisphaeraceae bacterium | reverse complement strand
GTTCGACGGTGGTTTTTAACTCCCCGAGCAGGACTCGAACCTGCAACCTAGCGATTAACAGTCGCTCGCTCTACCAATTGAGCTATCGGGGAAACAGGGGAACCCGTAACCATACCGAACTTTCGCCAAGGTTCAAGTCCCGTGGGTGGGCACACTTGTTGCTGGCGTGGGGGCGGGTGTGGCCGGCTGGGGGAGGCAGGCTGGTTGCTTCGGGCGGCGTGCGGCGTCAGGGGGGGCAGCGCTGCGGGAGCAGGGCAGGGGTTGGCGTTTGTCGCGTGGGCCGAGGAGTGGCTCTGGGGGTGGGCGAGGTCGCCGGTGGGCTGGGGGGCTGCTATACTTCACATTCATCAGCACTTGGCGGGAGGCAGGTCGGGTGCGGAAGATCGAGCACCGGAAGGAACGATTATGGCCACCAGTTTCGGCGCCTTGTGCACCGATTTTTACGTGAATCAGAAGCTTGCGTTGAAGATGGATCTGCCGGCCGAGCGGGAGACGATTCTTCATTTTTTCGACCGGGTGCGTAAGGGCGTGCCGAGCATGAACCGGTTTCGCCGGTATGACGGGGAGTTTGCGCTTGAATCGTCCCGGCGGGACCCGCAGTATCACTGGATCGCCCTGCGTCGGACCAACATCCGCACGGGCCATGTGAACCCCGATTCGATGGAGCAGGCGTACCGGTATCACCGCGAGATTCTGGAGCTGGCGCCGCATTTTCTGACGATCAGCCCGCTGGACGTGGATTACCTGGAACTGCTGTTCGGGTTTGACCTGGAGTGCGAGGCGGACCACGACCAGGTGATTTACGACGCGTTGTACGAGGGGACGCCTTTGGCGGAGGCGTTGACGGTGCCGGGGGCGAAGATGCTGGACCTGCAGCCGATTTTCGGGCTGTCGCTGACGGAGCGTGGCGACATGCAGGCCTATTTCGAGGTCAAGACGCGGCCGAAGAGCCGGCGGGGTTCGAGCAAGCCTTACCGGGGCGAGCCGATCAGCCTGTTCGTGACGGTGCGGAAGTATGGTCCGATCGACGACCTGGTGGACCTGACGGTGGCGTTCGACAAGCTGGCGGAGCATGTGGAGACGCTGGCGACGGAACGGCTGGTGCCGCACCTGCTGACGCCGATTGCGCGTCATATCACGTCGGGGTCGGCGTAAAGCGGAGGCCGGGGGGGGCATCCGGGGGGTCCGGGGGGGGTGTTGAAAACGCAGGAGATGGTGGTGGAACGCCGATGAGAGGGGGCGAGGGGTGTGATTGTGCGCGGGATTTTGGGGAGCCCACGGATGGAATCCGTGGGCTTCGTGCTGGGTGTGTGAGCGTGAGAGATAGGATGTTGTGATGGGTGATGGGTTGCGGGTGCTGGTGGTGGCGGGGGGGCCGGACCGGGAGCGGGGGGTGAGCCTGGTGTCGGGGGCGGCGGTGGCGGGTGCGTTGCGTGAGGCGGGGCATGTGGTGCGTGAGGCGGATGTGGGGCCGGGCGATCTGTCGGCGTTGGCGGGGTTTGGGGCGTGGGGCGGGGACGTGATTTTTCCAGTGCTACATGGGAAGTGGGGGGAGGGCGGGGGGTTGCAGCGAGTGTTGGACGAGCGTGGGTTGCCGTATGTGGGTTGCCGGTCGGCGGCGGCGGCGTTGTGCATGGACAAGGGGCGGACGAAGGCAGCGTTGAGCGCGGCGGGGCTGCCGACGCCGGCGTCGCGGGTGGTGGAGGGGGGAGCGGGACTGGCCGAGGAACTGGCCACTGAAGTGGCCAGTCCGGGGGGGCCGGAGGGGGTGGGGTTGCCGGTGGTGGTGAAGGCGGTGGACGAGGGGTCGAGCTTCGGGTTGGCGATCTGTCACAGCGAGGCGGAGGCGGCGGCGGCGGTGGCCCGGCTGGGGCGGGAGTTTGGCCGGCTGCTGGTGGAGCAGTACGTGGCGGGACTGGAGGTGACGGTGGGGGTGGTGGACGGCGTCGACGGTCGGCCGGAGGCGCTGCCGGCGATCCAGATCGTGCCGGCGGGCGCTTACTACGACTATGCCGCGAAATACGAGCGGGACGACACGCAGTACCGGTTCGACATTCCACTGCCGGCCGACGTGCTGGCGGAGATCCAACGGCTGGCAGTGCGGGCGTACACCGTGCTGGGGGTGCGTCACCTGGGGCGGGTCGATTTTCTGGTGGACGGGGCGGGGCGGCCGTGGATTCTGGAGGTGAATACGATGCCGGGGTTCACGAGCCATTCGCTGCTGCCGATGGCGGCGGCGCGGGCGGGGCTGGGGCTGGTGGGGTTGGTGGATCGCGTGGTGCGGTTGTCTGTGCGCGATCAACCGCGATAGACTTTCGGCGTCCCGCCGGCGATGATCGTCGGGAGAAGCAAATCGAATCGGATCAGCAAACTTATTCACTTTGGGGGCACTTCATTTGAACGACGTCGATCCGCATGCTGCCGTCCACGGTTCTGAGCACCTGTCATCCGAGCCAGCGATGGACCTGCCCGCGGAAGGGGAGCCGGTTCAGGCGATGAGCCCGGCACTTTCGCCTTGGGGGCCGTGGGCCACGGTGGGCTGGACGCTGCTGGCGATGGTGCTGTTCCTGATCGTCTCGATCGGCGTGGCCACCGCCATCATTATCGTGCTGGCGGTCACGGGCCTCATCGATCCGGGCAGCCTGCAGGAGATGGATTTCACCGAGCTTCTGTGGGTGGACATGTCGGCCTCGCTGCTGGCCGGGCCTGCGGCGGTGCTGCTGCTGCTGGGCGCCATCAAGTTGCGTCGGTGGCCGATCCGCCGGTACCTGGCCTGGCGCTCCTGCTCAGTGATGGCCATGGTCCTGTCCCTGATCGGCGGCGCTGCTTACCTGGGCGGCGAGCTTCTGCTGAACCAGTGGCTGGACCGGCCGATCCCCGAGTTCATGACCCAGATCCTGGCCGTCCGGCCGGCGTGGCCTGTGGTGCTGCTGGCAGTGGTGGTGGTCGCGCCGCTGACCGAAGAACTGGTCTTTCGCGGCTTCATGTACCGCGGTCTGGCCGCGTCACGGCTGGGCTTGGCGGGGGCCATCCTGATCCCGTCGCTGCTCTGGGCGCTGGTGCACGTCCAGTACGAATGGCTCGACGTGGCGTTCATCTTCGGACTGGGCATCCTGCTGGGCTTCACACGCCACCTCACCGGCTCGATCTGGCCGGCCATCGGGGTCCACGTCCTGGTGAACCTGGTATCGATGGGGCTGATGATGATCTACATCGCCACGGGCGTGGTCGAGGTGTAGTCCACTGCACCACCGCCGCACCATCACGCATCACGGGCATGCTCCAAGGCGAAAAAAAGCACGGCCGGTGCCTGCACAAGCTCACCGACCGTATGGGAACCGGAAGGCTGCATGATCGAGCTTGACCAGAGTATGTCCTTCGTGTTCGTCGACACGAAAGCCTGGGGGCAGGGGGTGCCCACGGATTTCATCCATGGGCTTCGCAGGGAGGGTGAGCGGGATTCATTGGTGTCAGTGGGGGCGGGTGGTCGATTTGAGGTAAGCTTGTGGTTGTATTGGATTTTGAAGCAAGCAAGCCTGTCATGGGAGTTCGCATGGGCTGGTTTCTAGGTGGGAAAAAGTCAAAGACGGGCCGGGGACGCAAGCGGACGAAGCGGGGCGCGAGCAAGGGCGTCGGGCCGAACTGGGATCCACAGCGGACGATGTTTGCTGCGAAGGTGCTGGTGGGCTTTGCCGTGCTGGTGACGGTGGTGGTCGGCTGGCGTTGGGGCGATCAGTGGCTGCGTGACTATGCGGCCGAGCGTCACGGCGAGGCGGTGACGGCGGAGCATGTCGTGCTGGGCGACACCGGGCGCATCCCGGCCCTGGCGGTGGAGCAGTTGCAGCAGTTTGTGGCTGAGCAGGTCTCGGCCGACCCGCTGGACGGCGAATCGCTGCGCTATGCCGCGCTGGAACTGGAGCAGCACCCGTTGGTGCGTCGGCTGCACCAGGTGCGCCGCGTGGCGGGGGGGCAGGTGATCGTGGAGGCGACGTACCGGCAGCCGACGGCGATGATCGAATCCGACGGGGTCTTCAACGTGGTGGACGCGGAGGGCGTACGTCTGCCATTGCTCTACCTGCCGCACCGGGCGGAGTCGCTGGACCTGCCGTTGATCGTGGGCGTGGGGGCGAACGCGAGTCCGGTGGGCGAGGTCTGGCCCGGGCGTGACGTGCAGGCGGGGCTGGCGCTGGTGCAGATGCTGCGTGATGAGCCGTTCGCCGAGCAGATCCGGGCGTACGACGTGAGCCAGAGCGACGGGCGTGGCCGGCTGCGGCTGGTGCTGCACACGACCACCGGCGGCCTGGTGCGCTGGGGCCTGCCGCCCGGCCAGGAGCAGACCGTCGAGCCCGAGGCGATGACGAAGATTCACTGGCTGCGTCACGTGGACGATCGGCGGGGTTCGATCGATGCGGGCGGGAAGGTGGTGGACGTGTATGGTGCGGGGCCGCAGATTTCGCAGCCGTCGCTGACGGATGAGCCGGCGTCGGCGTACACGTCGGGGTAGTGCCCGGGCTGGATCACGCCGCGGCGGCAAGGCTTCGAGCGTCCCGGCCTGCTACAATCCCTTCTTCCATCAACCCCCGGCCACCGGACGCTCCGCGGATGAACCAGATCGCCTACCAGCAATGCATCGACCCCGACTGCCGGGCCAGCTTCGACATCGCCGAGGTGCACGTCGCCTGTCCCGTCTGCGCCAAACAGAACAAGCAGTCACTGCTCGACATCCGTTACGACTGGGACCAGGCCCGGCCCCCGCGCTCCTTCGACGCGTTTGAAAAACGGTGGATGACCAAGGGCGAGCACGGCCAGGGCCGGCTCGACTTCTCCGGCGTCTGGCGGTTCCGCGAACTCATGCCCTTCTATCGCGACGACGCCAACATCGTCACCATCGGCGAAGGCCGAACCAACCTGCAGGATGCCCAATTGCTCGCGAAGCAGATCGGCCACAAGCCCGGCCGACTGTTTCTCCAATACGAAGGGCTCAACCCCTCCGGCTCGTTCAAAGACAACGGCATGACCGCCGCGTTCACCCATGCCCGCCTCGTCGGCGCCAAACGCGTCGCCTGCGCCAGCACGGGCAACACCTCCGCCAGCCTCGCCATGTTTGCCTCGCTCAGCGAGATGACCGGCATCGTCTTCATCGGCTCGGGCAAGATCGCCTACGGCAAGCTGTCGCAAGCCCTGGAATATGGCGCCCGCACGCTTCAGATCCAGGGCGACTTCGACGCCTGCCTCCGCCGCGTCCGCCAGATCGCGGTCGAGCACCCGGACCTGGGCATCTACCTGATGAACAGCGTCAACCCCTTCCGCCTCGAAGGGCAGAAGAGCATCATGTTCCGCGTGCTCGAAGCGATGAACTGGGAAGTGCCCGACTGGATCGTCGTGCCCGGCGGCAACCTGGGCAACTGCGCCGCGTTCGCCAAGGCGTTCAGCGAACTCAAGGAACTGGGCCTGGTCCAGCGCATCCCCCGCCTCGCCGTCATCCAGGCGGCCGGGGCCAACCCGCTGCACAAGCTGGTCAACGAGCATGGCCTGACGTGGAACGACGGACGGTACGATCAAGCCAAAGTCCGCCAGTTCTACGCCGACATGGACGCCGCCGACGTGCACGCCCACACCGTCGCCAGCGCCATCGAGATCGGCCACCCGGTCAACCTGCCCAAGGCCCTGCGGGCCCTGCACATCATGGACGGCGTCGTCCGCGAAGTCGACGACGAAACCATCCTCGAACACAAGGCCCTCGTCGGCCGGTATGGCTTCGGCTGCGAGCCCGCTAGTGCCGCCTCCGTCGCCGGCACGCGCCAACTGCTGGAGGAAGGCGTCATCGGCCGCGACGACCGCGTCGTTTGCATCCTCACCGGCCACGTCCTCAAAGACCCCGACGCCACCGTCACCTACCACACCGGCCTCGACGTCAAAGCCATCCAGGACAAGGCCCCCCGCAAGCCCGTCACCGGCCGACTCGCCAACCCGCCCATCCCCGTGCCCGACGATCTGGAAGCGATCATCAAAGCCGTGGGCGCCGACGAAGTCCCCCCACCCCCCGACGGCCACGACCCGCACCCGCA
>JBBDPC010000035.1:0-32238 GCA_040876735.1 Phycisphaeraceae bacterium | reverse complement strand
GGGTCGCCGCGGAAGTCGGCGCCGAGCTTGTCGACCTCGTCGAGCATCATGACCGGGTTGTTCGTGCCGGCGCGGCGAAGTTCCTGGATGATCCGGCCGGGCATGGCGCCGATGTACGTCCGCCGATGGCCTCGGATCTCCGCTTCGTCGCGGATGCCGCCGAGGCTCATGCGGGCGAACTGGCGCCCCAGGGCGTCGGCGATCGACTGCCCGAGGCTGGTCTTGCCCACGCCCGGCGGGCCGACGAGGCAGAGGATCGGCCCGCGGCCTTCCGGGTTGAGCTTGCGGACGGCGAGGTACTCCATCAACCGCCGCTTGACCTTCTCCAGATCGTAATGATCGCGGTCGAGAATCTTGCGCGCCTGGGGCAGGTCGAGCTTGTCTTCGCTGGCCTTGTTCCAGGGCAGGTCGGCCAGCAGTTCGAGGTAGGTGGTAATGACCGAGTATTCCGGACTGGCGGGGGGAATCACCTCCAGCCGGCTGAGCTCGCGTTGGGCCTCGGTCATGGCCTTGTCCGGCAGGCCCGCCTCTTCGAGACGGTCGCGCAGTTGCTGCACCGACTCGCCGCCGCCCGCCTCCTCACCGAGCTCGCGCTGGATGGCCTTGAGCTGTTCGCGCAGGAACAGCTTGCGCTGCGACTGGCCGATGGAGCTTTGCACGTCCTGCTGGATCTTCTGCTGCAGGCGGGCCATCTCAAGCTGGTTGGTGACCGCGCGCAGCACGGAGCGGACGCGCACCTCGATGTTGCGCTCCTCAAGCAGGTCCTGCTTGACGTGGACGTCGAGGTCGAGGTTGGAGGCGAGGAAGTCGGCGAGCATGCCCGGGTCGGCGATGTTCATCAGCACGGTCATCGCCTGCTCGGGCGCATTGGGCGTGAGCTCGATGAGCTGGCGTGCCTGATCGCGCAACTGGTTGACGCTGGCTTCGAAGCGTCGGCCCGAGCCGGGCTTTTCGTCGAGGACTTCGACGGCGGCGCGGAAGTAGGGCTTGTGCTGGGTGATTTTCTTGACGCGCACCCGGCGAAGGCCATGCACGATGATCGAGACCTGCTCATCGTTCTGGCGGATGAGTTTCAGGACCGTGCCGGCGGTGCCGACGGTGTAGAGATCATCGGGGCCGGGCTCTTCGAGGTCCTCGTCTTTCTGGGCGACGAAGGCGATGACCTTGGACTGGGGGAGCGACTCTTCGAGCAGCCGACGGCTGGCGGGCCGGCCGATGGTCAACGGCATGACCGTGCCGGGGAAGGCGACGGTGCCGCGGATGGGGATGAGCGGGAGGGTGTCGGGGATTTTCTCCTGGCCGTCCGTTTCGCCGCCGCGCGTGCCGAGTTGCGCCCCCTGCACAGGGACGTTGAGATCGACGGCGTCGGGGTTCGAGTCGCGGGCGACGGCTAGCACTGGCGGGTCCGATTCCTTCAAGGGGCTGGCTTTCTACGGTTGGGGCGGCGTGGCTGGGTGGATGCGGGCGCTGCGGGGGTTGCGGGGTCAGGTGCGTCGCGTGCGGGTCGGGCGGACGGCGAGGGGCAAGGTGACGCAGAGCATGCCTTCGCGGTAGATGCTTTTGACCTGGTCGAGCTGGACGTTGGGCGGAATGGGGATGTCGCGCCGGAACGGGCCGTCGTCGATCTCCATATGCACGATGCGGACGGCCCCCTTGACGGGCGGGGTCGGCTCGGGCGGCCGGCGGGCCCCTTCCAGCCTCAGCCGGCCGGGCTCGACGTGCACCTGAAGCCGGTCGCGCTCGACGCCGGCGACATCCACGCACACTTCCACCCGATCGCGCAACTCGTAGACGTTGATCGCCGGCGACCAGGCCTCCAGCGACGCCGGCCGGTCGAGCCGGCTCACCACGGCCTGCCGGAACATGGCGGTGATCTGCCCGCTGAACGACGATCCTGGGTTGCGTCGAGCCATGACGAAAGAACCTTCCAAACGGCGGCGGTGCGTGTCTCACCAGCATGGTAGCCGACCCGCCAACGGCCGGCCAAGGGCTTCAATCCCCATTGTGCGACCGCCAGGAAGAAATGGGTAGCGCAAAAGAGAGTCGTGTTACCCGATAAATCGCATGAAAACTTGTCCCCCTCGCGCCGTTGCCCGATCCACGCGGCTGTTCAGCGGCAGGGGCTTGCGGCACATGCTCTCAGAAACCTGCTGGTGCCCGGCGGGCATCTGCCTATGATGGTACCGGCTGCGTTGATCGCTGATGAGGCGAGGACGCTGTTGCTGCAAGGAAACGTTTCATGCCTAAGGCACAAGGGAATGTGCGAGTTTTACTCGTTGACGATCATCCGGACACCTTGGAACTCCAGGCAATGGTGCTGCGTAAGCACGGGTACGAGGTGGAAACAGCAGAAGATGCCCGCACGGCAATGGCGATCGCCCAGGACAAGCCGTTGGACCTGGTGATCAGCGATATCAGGCTGCCGGACCGCGACGGCTTCGCGTTGATGCAGGATCTGAAGCAGGCGCACGGACTGCAAGGCATCGCCCTGACCGGCTCGGCGCAGGCTGAAGACCGGTCGCGTGGCGCGGAGACCGGCTTCGTGCGGTACATGGTCAAGCCGGTGCCTCCCGAACAACTGCTGGATGCGATCAAGGCTCTCACCTCGTCCCGGAATGGTTGAACTCGAACGCCTCGCCCCCAAATGGGGGATTGCCCGATGGCAGGCCGACCTCATCATTTCTACCCTGCGATGAAGTCATCAGACGAAGCTGGGACTGCGCGCGGGCAGTGGGTGGCCTGACGTGCCAACGCACAACCGTCCCCTGAAGGCTTTGTCTGCAACCGCCGCCTTTTAGCACAAGTCCAGCGTTTGCGTGCCGGTTACAACATCGCTTCAACATCGCCCTGCAGCGAGCCCGACCTCGCACCAGCGAAATACCGGGCATGACATCGCCGCATGACTGGGGGGAATATGGCCCGGCCAACCGCTTCGGCTCTAGCCTCTGGAGTAACTGATGAAGACCATGCCGATTGCGTCTCCCCGTAAGCAGCTTCTCGCCAACCGCCTGAAACGACGCAACGGTCACCTCGACGACGCCGCCGGCGCCACCGCCAGACACAACGGCGCATCGACTGAGCCGGAAAAAGAAACGTTGAACAAGCGGGAGTTGCTCAAGGCCCTCACGGCCCTGAAAAAAGGCGACTTCACCGCTCGCCTGCCCGTCGACCTCTCCGGCCTGGACGGCAAGATCGCCGACACGTTCAACGACGTCACCGAGTTGAATCAGCGGATGGCCGATGAACTCAAGCAATTGAGCACCGCCGTGGGCAAGGAAGGCCGTATCTCCCAGCGGGCTTCGTTCGGCGAAGTCACCGGCGCCTGGGCCGACTCCGCAGACTCGGTCAACGCCTTGATCACGAACCTGGTGCACCCGACCCGGGAGACCGCCCGCGTGATCGGCGCGGTCGCTCAGGGCGACCTCTCGCAGACCATGGCCCTGGAGATCGAGGGCAGGCCATTGCAAGGCGAGTTCCTCCGCACCGCCCGCACCGTCAACCGGATGGTCAGCCAGCTCGGCTCGTTCACCTCGGAAGTGACCCGCGTGGCCCGCGAAGTGGGTACGGAAGGCAAGCTTGGCGGCCAGGCCAGCGTGCCCGGCGTGGCCGGGACGTGGAAGGACCTCACCGACAACGTCAACTCCATGGCGGGCAACCTCACCAGCCAGGTGCGCAACATCGCCGCCGTCACCACCGCCGTCGCCAACGGTGACCTCTCGAAAAAGATCACGGTGGACGTCCGGGGCGAAATGCTCGAGCTCAAGGACACCGTCAACACGATGGTCGACCAGCTCAACTCCTTCGCCTCGGAAGTCACCCGCGTCGCCCGCGAAGTGGGCACGGAGGGCAAGCTCGGCGGCCAGGCGAACGTGCCCGGCGTGGCCGGCACGTGGAAGGACCTGACCGACAACGTCAACTCCATGGGCGGCAATTTGACGGACCAGGTGCGCAACATCGCCGCCGTCACCACCGCCGTCGCCAAGGGCGACCTCTCGAAAAAGATCACCGTCAACGTCAAGGGCGAGATCGCCGAGCTCAAGGACACCATCAACACCATGGTGGACCAGTTGCGTTCGTTCGCCTCGGAAGTGACGCGCGTGGCTCGCGAAGTCGGCACGGAAGGCAAGCTCGGCGGCCAGGCCAGCGTCCCGGGCATTGCCGGCACGTGGAAGGACCTGACCGACAGCGTCAACTCCATGGCGGGCAACCTCACCAATCAGGTGCGCGACATCGCCGCCGTCACCACCGCCGTCGCCAACGGCGACCTGTCCAAGAAAATCACCGTCGGCGTGAAAGGCGAGATCGCCGAGCTCAAGGACACCATCAACATGATGGTCGACCAGCTCAGCTCCTTCGCCTCGGAGGTGACCCGCGTCGCCCGCGAAGTGGGTACGGAAGGCAAGCTTGGCGGCCAGGCCAGCGTGCCCGGCGTGGCCGGGACGTGGAAGGACCTCACCGACAACGTCAACTCCATGGCGGGCAACCTCACCAGCCAGGTGCGCAACATCGCCGCGGTGACCACCGCCGTCGCCAACGGCGATCTGTCCAAGAAGATCACGGTCGACGTGAAAGGTGAGATCGCCGAGCTGAAGGACACCATCAACACGATGGTCGACCAGCTCAGTTCCTTCGCCTCGGAGGTGACGCGCGTCGCCCGCGAGGTCGGCACCGAAGGCAAGCTCGGCGGGCAGGCGAAGGTCGCCGGGGTGGCCGGGACGTGGAAGGACCTGACCGACAACGTCAACTCCATGGCGGGCAACCTCACGATCCAGTTGCGCGATGTTTCCAAGGTCGCCACCGCCATCGCCAACGGCGACCTGACGCAGCAGATCACCGTGGACGCCAGCGGCGAGATTCTACAGATCAAAAACGTCATCAACACCATGGTAGACCAGCTCAGCTCCTTCGCCGCCGAGGTGACCCGCGTCGCCCGCGAGGTGGGGACGGAAGGCAAGCTCGGCGGCCAGGCTTACGTCAAGGGCGTCGCCGGCACCTGGAAGGACCTGACCGACAGCGTCGATTCCATGGCCCGCAACCTCACCAGCCAGGTGCGTGACATCGCCGCCGTCACCACCGCCGTGGCCAACGGTGACCTGTCCAAGAAGATCACCGTCGATGTGCAAGGCGAGATCGCCGAGCTGAAAGGGACCATCAACATGATGGTCGACCAGCTCAGTTCCTTCGCCTCGGAAGTGACCCGCGTCGCGCGGGAGGTGGGCACGGAGGGCAAGCTCGGCGGCCAGGCCAAGGTGCCCGGGGTGGCCGGGACGTGGAAGGACCTCGAGGGCAGCGTGAATTCCATGGCCGGCAACCTCACCAGCCAGGTGCGCAACATCGCCGCGGTGACCACGGCCGTGGCCAAGGGCGACCTGTCCAAGAAGATCACCGTCAACGTGAAAGGCGAGATCCTCGAACTCAAAGACACCATCAACACCATGGTCGACCAGCTCAGTTCCTTCGCCGCCGAAGTGACGCGCGTCGCCCGCGAAGTCGGCACGGAGGGCAAACTGGGTGGGCAGGCCAAGGTGCCCGGAGTGGCCGGGACCTGGAAGGACCTCACCGACAACGTCAACTCCATGGCCGGCAACCTTACCGACCAGGTGCGCAACATCGCCGCGGTGACCACGGCGGTCGCCAACGGCGACCTGTCCAAGAAGATCACCGTCGACGTGAAAGGCGAGATCGCCGAGCTTAAAGACACCATCAACACCATGGTGGACCAGTTGCGCTCCTTCGCCTCGGAAGTGACCCGCGTCGCCCGTGAGGTGGGCACGGAAGGCAAGCTCGGCGGGCAGGCCAGCGTGCCCGGCGTGGCCGGGACATGGAAGGACCTGACCGACAACGTCAACTCCATGGCGGGCAACCTCACCAGCCAGGTGCGCAACATCGCCGCGGTGACCACCGCCGTCGCCAACGGTGACCTGTCCAAGAAAATCACGGTGGACGTCAAGGGTGAAATCCTCGAGCTCAAGGACACCATCAACACGATGGTCGACCAGCTCAACTCCTTCGCCTCGGAAGTGACCCGCGTGGCCCGCGAAGTGGGCACGGAGGGCAAGCTCGGCGGCCAGGCGAACGTGCCCGGCGTGGCCGGGACGTGGAAGGACCTCACCGACAACGTCAACTCCATGGCGGGCAACCTCACCAACCAGGTGCGCGACATCGCCACCGTGGTGACCGCCGTGGCCAACGGCGACCTCAAGCGCAAGCTGACGCTGGACGCCAAGGGCGAAATCGCCCAGCTCGCGGACACGATCAACGGCATGATCGAAACGCTGGCGACCTTCGCCGACCAGGTGACGACGGTCGCCCGCCTGGTGGGGGTCGAGGGCAAGCTCGGCGGTCAGGCCAGTGTGCCCGGCGCGGCCGGCACATGGAAGGACCTGACCGACAACGTCAACCAGCTCGCGGCCAACCTCACCACGCAGGTGCGTGCGATCGCCGAGGTGGCCACCGCCGTGACCAAGGGCGACCTGACGCAGTCCATCAAGGTCGAGGCCCAGGGCGAGGTGGCCGCCCTGAAAGACAACATCAACGAGATGATCGGCAACCTCAAGGACACCACGCTCAAAAATAGCGAGCAGGACTGGCTGAAGACCAACCTGGCCAAGTTCTCACGCATGCTCCAGGGCCAGAAAGACCTGCTGAAGGTCGGCAAGCTGATCCTCTCGGAACTGGCGCCCGTGGTCTCCGCCCATCAAGGCGTGTTCTACACCATGAACGCCAACGACAGCGAGCCACGCCTGAAGCTTCTGGCCGGCTATGCACACGGCGACGACCCCGAGCTCAAGAGCGAACTGCGTCTCGGCGAAGGGCTCATCGGTCAGTGCGCGCTGGAGAAGGAAAAGATCCTCCTCGACGACATCCCCGGCAACTATATCGCCATCCGCTCCGGCCTCGGCCAGGCGGCACCCATGAGCATCCTGGTCATGCCCGTCATCTTCGAAGGCCAGGTCAAGGCCGTGCTCGAACTCGCCTCGTTCGACCGCTTCAGCCCCACGCACCAGGCCTTCCTCGATCAGCTCACCGAGAGCATCGCCATCGTGCTCAACACCATCGAAGCGGACATGCGCACCGAGAACCTGCTCAAGCAGTCTCAGTCGCTCGCCCGTGAACTGCAGAGCCGGCAGGAAGAATTGCAGCAGACCAACAATGAACTCGAAGAGAAGGCGACGTTGCTGGCGAAGCAGAAAACCGAGGTGGAGCGCAAGAACCTCGAGGTCGAACAGGCTCGCCAGGCACTCGAGGAGAAAGCCAAGCAGCTTGCCTTGACCTCCAAGTACAAGTCTGAGTTCCTCGCCAACATGAGCCATGAGCTGCGGACGCCGTTGAACAGCCTGCTGATTCTCTCGGACCAGCTCTCAAAGAACCCCGAGCACAATCTCTCGTCGAAGCAGGTGGACTTCGCCCGCACCATTCACGCCTCAGGCAACGACCTGCTGATGCTGATCAACGACATCCTCGACCTTTGCAAGATCGAGTCGGGCACCGTGTTCGTGGACATCGGCGAGTTGCCGCTGCAGGACCTGCGCACCTACGTCGAACGCACGTTCCGCCATGTCGCGGAATCCAAGCAGTTGAACTTCACGCTCGAACTGGCGCCGGACCTGCCGAAGTCGATCCAGACCGACACCAAACGTCTCCAGCAGGTGATTCGCAACCTGCTTTCCAATGCCTTCAAGTTCACCGAGAAGGGGCAGGTGTCGCTGAAGGTGCACTGTGCCAGCAAAGGCTGGAGTTCGGAAAACCAGACGCTGAACGCGGCCGAGCAGGTCCTCGCCTGTTCGGTCAGCGACACCGGCATCGGCATTCCGCCGGACAAGCAGCAGGTGATCTTCGAAGCCTTCCAGCAAGCCGATGGCGGCACGAGTCGCAAGTACGGCGGCACCGGGCTGGGACTGGCGATCAGCCGGGAGATCGCCGGGCTGCTCGGCGGTGAGATCCAACTCCAGAGCGAACCCGGGGCCGGCAGCACCTTCACGCTTTACCTGCCTGTCGCATCGCCCTCGGACGAGGGGGCGGCGCAGCCGGTATTCATTTCCGAGCCTGAGTCATCGCCCAGCGCGTGGCCGAACCTGCCCGCCACCACGAAGTCGGGCTCGCCTGAACTCAAGGACGATCGCCACCACCTGGCGAAGGGCGACCGCGTCCTGCTGATTGTGGAAAACGACCTCGGCTTCGCCCGCCTGCTGCTCGACGCTGCCCGCGCCAATGGATTCAAAGCGGTCACCACCACCTCCGGCGCCGCCGTGATGAGCCTCGCCCAGGAATACACCCCCTGCGCCATCACGCTGGATATCAACCTGCCGGACATGGACGGCTGGCGCGTGCTTGGACAACTCAAGGACGAACCGACCACCCGACACATCCCCGTCCAGATCATCAGCACGGAAGAGGACATCCACCGCGGTCTGCGCATGGGCGCCATGGGCGCGCTTTGCAAACCGCTGAAGTCCCGTGAAGCGATCGACGACGCGCTGCATCAGGTACGGGAGATGGTCGACCCACGGCTTAAAAACGTGCTCGTGGTCGGCTACAAAGCCAAGTCGCGGCGGCAGATCGTGGACCTGCTGGCCGGCGAAGCGGTGCGGGTGCAGACCGCCGTCTCTGTTGACGAGGCGCTGACGATGCTCGATAAGATGAAGGCCGACCTCGTGATCGTCGATACCCAACTGCGCGACGCGGGCCTTTTCAAGCTGACGGAGCGTGTCAAGGATGACCAGGCGTTGTGCACCACGCCAATCATCGCCTACACCGCGGGCGAAGTGAGCAAGCCGGATGAGATCCGGCTCCCCCGCCTGTCGCAGACCATGATCCTCAAGGATGTGCGCTCGCTCGAACGACTGCTGAATGAGGCGGCCCTGTTCCTGCATCAGCCGGTCAGCGACATGCCCGAAGCCAAGCGGGCCATGCTCGACAAGCTGCACAATGCGCAGACCACGCTGGTGGGCAAGCATGTGCTGGTGGTGGATGACGACGTGCGCAACATCTTTGCCATGAGCAGCGTGCTCGAGCCGTTCGGCATGCGGGTGGAAGCGGCGGAGAACGGGCGGGATGCGATCGAGTACGTAAAAAACAACCCGCGGGTCGACGTCATCCTCATGGACATTATGATGCCGGAGATGGACGGGTACGACACCATTTGCGCGATCCGTCGCTTGCCGGAGTTCCGTTCGCTGCCGATCATCGCGCTGACCGCCAAGGCGATGAAGGGGGACCGGGACCGCTGCATTCAGGCCGGCGCTTCAGATTACATTGCCAAGCCGGTGGACACGGGGCAACTGCTGCTCATGCTGCGAACCTGGTTGCATCGCTGAACGCGAACCGTAACAACCATGTCCAGCCGAAAAAGGATCGGACATGCCATCATGAATGCTCCCGACAGTAAGGCCAACATCCTGCTGGTCGATGACCGGCCCGGATCACTCCTGGCGCTGGAAGCGGCCCTGGCGGACCTCGGGCAGAACATCGTGAAGGCCAGTTCGGGTCGCGAAGCGCTGAAGCATGTGCTCAAGATGGAGTTCGCCGTCATTCTCCTCGATGTGCACATGCCTGGGCTCGATGGCTTTGAAACGGCCCGCCTCATCCGCCAGCGCAAGCAGTCGCGCCATACGCCGATCATCTTCGTCACCGGCTACACGGATGAACTGCACGTCGCCAAAGGCTACTCGCTCGGCGCCGTGGACTATATTCTCGCGCCGGTGGTGCCCGAGGTCCTGCGGGCGAAGGTCGGCGTCTTCGTGGAGTTGTTCTGCAAGACGCAGCAGATCGCCGACCAGGCCGACTCGCTGCGGCGGCGCGCCGAGCAGTTTCAGAAGCTCGCCGCCGCGTCGATCGAGATCAACGCGGCCCGGTCGGTGGAGTTGATGCTGCAGAAGATCACCGACGCGGCTCGCGATGTGGTCGGCGCCCATCAATCCATCACGCTGTTCCTCGGCGAGCATGGCATGGGGTCGACCAAGCCGGTGGCGGTTTCGTCCTTCTCTGACAAATATGCCCACTGGCGACAGCGCACGCTCGACCTGACGTCGGTCACCCGCACGGTCGTCGCCCGCGGCCACACCGCCACGCGCCTGACCGAGGCCGAGCTACACGAGCATCCCGACTGGGATGTGGTTTCCAAGCTCGACATTCCCCCGGTGGGCAGCGGCATGCTGGCGGCGCCGCTGACAACCCACCACGGCAAGCGGCTGGGGGTGCTCTACCTCGCCGATGCGTATGAGGGCACGTTCACGGATGAGGATGAACACATTCTCGTCCAGCTTGCGCAGAAGGCCTCCATCGCCATTGAAAACATCCTCTACGCCGAGGCCCGTGAAGCCAACCGCCTCAAAGACGAGTTCCTCGCCACACTCTCGCACGAGTTGCGCACGCCGTTGAACGCCATGCTCGGCTGGACACGCCTGCTGCGCACCGAAACGCCAGACGAGGCCATGCTCAATCACGCCCTGGCCATCATCGAACGCAACGTCAACGTCCAGACGAAGCTGATCGAAGACCTGCTGGACATCTCCCGCATTACCAGCGGCAAGCTGCGCCTCGACATGCAGCCGATCCGCATCCAGCCCGTGCTCGATGCCGCCGTGGATGCGGTCCGGCCCGCGGCGGATGGCAAATCCATTGCGCTGACGGTTGACGCGGCCACCGATGTTCAGATCACCGGCGATCCCGACCGGCTACAACAGGTGCTCTGGAACCTGCTGGTCAACGCCGTCAAGTTCACGCCTGAGCAGGGGCGCATCGAGGTGGCCCTCACCCAGGAAAACCACCACCTGCAGATGCGCATCAGCGACAGCGGCGAAGGCATCAGCCAGGAACTGCTACCGCACATTTTCGACCGCTTCCGCCAGGCCGACAGCACGAGCACACGGTCGCACGGCGGCCTCGGCGTCGGACTGGCGATCGTCCGGCACATCGTGGAGATGCACGGCGGCACGGTTCATGCCCAAAGCGCTGGCGCAGGACAGGGGACGACGTTCATCGTGCGCCTGCCCCTCCCGGTTGTTGAACAGACGCAGGATCAACATCAGCCGCCCGCCGTCGCCAACGCATCCCCTGACGCGGAAGGGGCTCGTCAAGGGGCGGCCGCGCTGCAGGGACTGCGCATCCTCGTCGTCGATGATGAACACGACGCGCGCGAACTGCTCGGTCAGATTATCGCGCGTCATCACGGCGAAGCCTGTATCGCCGAATCAGCACACGAGGCGATCGAGTTAATGAAACAACAGACGCCGGACCTGCTCATCAGTGACATCGCCATGCCGGGCAAGGACGTCTATGTGCTGATCCGCAACATCCGCGAGCAGACGCAGCGGCCCCTGTGCAACGTTCCCGCGATCGCCCTGACCTCCTATGCGCGGAAAGAAGACCAGGACCGGGCGTTGTCTGCTGGCTTTCAGGCGCATATGTCTAAGCCGATCGAACCGGATGAGTTGGTGGCCACCGTGGCCCGGCTGTCCAGGCGCAGCCGCGAAGTTGTTGCCATCACCACACAGAAGAACGAGGGATAATCGATGAGCCTTTCCAAATCGGACACGCCCCCCCCTTCATCAAAAGCTGCCCGGTCCACGCCTGCCCGCCCTTGCGACGCCACGCCCCCCGGGCTCGCACAGGTGAACAATCCCGACCAGCCCCAGCGCGTTCGGCATAACCTGGGCAACACGCTGTACAGCATTCTCCTGCACGCCCAGTGTGCAAAGTTAAACATCGATCAAAGCGATCTGAAAGCAGCGCATCAGAACCTTGACGACATCCAGCGTGCGGTGCAGAATGCCGGGCAAGTGGTCGACGCCTTCCTCGCCGAACATCAACCACCCGCCAACGACGTCTCGCCGCCTGCCACACAGAATCCAGCGGCGGCTGATCCAGCAAAAGCCACAAGCAAATAAATGGCGCGCGGCCCGGCTCGCCGTTCCGACAGGCCTTCAACCTGCTCACCTCGCCCCCAGGCTTCATCGTCCGCAACGACAACAGCACGTCATTCGAAACCACTCACCTGTTCGACACCGCCTACACCGGCCACGCCCACGACAACCGGGCCCAAGTCGTCTGGTTCAACGAGACACATCAGTAGATGGACATCACAAGCGTCTCGCGGGGCGATCCGGAATACGGAGGGCACACTTACGGCAGGCCGGCCACGATCGGCATGGCTCACCCGTCAATCCGCTCCGCCTGACCCTGCACAGGCACCGATTCGCTCTCGTGCGGACTGAAATGCGCGGGGAAAGCGTTTGCCAGAGGCGCCTTCGGACGCGAGAGCGTTTCCCGCACCTCGGCCTGGGGCCGAAGGCAGTTCCGGAACACGCTCGCGTACTCCTGCGCCACACGGCTCCACGCGAATCGCTGGACCCGCTGATACGAGCATTCGCGCAGCCGGCCGATCTCCTGCTCATCCCGCATCAGCCGGCGAAGGGCGCTGCGCATCATGCTGACGTTGCCCGGCTCGACGCCGATCGCCGCGTCGCCGAACACCTCCCGGCTGCCCGGCGCCCGCGCGGCGATCACCGCACAGCCGGCACTCATCGCTTCCAGCAGCACGACGGGGAAGTTCTCACGGCGGGAAGGGAAGACGAATATCTTGGACGTGCGGTACAGCTTTGCCAACTCGTCGCGGGAGACGAAGTTCAGGAAACACACGTTCACCTGCCGCTGGCGCGCGAGCCGTTCCAGCGTCGGGCGATAAGGGCCGTCGCCGGCAATATTGACCTGCCAGTGGTCATCGAGATTGTCCAGCGCACACAACACGTCCTGCACCCCCTTGCGTTCAAACAGCCGGCTGGCGAGCAGGATGCGATTCACACGTCTGGCATCGCTGCGGGGGGGGATGGTCATGCCGTTGGGGATGATCTGGGTCGGCACATCCATGCGCTGGTGAATCAGTGAGGCGAGGAACCGCGAGGGGGAGGTGATTGCGGCGGCGTCGCGCACCACGCGTCGCCAGAACGGGCCCATGACGCGGTGGGCGAAGTGGAAGCGGTCAGGGTTGTAGCCCGGCACGTCCGAGCCGTGGGCGGTGATCACGTAGGGCAGGCCGGTGGCGGCGCTGAGCCAGCGTGCGACGATGCCGGTGGGCAGGATGAAGTGGCAGTGGATCAGGTCGTACTTGCGTTCGCGTGTCAGTCGAAGCGCCTGTCGGCGGATCGGCAGCAAGGTGGTGGCCAGTTCAAAGCTGCCCGCCATGTGCCGCCGTCGGCGGACGCAGGGCACACGATGAATCTGCACGCCGTTGACTTGCTCCACGCGGGCCAGACCCGGCATGGCGGAAGTCACCACGTCCACCACATGGCCCGTGGCCACCAGTGATTCCGCCACACCCGCGCAGACCGGCGAACCGCCGCCACCGATCGGCGGATACTCGTAGCTCAGGCAGAGAATCCTCATCCTGCGGCTCCTTGCTGGCTGAATTGGGATTGGACCACCCGGAACTTCCGCCCCGGCTCGGGGTCCAGGCTCACCTCCGCACGCACATCGACATCGATCCCGCCGCCCATCACCTCACGCATCGCCCGTTGCGCCGCCTCTCTCGTCGCAGCCGGCGTGACCGGAACGCCGACTTGCGGCTCGTAGCGCACGGTGAAACGCTCGCCCTCCTCCTGAAGAATCTGGTAGCGGGACACCCCGGGTACCGCTTCCATGGCCGTCGTTAACTCGAACGGCGAAACCACCCGCCCGTCGACCAGCCGGACGCAGTCCACCAGCCGGCCTTCGACTCGCTCCAGTGCCGGCAGCGCCGCGCCGTCGCCACGTGTCACCGGCGTCGCCAGGTCGCCGGTGTCATACCGGATGAACGGCATCGAACGCAGGCCCAGGTTCGTCACCACCAGCCGCTTCGCCGGCCCGCCCTCCGGCGATGGCAGAAACTCCACAATCATCGACTCGTGCGAGATGCGAAAATCAGCCCACCCCGGCGACTGCCACGCCACTGTGCCCGTCTCCGTCAGGCCATAAATCTCATACACCGGACAGTTGAACGCCTCTGTCAGCAAACGGCGCGCAGGCGGGTCGAGCGTCTCCGCCGTCGTGATCAGCGCCGCCGGCCGATGCAGCGTGACGCCCCGGGCCCGTGCCGCCTCCGCCATCTGCCGCAGGGGCGTCACCCAGCCGTAGAGCACGCGCGGCCGACGCGCGTTGTGCTCCGCCACGTTCTCGTCCGGCGGGTCCTTGTAGCTGAGGTACTGCCAGCCCATCCACGCCGGCACGCCCCGCTTCTCCCGCGACGTGACGATCAGCAGCCTTTGCCCCGGCCGATACCCGCAACTCATCAGCGCGCGTAGAAACAGGGCCTTCCGCATGCGGCGGTACGGCTCGTCGAAATACATCACGAACGGCCGGCCACTCGATCCGCTGGTCTGTTCCCGCGCCAACCGTTTGCGTGGAAACCGCCGGCTGATCAAGGTCTGCGGATCGGCGGCCTGAAGGTCGGCCTTGGTGAGCACCGGCAGCCTCGCCAGGTCCGCCAGGCTGCGCAGGTCCTCGGGCGCGACGCCCGCCGCATCGAGGCGCTGGCGGTAGTAGGGAATTGACGCATAGGCATGATGCACCAGAGGGCGCAGCTTCCGCCATTGCATCTGCCTGAGCCGCTCGTCCTTGTACGACAGTGCCCGCTGAACATGGTTGAAGGCCCGTAGCTGGGCGATGTAATTCATCCGCTCGTCCTCAACAGCTTTTGGAGAAACGCCTGCGTCTGCCGGCCCAGTTCGTTCGCGCGCATGCCCAGGCCCGGCTCGCCTTGCATCGCCGTGGCGAGCGTGTGAACCAGCGCGTCCACACGCTGGTGAGCGACGAAGTCGACCACATCGATGACGTGATCTTCCACCCCCAGCAGGTCGAACAGGCCGTGAAACTTCGGGTTGTACGCCAGCCCCACAACGGGTGTGCCGGAGCCGGCGGCGAAAATGGTCGGGTGCATACGGCCGCCCAGCATGACTGCGAGCTTTGCCGTGATGGCCTTGTAAAGGGCCGGCTCGTCGAGCTGGATGAGCGTGTGCGCCGTGGATCGCATCTGCTCGGCAATCGCCCGGCAGAGTTGGTCGTCCGCCTCGTGAGCACTGTTGTAGCTGGGAAGGAACACCACATGCCCGCCGCATGACTCGGCCAGGCGATCCAGCGTCTGCGCCAGCAGCGCGGCGAGGTCGCGGTTGGCCGCCTGCTCCTGCACGCCAGCGCCACGCCACCGCCACATCAGGCGGTGAGGCAAAATACGGGCTTTGGGTGGAAACCAGCGGCGCGGTGCGACGCCGATCAACGGCCGTCCGTCCAGCGGTACGCCATGGGCGGCAAGCATTGCCGACGCCTGCTCGTCACTGGCCGGCTTCAGCAGCATCGCCGGGTCCGGCACAAGTTCCACGCGATCGCCGATCAGTTCACAGGCAAGCTGCTGCGCCAGCGGGTCGCGCACGGACACCGGTTCGAGCCGGCGCAGCGCCGCACGCCCAAACCACCGGCTGACCCATGCCTTGAGCGGACCCACCCCCAGCGACACGCCCGCCACGCGCGGACACGCCAGTCGTGCCACCGCCACCCGCGCCGCCCAATACGGCATCTTCACCAGGCTGTCGTCATCCTGAAACAGCCCGCCCCCGCCGCAGATCACCAGCGAACTCGCACGCGCCGACCGCCACAGCGCCAACCACCCCCGCCATCCCGTCGGCAACGCCGCCGCGCCATACGCCCGCCGCGCCCGATCCGCATTCGAGCACAGCACCGTCAATGCCACCGCGCCTTCCGGCTCCGCCTCCCGAAGCGTCTGGCAGATGGCCTGCACAATCGCGCGGTCACCAAGATTCCCATCGGCATCACCACAAAGAATCAAAACGCGATGCCGGACGCCCTGTCGCGCGACCGGCCCGGCCGTGCCACCCGCAACCGTCTCGCGAGGTTCGCTGGCGACCAGCGCTCCTGCCAGCGGCAGGGCTTGCCCGCGCGGCGTCGGCGATTCGTCAAGGCCAGGACCGGCTCCTCCAACGCATGCCATCGCGCGTGACTCCTTCCGATTTGCTGATGTCGCAAACCCACCCCGGCCCGAATGGTGACATGCCATTGCGATGACGCCGACGCGGCAGGCAATGTGTAGGTGCCCGTACCCAGCCGGTCCACCGCACGAAGCAAAAGCGGTTCAAGAAGCTGTGACTTGTTCCCTCTTCGCACCCGTCATCGCCGGCTCGGGCTGGTCTTCCAGTAACCGGCCAAGCCGGCCCGAACCAACCTGCGGCATCAGTTGAAGGTCCAGGTCCCGCACGCGGGCATCCTGCAAACCGCACCGCTGCACCCGCTCGACACCCGGCGCCAACACGCACATCCGTCGCAGGCCCGGCATCGCCAGTTCCAGCGCCACACGCTCGACGGCGTCGGCAGTCGCTGGCTCATTCAGCACGGCCAGGCCCGCGAAGCGAGGGCCGTCGCGAAACAGAAGCGGGCTTACCTCCAGCAGCCGGGCCACCGTCGGGTTGAAACGATCCCACCGCGTGAACAGATCGACATGCGTCGGGTGGCCGTCGCGTAGCGCCGCCCCCCATCGCTTCTTGTAAACCAGGACGCCGTCACGCAGCGACGGCCGGCTCAGGCCCATGTGGCAATACCGCAAGTCCAGTTGCTGTGCCCGCTCGAACGCGAACGCCCAGTTCGCCGTCATCACCCCGCGCTCGGACTGGGCCATGTCGCCTTCGATCACACCAACCACCCAGACCCGCAGGCGATCGCCTTCCACGCTGTACACCGTACCGCCGACCCACGTGTCGCCGTCCAGCACCCGGATCAGCCCGCCACGCAGAAAGTGGCTGCGCAGCCGTTGGGCGCTGCGGACACTGGCAAGCTCGCCGAACCGGCGTTCCGCGAATGGCACGTACATCTGCCTGTAAAACTGCGCGAAGTCGGCATTGTCATGCGAAAGCTCCCACCGCAAGGTGGATCGCCGCAACACGCGCAGGTTGCCCGACTGCCCGCGTCTGGCCCGTGCTGGCAGCGATTTGTCTTCAGGCAATTCGGCATGACATTCCACCGCCTCGGGGATGCGCAGGTACCGTGCGTCCAGCCGACGGCCGCCGACGCCGGCGTGGAACCGGGCCAGCAGCAGGTCCGTCGCTTGCGCCAGCCGATCCAGCGTCTCGGGTAGCCTGTGCCAGGTTGTCTCGCCTGCCGGCTGCGGTTCGACAGGGCCGTCAAACAGTTGCTGTACGAAATGGGCGACTGACGCCTGATGGTCAATCACCACCACGCGTGCGGATTCGCCGCTGCCCGCCAGCGGCCCTTCAAAGCGCGTGATCGGCAACCGGCGCTGCGCCATCGTCATGGCATAGCGAAACACACGGTCGGCGGTCCAGAGCAGCCGAGGCGGCACGCGTGCGTAGACCTGCCCGACCCACTGGGCCTCGCTCATTTGTCTGGTGATCTGCATCCGTGCGTTCCCTCACCCCGACCATAGGTGGGCCACGTTCGCCACTTCTATCTCCACTTCGCACGAAAATTCCTGAAGTGATTCACCTGCCTCATGGCGGATCGTCCTTGAAACCAAATGCGGTGGCTGACATAGCACGCCGGCGGAGGCGGAACTCGGGGAAACTGGGGGAACTCCTGCATCAGCCGGACCCGCTGTCGGACGACTTGCCGACGGAGAAGCCGTCCCCGCGCGAGGCGGCGTCAGCCCACTGATGTCGCCGTCACGACGGGCGGGATGCAAACGCGTCATGGCACGTCAACCGTTTTCAGGATCTTCAACCGTATGCCCGGTTTTCACTGGACCGCATCGCACGCGGCGCATAAACATGCGGTGCCCGGCGACGTGACCCGGCAGCGTGACAGAGTTGGCGGCGCGCTGAAACGCGCAAGTTCAGTAGGAGGCAATGGCACGGATCGTGGCACGCAGACTGCTGTTCCTGCATGTTTCATACGTGGCGAGTGCGGGGTATCTGACCGAGGCGCTGTTTGTGTTGCGCGGCCTGGTGGCGGCCCACCTGCTGGGGCCGTCGGCCTTCGGCGTCTGGAGCACGATCCGCCTGGTGCTGATGTTCAGCGCTTACACGGACGCCGGCTCCAACGCCGCCATGGTGCAGAGTTCGCCGCAGGCGGAAGGCGCCGGCTCATGCAAACGTGCTGACGCGCACCGGCGCGTCGCCTCGGCGGTCACGCTGACGGGAGCCTGCCTGGCGGGCGGGGCAGTGGCGTTGCTGTTTGGCGGCTGGCTGCCTGGCGAGGGGGCACGGCATTGGTGGTGGTTGGTGGCGGTGCTGGTGGTGGCGCAACAAGTGGTGAGGTTTTACACCGATGCGCTGATTTCACAACGCCGGTTCGGCTGGGTCGCGGTGGTCGGCAGCGGCTCTGCGATGCTGTCAACGCTCGGTTGCATCGTCGGGGCCTGGACGCTGGGGCTGGATGGATTTCTGTTGGGCATGATCATGGCCTATCTGCTGACGATTCTGGTCTTCCTGCTGGTGGGGCCGGGGTTTCCGCTGCCGGCGTGGCGTTTTCGGCATGCACAGCGGTTGATCCGCATCGGCTGGCCGATCGTACTGACGCAGGCGCTGCTGATTCTGTTATGGAACGTGGACAAACTCATGCTGTGGATGCTCAGCAGCAGTGAGCAGCTTGGGATTTACGCAATTCAAAGCTATCTGGCGGTGATGGTGATGCTCTTACCGGCAGCGGTGGCGGGCGTGTCGCTTCCGCACCTGCGCTTGCGTCTGGGACAGGCCCGGGATGCCAGCGCGGCGCGGCCGTACCTGTTCGAGGGCACGCAGATGCTGGCCTACCTGTCGCTGCCGGTGATCGGGCTGGGTTTCCTGTTGCTGCATTTGCCGATTCGGTGGCTGCTGGCTGACTACGCGGAAGCGATCGCACCAGGTCGGGTGATGATTCTGGCCAGCTTTCCTTCCACTGTGGCGGCGTTGTCGGGGATGGTTCTGATCGCGTTGTCGCACCACGGCCGGCTCGCGGTCATTCGGATGGTGAGTGTGGGCGTGTCGGCGGGGGGCGCGGCGGGCGTGTTGCTGGCGGGCGGGGGGCTGGTTGGGTTGGCGTTTGCCGTGTCGGCGGGTTTTGTGGTTCACGCGGTGCTGGCGATTGGGCTGGCGTTGCGCGTGACGGGCAAAGCGCAGGGCGAGGCGGTGTCGCTGCTCGCATCGGTTGTGGGCCCGTACCTGATTCTGCTTGTGGTGCTGCCGGGGTTGCTGCACTGGGTGCCGGATCGGCCGGCGGACCTGGTGGAGGACCTGGCATTGACCGCCACCCGCTGTGGTGTGTTGCTGCTGTTGCTGGCGCCGCTGGCGTGGCACGCCTGGCGGACGATTGAAACGCCGCCGCTGACCAGTCAGTAGCCGGCCGTGGGGATGGATGATGAAAGAGAGGTTTGTCCATGTTGCAACCTGAGCCGGCAACGCTGGGAGAAGATCGAGCCATGCGGCCTGCGATGTTCCTGCTGGGGATTGTGGTGATCACAATTCTCGCCGCGGCGCTGCGTCTGTTCCGCCTGGGCATGCCGAGCATGTGGGTCGACGAGTTGTTCACCGTCTTCCATGTGGCCCGCGAGCCGGGGATCGACTACTGGCTGCGTCCGCTGGCCTACCTCCCGACGCAGATCGGCCTTTGGCTACAGGGGATCGACCTTGGCCGGCTCTCACCCGGCGAGATGGGAGCGTGGCGGGCGATGGGCGTCGATGAGGCGACGCTGCGCCTGCCCTCGGCGGTGATCGGCATCGCGAGCATTCCCATCCTCGGCTGGCTGACGCAGCGCCTGGTCGATCGCCGCACCGCATTGATCTTCACGGCCCTGCTCGCGGTGGCGACGTGGCACTTATGGATGTCACAGAGCGGGCGGTTCTACGTTCAGCAGATTCTGCTCTACAACGTCTGCCTGATCCTCTACTACGACGGCGTCACCCGGCGATCGCCCCGCACGCTGGCCGCCTGTGGCGTGTTCTTCCTGCTCGCGTTCATGACGCAGATGACCTCGCCGATGATCCTTGGCGTGTTTGCGGTGGAGGCGGTGATTCGTCAATGGCAGAACCCCGGCAGGCGAGTGGGCCAGGGAACCTGGCTGCTGCTCGGCGTCGCGGTCTTGCTCTGCGGCGGTGTGGTCGGATGGTGGTACCGCATCAGCGACTTCAGCGCCTCGACACACTCGGCGCCGGTGATTGTGGCCGGCACGGTCTGGCTGGTCGGCGTGCCCGTGGCGCTGTTTGCCGGGTGCACGGCCGTGTGGATGTGGCGGCGGAACCCACGGCTGACCGGGTTCCTCGTCGCCAGCGCACTCATGCCCGTCGTCACGCTGATAGTGCTGGGCTGGCTCGGCGCCAACGTGCACACCCGCTATGCATGCCCTTCCATGTACGGCTGGCTGCTGCTGGCGGCCATCGGCCTCAGCGCGGTCTACGACAAACTCCGCCAGGAAACAGGCCCGGCCCTGGCCGCAGCACCACTCGCGCTTGTCATCAGCGCCTCGCTCGTCACCGATCTGATCTACTACACCGGCGGCTACGGCCACCGCCCGCGCTGGCGCGAAGCCATAAGCTATATCGAACAGCACCGCCGCGATGATGAACAGGTCCTGGCGGATTACGTGCCCTACCACCAGGCCCGGTACTACCTCGGCAGCGACGACATTCAGCGGCTGCCATTCGCCCTGTCCAGCGACGACCTCGCACGCCTCGACGCCCCCGCCTGGATCGTGCTCCACGGCAGCGCCCCCACGGTGACGAACCGGGCAACACAGCTACCGCAAGGCCTGGACCTGAAAGCCTACTTCAGCCACCGCACTTTTCAGCCTTACTCCTCCGTGCACGTCTACTACTTCGACGCAGCCGCCTCGATGGCCGCCGCCCGTGCCGCCGAAGGCGAACCGACGCCGCCCGGTAACCCCTGACCGCCAACACGTACACCGACGAGAAGCTGCTGCCGCTGGCGGCGGAGTTGCAGAACGTGCCGGCGATTGAAGGCGAGAGGGGCTTGTGCGAGGCATAAGCGAAAGATCTGCAGGCGGTGGTGGCGACGCTCTCGGAGCGTGAGCGGGAGGTGTTGCTGCAGATGCTCAGCCGATCGGAGGCGGGGTGAGGGGAGGGATGTTCGGCCCGGGCGCAGAGATGGCTAGCCGAAGCGGATCGCGGCGGTATATGATGTTTTCCGGGCGAACGTCGCACGTGCGCTTACCGGCTTGAAGTTCACGAACAATGCATCATCCGGCACATGTTGACGGTCGCAGCCTCGTTCTTCTGAAACGAACGGGGCATCGCTTTGCGGTTGTTGATTCGGGCCTGCTTAGTCACGACGGAGAGAACCTTGAGCTTCCAAGCGGCCATCGCATCACTGACGATGAACTTGGCAAGTTCCAAAGCGTCATCAGCAGTAACCGTATTCCCGAGTGTGCAGGCTTCGATTTCTATGTCGTCGTCGACGATGCTCGCTGACCACCGCTACAGATGACCGGCGACACCCGTGATGGACAATAGTGTGACCGGTTGGGAGACCGTTTCCACGGCTCGCCGGCAACTGAGGCGAGAGGCATTAGCGATGAAGAAGGTGTTCGGCATCATTTTGACAGTCCTTGGCGGACTGATGTTGCTCGGCAGCATCGTCAACGCTTTCACTCTTTATGATTTGTCGGATGGCCACGATCTGAGCACGTTCTTAGGTGGGTTCGCGATTTCGGCACTGATTGGCGTTGGCGGACTAGCACTGCTTCAGAAGAAGAAGCCAACCGGCCGGGCGGACTAGGTTCTGTTTGATGGATGCGGTGTTCGGCGCTTGTACGGCTGCGCGTTTGACATGATGCTGCGAAGCTGTGCGTTGGCAAGGAGGCCGACGATGGCGAAGCAATCCACTCGAACGGGGCGCGGCGTGCAGGGCCGGCCGGGGGCGACGGTACGAACTGACCGACGATCCGTGGCAGCGACTATGATGTGGTCGCGGACGTATGGGCCGATTCTGCTTTTGCTTTCAGTTGGGGGCACTTGAATACGACCACGGGCCTGTTCCCGAGGAGAGGTCATGAGAATCTGTCGCCTGCCTGAGGGTCAATTTGCAGCCATCGTGCTTGGGGTGCTTGCCAGCTTCGCAATACCGGCATTTGCTGAAACACCGACAACAAGCTTAGAAGCTCACTCCCTGCCGCCGCTGCTTGACCGTGAGGACCTGCGCCTCGAGGACGTGGCGCTGCGGCCGGATGGGGTGGTGCTGGCCACGGACGGCAAGGAGCACCTGGTGTTCGTGCCTGACCAGATCAAAGCGGACTCAGGCAGCGCCGCGGCTGCCGCGCAGGCCCAGCGGCCACGGGGCACGATGCACGTGACGATCAACCGCTATTTCTCCCCCTCGCCCCTGCGGCTGACGACCAATGGCTCTCGCGCGTTACTGGCGGATCAGTGGATCGATCTTGACCAGCAGCGTCTACTGTTCCAGTTGCATCTAGCCGAAACGTACGTCCGCAGCCCGCATCCCCAGCCGCTGGACCTTTCGCCCGATGGCCAACAGGCCTTGCTGTTAGTGCGCAGCTTCCATGCAGCCGACCTAAATGCCCTGGCGATGTTCAATCTGGAGACGGGTCGGCCGACGCACCATTTCGTTGTGGGAGACAGTCTGGCCGGCGCGGCCTTTGCAGGCGAAGGTCAGCTTGCGCTGGTTCATCGCAGCGGGCGGATCACGCTGGCTGACTTCCAGGGGCGGGAGGTTGCCACCCTGCGCCAAGCGGATGTGGAGCAACCACTTGAGGGGGATTTTGTTCTTGACTGTCAGATCGTGCACCGCGAGGAGGGCAGCTACCTGCTGGTCCACGACTTGGCCGGCGTTGTCGTGATCGATCTGCGCCGGAGTCAGCGCGTGCTGGAGTTGGAGAAACAGGATCTGGTGCTGCTGGACCATTCGGGACAGTACCTGATCATCCGCCCCCTACCTCGCCACATCAAGAGCGTGCCCCCGCCGCCACTGGAGGTTCGCCGCCTCCCACAGGGCGAGGTGATCGCTCACATCAGCGGCTTGGGTTGGCTTGACGTTGAGATCGCGGACCTGCACGCCCACCGCCTCTACTCGGTGGAGGGGCTACAGACCCTCAGGCCGTGGCGGGTGGAATGGGATGACTCAGCAACATCCCAGCGAGAAGGCTCCTCCGACCAGGCGCGAGAGGGCAGCCAGTGAGCACCCCTCGCCGGGGTGCCATGGTCACGACATTCTGCTGTGCCCGCCAAAGCATCCTTGATCGCCCGGGGCATCAAATCTCCCCAGTTTCTGTACCGCCACTGGGATTCGGACCGCCACCACGAAAGCCTGCCCATGGTCAGATTCACGACCTCTCAGCATCTGTCACTCGCGATTGCGATCGCGCTCGGGCTTGTTGCCTGGCTGGCCGCCGCAGCGGGCCTGGCCGCGGTCGAGCCGGACGGTTGGTTGGAGCGAGCCGAAGCGGCTTTGGCGGAGGTGGACGACCCGGCCACGTTGTCGGAGCTGCATGCTGAACTCGCAATATTGTCCGCTCGGCTGGATCGGCCAACGGCGGGTGCGGTGCACCTCGAGGCTGCCGTGGCGGCCGAGGCGTCGCTGCCCGAGCCGCCCGAGCAGTCGCCGGCGGACCGGGCGATGCAGGTGGCGCTGGCCAGCCTGGTGCAAGGGCTGGCGAGGAAGGGCGAGGTCGAGCGGGCACGGGAACTGGCGCGGGAGCACGCGGGCGAGGGGCGTGTGGGTGTGCCGTCGGCCGCGGCGCTGGAGGCGACGATTGCGGTGGGCCGGGCCGAGGCGGGCGAGGTGGACGAGGCGCTGGCACTGCTGGCGGCGATGGAGCCTGAGGCCCGCGGTCGGAACACCGCCGGGCGCGTGGTGCGGGCGGTGGCCGAGCGCGACGTGGACCGGGCGATGGCCTTCGCCCATGCGATGGAATCGGACCGGGAGCGGGTGACGGCGCTTGTGAACGTGGCGCAGGTGCTTTCCGATCGCGGCGAGATCGACCGGGCCGTGGCGATCGCCGAAGCGCTGCCTGATGATGATCCGCGCGCCCGCAGATCTCGCCGCGATGTGATGCGTAGGGCTGCCCAAGCCGCCATCGCTGCGGATGACGATGCCCGGGCCGAGGCGCTGATTTCACACGCTGCGTTGTACGATTCGGACCGGGCGTCGCTCTACACCGACTTGGCAGTGCTTCGGGCCGAGCGAGGCGACCTGGAGCGGGCGTACGCGACGGCGGAGGCGATCCCCGAAGCTGGGCGGCCGCCGATCGGGCGTTCGCCCGCCTTTCAGCGGCACCAGGCGCTGTCGCGGATCGGCGAGGTGCAGCTCGCGGCAGGCGACATCGAGGCAGCGCTGGCCACGGCCGAGCGGTTCGAGGGACAGGCCCAAGCCCGACTGATGGTGCGGATCGTGGAAGCGATGCTCGATGCGGGCGAACTGGATGCGGCCATGGAGCTGGCCGAGCGGGTGGAGCGCAGCGAGCGGGCCGATGCCCTGGCGGCGGTGGCGAAGGCGCTCGCGGCGACGGGCGACGTGCAGCGGGCGGTGGCCGCGGTCGAACCATTGCCGGCCAACGAACGGCTGCTGCTGGAGGTGGCGAGTGAGGCGATTGATGCCGGGCACGAGGACCCGGCGCGGACATTGCTGGCGGACCTGCGGCAACGGCCCGACCGGCCGGTCGACCTGCGGTTTGGCCAGCCGGGCCCGACCCTGCACGAGCAGATCGACCGGCTGGCGGACCGGCTGGAAGGTGGCGAGGCGCTTGAGCGGCGAATCGCGTCCCTGGAGCGGACGGTCGAACTGGTCCGCGCGGGCGACGATCGTCGGACGGACGCGTTAGTCGAGCTTTTCGTCCTCTACGTCGGCACCGATCACCTGGAGGAGGCCGGCGGAGCGGTGGCCGAATTGGTTGCCGAGGAGGCATTGCCGAGCTTTGGCGTCGGGCTGGTCGTGCAAGGCGCGATCGACGCCGAGGTCGATCACTGGACGTGGGATGATGCCCTGCGCTTCACGAGCCGGTTGCCTGCCGAGATGCGGCGCGACTACCTCGCCGGCTTCGCGGGAGAGCGACTTGAGACGGTCGGCGTCGAGGTAACGTGCGAGCGCATCGCCGCGCTGGACAATCCTGAAGACCGCGCCCTGATCTACCTCCGCATAGCAGAAAAGATCAGTCGCAGATGAATGCGGATGTTCGCCATCCAGACACCCCGGGCCGTGAGGGTTTCAGGAACGAACGCACGTCAAGGAGAGACTTCCGGCTGGCGCTTCTCCTTGGTTGCTCTGCCGTCCACACCTCCGCAGTCTGAGTGCCATACTTCTATGTAGGCGCGCAGGCCCGCCGTCCCCCGCAGCACGGTTGCAGCACGAGCGTCGCGATGCAGCGCATATGCAGCGCCTCGTGGCATGGTCTGGTAAGCGCGATAGAGTTCGTGCCGCTTGTCCTTCGATGGCCGGTAGCCTTTCAACCCACGGTTCTTCGAACGGCCCATCAGCGAGTATGCCTGGCATGGCGGGCCACCGATCAAGACCCAAGACCGGGTCGTTCGTCCCAGCGCCTGCCTTATGCGTGAATCAACGAACCTTGGCGGGAACTGCCTGGTCCCCAGTTCAGCCCTCCAAGCCTCGTTTTCAGCGGCTGTCCATTTTTCCCGGTTGCTCTCGATCAGTTCGTCAAGACCGATCTCGCCGCGGACGTAGCTGTAATACTTCTTTGGAACGTGATGCGTGGGGAACTGGCGGAAAAAGCTGCGCAGTCGTTCGTGGAATCCGCGCCTCGGGGGCTGCTGCGTCAATGATGGAGATGACGGCGTAGCGGCTCTTGACAGCCAGACCACGTTCCACAGTCGCTCGGTCGGCAACAATAATCTTCATCTGTCCGTTCCTGAGGGTGACTCACCATCTGAAGGCTTAGAGCTGCTTCTCGTGTCCAGCGGCTGAACGCTGCATCCCTTCGAGGTAGGCGCGTTCCATGGCCCGCCGGAGACTGACCACAGAGACCTCGGGAAAGTCGAGGTGATCCCTGCCTCGTTCACACAAGGTGTAAATATCCAGCTCCTCGATGACGATGCGCATGATGGCATCGAGCAGGCATGGCGGCAGGCTGTTCGTGTTCAGCCAGCGCCGCATGGGCTCGTCCACCTCCAGCCACAGCACCTCATGTGTGGCGAGCTGAAGGCGGTCGTGGTCGCCCCCGCGCCAGAAGCCCCAACCACCGCCTGCCCCGGGCATCCACCGAACGAGACCGCGGGCAATCCCGTTGCCGGTCTCGTCCGTCAGGTTCCAGATGGCTTGGACGCCGAAGTGGTGGTCCTCCTCGGTCGCGGCACGCCGCTCGGCAACGAAGGTCTCGCCCTGAATCTGCACCCGGTTTTGACTCGGTGATTGGCTCATGGGTGTGATACGGGACGCCGGAGCGGCTCGGGAGTCAAGCCTGTAGTACCCGCCCCCTCCGTCATCCGTCCATCGGCAGCGCATGAAATTCGGTCAGCGCATCCTCGACCAAGCAAGCTGATGCGGCACGGAAGCGTCGGCGCGGGGCCGGTTCGACCAGGCTGCGCTCCACCAGAAACGCTCGGGCAACGGCAACCTGACTGCTGGGCAGATCCTCCGCCGCCACCATCTGCTCAATGGTCGTCCCTTCGCGCCCCGCTTCCTCGATGGCGTGAGCAATCTGCTTGAAAGAATCCAGCGGGCAGCGGTGGATGTACCGGCTGCCGTCATCAAGCGTGACGCTGCGAACCAGCGTCGGTGGTCCTGTCTCACGGGAGAATCGCTCATCGCATTGCTGTTTTCGCATGCGTCCCATGGCACATCTACGGGACGCCGGAACGATGCGGGAGTCAAGCATGGAAGCCGTCAAAGCCACCACGCATCCACACGGAACAAGCCATCGTCACCTGTCACGCCCGCCAGCCTGCGCTCCGGCATGCTGTAGACGTCAATCTGCTGCAGCCATGTCTCCCAACTCGTCAGCGGCGCAGCCGCACTGGCGAGGATGACGAATTGAAGTCGTTCGACGCGCGAGGCATCTACTCGTTGGCCCCGATGGATCTGCTGGCTCGCATCCTGCGTCATCGGATGTGCGAGGTGTTCGCGCTCATCGAGTGGAACCGCCTGAACCAGACTATGGCAGATACCGACAAATGGCCGGCGATCACTCGTGCGTTCGGAGGGGAGGATTGGCGGCCCGCGATCAACATGGCGGGGCTCGAACGGCAGCAGTTTTTAGTGAGCACTTTCCGCAGGGCCATGGAACAGGCTGGGGCAAGATTCACATGGCACTTCTCTATGCGGGACAAGTCGAACCGGCTCATCTACTGGCTGTTCTTTGGCTCTGGGGGGCTCGATGGTCTTTACCAGATGAAGCGCGCAATGCGCCGCGTCGATCCCACCGGTACCTTCAGCTTCTCGGACTTCCGCGAGCGCCAAGCGGCTTCACTTTTTCAATATTCAGACAGCGAGCTCGCGAGTGAATTGGCTGACAACCTGAGCGGTCAAGCTTTGCCGATAAGTGCGGTGCGGGAGCACGTGTTGACACGTACTCCCGGTACGGAATTCAACAACGCGCTGGCCAATCTCGAGCAGGACAAACGCCTCCAGATCGTTGAGAGCCCGCCGGGCCGGCGTAAGCGTTCCTTCGCGAAGTACCAGAAAGACAACCCGCGCCTCGTGGTCCGGTTCCTGTAGACCGCGTGCAATCAAAGATGCTTGCGCCGCTTACCTACGTCACGGCCCTGCGAGCGTACCGGCGACAAGATGGCGGCGCGGCTCTCGTCCCCGACCGCGGTATCTTCCACGAACCCACTTCCCTCCCACTCCGCCCAGCCGCGAGCGGGGTGCGGCCGGTCGCCCCTCCCAGCCGTCGTACCCACAACCCGCCCACTGCCGTGGGGTCGCGGGCAAGACGGGCGGCCCAGCCAGCCCGCCCCATTCCGCTGGTTTTCCGGCTCCTTTCGCCTTGCAACCCCCCGTCGTCGAGGTAGGGTCTGCCGCGCCGCGGGCACCGCGTAAGTGCTTGCACATCCATTGCTTGCACAAGGAGAAACCGATGGGAGCAGCACCCTCAACCCCGCCCAGCGACAACGACGCATCCGCCTCTCCCGTGCGGGCGGTGGCGTACTACCGCTACGCCGCCGAAAACACCACGAAAGATGGCCTCGAGACCCAGCAGGACCACGTCCGCATGTTCGCCCACCGCCATGACCTTCACATCATCCACGAGTTCACCGACCGCGGCAAAAGCGGCCGGAGTGCCGAGGGCCGCCCAGCCTTCACGGAAATGATGCACTGGGTGCGCACGCGGCAGGATTTCGTGCTGATCCTGGTCTACGACGGCAGCCGCTGGGGCCGCTCCCAAGATGCCGACCTCGCCGCCCATTACGAATCGCTGTGCACTGAGCACGGCAAGCGGGTCATCTACACCACGGTCGGGTTCACGCGCGATGAAGATAAGCTGATTCATCGGCTGCGCAAGAGCATCCGTCACTACCAGATTGACGAGTACCGCCGGGCCTTGCGCGAGAAGGTCCGCCTCGGCACCGCCCAGGCCGCGCAGCAGGGCTACCACACCGGCGGCTCGGCTCCCTACGGCTTTCACCGGATGCTGCTGGATGCGAATCACAAGCCCGAGCGCATCCTCCAGCCGGGGGAGCGCAAGTCGGTACAGAATCGACGGGTGGTGCTGGTGCCGGGGGAGAAGCAGCAGGTCGAGGCGGTGCAGCAGATCTTCGCCCTCTTTGCCGAAGAGGGGCTGAGCGCGGGGCAAATCGCCAGCCGGCTCAGCGCCCAAGGCATCCCCTCCCCCCGCGGCGGAAGCTGGAGCCATTCGAGCGTGCGGCGGATCCTGACCAACCCGCACTACGCGGGGCGGATCGTCTACAACCGCACAACGGGTCTCCTTCGTCGCGCCAATCCGCGCGAGCAGTGGATCACTGCCCCGGCCGCCTACCCGCCGATCGTGCCGCCGGAGCGCTTCACGCGGGTGCAGAACCTCCTGGCGCTGCACAAGGGCGGCGAGCGGCGGTGAAGTAGGGGCGTGTAGCCGCCTCTGAATAATCTATTCCCGCGGAGTTCCCCACGAACCCACTTCCCTCGAGCCCCGCGCAGCCGCGACGGGGGTGCGGCCGGTAGCACCTCGTAGCCGTCTTTTCCACAACCCGCCCACTGCCGTGGGTTCGCCACGGTAGGCGCGAGGGCCGCATCGCCTAGCCAGCCCGCCCTCCGACTCCTCTGGCAACCCGCTTCTACACCTCCAGTTAAATTCTCCTTCCCCGCCCATCTCGCCTTGCAACCCCGGGTGGTCGAGGTAGTGTGCGACACCCGCGGGCACGTGCGTAAGTGCCTGATATGGCATGGCTTGACGGATGGCAGGCCGCTTGAGATGAGGACGCGCAAATGGAAGCATGGTGGGCAAAGACCCGCAGCGCCACGGACAGCCAGACCCGGCTGCGGGCGGTGGCCTACTACCGCCACTCAGCGGAGATCGGCCAGGAAAACTCCGTGGAAATCCAGCAGGACAACGTCCGCAGTTTCGCCGAGCGGCACGACATCGAGATCATCAACGAGTTTGCCGACCGCGGCAAAAGCGGCCTCAACGCCGAGGGCCGACCCGCCTTCAACGAGATGATGGATTGGGTGCGCACGCGCGACGACTTCGTGCTGATCCTGGTCCTGGACGTCAGCCGCTGGGGCCGCTTCCAGGACACGGACCTCTCGGCCCACTACGAGTCGCTGTGCACCCAGCACAACAAGCAGGTCATCTATACCAACATCGGCTTTACGCGCGACGAAGACCGACTGATCAACCAGTTGCGCAAGAGCATCGACCGCTACCAGAGCGCCGAGTACAGCCGCACACTGAGCAAGAAGGTTTTCGAAGGCGCGGCCAAGGTCGCGCACCAGGGATACCGATGGACAACGTTGAGATTCGCAGCATGTGCACCTGAACGCCCATCATGCTGTCGAGTGCGAGCATGTCACACACGAGCAGGCGCAATATGTACCCAGCAAGAAAGGTACTATCATGAAAGAAATCACAATTGTTGTTAACGGGACGGAACATACCACGGTAAAGGGAGATTTGACGTTCGATGAAGTGGTCAAGCTCGCCTACGAGGAGCCGCCTTACGGCGACAACACGCTCTTCAGCGTCTCGTACCGTCGCGGCCAGGGAAAGAAACCCGAAGGTACCCTTGCCCAAGGCGAAACCGTCAAGACCAAGGAAGGCATGATCTTCGATGTCACACCGACTGATAAGTCTTAGCCCCGACCTCTTCCAACTCCGAAGCGAAGGCTACGACATCGAGGTCCGCTCCGGACACCTCCTGCTCAAAAGCGTCCCGTACGTCGATGCCGATCGGAAAGTGCGGCGTGGGACTCTGGTTTCGCCGCTCACCGTGAATGGCGATAAAGCCGGTCGTCCCAACGACCACACATTGTATTTTGTGGGATCGCATCCGCACACGGCCAACGGCACACTCCTCGAAGGGATACGCAACAACAGCCAGAAAAAAACGTTGGCCGACGGACTGGTGGTCGATCACCGGTTTTCCGCGAAGCCAAAGGTGACGGGCAAGTACCGGGACTACCACCACAAAATGACGACCTACGTCGCGGTGATCTCGGGCGAAGCCCGCAAAATCGATGCCGGTGTGACGGCTCAGACTTGCGCCATAGTTGAACCCGCGCCGGACGACTCACCTTTTTGTTATTTGGATACGTCTTCGACTCGGGCCGGGGTTGGTGCCATAACCGCGAAGCTCCAAAGACAAAAGATCGCCCTCGTCGGCTGCGGCGGGACAGGCTCATATATTGTCGATCTGGTGAGCAAAACGCCCGTAGCAGAAATCCACCTGTATGACGGGGACACGTTCTCCAACCACAACGCCTTCCGGTCGCCGGGCGCTGCATCTCTTGACGACCTCAGGGCGCACTCATCGAAGGTGGCGTATCTGAAGGACCGCTACTCAAAGATGCACCGGGCGATTCATGCCCACGAGGCTTATCTAACCGAACAAAATATTGATGAATTAAAGGCGTTCGATTTTGTCTTCTTATGCCTTGACAGGGGCCAGGCGAAGAAGCTAGCCGTCGATAAGCTTCAGGGTTGGGGCAAGCCGTTTATTGACGTGGGCATGGGCGTCGAGGAATCTTCGGGCAGCCTACGAGGGCAGGTCCGCGTGACGACAAGCACCCCTAGCAAGCGGGACCACCTGAGCCAACGCGTGTCCCTGGCCGGTGGCGTGGGCGAGGACGACTACGCCAGTAACATCCAGATCGCCGACTTGAACGCTCTGAACGCGGCTCTCGCCGTCATTAAGTGGAAAAAGCTTTGCGGCTTTTACCAAGACCTCGACCACGAGCATCACTGCCTCTACACCATCAACGGAAATCAGTTGGTCAATGAGGACGTGGCATGATCCATACCCTGCTGCCCGTATTCATTGATTCGATCCCGAGGGACTTGGAAGAGGGGAGGCTTTATGTCTCCCGCAAGTACGAAACAGCGGTCCATAAGTGCTGTTGTGGGTGCGGCCACAAGGTCGTGACACCGCTCTCACCCACCTACTGGAAGCTTCATGAGCAGGATGGGAAGGTTTCTCTGTACCCTTCGATCGGCAACTGGAGCTTTCCTTGCCGTTCCCACTACTGGATTGTTGGCAACCAGGTGCAGTGGTCTTACGCGATGACGCAGGAAGAGATCGAAGCTGGGCGGCGGCACGACGCCCGGTTGAAGGATCAGTATTTTAGCACTGGTCGGCCCGAGGCGGGTGCGCACCGATCCGAGTCACTATCTGCTCCGGAACAGCAGAAGAGCGAGCAGACGCTCTGGAAGAAGTTCAAGCGTTGGCTCTTGGGTTAGGGTCCGGTACCGGTCAGTGACCCTGAGCGGAAATTCGACAGGTTGCCTGATCCAATTTCACTTGTCGCACTTTCACCATCTGAGTTAACCGCCACCGATCCGCCCATCGGCGTTAACGTGAAATTACTCCGTCGCATTATCGCCCCCACATGAGTCGTCGTGAGTGAGGCCGGCGAACGCGCGGGCTCCATCCTCACATAGAGTGCCAGTCACGCAGCACGGTTGCAGCACGAGCGTCCAAATGCAGCGCCTATGCAGCGCCTCGTGGCATGGTGTGGCACCGCCTGGCACCGTCTGGCAGTAATCGTGGGCGGGCCGGCCAAGCGGAGCCGACCGGCCGCAAGGCTCGCCCGTGACGCCACTTGCGGCGCAAGCAAAAGGCCCGTCTGCACTTAGCAGCGGGCCTTTCTCGAAAGCGGGTGAAGGGATTCGAACCCTCGACATTCACGTTGGCAACG
>JBBDPC010000034.1:2303-33001 GCA_040876735.1 Phycisphaeraceae bacterium | reverse complement strand
CCCCCCCCCCCCCCCCCCCCCCCCCCCCCCCCCCCCCCCCCACGCCGTGTTGGTATGAAACGAGGGGATGTCTAGGTGGACTGATCGGTCGCGGGGTAACACAAAAAAGGATCGGCGGAAGGATGGCATGGGGCGCGGTTGGGTACTGGTGGACGAGTGCCATGCAAGTCGCGTCACAAGTGGCCGACGGCTCAGCGTTTTCAAGCATGCCCGCCTGACGCGTCGTTGCGAAGGATGGCCTGCAGCGCTGCCACGTGCCGCTCGAAAGCCTGTCGGCCGGCCATCGTGAGATGGACGTAGGTGCGTGGCTTGCGACTGACAAATGTTTTATCAAGCACGATGTAGCCGGCCGCTTCCAGCTTCGACAAGTGCGCGCCAAGGTTGCCATCGGTCAGCTTCAGCCGGTCGCGGAGATAGACGAACTCCACATGGGCGTCCGGCTCAAGCGAGGCCATCGCTGTCATGATGCGCAAACGCACCGGCTGATGAATCACGGGGTCGAGCTCGGCCACAGTCACCTCCACGCCAGGCGCATGTAGAGCCCACTGCCGAACAAGCCTCCGCCGCCAACCATCGCCATCCAGAGGTTGTAATAAGTGAACCCGCCGAACATGGTCAACAAGTAGCCAGCCAGTGCTCCGATCGCCACGGCCGCGCCAAGTACGATCATGAAACGCGAATCCATCCAGAGTCCGATGACCACGTAGGCGAACATGATGAGCGTCACGAGAAAAGCGTTCATCTGCAAGGGGTACCAAGGCCAGAGCATGACCAGCCATGCGTTGCCGAACAAGGCCAAGGCGATCCAGAACCAGAACATCCGCCAACCAAGCTTTCGCATGCTCTGGCTGCGAACGTCCGGCCGACGTCCAAACACGGTAAAGAGCATCGCCATGCCGCCAAGCCCGATTGCGTTGCCCGCCAGCCAGACCCACCCGATGTACGCCGGCTGGCTCAGTAGCAGATGAGTGGTCACATAGCAGGCAATCCAGACGATGCCCCAGAGCATGAGAACCCAATCCGTGCCCCGCGATGCGACATGCCGACGCATCTCCAGCATGGTCTGTTGTACATCCCCTAACGCGTGACGGGCCGAGTCTGGCGTAACTTCCATGACATCCCCTTCAATGTGGCTTAATCTGAACCGATGCTATGCAGAGAACTCTACAACGCAGAGTAAAATCCGTCAAGTGCATCTCCGGGAGGGTTCAACATTGTTGCTGTCAGGAAATAGCCGTTGCAAGTGGCCTGCGGCTCAGCGTTTTTCGAGCATGCCCTCTTGCCGGGCGTAGTCGAAGACGCCGCCGGCTTCGATGATGGGCTTGACGTCGCCCAGCGGTTTGAGCTCGTAGGTTTTGCCGGTGGTCTTGTTGGTGAGTTTGGCGTTGTCGATGTCGACTTCGACTTCGTCGCCGGTGCTGATTTCGTCGATCAGGCGGGTGACGGTTTCGCAGGGCAGGAGGTAGCCGCCGTTGACGCAGTTGCGGAAGAAGATGCGGGCGTAGAACTCGGCGACGACGACCTGGGCGCCGGCCTCGGCGATGGCGAGCGGGGCGTGCTCGCGCGAGCTGCCGCAGCCGAAGTTTTTGCCGCCGATGACGATGCGGTAGTCGGTCTTGAATTCGCCTTCGGGGACGAAACGCTGGTTGCCTTCGGGCAGGCCGCACTTGTCGCCGGGGACGCCGGCCATGGCATACATGCCGAAGTACTTGCGCTCTTCGGGGTCGGAGGGGTTGTAGGCGAGGTACTCGGCGGGGATGATCTGGTCGGTGTCGATGTCGTCGCCGAGGACGAAGGCCTTGCCGGTGATGATTGCTTGTGCCATGGGGGAACTTCCGGGGGGATTCCGAAAAGGTTGATTATAGCAGAGGCCCACGGATGGAATCCGTGGGCTTCGGTTATCTGTGTCAGTCAGCTTTCGGCGGCGGTTTGCCAGGTTTGGCGCTCGTCGGCGGCGTGGGCGTCGCGGGACTGCATCATGCCCTGGCGCAGCAGCTCCAGGTGCTTGCCGAGATGGTGGGCGAGCACCTGCTTGTGCGTGTCGGGGTGGGCTTCGAGCACGCGGCGGACCTCGGCGGCGAGGTAGTCGTCGGTCATCACCGAGCCGAAGGTCACGTGCAGAATCTGCCGGCCGTCGTTCTCATCCAGGTACATCCGCTCCAGCGACGCGGGGTCGGCGACGGCGGCGGGCACGGGCACCCTGTCCGGATCGGCGGAGATGTGGTAGGTGGCCTTGTCTTCGTCGAACCGACCGCGCGAGAAGTCGATCACCCGGCGGAACAGATCCGGCTCATGCCGGGCGACGACGCGCAGCGCTTCGAGGTAGCTCGTCCCGGCCGTCTTCACATGGAACCGCCCATGCGTGATGCGGGCGAAGGCGGGGTAGATCGACAGCTTGTCCGAGCCCGAGTGCAGGCTCAGCTTGTAAGGCCCGAGGTGGTCGGCGATCGCGGCGTGCTCGGCCAGCGACTGCTCGAACTGCGCGAGATCGCCCTTGAAGTCGATGCCTTTTTCAAAGTCGCCCACATAGCGCGGCGCGAGGCTGACCAGCTTCATGCCGGCCTTGATGCACTGGTCGGCGAAGATGTAGTGCTCGGCGACCGTGGTGGGCTGGGGCGTTTCGTCGACGCTGAGCTCGATCTCGTAGTCCCGGCCGAGCTTCTGGTGAACCTGGTCGATATAGGCGGCGAGCTTGAGGGTGTGGACGATGGCGCGGCCGTACTTCACGGCGGCGCGCTTGACGGTCGCGTCGTCGAAGTGGATCGCCGGGCCGTCGGGCACATGGAGGGTCTTGCCCTGGTACTGGTCGAGCCAGCGAATCTGATCGCGGACGGCGGCGAACTTGTCGTCGAGCGTGGCGGCGTCGTAGTTGTCGGCTTCGCCGTCGACATGGTCGGAGGGGTCAATGGTGAAGAAGGTGAAGCCGGCGGCGGCGGTGACGTCGACGTCCTGCTCGGTTTTAAGGTGATCGGCGTCGGCGCCCCACTGGCCGGTGAAGCCCTGGGCATTGAGGGTGTCGGTGGCGGCGGCCATGACCTGTTCGGGGGAGCGGCGGGTGCGTTGCATTTCGCGGATGGACTGCTGGGCGAAGATGCCGCGGATGGGGCCTGCGGCCTGTCGGCAGGCTTCGTAGTGGCCGGGGGCGGCGAGTCCGAGGCGGTCGCCGAAGCCGAAGCTGGGTTTGAGGCCGAGGGGGCTGGGGGCGGGGGTGTCGGGCATGGTGGGCTCCGAGGTGCGGGTGGGGGTATGTGAACAGTCGCGGGGTAAAGGTTGGGCGGCAAGAAGCTCGACTCGGTGACCATCTAGATCGTGAACGACTGCTCGACGGCCCCAAGGCGAATCACGCGGAGGACTAACAACGGATACATCCAGGGCGGTCAAACGGTCGATGGTGTCGTCGACAGAATCAACGGTGAAGCCGATCCGGGTGCCGAGCGTCGAGCCGGACGATTCACCGGCGGGGTAAATCTCAAAGACGAAGTCACCGCATTCAGCTGCGTAATGCTCAGGCCCCTTGCCGTGAGCATGCTTGTTGAACTGGAGGCCGAGCGCTTGATAAAAGCGCACCGCACGATCGATGTCGACGGATCGGATGACAAGCAGGCTTGGGCGAACCACAGGTGCTGATACCCCCTCACGTCTCTCGGCTCAGTTGCCGGCCGCCCGCGTGGGTGGCTCTTCGACAATCTCAGACTTTACTCCCCGAGCGTCACCGGTCAACCGCAGCCGGCTAGCTAGCGGGGGGCGGTCAAAAGGAAGTCCCACGGGTTGAATCCGTGGGCTTGGGTGGGAGCAGATCATCGATGTCAGACCACGTTGCCGGGTTCGAGGTCGAGATCGTGGGCAAGCAGGGTGGCGAGCTGGTCGGGGGTGTGGGCGATGCGGACGGTCAGTTCGTAGGTGCGGGTCTCGCCGGACTGGAGCGGTTGGTCGGCGAGGGGGTGGTTGTCATTGGCTTTGCCCACCAGCGAGCCGGCGAAGGGTTCGAGGCCGGTGACGTAAGAGCCCGAGGGGCTGAAGTGCTGCCAGTTGGCGAAGCGGGGTAGTTGGTCCTTGGGGTAGACCAGTTCGATGCCGACGCCGCGGGCCTGGTTGACGAGTCCGACGTGGGCGCGGCCGTCGGTGTCGGCGGGGACGTCGACGAAGAAGCAGGATTCGTTGGTGCCGGCATGATCGCGGGTGGGTTCGGGGATGGTTTTGAGGGTGTTGAGTTTTTCGGTTTCGCGGGGGAAGTTGTTGGGGGCCCAGACGGAGGTGGGGCCGCCGAAGACCAGGCGTGCGCCGGCATCGAGCAGGGGATAGCCGAGGTTGACGTGGTAGAGCCAGTTGTGAGCGACTGCGGTGTCGGAGCGGTTGGTGACGGTGTCGCGGAGGGTGAAGTGGGGTTGGCCGAGTGTGGCGTGGTAAGAGCGGTGGATTTCGAAGGTGGGGCCGAACATGCGTGAATCGCGGATGAGCAGGTCGAGCCGCATGTCGAGTTGGTCGTGGCGTGGGTCGGGCTGGTGGATGGCGGTGAGTGCGGCGGGGGTGTTGGAGTGTTGGCCATGCTGCGAGGTGGTGTGGCCGTCCTCTTTGCGTGGGCTGCCGATGTAGCGTGGGCCGCAGGTGGTGACGAGTCCGCCGGGCCAGCTTGCGTGCCACTCGTCGCCGCGATGGTAGGCATGGCTGGGCGGCTTGTAGCCGTTGGGGGTGAGGTAGGCGAGGTTGGTGTGGTTGTAATGGGCTTCGACGACGTCGCCGCCGCGGTCGAGGGCGACGGTGAAGCGAAGGCCCGCGCCGGTGTCGAGCAGGGCGACGCGGCAGGCGGGCGAGCCGCCGGCGTCGGGATAGTCGAAGGTGGCGGTGCGGATGCCGCCGACCTGGTGGATGGACTCGAAGCGATTGGCGGGGAAGGAGGTGTTCGGTTGCGGCACGGTTTGCTCCTGTCGTGAGTAGGAGCGAATGATACGGTTTTTGGAGGGTTGCCGTGCACGCGCGGGAGCCCACGGCCGGCGGCCGTGGGCTTTGGGGGCGTCAACGGGGGGTGGCGTCGGTCTGCTCGGCGTCGGCGATCTTGGCGTCCGACTCGGCGGGGTCGAGCCAGAGGGTGAGCCAGTTGAGGATCTCTTCGCGGATTCGCATGACCGACTGGCGGGGGCGGAGGGCGAGCGACTCGTGGTCTTCGTTTTCCAGGGCGATCAGGCGGGCCGGTCCGCGTGCGGCGTCGAGCAGTTGGTAGCTGTGGCGGATCGGGACGTGGCGGTCCTGCTGGCCGTGCAGGAGCAGGACGGCGGCGTCGGTGCGGGCGATGGCTTCGAGCGGGCTGGGGCGGGCGGGGGCCATGCCGTTGTAGTGCTGGGTGTAGCGGATGGCGTCTTCGGTGGTCCGGGAGGAGATGAGCCAGGCGAACGGGCCGAGGATCGCCTTGCCGAAGTCGGGTACGACGGACTCGAAGGTGGCGAAGGGTGCCAGGGCGACCACGGCCTCGACACGCGGGTCGATGGCGGCGAACTGGATGGCGGTGGCGGCGCCGTAGGAGATGCCCACCACGCCGACGGGCGGGACGAGCAGGCCGCGCTCTTCGAGATCGTCGAGCACCTGGACGAGGTCCTGTGACTCCTGCACGCCGTAGGTCAGCCAGTCGCCGGTGGAGTGGCCCTGGCCGCGCATGTCGACGAGGACGGAGCGGAAGCCGGCGCCGCAGATGACGCGTCCCCACATGGCGGGCAGGGTGTCCTTGCTGCCGAAGATGCCGTGGAGCATGATGATCGTGCCCCGCGGCTCGGACGGGGCGGGGTCGGCGACCTGGTCGGCCTGCGCGTAGACCAGGGCGAAGTGGAACCGGTTGCGATCGTGGCTCGGCTCGATCTGCACGCCCAGCATCGGCACGGGCGACGGGTCGAGCACGCGCACCGCCAGCGACGCCTCGTCGGCCGCCGACTCGCCCACCGTCACGCGATACCGCTTCTCTTCCTCACGGCCGAACCGGGCCCGACTCGGCTTGGCGTCGAGTTCGGCGATGGTGCGGCCGTGGTTGGGCGCCTTGACCATGTGCTCAGCCAACTGCATGGCACAGCCGGGGCCGAACAGCAGGGTCGCCAGCAACATCGTCAGGCAGCAACGGGAAATCATGCGCATCGGTCAAACCACCTCGATGCCCCCATGTCGCGTCGCGTTCCGTGGCAACCGGTCCCTCAGCCACGTTGTTCATGTTCGATGGCGGATGTTCGATGTGCGATGTGTTTGCGATGGCGGCGATTCCGATACATCGCAGATCGAACATCGAACATCGCCCATCACCTGCCGGTATGCCCGAACCCGCCGTCGCCGCGATCGGTGGCGGGCAGTTCGTCCACTTCCTGCCAGACCGTGCGCGGCACGGGCTTGATGAGCATCTGGGCGATGCGCATCCCGCGGGTAATATCGACCGCATACGGCCCATGGTTAATCAGCACCACCTTGACCTCGCCGCGATAGTCGGCGTCGATCGTGCCCGGTGCGTTGGGCACGGAGACGCCATGCTTCGCCGCCAGCCCCGAACGCGGGCGGACCTGGGCCTCGTATCCCACCGGCACCGCCATCGCAAAGCCGCAGGGCACCAGCTTGATTTCGCCCGGCGGAATCGTCACCGGCTCGTCAGCGGGTACGGCCGCGTGCAGGTCCATTCCCGCCGCGTGGGCCGACTGGTAGGCCGGCAACGCCACGTCCTCCGCCCCCGGCAATCGCCGGATCGGCACGGTGATTGCTTCCTGCTGCACCTGCGTGTCCATAGGGGCAGATCATACCCGGGATGGGGGGAATCCGCAGAGTGAAGCTCAAATGACAAAATTCAAATGGCAAATGATCAGAGCCGGCCTTCCGTGCCTTTCATTTGCCATTTGAGTTTTGTCATTTGTCATTCCCTGATCCCGCCCTCACCATTCGCCATTGAGCATCCGCTGCAACGCCACCGCCACACCGTGCTCGCGGTTCGTCGCGGTGACGTGGTTGGCGCAGGCCTTGGCGGCGTCGATGGCGTTGCCCATGGCGACGCCGCAGCCGGCGGCTTTGAGCATGGACAGGTCGTTGATCTCGTCGCCGAGGGCGGCCACCTGCTCGGGGGCGATATCGTGTTGTATGGCCAGCCACGACAGGCCGTGCCACTTGTCCACGCCGCGGGCGAAGATTTCCAGGATGTGCACCGCCTCGTCCGGGTTCGGCTGGGCCACCGCTTCGAAATGGTGCAGCAGCACGCGGTCGCCGAACGCCTCGCGCAGCCGGCGTTCGAGGTCGGGTAGCCGCCGGCCCGGGGCGGCCAGGCCTACGCGCAGGCTGTGGTGCAGGTCGTCCAGCTCGACGTCGCGCTGGAAGTGCACGGTCATCTCGCCCACCTCGAACCACCACTGCGTCGTCGGCGTCAGCGAACCCTTGCCGGTGATGAGATAGTCGTGCCCCGCCAGGCTCGCTTCGCGGTAGACCAGCACCGCCTCGGGCTCGTTCTGAAGAAAGCGCACCAGTTCCAACGCCAGGTGCGGTTCAATCACGGAAAAGTCCAGGCTTTCGCCTGTGTTCATGCGGACGATCGACGCGCCGGTGACGAAGACGCCCACGTCCAGCCCCTCCACGTCGGCGAGGATCGGCCGGGCCTCGCACCAGCCGCGCCCGGTGCAGGGGACGACCATGGCCCCCGCCTCGTGCGCCGCGGCGATGGCGCGGCGATTCTCCTCGCTCACGTTTCCGTGCGCATCCAGCAGCGTGCCATCGAGATCAATCCCCACCAGGCGATACTTCATGATGCCGCAAGTGTCCACCGCCGCTCACCTTCGTGCAAGTTCCCCACCCGAAGCCCACGGATTCAAGCCGTGGGTTCCGCACTCTTGTTCACACCCTCGCCTCAAACGCCCCCACATGATGCCGCACCACCGGCTTGCCCCTCGCAGGCAGATCCACGCCGATCACGTCGAACCGGATCGGCCGACGATGCAGCCGATGCCGACGCACCAGTTGCACCGCCAGCGACACCAGCTTCCGCTGCTTCGCCGCCCCCACCCGCACCTCCGGCGGCAGCGGACCGCCACGCCCCGCCTTCACTTCCACCACCACCACCGTCCGCCCGTCCGGCGCCTCGGCCAGCAGGTCGATCTCACCCACCTTGCATCGCAGATTTCGCGCCACCACGCGGTAGCCTTGCCGTTTGAGATGCTTCGCCGCCACCCGCTCGCCCCGCCCGCCAAGCGACCGCCGCGGATCGCGCTCCGCCAGACCACGCAGCCAATCAAGCACTGCCAGAGCCATGATCACCTCTCGAGCCTTTTAAGCCTTCAGCCAGAATCCCCCCGTCGTTTCGGCTTGTCGCTGGCTTATGGCTTAAAGCTGACGGCTCAAGGCTCAATCATTGCGGCGCGTACCGGCTCATCGCGATCTCCAGCAGCGACGCGGTCATCTGGTCGATCGGGTTGTAGCTGCCCTCGGCGAACAGGTCACGCCGGTACTGCTCCGACAGCAGGCGGAACTGCTGGTTGCGCAGTCGATTCTCGATCTCAAGCTGCGCGTCGCGCAGCGAACGCTGCTCCGCATCGTCCAGTTCCGCCACGCGGATGAACCAGAACGCCTCGCCTGCTTCGACCGGCCCGGCATGCTCGCCCGCCGCCAGTTCCGCCATCACCTCGTTCAGCGACGTGTGCGCCAGCGGCGCTTCACCCGGCGCATCCAGCCGGCGCACGTCCTCCGCCACCTGGGCGAACTCGGTCCCCGCCTCCAGCTCCGCCGCAATGCGATCCGCCTCCGCACGCTCCCGCACGCGGATCAGCTCCAGCACCCGCTGGCCCTGCGGATTGAACTGCTCAAGGTTGTCGTAGTAGTACCGGCGAATGTCCCGGCGGGTCACGTTGATCCGCGGAAAGAGTTGCCGACGCAGATACCGTTGAATCAGCACCTCCTGCCGGAAGTTCTCCAGCGTCGCGTCCAGCCCCATCCCCGTCTCCCGCCGCAGTGTCGCTTCCGCCAGCGCCAGTGAGCCCTGCCCGTGCTGGCGCATTAGCTCTTCCCGCCGTTGCTGGATCATCTGGCGCAGCCCCAACCGCTCCTGCTCGGAGAGGTCACGCTCGGCCGCGCCCAGCACCAGTGCGTCGGTGACGATCTGATCGAGCTGTGCGGCAATCAGCCGGGCCGCTTCGTTGCGGAACTGGGCACGCGAGGTCTGTCGGGCGATGGCGCGCAACTGGTCGGCGATCGGCTCGAAGACGGTCCGGGCGTAGATCGGTCGGCCGTTCACCTGCCCGATCATGCCGTCCATGGTGTAGGCGTCGCGCTCGGCCGGCTCATCCGCCACCTGCGCCGCCGCACGCTCGGCGGCCTCTTCGACCACCTCGTCCTGCGGGGCGTCGAGCATTCCCGGATCGCTCGCCCCCGGATCGTCTGCCATCGCCGACGCCACCGGCCACGCCAGCACACCCGCCACCAGCCAGACGCCCATCTGTCGCGTGCCATGCTTCATAACCCGCCAGTGTACGCCTCCCGCGCCCCCCCGGCAACGCCTTCCACCCGTTACAATGCCCCCTCATCGCAGCAGACCCGACGCCCACGGATTCAATCCCTGGGCGTCTCCATCAGACCAAGGAACTTCCCATGGATGCCGCCTACCTCGCCAGCAAACATGAAGCCGGCCTGACCTACACCGATTACCTCGCCACCGGCACCGACGCCCAACGCGACAACTGGCAACGCATCTACGAGCAGACCACCCTCACCGACGCTCAACGCCAACTCGTCGGCTCGTTCGTCCGCGACATCAAGGTCATCGGCCTCTCCGGCATCTGGTGCGGCGACTGCGTCCAGCAAGGCCCGCTCATCCAGCGCATCGCCGACGCCAGCGACCGCATCGATCTCCGCTGGCTCGACCGCGACGAACACATCGACCTCCAGCAGAAGGTCGCCATCAACGCCGGCCACCGCGTGCCCGTGCTCCTGTTCTGTGCCGAGGATTACGAACTCGTCGGCTGGTTCGGCGACCGCACGCTCAATCGCTACCGCGCCATCGCCGCCAAACAGCTCGACACCGCCTGCCCGCTGCCCGGCGCCCCCGTCGATCAGGACGAACAGGCCGCCACGCTCGAGGACTGGGTCGACCAGTTCGAACGCGTCCACCTGCTGCTGCGCACCAGCGGCCGGCTACGCCAGAAGCACGGCGACTGAACCATGCCCGTGTGCGATGGAACCGGAGGCACTCGGGTCTCGGGTCTCGGGGCTCGGGTATCGGGGTGAGCCGGATCTCCAAGTGTACGTGTCCGAATCGAGACCCGAGACCCGAGCCCCGACCGTTCGCACGGGAAACCTGGTTGCGTTATAAACTCAACTGATTCAATACTTTGCCTGTTATTCCGCCTGCCGTGATGTGGTCGATGTGCCGTCTGTTCACCTTGTGGATCGCTATTTCGGACGGCGACCGGTCAACGGCGGCATCCAAACAGTCGATTGAACCTTTGTGCTTGCCCAGCGTATAGGAGCACGATACACTCCCGCGTCCCGATTGGATCGCTTCCGCCGTGCCCCGCTCCAGTCAGAGTCCGGGGGGCACGAACCTCGGAGGCCGGGACGGAGAGGCCGACCCGGTCCATCCCGTCGGCTCTCGGGATCCTCGTGAGTGGAGATGCTGCACGTGGTTCGGAAGAAAATGTCGAAGAAAAAGACCACGACCCCCCGGCCCACCAAGGCGGCCAAGTCCAAGGCGTCCAAGACCAAGGCGACCAGGTCCAAGGCGACCGGGTCCTCCGCGGGGAAGAAGACCGCCAAGCGCACGACACGCAAAAAGACCGCCGCCAAGACCGCCACCCGCACCACCGCCCGGGCGGGCAAGGCGAAGGCTTCCGGTGCCGCGTCGCAGCCAGCTCCCAAGCCGACTTCGGCCAAAAAGTCCACTTCCAGGACCAAAAAGGCCGCCACACCACGTGCCATGGAAGGCGCAGCAAAGGCAGGGAAAGCAGTTATGGGCAAGGAAGCGAACACCAACGGTCACGCTCACGCGACGCGCAACGGCAATTACGAAAACATCAGCGTCGAGCAGCTTCGCAAGGTCAAGTCCGGCCTGACCAAGAAGGACCTCGCGAACTTCCGGCAACTCCTGCTCGAAAAGCGGGCCGAGCTCATCGGCGATGTCGAGTCGCTCCAGTCCGACACACGCAACGGCGGCGGCGGCATCTCCTACGAGCACATGGCCGACGTCGGCACCGACAGCTATGAGCAGGAGTTCGCCCTCGGCCTCGCCGAGTCGGAACGCAAGATCCTCCAGGAAATCGACGAGGCGCTCGGCCGCATGAGCGAAGGGTTCTACGGCATCTGCGTCGAGTCGGGCAAGCCCATCGGCAAGCCCCGCCTCGAAATCAAGCCCTGGGCCAAGTACTGCATCGAAGTCGCCCGCGACCGCGAAAAGCACGGCCTGAGCTAAGACGCACGCTCACAACCAGGCACGACCAGGCCCAAACCCCCGGCGAAAGCCGGGGGTTTGGGTGGTGGTATGCTTTCAAAGTGGGGTGGGCGCCAAAGCCCGCCCACTGGTCAAGAAAAATACACCACTGCCGATTACTTACGACGTGGATCACGCCCGCGCATGCCGGGCCTAATCTTCCACTTCGACGCCTTCGTAGTGATACAGCTCGGCGATGAACTGCTCGATCGGATGCACCGCCACCAGCAGGAATCGGCAGGGCAGCGGGCTGACGCGAAGCATCAGCGGCAGCGCCCGGGCGAGCGTCTCTTCAGTCGTCGCGCAGATCAGTTCGCCCTCGGCAACGCGCAGCGGGAGGATGAGGTTTTCCCAGGCGTCGCGGGGGCTGAGCATGGCGAGGCAGGAGTGGTCCATCCGTTCCCGGAACAGGTCGCCGTGCGGGCACTGGCGTACAAGGCCCGCGGCGCAATGCTCCCAGATGTCGGATTCGGCGAGGTCGGTCAACTCGGCGGCGTGCTGCCAGAGGGGGCGGCGGTCGAGCCGGTGTCGCTGGGTGATCTGCTTGAGCTGCGTGGTGGTGAGAACGCCTTGCTCGACGAGGAGCCGGCCGACCTGCTGCGTTTCCATAGCTTCACTCCGCGAGGAATCTGGTAGGACTATTCGTGTGTCCCATCGGCAGAGCAAGCGGAGCGGATTAGGATATTTCCCACAACTGCTACAGAAGTTTTTATCGGCGGCCGTCGGCGGGTGCTTTCCGCCGGTTCACCTCGCCCGGCCCGTACCAGAGCGAGCCGAGCAGGCAGAGCATGGCGGCGACGATGATGCCCAGCCGGCTGCGGCCCTGGACGAGACGGGTCAGGCGGGTTTCCAGCCGGTGCGGCGCGGGCACGTCCTCCCCGACGACCGGCATCGGCTCGGCCAGCCAGGCTTCGACGGCCGCGGAGGGCAGGCGGTCGCCGGGTGTGGCGCTCCCGGCCGGGCCGCTTGGCGTGGCGACCATCGCGGTCGAGCCGGCGGGGTCGAGCAGTTGCTTGTCGGCCGGCTTCAGCCGCAGGTGGGTGAACGCCAGCCGTTCCAGCAGCACGGGATCGTGGCTTTGCAAGGCGGCGTGGAACTGCTGGTAGCGCTGCTGCTGGGCTTCGAGGTGTTCGAGTTGGGCCTGCATGAACTGCTGCTTCCACGCCATCTCCCGGCCGTGTAGCCAGGCGGGCGTGAGCAGCATCAGCGCCAGCAACGTCAGCGCGCCGATCAGGAACAGCCAACCCGGCAGGGCGGCGAAGAAACGTTCCGCAGGATGATCGGGGTCAAGGGGCATGTCTGGGTGATATCGGCAGGCCGGCCCCTGCGCGTGCAAGATAGACGCGTTTCACCGGCCGCACCGGACCCGCCGCGCGCCGCTCAGCGCAGCAGGCCCTTCAATGGCACGGCCAACTCGTTGAATGCCTTGGCGGGCAGGCTGACCGTGTCCCATTTGGCGCTGCGCCGCCGCATGTGCAGCCGGTAGTCGGCGACCCGCATCGCCAGCACGGCATACCACCGGTCGCCGAACTCGAAAATCTCGTGAAACAGCGCATCCGGCGGCGGGGCGTCACACCAGAATAAAAACGCGAACGCCGACTCGAACCCCTCCCCGAAAATCCCCGCCCACTGGTCGAGGCATTTCACATCCTCGCTGGTCACCCAGTTCTGCATCGATCGGCCGGTCCGGCCTGAGTGCTTACGCCCCTTCACGTCCACCAGCAGATTCGCCCCGTTTTCGCTGTAGACCACGAAGTCGAAGCTCTTAAGCTTCTTCGGCAGCGACTGGCCCGACACCGCCCGCTTGGCCTCGTCGACCGCGACGTAGGGAATTCCGTTCGCCCGCAGGTAGTGCTCGAAGGCGAGGTCGTAATGAAAGCGACGTTGCGCCATGGGCAGAGTGTCCGGTTTCCATCTACGGACTGCAAGGTGTTGTCGCCCGGTGGCACGCCCACGTTGAGGCCGGGGCATCCACGATGGTTTGTAAGCGATGCGAGAGGGGTGACTTAAACTGGCCATTCGGAGGTCGTGCCGTCGGCGGCGCCTCGGTCATCGGCGGTGCCTGCAAGCATCCGTCGACGCCGACGCGTTGCCTTCTAGAATCGCCCGGCCACTGCGGAACCGCGGCTGTGGTGGCCGGCTTCGCTTCCATTTACCGTTTCCGGGACCACATGCACCGCAGCGAATCCGTCAGCACACGGATCACGCGCACGCAGGGAGGCAGAACATGAACGCGCAATGGATCGATCGGCTCCGCCTCGCGACGGCTGTTCTCACTGTCGCCGCGCTCGGCCCCGCCGTCATGGCCCAGCCGGCCACCGACGTCTCCGCCAGCCGAACCGTCAGCACCGGGGGCATCGTCTTCGATGGCCCTGAAGGAGGCCCCGCCAACGACGACGGCGACACCATCAATAGCACCGCGCCCACCGGCCTGTTCGACGAAAACGCGCAGGTCCACGTCGTCGCCCCCAACGGCAGCGCCGAACTGCATGGCCATGCCGGGCAGACCTCCAACATCGAGTTCCTCGCACCGAACGTCGTCCACATGACCGGCACGCTCGACATCGACAACCTCTTCCAGGGCCTGCCGCCGAGCGGCCCCGACGAGTTCGCCGAGCTGCACATGACCAGCAGTGCGAACCTCGGCTTCGAGATGACCACCGAGCTGCCGGTGATCTACGACATGAAGGTCGACTACGACTTCGATTTCTCAGGTTCGCCCGCGCTCAGTGAAGCCCAGGGCTTCGTCAGTGCTTTCGATGTGATTCACGAGTTCGGGCTCGGCGGCTTCCAGAGCCTGAACGTCAGCGGGCAGGTTCCCGCCGGGGCGCAGGACGTCAGCCTCGGCATCATCCACGGCATGTTCGACTTCCTCACCACGGGCGAGACGCGCGCCACCGGCAGCATGAACTTCGACATCACCGCCCGCATCGTCCCCACGCCCGCCGCCGTCGGCCCGGGGCTGATGTTGCTCGGCGGACTGCTGCTTCGCCGTCGCCGCCCGACCTGCACGCATGCGTGACGCGGACTCTCCGCGTCACAGATCACGCTCACCCGCAAACAAGGAGTTCGCACAATGGGTGAATCATGGAAAGGCCGATTCAGACCGGGCGCGGCGGGGCTGGCCCTCGCCGTCCTGGCCCCGGTCGCCGTCGCGCAACCGGCGGAAATCACGGACGTCTCGGCCGGCCGCGGCGTGAGCGTCAACGTCATCGCCGCCGACGGGCTGGACGGTTTCCCGCAAAACTCGGACAGTGACGCGATCAGTGGCTCGACGCTCGGGGCGTTCAACGAGTTCGTCGAGGTCAGCGCCGTCACGCCCAACGGGACCGGGGAAGGCGAAAGCCGGGCCGCGCAGGTGTCCGACATCACCTTCGTGACCCCGCACCGCCTGCGCATCACCGGCGAAATGAACATCGCCAACTTCGGCCGCGGCCTCACCCCCGGCGGCGAAGACGATTTCGCCGAGGTGGATCACACCGCTTCAACGGGCTGGGGGTTCAATATGACCACGGACTCGTCGGTCAGCTACAGCTTCACCGGCGATTACGCGTTCGACTTTGAAGGCAGCCCGACCGGGCCGAACCAGGCCTTCCTCTTCATCAACGCGGACGGCTTTCTGGCGGAAGATTTCGGCGGCGGGACCGGCACGTTCGACTATCACTGGCGGGCGCCGGCCGGGGAACAGGACGTGAGCCTGGCGCTGGCGCATGGGGCGAGAAGCCTGTTCTTGCCCGATGGTGGTGTGTCGGCCGAAGGGCGGGTGTCGTTCGACTTGATCGCCCGCGTCGCACCGACGCCCGCTGCCGTTGGTCCGGGCTTGATCCTGCTCGGCACGCTCCTGCTGCGTCGCCGCCGGGCTTGCGAGCCGGTCGAGGCTTGACGCGTGGCGGTGAACGAGAACTGCATTCAATGCACAAAGCCCAGCCATGGGGATGGCTGGGCTTTTGTGTGGATGAGGGGTGGCGTGGGGTTGCTTATGGCAGGGTGATTTCCGCGCCGACGGGGAGCCGTTCGGCACTGATGCCGGGGTTGGCGTCGGCGATGTCGCGCCAGCGCTGGCCGTCGCCGTAATGGCGGTGGGCGATGGACCAGAGCGTGTCACCGCGCCGGACGGTGTAGGTTGTGCCGTCGGCGTCACCGTTGCCGGAAGCTCGCGGCGGTTCGGCTTGAGCGGAGCCATTTTGTTCATCGGCCGACGGCTCATCGTCAACCGCCACAGGCTCGGTGTTCTCGTCTTCGTCGACTGCCACGGGCTCGAAGCTGTCTGCCTCGTCGTACATCGGCGGGGGCACCTCGGTCAATTCCTCGCGTTCGCCTGACTGGCAGCCAGCCAGACCGGCCATCAGCATCAACGCCGCGCTCGCGCTCAGCAACTTCTGCATCGTCTTCCCCTGATCGTGGGTCGGGTTCCGACGGCCGCGAAACGCCTCCGCCCCCGGATTCGTCCGCGCCGTCAAAGCGTCTTTGTACCGCATCCCCGCCCGCCGGGCAACGCGTGACGGATCGAACCATGGAACGCGTCGCGATTTTCCGCTTCTTCTTGACTCCGTGTCTGCGTGGCTTTCTCGAATCTTGCCCACGGCCGCCGCCCTGCAAACCGATTCCTAACGCCCGGCAGACAAAGGGCCGATGAAATCAGGGATATCATTCAATCAACGGCCGACCGGCCTGGAACGCGTCGACCGGTCGACGCGGATCGTCGGGAAACGGGATGAACGCATGACATGGTGGGAAGCGCTGGTGCTGGGCATTGTGCAGGGCGTGACCGAGTATCTGCCGGTCAGTTCGTCGGGCCATCTGATTCTGGCCGCCTCGGCCATGGGCCTGCGCGACGATGCTTTGTCCCGCGAAGCGATGAACACCTACGACCTCGTGCTGCACATGGCGACGATCGTCGCGGTGCTCGGGCTTTACTGGAAGCGTTGTGTGCAGATGGGCCGCGGTCTGCTCGGGAAAGACGCCGACGGGTTGCGGCTGGCGGTGAACATCCTCGTCGCCTTTCTGCCCGTGGCCGTCATCGGCCTGCTGGTTCGCGACGTGGTGCGCAGCAATCTGTACGGGCCCTGGCCGATCATCGTTGCCTTGGCGCTGGGCGGCGGGATCATGCTGCTGGTGCATCACAACGCCCGGCTGAAGCAGCTACGCGTCACGGGGCGGACGATGGATCAGATGACCTGGCAACTGGCGCTGGTGATCGGTGTGGCGCAATGCCTGGCGCTCTGGCCGGGCACCAGCCGGGCGATGATGACGGTCGTGGTCGCGTTGGTGCTCGGGCTGCGGGCGAAGGCGGCGGCGGAGTTCAGCTTCCTGCTCGGGCTGGTGACCATCAGCGCCATAACCGTCATGGAGACGTCCCGCAATGGGGCGATCATGTTGGAACATCTCGACTTCGTCCCCGTCGCCGTGGGGTTCGTGGCCGCCACGCTCTCCGCCGCCCTGGCGGTCAAGTGGTTCGTCGGGTTCCTGACCCACTACGGCCTCGCGCCGTTCGGCTGGTATCGCCTCGGCCTCGCTGTCGTGCTGGCGGGCCTGCTGGTCAGCGGCGTTCTGGCGCCGCTGGTGTTTGAAGAGTAGGTCACGAAGAGTAGGTCACGGCGCCACCGAGCACGCCTCATTCTTCTTCCAGCAGGGCCGTGATCTCCGCCTTGAGCTGTTCATCGAGGTCCGGCCCCGCGCCGACGTGGATGTGCTGTACCTTGCCGTCATGGATCACCACGGTCTGCGGAATCGCCTGCACGCCATACGCCTGCGCGGCCGTGCCTTGCTCGTCCATCACCACCGGCATGGTGAGCCCTTCCCGCTCCCAGTATTCGCGGGCTTCCTCCACCGTCTCCTGAAGGTTCACCGCATAAATCGCCACCGAGCGGTCGCCCTCCGCCGCCCACTCGTGCACCGCCTGCAACTTCCGCAACCCTTCCCAGCACGGCGGGCACCAGGTCGCCCAGAAGTCGAGCACGACCACGTCCGCTTCCACTTCGTCCAGCTTGAACGCCTCGCCCGCCATGGTCGGCAGCTCCACCGCCGGCGCATCGTTCCCTTCCAGGGCATGGGCGCCGCCACGGTTCCCGCCGCCACCGCCGCCAGCCGCCTGCACCAGTTCCTGCCACGACGCCGCCGCCGTCGAGTTGGCCGGCGGATCGAAGTCGAACACCGACGCGTCGATCGGTTCGTTGTGCGTTTCGAGGGTGAAGTCGAGGTGCATGGCGAACGAGTCATCCGCGGCCATGCCCGTCGCGGCGGCATCGACGTCGAACACCGCCGACTCGATCAGCCGAGCGTCGTTGTCCACGCTCATCGTCAGCGACACCGGGGGGGCGATCATCTGCAACCGCTGGCGCTGCTCGTCGTCCCCCTCGGCCGGCGCCTGGGTTTCCATGTGCGCCTGCTGGCCGTTCGCCATGGCGGCGACCGGATCGTCGGCCAGCAGAAACGCCAACTCGATCGGCGGCGGGTTGCCCAGCACCGGCACCAGTTGCGACAAGGCTTCGTAGCTCAACGGCGAGGGGGCCTCGGTGTCGAGGTGCCGGCCGGCGAGGTCGTCGCTTTTGAGGTACAGCCGGCCGTCGTTGACCACCAGCGTCACGTCCGGCCGAACGAGCAGCAGGCGCTCGTTCTCCCGATCGAAGGCCAGGGTCAGGTCGGTCGACCGCACGGTGGTCCAGCGCCCGGACACTTCGCGAATCTCCAGCCGTTGCGTGGCGTGGTACTGGTTGGTCTGGTCGTACGCCTCCTGCACCTGGTCGATCAGCCGATCGCCCGGCGGTGAAGCGGCGATCGACGCCCCGGCCAGAAGTACGGTCAGGCACACAAACGTCACGGTCGGCATGATTCGCATGAGGTTGCTCCCACGGGACAACGGTTTCAAGACAGGGGCTATTCCCATGAGCATACGCCCATCGCGCAAAACGAACAATAACCCGTTTGCGAGCCGTCGCGGAGCCCACTACTATCGCTCATCTACCCGCAATGGAACACGGATCACACGATCCCAAGAGGATTCAGGAGCACTTTGCCATGTCGGAGCCCGGACTGATCGCCCCCCACGGCGGAACCCTCGTCAACCGCACCACCCCCGATCCCGCCACGCTCAAGGCCAAGGCCGCCGATCTGCCCAAGGTCGCCCTCAGCGCCGCCGACCTCTCCACGGTCTACCGCATTGCCGACGGCACGCTCAGCCCGCTCACCGGGCCGATGACCCAGGACGTCTACGAACGCGTGCTCGACACCCGCACGCTCGAGCACAACGGCAAAGCCCTCGCCTGGACCATCCCCCTGGCCTTCCCCGTCACCGCCGAGCAGGCCAAGGCCCTCAAGATCGGCCAGCCGGTGGCGTTGACCGATCCGGCGGGCGCGGTCGTGGCGGTGCTCGACGTGCAGAGCGTCTTTGAATGGGACAAGCCCCGCTACATCCAGAGCGTCTACGGCACGGACCGGACCGATCACCCCGGCGCCGACATGGTGCTTAAGAACGATGCCGACAAGACCCACCTGATCGGCGGCGACATTGCCGCGCTGCCGCAGCCGAAGAACCCGAGCTTCGGGCAGTACGTCAAGACGCCGCGCGAGGTGCGCGAGATTCTGGACAGCAAGGGGTGGGACGCCGCCGTCGCCTTCCAGACCCGCAACCCGCTGCACCGGGCCCACGAGTACGCGTTGCTCTACGGCCTGGAAGAGCTGCTGCGCCAGGGCAAGAACGCCGGGGCTGTGCTCAACCCGCTCGTCGGCGAAACCAAGGGCGACGACGTCTCGGCCGAGATCCGCATGCAGACGTACGAAACGCTCATCGCCTCCGGTGAGTTCGGCGAAGGCGACAAGGACGCCGAGCTGTGGGAGAAAGTCGGCGGCTCGATCGCCGATCGCGTGCTGCTGCTGGGCCTGGACATCAAGATGTTCTACGGCGGCCCGGCCGAGGCGGTCATGCACGCGATCTACCGCCAGAACATGGGCTACACCCACATCATCATCGGCCGGAAGCACGCCGACGCCCCCTTCGCCGACGGCACCGCCATCTGGGGCGATTTCGACGCCCAGGAAATTTTCGACAATCTGCCCGGCGAGCTGGAAATCCAGCCGTTGAAGGTCGGCTTCGCGGCTTACTACGAGTCGATGGGCCGGGTCGACCTGATGGAGAACCACCCGGACGAGAAGCCGGTGTTCATCTCCGGCAAGCAGGTCCGCGCCACGCTGCAGAAGGGCGAGAAGGTCGACGAGCGCATCATGCGCCCCAGCACCAGCGAGATCCTCGCCAGCGCCATGAAGCAGACCGCCGACGCCTGAGTGAGCCACCGCCCCCACGCCGCGCGGCTTAAGCCGCACGACCTTCACCGCTTCTCGCATTGCCATAGCCCGAAGGAGCCAACCCCATGGCCACCGCCCCCGACGATCGCCGGTACAGCAAGTCTCACGAATGGCACAAGCCCGAGGGTGACCTGGTTGTCATCGGCATCAGTCAGTTCGCCGTCGACGAGCTGGCCGACATCACCTTCCTGGAAATCACCGCCACCGAAGGCGAGCTGAAACAGGGCGATCCCTTCGGCGAGATCGAGTCGGTCAAGGCGACCAGCGAGCTGTACGCCGGCATCGACGGCGAAGTCGTCGAGGTCAACCAGGCGGTGCTCGAGGATCCGTCGATCATCAACGAAGACCCCTATGAAAAAGGCTGGATGATCAAGGTCCGGCCCACGGACAAATCGCAACTGGACGGCTTGCTCTCGGCTGCGGATTACGAGGCGGCCGCCGGCGGCTGATGCTCCACTTTCGGCCCCGAAGTCCACGGATTCCATCCGTGGGCTCGCCCACCTGGCGCAACCACAAGGCTGGCGACGGTGACCCGTCGCCGGCCTTTCTATATTTTCAAGGCGGCGGGGCGAAACGCCATCGCTTCGCCCGGACGCCCTGTCTAGCGGATCCTCAGCCGGTCAGTCCTGCGGCTGCTGACCTTGCTGCTGCTGGCTTCGCTCGATGCCATATTCATCGACCACGATGCCGCGCAGGCCGCCTCGCTCGTGCACTTCGCCGGTGAGCGAGAACTGCTGGCCGACCTCGAGCTGCTGGTAGACGCCGCGTTCGCGGGCCTGCTCCGGCTCAACCAGCTCCGGCTCCTGACCCGGGGCCGCCTCGGGGCGCTGGGTCGACTCGCCTTCGGTTTCGCCGTACATCTGCTCGTCGACCAAGCCCGGCTCTTCGTCAGCCCGCCATTCGCCGGGGTGACGTTCCCAGCGCTGCTGGCGCGGCTGATCCTGCACGCCGGCCGGCTGCTGAAGCTGATCCGAACGGCTCTCGTCCTGCACGCCGGCCGTGCCTTCCTGCTGACGCAGCTCACGCTCGCGCTCCATCACACGCTGCCGCACACCACTGTCCGCACGGGGGGCGACGCGATCGCGCACCGGGGCGAAACGCCGCGGCTGCTCCACCTCTTCCGCCTGCGCCTGTGCATCCTGCTGGCTCTGCTGGCCCTGCTGGCCCTGCTGGAACTGCTGTTGCTGTTCCTGCTGGAACTGTTGCTGATCCTGGTGGATCGGTTGGGCCGGCTCGGCTTCGAGCGGGGCCTGCTCGCTCATCGGCCGCTCGAGGATCAGGTAGGCTTCGCCCTCTTCCGTCAGCAACACCAGCGGCTGCTGCTGTTGGCCGAACTGCTGCTGGTCTTCCGCGTCACGAGCCGCCTGTTCGCCGTGGATCAGGTAGCGGGGCGCCTCGATGACCGTGCCTTCCAGCGTCTGCTGCTCGGCTTCCTCCTGCTGGGCGGGGTCGACCAGGCCAGGCTCTTCGGCCTCGGCAGGCTCCTGGACGTTCTGTTCAATCGGAGCGTCCGGCTGCCCCATCGGCTGCTGCTGGTCGTCAACACCGGCCGGGGCCTGGAGCTGCTCGGGGCTGAACTGCGCCAGGTCCTCGGCGACCTGCTGGCTGATGCGCTGCGAGGCGTCGCGAGCCTGCTGCTCGTCGAGCTGCGCCTGGTCCTGCAACGTCTGCTGAATCTGCTGCTGGATGTCTTCGCGATGCTGATCGACCTGGTCGGCCAACTCGCGGGCATGTTGCCGGGCCTGCGCCTGGTCGAGGCCCTGCTGCTGGTAGGCCTGCTCCAGCGTCTGCTCAAGCTGCTGGCGAAGCTGCTGGGATTCAGACTCGCCCGCCGCCTGCGGCTCCTGGACCGTCAGTTCCTCGAACGTTTGCTCCTGCTCCTGTTCCTGCGGTGGCTCCGGCTCGTACTGCGCGATCGCGGCGCTTGATCCCACGCCGAGAACGCCTGCGGCGAGCCAGGTAAACACTTTACTTGTGTACATCTGGCACACTCCTTTGTTGCCAATGTTGCGGATGCTTCGTTCCGCCGGCGAACGCCGCCGGGCGGTCTGAAACTCTCACTAATCACGGTATGCGCGCGTTATGAAGGCGGGCTAAAAACCCTATTAAAACCGACTCATGCGCGCCACGATCAAGCCCACAGACGTCATCCGTGGGCTTCCTGGTCCCAGGGCACGCGGGCGCCTGCATTCGCCGTGATGCCTGCGGTCGCGTATAAACTGCAATTTGCATGCTTATCGACTCGGCCACCATCCACGTGCGGTCCGGCAAAGGCGGTGACGGCTGCGTCAGCTTCCGGCGCGAGAAGTACATCCCCAAAGGCGGGCCCGACGGCGGCGACGGTGGCGACGGCGGCTCGGTCATCCTCATCGCCGACCCCAACGCCAACACGCTGCTCGACTTTGCCGGCCGGCACCATTGGCAGGCCGAGAACGGCCAGCCCGGCTCGAGCAAGCAGCAGCACGGCGCCAACGGCGCCGACCGGCCGATCCACGTCCTGCCGGGCACGCTGGTCTACGATGCCGACACGGGCGAGCTGATCGTCGACATGGACCAGGCGGGCAAGACCTTCGTCATCGCCCAGGGAGGTAAGGGGGGCTACGGCAACGAACGGTTTAAAAGCTCGACCAACCAGACGCCGCGCCAGTCGACCCCCGGCGAACCGGCGGAGGAAAGAACGCTTCGGCTGGAGTTGAAGGCGATCGCCGACGTCGGGCTGGTGGGCAAGCCCAACGCGGGCAAGAGCACGCTGCTGTCGCGGTTGAGCCGGGCACGGCCGAAGATCGCCGACTACCCGTTCACGACGCTCGAGCCGCAGCTTGGCATCGCCGAGCTGTCCGGCGGCCGGCGGATGATCGTGGCGGACATCCCGGGCCTGATCGAGAAGGCGCATGAAGGGCACGGCCTGGGCACGCGGTTTCTCCGCCACATCGAACGCACGCGCGTGCTGGTGCATCTGTTGGAACTGGAGCCGGCCGATGGATCCGACCCCGTGGAGAATTACCGCGTGATCCGTCGTGAGCTGGAGATGTACTCGCCGGAGCTGGCGGGCAAGCCGCAGGTGGTCGCATTGAGTAAGATGGACCTGGCCGGCGGCGCGGCGGGCGACGTCGCGACGGGTGTGGAACTGATCGAATCGGCGCTGGGGGAGAAGGTGATGCCGATCAGCTCGGCGACGGGCGAAGGCATCGGTGAACTGCTGGAGGCCTGCTGGGCGAAGCTGGGCGAACATGCGATGGACCGGCACGAAGGCTGGCCCGGTGCTGAACGAGGTGAAGTCTGAGCCTGACGAATGAGGATGAGAGATTGCCACCGCGCGCGGGCAACCGAAACCCTGCCGTGTGCCAGCACATTGGCAGTCACCATCTGTAATCGTCTGTTTTCAATCGGGGTTCCTGATGGCGAAAGTGAATTTTCTGGCGGTCAGTGTGGGCAACACGCGAACGCGCGTCGGCGCGTTCGTGGAGGACAAGCTGGTCGAGTCGGCCACGTTGGAGAACCGGCGGGACGGCGACCTCGGCGAAGCCATGGAGCACGCGTTCAGCCCGCTGCGCGAAAACAAGCAGGCGGTGGTGCTGCTCTCGTCGGTCAATCCGCCCGCGACGGAACGGATCGAAGCGCAGATCGCCAAGCACTTGAAGCGGGAAGTGCTGCGCGTGGAGCGTGATGTGCCCATTCCCATCGGTCGGCAGCTCGACCGCGAGGCGATCGTCGGCGAAGACCGGCTGCTCAACGCCGCCGCCGCGTTCGATGTGATCAAGCAGGCGTGCGTGGTGGTCGATGCGGGTACGGCGATCACGGTCGACTTCGTCGACGGGGCGGGCACGTTCCACGGCGGGGCGATCGCGCCGGGCGCGCAGCTCATGCTCGACGCCTTGCACCAGCGTGCGGCGCAGTTGCCGGAGGTGGAGTTCGAGCGGCCGTTGGACGTGATCGGGCACAACACGGTCGAGGCGATGCGCGTCGGCGTCTTCCAGGGCTTGCGCGGCATGGTGCGTGAACTGGTCGAACGCTACGCGGAGAAGGCGGGGGCGTTTCCCGCGGTGATCGCCAGCGGCGGCGACGCCGACCTGCTGTTCCGCGATTACGAGTTGATCGACCGCGTCGTGCCGGACCTGACGTTGAACGGGCTGGCGGTGGCGCTGCGCGTGGCGATGGAGCAGACGCGCGACGAGTAGGTTACTCATCTCCGGGTGGATCAAGCGCATCCCTACCTGTCTGTCCGAGCCGGCTTCTGTGAAGCCGGGCGAGGCCGCAGGCCTTGATCGCGGCGTGCAGGTGGAACGTGGCGTGCACGCATTGCGGGCTGCGCCCGCACCCGGCTTCACAGAAGCCGGGTCGGACGGGAATGACCGTCCGCACGGCGGGACGGGGGAATAGCACATGAATGACGCGCGATTCAACCAGTCGCCGGGGCGGACGCTGACGTCGCTGCGGCTGCTGTGGGCGATGCTGCTGCTGGGGCAGGTGGCGTTCGGCGTGATCGTGCTGGGGCTGCTCGTGAGCGAGTCGGTGGCGATCGGGGCGGAGCAACTGTACGGCCCGTTGACGCTGGTCGCGGCGGCGATGCTGGCGGTGCTGACGCCGGCGGGCTACTTCATCCGCAACCAGTGCTACAAGGCGCGGTGGGAGGGGCATGCCGTCGCCCCGGCGGGGTACTTCAAGGGCAACGTCATTTTGTTCGCCCTGCTCGAGAGCGTGGCGATGATGGCGCTGGTGACGATGCTCGTGACGGGTCGGCTGCCGGTGCCGGGGTTGATCGCGCTGGTGGCGATGATGGTGCAAGCGGTCAACTTTCCCACCGGTGCGCCGATGCAGCCGCACGCGCCGGACTTCGCCAGTGAGAGCCGACCGGATTGAAACCTCTCGGACGCGCGGCCGGCCGCGCCCCTAGTATCAGGCGGGGGGGCTGCGGCAACTGGCGCTTTTGCCAGAGTGGGAGGGTGAGCATGGCGGGAGCACCGATGTCTCCGGACCGGGCTCTGGCGATTACGCGCGGCGTGTTCGTCGGGCTGCTGGTGGTGCAACTGTTTTTCGGCATGGCGGCGGTCTGGCTGATTGGCCATCGCCCGGCCCCCGACACGGCGGCGCAACATCCGTGGGGACTGTTCGTCACCGGCGTGATCCTGCTGATCGTGCTGACGGTGGCCGGCTACGTCGTCCGGCAGCGGCTCTATCAGCGTGATCGGCTACCCGGCGGGGCGGTGGCGCCGCGGATGTACCTGCGGGGCAACCTGATGATGCTGGTGCCGCTGGCGATCATGGGGGTGGCGGGCCTGGTGCTGGCCATCATCAGCGGCGCGCTGTTTCCCGCGCTGTTGATTACACTGGCGGCGCTGATCCTTCAGGTCGTCAACATGCCGACGGGCGACCCGCTGGACCCGAGCCGGTACAAGAACGGCAAAACGCCTTACTCGGCATGACACTCATCACCGCTGCCACCACTGCCACGCTCACCACCGCCGCAACCTCCGGGGCCGTGGCGATCGTGCAACTGCACGGCCGGGGCGTGCCGACGACGCTGCACGCGCTCACCGGCCGCACGGACTGGCGGGCGGGGCGCGTCCATCTGGCACGGTTTGACGACATCGACGAAGGGCTGGCCGTCTGCCTGCGTGACGACTGGGCGCAGCTCATGCCGCACGGCGGGCCGCGCGTGGTGGAGCGGCTGCTGGACCGGCTGATCGCGCTCGGCGCCCGCTACGAGGCGACGCCCGACGCCCGCACGCTCTATCCCGAGGCCGAGAGCGAAACCGAAGCGGAATCGCTGGCGACGCTGGCCCGCGCGGCGAGCCCGGCGGCGGTCGATCTGCTGCTGGCCCAGCCGGCGCTGTGGGAACGGTGGCGCGCGGCATCGGCCGACGCGCGTGAGTCGGCCGATCGCATTGCCCGGCGAAGCGACGTGCTCGATCGGCTGGTCGACCCGCCGACGGTGGTGGTGGTCGGTCGGCCGAACGTGGGCAAGAGTACGTTGACCAACCGGCTTGCCGGGCGGGCGATGAGCATCGTCGCCGACCTGCCGGGCACGACACGCGACTGGGTGGCGGGGGTGGTGGAACTGCGTTCCGCGTTTCGGGTTCCGCGTTTCGCGTTGTCCGATTCGGCCACGTCAACGAACACGCGAAACGCGGAACCCGAAACGCGAAACTCTTTCATCGCTGTGCGGTGGTTTGATACGCCGGGGCTGCGGGGCAGTGCGGATGCGGTGGAGCAGTCGGCGATCGCGCTGGCGCGTCAGGTGGTGGCGCAGGCGGACGTGCTGGTGGCGATGCGGGATGGCGTGAGCGACTGGCCGGCGGCGGCGGACCTGCCGCGTGAGCCGGACGTGTGGGTGGTGAACAAGGTGGACGAGGCGACGGTGGACGGTGGCGAGGATGCGGGGGCGGCGGCGGACCGGCCGCTGGCGATCAGTGCGGAGCGGGGGTATGGGGTGGAAGCGCTGGAGCGACGGGCGTTGAGTGTGCTGGGACTGATGGAGGCGGGAGTGACGGAAGGGCCGTGGGCGTTTTCGGTGCGGTTGCGTGAGGCGTTGGCGGGGCGGCGCTGAGCCGTAAGCGGCGGGGCGGGGCGTCGCCTACGGATGAGTCCTGATCCGACTTGGCGTATACTCCTGCCTGTCGCCGGAGCCGGTCCGTCGGCCGTGTTGCCTTTGCCGGAGCGCCGTCTTGCCGCATCGTCAAGCAGTATCGACCGGACGTGAGGCGTATGGGAGAGTTGCCCTGCATGCGGCGCTGTTGTTGATGCTGCTGACGCCGGTGCTTGGCGGATGTGCGACGATCCGCGTGACCGATCCATCGCGGACGGCGACGGAGCAGTTTCTCATTTCCGAGGCGGCGAGCCGGGCGGTGCAGCAGCTCTCGGCCGCGGCATTGCGAGACCGGCTGGTTTACGTGGACGCCAGCTACTTCGCCTCGATCGACAAGCCGCTGGTGGTCGGCGAGCTGCGATCGCATTTGCTGGTCAACGGGGTTCGGCTGGCGGAGTCGCGTGAGGAAAGCCAGATCGTGGTGGAGGTGCGGACGCACGGCGTGGGGATCGACCGCTACGATTACCTGCTGGGCCTGCCGCCCGTGCTGCTTCCCGCCACGCCGGGCATGGAAGACGTCGGCGCTGGAACGATCATCACGCCGGAGCTGGCGCTGCTGAAGAACATACGGCAGCGCAGTTTTGCGAGCGTCGCGTTCGTGGCCTATTGGGTCGACACGGGCGAAGTGGTCGCCAACTCCGGGCCGTTCCTGGGCGTGGCCGAGCGTGAGGACTGGTGGTTCTTCGGCGTCGGGCCGCGCACGACGGGCGACATCTCGCCGGTCGAGCCGGAACCCTGACCGGTCATCGGTCCATGCCCGGACGTTACGGCTGCCGTGCCGCCTACCGGAACTCCTTCTTCATGCGACGACGTCTGCTCCTGTTGCTGCTCGTGCTGGCTGTGCTGGCGGTTGCGCTGGTGGTGACGGTGCAGCTTGTGCTGGTCAGCGATTTACCGCGTCGGGTGGTGGTCGCCCGGTTGCAGGATCGGCTGGGGCTGGACGTGCAGATCGACAGCCTGCGCGCCCGCTGGTCGGGGCATGCCGAGGCGCGGGGCGTCCGCGTGTCGTTGCCGTTGGAGGGCGCTCCGTTTCTCGAAGCGCCGGTGCTGCAGTTGAAGCACACGTCGCTGCTGCGGATCCTGTTCACGTGGAACGCGGAGGTCGAGAGCGTGTTCGTCGACGAGCCGGTGCTGCGCGCGGTGCAGCGGTCGGAGGGGCATTGGAACCTGCAACAGGTGCAGGAGGTGCTGGCGGCGAATCTCGGGAGCGATACGCCGCGCGACCGGCCGGGACCGCTGCCGCTGCCGGAACTGGCACTGCGCGACGTACGCCTGGTGGTCGACCGGTTGAATCGTGACGTGGTCGAACTGGAGGGGGTGCGGATCACCGGCCGACGGCGGCCACCGCTCGCGTACGTGATGGAACTGGACGTTCCACGCATGGGCGGCGCGGAAGTGCACTTTTCGCGAGCCGCGCCGTTTACGCACGAGTTGACCTTCGACTTTGCGCCCGAGCCGGCCCTGGTGAAAGCGCTGGCGGCGGACGTGGTCGATGCCACGTCCGCCCCACGGTTGGTGGGCGCGTGGCGCGGACGGATCACCCGTCAAGAACTGCGCGGCACGCTGGAGCTGGACGAAGCGTCCATCGCCGCCGCACGGTTGCACGGCACGGCCGAGCTCTCGGCCCGCACGGACAGCCCGGCGCTGACGCTCGAACCGACGAGCCTGGCGCTGATCTTTGAGCCCGCCATGCCCGAGCCGGTTTACATGGTCGGCGGCCGGCTGCTGGTGACGGAGGCGGACGTGCAGTGGCAGGACGTGCGCATCGCTGGCTATGGCGGGCGGGCACTGGTGCGCGGACAGCTTGACCTGGAAACGCTCACCGGCGAACTCGGCGGGACGTGGGAAGGGCTCGCGCTGCCGACCGGTTTCGAGCACGCGGGCGAACTGGATCTCCGCCTGACACGCCGCGGTCCGGCGCACCGGCTGGTCAACGCCACCATCGACACGCGCGGCCACAGCGCGTATGGCAACTGGAACGGCGTGATCGAACTCAGTGCCGCGGGCGAAACCTACGCCGACCTCACCGGCACGCTCCGCTCGCGCGAGATGCGGTACGAGATGCGCGGCCACCGCTACCGTTTCGCCGACCTCAGCGCCAGCTTTGCCACGAGCGAAACGTCCATCCGTGTGACGCAGTTCGACCTCGGCGAGCCGGATGCCGAGATGCATCTGGCGGGCCATGGCGAATATGACTGGGTGGACCGGACGTGGTCGGCCGCGTTCACCGGGCGCGATTTGCTGTTGCCATCGCCGGCGCCGTCCGTGACCCGGCTGCGTGTCGAGGCTCGCGGCGATGCGGCTGGCATCGAGCTGCGCGACGCGGAGATCGACGTGCTGGGCATGGAAGTGGAAGCCAGCGGCGGCTATGTGTTTGCCGATCCCGAGCCGCTGACTCTCCGCGTGCGGTTGCGGCAGGCGCCGATCCGTATCGGTGACGCTCAAAGTCCGCTGGTGCAGGCGAGCAACGTGGTCGGGGCGCTCGATGCGCAGGGGACGTTGCAGCCGTTGGCGCTTCAAGCCCGGGGCAAGTTGGTTGCCGAGGGCGTGCAGGTGCATCGCGACACGTTGGGCAATATCGAACTGCAGGTGCGTGCGAACGTGGATGAATCGGCGGCGGCGTTCGAGGCGGAGGCGATCGAATGGCTGGGCGGGCAGTGGCAGTTGCGTGCGGCGTACAACAGGGACGAGCAGTTGGGCCGGGTGTTCGTGGACGCGAAGGAGGTCGACCTGTCGCTGGCGCAGCGGTTGGTGGACCCAACGGCGGAGCTGGCGGTGGGACGTGCGGATCTGTCGCTTGAGGCGGAAGCGGTGGAGCGCGGCCCGCAGGCGATGCGGGTGGATGGCACGTTCGCCCTGCGTGACCTTGAGCTTGCGCCGTGGGGGCCGCATCCAGCGACGGTGCATGCTGAGCGCGTATCGCTGGGTGAACCTGTCGAAGTAGATGAGTTTGATGTTGATGAGGCGCACCCGGTGATGCTGCAAGCCGAGCGTGTGACGGGGCGGGTCTCACTGCGGAGCGGGCAGGCGCGGCTGACGGAGCTGCTGGCCGAGCAGGGCGAGGGGCGGGTGACGGGAGAGGCGGCGGTGAACCTGGCGCGGCCGAGCGAGGTGCGGTTCGACGTGTCGCTGAACGATTGGCCGTTGCGGTTGCTCGAGGCCGGCCGACTGGACACGTGGGTGACCGGCCGGGCGCACGGCGAGGTGGACGCCGCCGCACGGACCGGCGAGGCCGACGCCCGACTGTCGCTGCAACTGGCCAGCGCGGAACTGGCGATCGGGCAGGTGGACCTGCACGCGGAACTGGCGGGCTCGATGCTGCACCTGCGTTCGCTGGAGGGGCGGCCCCTGCGCGGGCGGGTGCAAGGCGACGGGCAGGTGGACGTGCACGACCCATGGCGGACGGCCCGGCTGGCGGTGAACTGGGGCGACCTGCAACCGCGCGAACTGGAGCAGTGGGCGCCGGTGCTGCGGCGGATGACCGGCACACTGGGCGGGTCGCTGACCGTGGAGCCGACGAACGATCGGCGGGCGCTGGGCCCGCTGCGAGCGGAGTTGACGCTGGAGGCGTCGGACGCGACGTTCCGCGATCTGCCGATCGGCGACGGCCACGCGGTGGCGTACCTGGATCGCGACCGCCTGGTGTTGCAGAACCTGATGGTCGAAGCGATGGGCGGGCACATCGGAGCGTGGGGACGGGTGAGCGAGCAGGCCGGTGAGCGGTTTGTGTTCGCGTCGGGCTGGTTGACGAACCTTGACCTGGCGATGATCAGCGAAGCGACGCGCCCGGACGAGGAGCCGCTGCTTGGCCGGTTGAGTGCGAACGTGTCGCTGTCCGCGCCGCTGGCGGATCGACGGAACGTGTTCGGCAGCGGGTCGGTGACGCTGCGCGAGTCGGACATTGGGGCCATTCCGTTGATCTCGGTACTGTACGACCTGGCGAACATCGCGCTGGTGGGGCGTGAGCCGGAGGGGCGGGGGCAGGGGCAGTTCCGGTTTGAGGAAGGGGCGGTGCTGGTCGAGCGGTTCTTCTATCAGAACCGGGGGCTGACGATTCGGCTGAGCGGCCGGGTGCAGGACATGTGGCAGGGGTTGGACAGTCCGTTCGAGGGGGTGGCGTCGCTGTCGTTGGCGCCGTTGCCGGACGTGGAGTTGCTGGAAGTGCTCAACGAAGCGTTCACGGCCTTGCAGGCGGACATGACAACGGCGCGGCTGACCGGCCGCATCAACGACCCGGACCCGCCGCAGATCGTGCCGTTCCGCGGGGTCTGGGATGCGGTGCGTCGTGTGATGGGGCGAAGCGAGCGGGAGTGACGCAGAGAGCGCCGGTCGTCGCGCCGTTAGCCCCGCAGCGCAGCGGAGGGCGCGGGAACCGATGACGCACGGTTGCCG
>JBBDPC010000034.1:0-2293 GCA_040876735.1 Phycisphaeraceae bacterium | reverse complement strand
CAACGACCCGGACCCGCCGCAGATCGTGCCGTTCCGCGGGGTCTGGGATGCGCTGCGGGGCTAAAGGTCCTTACTTACGCGCCGTCGGGTGTGACGCCGCGCTGCCGGAGGGCGGGCAGGAGGCGGCGCATGGGCAGGCCGACGACGGTGGCGGGGTCGCCGGTGACGGTGATGGGCCAGCCAGCCTGCTGGCGGTCGAAAAGGTTGTAGCCGCCGGCCTTGCCTCGCCACGCGCGGGTCTGGAGGTAGCGGTCGATCTGCTCATCGCTGATGAAGCCGACATGGACCACGGTGGTGTCGGCGAAGCGTTGCGGCGGCGCGTCGCCCGGGCCGAGCAGGGCGACGCCACTGACCACCTCGTGCGTGGTGTTGGCGAACTGTTGGATCATCTGTCGGGCGTGGGCGCTGTCGCGGGGCTGGCCGATGAGTTGCCCATCTGCGTCGACGCAGATGGTGTCGGCGGCAAGCACGACGGCCTCAGCGGCAACCAGGCTGTGCAGGCTCGCCGCTTTCCGCCAGGCGAGGTCGGCAGCGATCATCTCGGCGGTGTGCGCGGCGTCCGTTGCTTCAGGCTGGGGCGGGTCGTCGAACGGCGGCGTCTGTTGCGTAAAGGCAAACCCCGCGGCGCGCAGCAAGGCTGCACGGCGAGCCGAGCGGCTGGCGAGAATCAACGGCGGCGAAGCGGGCATGGAGGCATTATAGGGCCGCCGGGGTGACACGGAGCGGGCCGACCGACCGGCTACGCTACGCGATCGCGAACCTGTTGGACGCCCTGCTGTTCGGCACAGTTGGCGCAGCAGTAGAAGCGGCCGTTGGCTTCGATGCCGTGACCGACGATGCGGACCTGGCATTGTTCGCATCGCGGTGCGAGCACTTCGATGGCGCACTCGAAGCTGTCGAAGGTGTGGGCCTTGCCCTGGACGACGACGTCGAAGGTCTTGTCGTAATCGTTGCCGCACTGTTCGCAGACACCCATGGGGTCGCTCCCTCGCCGGTTGGCGTGCAAGTGGTTCGAGGCTGGTTGTTGCGGCATTCAAGGCGCGGCGGAGGCGGGTGTCCAGTGGAAGTTGCGGGGATTGTGCGGGGGTACTTGAAAGGGCATGTGTCTAAGCCCACGGCGTGATGCCGTGGGCCTTCGACAGTGACCGGCGTTCGGCCCGGCAGGGGGGTCGGGTTTGCGCGGAGCGGGAGGCGGGCGTTGGGCTGATTTTCGCCTTCGTGGGCTGCGCCGCCTGTGGGCGAGCGGGCATCGACCGTGACGGCTCCTACGATCGCACGATTGCGGCGGCGCGGGTGTGACGAGCGCGGCCGTGCAACCCTATGAGAGGAGGAGGTCGTTATGTTGATCATGACCCAGTCGGCCGCCGAGCACCTGGAGCAGTTGCTGGCGGAAGCGGACGCGCCGGAAGGCGCGGCGGCCCGGTTTGTGGCCGGCCCCGAGGGCTTATCGCTGCACTTGGATCAGCAGCGGCCGGGCGATGAAACTTACGAGCACGATGGGCGGACCATTTTGCTCATCGACGAACAGATCGCCGATCTGCTGGCCGAGCGGACGCTGGATCTGGAGACCACCGACGATGGTCCGGCCCTGACGTTGCAATAGCGGAAGGTCGGACGTTGTGAGCTGTATGGAGGCACAAAAAAACCCCGGCCGTTTGGCCGGGGCTGTTGAGCGGCATTGTCATCTTGAAAGGTGTTCTTACACGCGTTGCGCATCACACGCAGACGCGTCGGACGCGGGCGGCTGCGACGCACCGCTACGCGGGGGGAGGCTGCCTGCGAAGGAACTGTGACGCGGATTATTCGCCGGCGTCCGCGTCGGCCTCATCGTCGCTGTCGGCTTCTTCCGCGATGGCGGCGCTGGTGCCGGAGAGGGTGATGCCCTTGGCGTCGAGCACCTTGGCCTTGATCTCTTCCGCGACTTCCGGGTTGTCCTTGAGGAACTGCTTGGAGTTCTCCCGGCCCTGGCCGAGGCGGACTTCGCCGAAGCTGAACCATGCGCCGGACTTCTGCACGACTTCGGTGTTCACGCCGAGGTCGATCAGGTCGCCGGTGGCGCTGATGCCTTCGTTGAACATGATGTCGAACTCGGCATCGCGGAAGGGCGGGGCGATCTTGTTCTTGACCACGCGGGCGCGGGTGCGGTTGCCCACGGCGGTGTCGCCGTCCTTGATCGAGCCGGTGCGGCGGATGTCGATGCGGACGGAGGCGTAGAACTTCAGCGCCCGGCCGCCGGGGGTGGTTTCGGGGTTGCCGAACATCACGCCGATCTTCTCGCGGATCTGGTTGATGA
>JBBDPC010000033.1:132014-137915 GCA_040876735.1 Phycisphaeraceae bacterium | reverse complement strand
GTGACATCGACGTGGCGGCGCAGGACGTGCGCGACGCCGTGGAGCGGGCGCGCAACGAGCTGCCCAGCGATGCCGAGTCGCCGGTGGTGAGCAAGCTGGAACTCGGGGCCCAGCCGATCATGTGGGTGGCGCTGACCGGCGACGAGCGGTGGGACGACGTGCGGCTGACCGAGTATGCCGACCGGGAGGTCAAGCAGCGGCTGGAGACGCTGCGCGGCGTGGGCCAGATCCAGATCGGCGGCGAGCGCAAGTACGCCGTCCACATTCGGCTGGACCCGGATCAACTGGCGGCGCACCAGTTGGCCGTGCAGGACGTGGTGCAGGCGATCGAGGACAACAACGTCGACATCCCCTCGGGCCGGGTGGAAGGCGGCCAGCGGGAGTTCCTGATCCAGACCCAGGGGCAGTTCCAGAGCGCCGAGCCGTTCAACGCGCTGATCCTCGCCTACCGCGACGGCGCGCCGGTGCGGCTGGCGGACGTCGGCGAAGCGGTGGACGGCGTGGAGAACGACCGCCAGGTCGCCCGCTTCTCCGGTGAAGTCACGGTCGGGCTGGGCATCGTCAAGCAGTCGGACGCGAACACGGTGGCGTTGGCGGCGACCATTCGCGATCGGTTGGCGGAGCTGGAGTCGGACTTTCCGCCGGGGCTGGAATATCACATCGCCACCGACTCCTCGGAGTTCGTGGAGGAGAACATCCGCGACCTGCTGACGACCATCGCCATCGCCACCGCGCTGGTGGTGTTCGTCGTGCTCGTGTTCCTGCGCAGCGGCCGGGGTACGCTGATCACGCTGGTGTCGATTCCCACCTCGCTGCTGATCGGCATGGCGATCATCAGCGCGCTGGGCTTCAGCCTCAACGTGCTGACGATGCTGGGACTGATCCTGGTGATCGGCATCGTGATCGACGACGCGATCGTGGTGCTCGAGCGCTGCTACCAGCACATGGAGCAAGGCGCCGAGGCCGAGCCGGCGGCGCGGGTGGGCACGACGGAAGTGGCCTTCCCCGCCATCGCCAACACGCTGTCGCTGGGGGCGGTGTTTCTGCCCGTGGCGTTCACCGGGGGCCTCATCGGGCGGTTCTTCCTGGAGTTCGGCCTGACGGTGGCGGTGACGGTGTTCGCCTCCACGTTTGTCGCGTTGACGCTGACGCCCGTGCTCTGTTCGCGCCTGCTGCGCGTGCCCGAGACGCACGGCCGACTGTTCCGGTGGTCGGAAAAAGCCTTCGACCTGCTCGACCGCCACTACCGGTGGCTGCTGGGCCTGGCGTTTCACCATCGCGGCCTGACGGTGCTGGCGGGCGTGGGCGCGTTCGCGCTGGGCATCCTGGCGTTGACGAACATCCCCCAGGAGTTCGCGTCGCCGGAAGACCGGGCGAGCTTCATGATCATCTTTGAGATGCCGCAGGGCTCGACGCTGCGGGAGACCGACGCGTACGCGCAGCAGATCGAGGCGGTGCTCGCCGACACGCCGGAGGTCAGCCACCAGTTCCTGGCCATCGGCCTGGCGCAGGGCGGGCCCGGCCGGCCCAGCCAGGGGATGGCGTTCGTCAGCCTCACGCCCCGGCAGGAGCGCGAGCTGCACCAGGTGGAGGTGATGCAGGCGATGCGCGAGAAGCTCGACGCGCTGCCCGTCGGCCGGGCGTTCGTCATGGACTTGACGCCCGGCGGCATCGGCGGCTCGCCCGTGGAGGTGGTGATCCAGCACCCGAACCTCGAGACCCTGGCGGTGCAGCAGGACGAGGTGATGGCGTGGATGCGTTCACGGCCGGACCTGTTCGTCGGCGTCCGCACGAACCTGGAGCTGAACAACCCGCAGGTGGACGTCACCGTCAATCGTGACAAGGCCTCGGAGAGGGGCATCTCGGTGGCGGACATCTCCAACACGATGCGCTACCTGTACGGCATACCGACGATCTCCACGATCGAACGCGACGCCGAGCGGTACGACGTCATCACCGACGTGGTCGGCCGAGGCGAGATCGCCCCCGACGTGCTGCGGAACCTCTACGTGCGCGGCTCGGACGGTGTGCTGGTGTCGCTGGACAACCTGGTCACGCTCGACGAGACGATCGGCCCCAGCGAAATCCACCGCTACAACCGCATGCGGGCGGCGACGATCTCCGCGAGCAACCCGCCGGGCGTGACGCTCGGCGCGGCCATGGCCGAACTGGAAGCCTACCTCGACGAGGAGCTGCCGGCCGGCGCGCAGTATGAACTCGCCGGGCAGTCGCAGATGTTCGCCGAGTCGTTCTACTACCTGACGGTCGCCATCGTGCTGTCGGTGGTGTTCATCTACCTGGTGCTGTCGGCCCAGTTCGAGTCGTTCATCTATCCGCTGACGATTCTCGTGTCGCTGCCGCTGGCGACGGTGGGGGCGTTTGGCGGGTTGTGGCTGCTGGGGCTGTCGCTGAACATCAACGCGTTCATCGGCATGATCATGCTGATGGGGCTGGTGACCAAGAACGCGATTCTGCTGGTCGACTACACCAACGTGCTGATCGCCCGCGGCGTGGCGGTGATTCCCGCGGCGCAGGAGGCTGCGCAGGTGCGGTTCCGTCCGGTGCTGATGACGGCCGTGTCGACCGTGCTGGGCATGCTGCCGATTGCGCTGGGCTTCGGGGCCGGCGGCGAGGGGCGGATGCCGCTGGGCGTGACGGTGGCGGCGGGGCTGGCGGTGTCGACGTTCCTCACGCTGCTGGTGATTCCCGTGGTCTACACGCTGATCGACCAGGTGCAGGCGGCCTTGCTGGGTCTGTTCCGCGCCGCTGCTGAAGATGAGCAACCGCCCGAAACCCAAGCCGTCGCCGAGGTGCCCGCATGACATTGAAACTCGTGATGATTCACTTCCACTTCGAATACACCGACGCGATCGAGGCGATCCTCGACCGGCACGGGGTCGCCAGCTACGTCCGCTACCCGATGATGGAGGGCAAGGACCGCGACGGCAAGCACTACGGCACGCAGACGTTCCCGGGCAACGTAAGCGTGGTGCATGCGCAGGTGGGGGAGGACGTGATCGAGAAGGTTTTCGCCGACCTTCGCCGGTTCCGCGAGCAGAAGCCGGCGCATCGGCATGTGGAGGCGCTGGTGTTGCCGGTTGAGCGCGTGTTGTGAATGTGAATGTGTCGTTGCGCATTCGAAGCCCACGTTTTGAAAACGTGGGCTTCATTTTGCGCGTAGTTGTTAGATCGTGGATTCGGTTTTGCGTTTTTCGAAAAACGTGCGCGCCGGGGCGGGGAAGAGCAGGTAGAGCAGCAGGTCGCGGTGCGATTTCAGCAGCGGGCCCACTTCTTCAATGACCTTGTCGAAATCGACTTTCGGCGCGTAGTTGGCGGGGCGCTCGGTGAAGGTCTTGCCGTCGGGCGAGCACTTGCGGATGACGGTGGGGTCGGCCTTGCCGGGCAGTCGGCCGTACTTGCCGAGCACCATGTTGCGAAACTCGTTGGTCGCCATGCCGTAGCGGTTGCCGGTGATGACGTTCATGGCCGCCTGCGTGCCGACGATCTGGCTGGTGGGCGTGACCAGCGGAACGTAGCCCGCCTCGGCGCGGACCTTGGGAATCTCGGTGAGGATCTGCGGAAGCTGGTCGAGTTTGCCCTGGTCTTTAAGCTGTTTGTGAAGGTTGGAGATCATGCCGCCGGGCACCTGGGCGTCGAGTTGCGTGCGGTCGACGGGTGGATAGCCTTGCGGGACGAGAATTTCATCTTCGATGATGGCGATGGCCCGCTCGATCTTGTCACGGTCGCGGGTGGCGATGAGTTCGACGGCGGCTTCGAGCTTGCGGCGAACGTCGTCGCTGGGCGTCGTTGGCCAGGGGTTGCCGAAGTGTTCCGGGTCGCGGTCGGATTCGTGCAGTTCCTTGCGGATCTGGCGTAGCTCGGCGTCGATCTTCGGAGCCAGCGCGAGATCGACATTGGTTTCGTAGCCGGCGACCTGCGCGGCGCGTTGCATCAGTTCGACCGGCGGTTGGGACGTGCCGCCCGCCATCGGGCCGTGGCAGGTGTCCAGGTGGTCGACGCCGGCGAGCATGGCGGCGATGTAGCTGGTGGCGGCCAGACCGTTGGTGCAGTGGGAGTGGAGGGTGATCTCCACGTCGCCGAACTTTTCGCGCAAGGCGGCGATAAGGTCGAAGCAGTCGGCGGGATGGAGCAGGCCGGCCATGTCCTTGATGGCGAGCGAGTCGGCGCCGTTGTCGAGCACGATTTTGGCGAAGCGGAGGAAGTGGTCGAGGTCGTGCACGGGCGAGGTGGTGTAGCTCATCGCGGCCTCGGCGTGGCCGTCGAAGGTCTTGGTGGTCATCAAGGCGGTCTGGAGGTTTCGCGGATCGTTGAGCGCGTCGAAGATGCGCACGCGGTCGTTGCCGGACTTGACCGCTTCCTTGACGAACTCGAAGACGACGTTGTCGGGGTACGGCGTGTAGCCGAAGAGATTCTGCCCGCGGCAGAGCGAGCGGATCTGGATGTCGGGCCCGAGTTGCTGGCGGAAACGATCGAGGCGTTCGAAGGGGTCGTCGTTGGTGAAGCGGAGGCAGGCGTCGAGCGTGGCGCCGCCCCAGAGTTCGAGGATGGCGTAGCCGGTCTGCTGGAGCATGGGCAGGACGCGCATGCACTGCTCGGTGCTCATGCGCGTGGCGAGCAGGGACTGGTGGCCGTCGCGGAGCGAGCAGTCGATGAAGTTGATGTGTGGGGGCACGGGCAGGCTCCTGCGAGGCGACGGGGAGGGTCGGATGCGGGCAAGGTTAGCACAATCCCGCCGGTGAGAAAGCAGGGCGGCGGACTTGAGTACAATAGCCCGCCATGGCCGCCCGCTCCGCCACTGACGATGTTCGACCGGCTGTGCAGCGGCTGCTGCGTGCGGCGGTGGCGCGGCAGGCGTCGGACGTGCATCTGGAACCGACCGCCGCCGGCTACGAAGTGCGCTGCCGGGTGGACGGCCTGCTCACCGTCACCGAACAGCTCGACGCCGCGACCGGCCGGGGGTATGTGAACCGGCTGATGGTCTCGGCAGGGCTGCTGACGTACCGCCTCGACGTGCCGCAGGAAGGCCGGCTGCGCATGGAGTTGGAGGGCGACGGCGAGGGGCCGACAACGTTGGACCTGCGCCTGGCGGTGATGCCGACGACGCACGGCCTGCGGGCGGTGGTGCGGTTGCCGGCGGAGCTGGTGCAGCCGCGCTCGCTGGACGCGCTGGCGTTGCCCGAGCCGACGCTGGCGGTTTTGCGGCGGTTTGTCGAGGCGGACAGCGGCATGCTGCTGCTATGCGGGCCGGCGGGGTCGGGCAAGACGACAACGATCTACGCCTTGCTGGAGCAGATCGTGCAGCGGTCGGCGGGGGTGAGCGTGATCAGCCTGGAAGACCCGGTGGAGCGCGACCTGCCGGGCGTGACGCAGATCGAGGTGACGCCGTTCGGCGGGCTGACGTATGAGGCGGCGCTGCGGAGCATCTTGCGGCAGGACCCGCAGGTGCTGGCGCTGGGCGAGATTCGGGATCAGGCGACGGCGTCGATCGCGGTGCAGGCGGCGCTGTCGGGGCACCGGCTGGTGTCGACGTTGCACGCCGGCTCGCCGGAGGGGGCGATGGTGCGGTTGCTGGAGATGGGGCTTGAGCCGTACCAGGTGGCGTCGAGCGTGTTCGCGGTGGTGTCGGTGCGGCTGCTGCGTCGCGGGAGCGCGGCGGCGGGATATGGCGGGCGCGTGCCGGTGGCGGAGGTGGCGGCGATGACGGCGGGCGTGCGGCAGGCGGTGCTGGAGCGCGGGCAGGCGGAGGCGGTGCGCGCGGCGATCGAGCGGGAGGCGGGGTTCGCGTCGATGCGTGATGCGGCGGCGGCGCTGGTGGCGGCGGGGGTGACGGATGCGGCGGAGGTGGGGCGGGTGTTGGGGGCACCCACAGGGGGGAGGCCC
>JBBDPC010000033.1:28887-132004 GCA_040876735.1 Phycisphaeraceae bacterium | reverse complement strand
GCGTGACGCCGTGGGCTTCGGTTGGGGGTTGCAATCGGGGTGGGGGTGGCCGATGATCGGGGGCGGTCATGTTGCTGTTTCGGGGTCCTTTCACAGGTGAGTTGCTGATGACACAAGCTTCTGAACCGTCCGCTGCCGTGCCGCCGTCGACGTCGAGCCGGCAGGCGTATGCCTACGAAGCGCAGAGCACCGACGGCCATGCGCTGTCGGGCACGATCGAGGCGGCCTCGGCCGAGGAGGCGCGGATGACGCTGGCGGGCATGGGCCTGCGGCTGGTGGAGTTGGAGCAGCAGGCAGCGGCGGCGGTGCGGCCGCGGGCGCTGCGCGGGGCGGAGTTTGCGGCGTTCAATCAGCAGCTTGCCCAACTGACCGAGGCGGGGCTGCCGGTGGAGCGCGGGCTGCGGCTGATCGCCCGGGACATGGGCAACGCCCGGCTGGCGGGCACGATCGAGACGGTGGCGGACGAGCTGGAGAAAGGCGCGTCGCTGCCCGAGGCGTTCGACCGGCATCGCAACAAGTTTCCGCCGCTCTACGGCCGGCTGATCGACGCGGGGGTGAAGTCCAGCCAGCTCCCGGCCGTGCTGCTGAGCCTCGGGCAACACCTGGAGCTGATCCACCGCCTGCACGCGACGCTGTGGCGAGCGGCGGCCTACCCGATCATCGTGCTGCTGGGCATCGTGGCGGTGATGGCGTTCCTGGGCATGGCGATCGTGCCGGGCTTCCGCGAGATTTTCGAAGACTTCGACACGAGGCTGCCGGCGCTGACGGAGTCGGTGTTCGCCGCGGCCGAGTGGATGCCGGCCCTGTCGATCGGCGGGCTTGTGGTGCTGGTGACGGCGATCGTGGGCTGGTGGCTGCTGGCGCTGGGCGGGCGGGCGCAGGCGGTGAGCGATTATGTGTTGATGCCTCTGCCGTTGATCGGCCCGGTGCTGCGGGCGAACCTGGTGGCGCGCTGGTGCGACGCGGCCCGGCTGGGGGTGCAGGCGGGGCTGGACCTGCCGGCGGCGTTTGACCTGGCGGGCGAGGCGGTGGCATCGCCTTTGGCGCTGCGTGACGCGGCGGCGCTGCGCCAGACGCTGGAAGCCGGCCGGCCGTTGGACGATCACCCGCGGCTGCTGGTGATCCCCGCAACGGTGCCGACGGCGATCCACCTGGCGTCGCAGCGGCATGACCTGTCGGCCATGCTGGAGAACCTGACGCGGATGTACCAGCAGCAGGCGGACCTGCGGCTGTCGACGTTGCAGATCACGTTGACGCCGCTGCTGTTGATTTTCATGGCGATGATGATCGGGGTGGTGGTGAGTGCGCTGTTTCTGCCGTTGGTGCAGTTGATGAACTCGGTGATGTGAGGGTGGGGTGGTGATGCAGACGCCCACGGATTGAATCCGTGGGCTTCGGGTCGGTGATGCGAAGTGGGAACGTGTGATGGAAACTGTTTTACGACTTGCAGGGGTGGCGGTGGCGGCGATCTTCTGGATGGTCGTCGGCGGGCTGACGCTGTTTCTGCTTGTGCTGGCGATGGCGGTGATGGGCTTTCTGTTCGGGCCGTTGTTCACGTTCGGCGGGCCGGTGGGGGCGCTGTTGCTGCTGATCATGCTGGGCATCGCGGCGCGGCGGACCCGGCAGCGGCGGGCGATGCTGGTGCTGGGGCAGATCGAGCAGGCGGTGCGGCTGAACCTGCCGCTGCCGGCGATGCTGAGCGCGGCGGCGGCGAGCGAGGACGGGATCGCCCGGCAACGGCTCGACCGGTTGCAGCGGGCGATCGAGTCGGGCCTGCCGGTGGGCGAGGCGGTGAGCACGACGGTGCCGGAGCTGTCGCGGCGGACGGTGGCGCTGATCGAGGCGGGCGAGCGGGTGGGGCAGTTACCGGCGACGCTGGCGCGGCTGGCGGAGGCGGATCGCCGCGAGCGGAGCATGTCGGGTGGGCCGGACGCGATGTTCAGTTGGGCGTATGGCATGATTCTGGTGCTGGTGCTGATGATCACGCTGGGGGGCGTGAGCATTTTCATCATGCCGAAGTTCGCCTACATCTTCGAAGACTTCGAAGTGGCGTTGCCGTGGATCACCGAATTCACGATGACGACGTTCGCCTCGGTGGCGCGGTGGCTGCTGCCGTTGGCGGCGGTGGGGGTGCTGGCGGTGGCGGGTCGGTCGGTGTGGCATCTGCTGCACATGCCCGACCGTCGGCCGGCGGCGTGGGGGCCGGTGACGGATCGGCTGTTGTGGGTCCTGCCGGGCCTGCACGGGCTGGTGCGCGACCGGGGGTTGGCGGATGCGTTTGAGCTGGTGGCGGATGCGTTGCGGGCGGGCGTGCCGATAGAGCAGGCGTTGATGGAGGCGGGCGAGTTGCCGGTGAACGCGGTGTTGCGTGGCCGGCTTGTGGAGATGGCAGGGGAAGTGGCGGCGGGCCGTGAGCCGGGCGAGGCGGCGCGGACGGCGCGGTTGCCGGCGGTGGTCAGCGGCATGCTCGGGCCGGCCACGTCGGGCGGGGGCGATGCCGTGCGGACCTTCGCCTTCCTCGGCCGATACTACCGGCTGCGGTTCAGCAAGCTGGCGGAACTGGGGCGGGCGGCGGTGCTGCCGGCGATCGTGCTGGTGTCGGCGCTGCTGGTGGGGTTCGTGGTATTGGCGATGTTCCTGCCGTTGATCGAGCTGATCGACTCCGCGACGAATGAGGCGCTGACGGGGGGGAGGCTGTAATGAACAACCGGCACAGGCAAGGCGTGATGCTGCTGGACACGGTGATCGGCCTGGTGATGATCGCCACGGTGATTGCGATGCTCACGGCCGCCGCCAGCCACCAGCGGCGCGGCGGCGAGCACTTCGCGCTGCATCGCGAACTGACGCACGAAGCAGAGACGGTGCTCACGGCGTTGCAGCAGGGCCGGCCGGCGGAGGCGGTGCACGAGCAGAGCACGGTGCGGACGCGCTGGCTGCCGGCGGGGGAGGGCGATGATGCGCTGCCGTGGGTCGAGGTGCGCATCGAGCGGGATGGGGCGTCGGCAACGTTGACCGGCTGGGCGCCGCGCCCGGCCGAGGCGGAAGGGGGAATGCCATGAAGCAGGTTCTTTCCCGGCAACGGCGCCGGCGCTGTCACGGCGTGACGATGATCGACATGCTCGCGCTGATGGCGCTGCTGGGCGTGTTCATGCTCATGACCGGCCACCTGTTCACGCAAGCGATGACCATCACGCGCGACGGGGCCCGCTACGAGCAGGACGTGACGCAGATCGACGCGCTGGTGCGCCACCTGCGCCAGGACGTCTGGCAGGCGAGCCAACTCGATGCGGTGGACGAGCAGCGGTTGGCGTTGACGCTGGGTGAGTCGACGCGCGTCACCTGGCGGATCACGCGTGAGACAAGCGAGATGGATGAGCCGGCGACGCACATCGTGCGTGAAATCACCGACGGGGCGGACGCGGCGGAGCCGACGCGGTTTGTGGTGCGTGCGCCGGTGCGTGTGGCGGCGGCGGGTCCGGGCGTTCGGCTGTACGTCGGCGAGCAGTCGGTCACGCTGGTGAACCAGGTCCGCCTGCTGGAGGTGTCACGATGAGACAAAGGCGTTTGGACCATGGCGGGCGGTGCGGCTTCGCGACGTTTGTGACGGTGGCGATGCTGGTGTTCGTCGCCATGGCGGTGATGACGATGACGCGGCTGACGGCGATGGAGGCCGGCCGAACGCAGCGGGTGAAGGCCGAGGCGCAGCGGCGTCAACTGCTGCTGGCGGGCGCGGCGGCGGCGCAGGCACGGCTCGCGGATGAGCCGGGGGATGTCGGCACGTTCACGCTCGCGTTGCCGGAGGCCGAGGGATTCGCGGAGGCGGTGGTCACCGTCGCGGTAATGGCCGAGGACGAGCGGCGTTGCACGGCGAACATCACCGTCGAGCATGGCGGGCAGACGTTGGCGCAGACGATCGCGTGGGCGCGGGTCGAGGGCGGTTGGACGCCGGCGGACGTGACGGCTCAGCGGTTGCGCTAGGATTCCATCCCACGTCATCTGGCGGGCGCCACCCGTGGCACGCGGCGACGCGGATCAATGCCAGGCGGCGACGAGGGCGACGAGGGCGATCAGGCCCATGACGCCGTAGGTCGCCGGGTCGGTGAGGGCGAACATGACCGGGTCTTCGCGGAGCACGCGGCGGTGGGCCTTGAGCCAGAGCCGGGTGAGCCAGTAGATCAGCAGCGGGCAGATGAGCCAGAGCGCGTTGTACTGCGGGTAGAGTTGCTGCACGTCGTCGCTGGTGATGTAGAGGGCGAACACGAGCACCGACATGTAACCCGCCACGGGGCCGACGGTGCCGATGAGCGAGAGATCGGTGACGTGGTAGTCGCGGCCGGCGGCGGCGGTGCCATGCTGGTGCTCGATGCGGACCAGCTCGGCGTAACGCTTGGCGAAGGCGAGCGAGAGGAAGGCGAACATCGCGAACGCCAGCAGCCAGGGCGAAGGCAGCACCGCCACCGCCACGCCGCCGGCCACCAGGCGCAGCGTGTACAGCCCGGCCAGCCAGAGCACATCCAGGATCGCCTTGCCCTTCACCGCGCCCGAGTAGGCCAGCGCCAGCACCACGTAACCGGCCACCAAGGCGGCGAACTGCATCGGCAGCAGCGCCGCCGCCGCGCCCACCGCCATCAGCAGCAGCACCGGCACCGCCGCCACCGCCCAGGGGATCGGCAGCGTCCCGGCCGCGAGCGGTCGCCGACGCTTGGTCGGGTGCTGACGGTCGGCCGCAAGGTCGAACAGGTCGTTGACCAGGTAGATCGCCGACGTCGCCAGGCTGAAGCAGACGATCGCCGCCAGCAGCGCCCACCACTTCAGCGGATCGCCAAGCTGCTGGCCCACCAGCATCGGCACCGCCAGCAGCGCGTTCTTCACCCACTGGTGCGGCCGCATGCTCACCAGCAGCGCCGCGAAGCGGTTGCCCGCGCCCGGCTCGGTGAACACCCGCTCGACCCGGCCCGCCGCCTCGACCCGCCGACGCACGCCCGGTGTGGGGTTGACCATGTAAGCACGCTCCGCTGAGGTCCACACCGGCAGGTCGGCCCGCGAGTCGCCGATGTAATCGAACACCGCCTCCGGCCCCAGCGCCGCGGCGATTGCTTGGCACTTGCCCCGGCCCGTGCAGTTGCACCCCGCCTGCGTGCCGACCACGTCGTCGAACAGCTTCAGATGATCGGCGACATCGCGGGCAAAGGCGGCGTCCGCGCCGGTGGCCAGGATCAGCGGCCGGCCAAGCTGCTTCTGCTCATGCAGAAAGGCGAGCACGGACGGGCGGTAGGGCAGCGTCGCGGCGTCGAGCCGGACGTGCCCGGTCAGCCAGCACTTGAGCCGGGCCCGGCCGCCGACGGCCAGCACCGGCAGTTGCCACGCCCGCCACGGCTTGTGCCGCAGCAGTTGCAGCATCGCCTCCCACACCGTGTCGGTGGCGACCAGCGTGCCGTCAAGGTCCACGCACAGCGGCCGAACCCGGGGCTCGGCGGCGGCGGGACGGGATGTGTCCATCTGCGTCACGACTACCCAATGTATCGGCCCGGGGAGGGGATTGCACCAGTGGGAAGTCGGGTTGTTTGCCAATGCAGAAGCCCACGGCTTCGACGTCACCTTTAGGGGTTGATTCGGTTTCGTTGGGCAAAGCTGGGAAGTACGAGGATTCACAGGAGGTTAAGAATTCGGATGCGCTCGGTTCCGTTGGGGCCGATTCCAGCGTTTTCGATCGGTTTGAAGCGAACGTAAAGCAAACTAACCCGTCATCGGCTGAGCCATCGTTCCAGCCAATTCGTGACGAGACGTATGCCTACTTCAACCCGCGTGGGGGGCGTGTGGCTTCGCCCAGCAAGGGGTTGCCAGCGCCGGGAGACGTCCGAAAGCTCGCGGCGGTGTGGCTGACTCAGCAGCAGCGGCACTGGCCGGAACTGGTCAGGGCCGGCGTGATCCCCGGCGGCAAGGATCAGTCGCTGGACGAATTGTGTCGCGAGTTCGAGCAGACGTTTCTGACAAAGCAGCTCGTGACGTTCACGCATGGGCTCAAGTCGGCACCGTGGGAGGCGTTGGGGGTGGGGTACACGCGCTACTCGAGCGCGATGCAGAACCCGCGCAGCTTGGACGATCAGTTGCACCAGATTCTGGACCGCGCGGCTCGGGAACGAATCTACATCCCGTGGAGCTACATTTTCGCAGACGCCTCCGTCACGGGCACCGTTGCCACCCGCACTGGCTACCAGTTGGCCAAACAGGTTCTACATTTTAATGCCGACGAGTCGGTTTCCACGCTTTTCGTCGATGAGATCGACCGTGCCTCTCGCGACGGGCTTCAGATCCTGTCGCTGGGCAACCTGATTACCGAGCATGGCAAACGACTGATCGGTGTGACCAGCGGGTTCGATTCCAATAACGAACAATCTCGCATGATGCTGTACATGTATGCGATGTTCAATGATCAGTTCATGACCCAGCATCGAGCCAAGGTCATGCGCGGTCGGCGAGGGGCGCTTCGCCGAAAGATGGTCATCAGGCCCTTGCCCTTTGGGCTGATACACGCGCCCATGTTCGATGCGAGCGGCCAGCCGATCATGAACAAACGCGGTGGGCAAGCGAAAACCGCCATCGCGGACCCTGAGACACGCTGGGTGCTCGAATTGCTCGCGCACCTGTGCGTTGATCGCCAGTATTCACTGCGACAGATCTGTCGCGAGTTCAATACCCGGCAGATTGGCGGGCGCGATAATTGGAGCGCCCCCACACTCCACGGGATGCTGAGCAACCACCGCTACGTGGGAATCTTCATCGAAGGCATGAAGCGGAATCTCAAGGACCCGGCGACGGGCAAACAGCGGTTCGTCCCACAGCCGCGTTCTGAATGGAGCGTCATCCGAATCAAGGAGGCCCAGATATGGTCATGGAAACGGTGGAAGCAAATCCAGCAACGGTTGAAGGAAACATCGAACCTTCGGTTCGGCAAAGGCAAGGCCGCTCAGAACCACCGCGTGCAGGCATACCCCACCACCGTCTTCACCAATATTTTGTACTGCGGTCATTGCGGCCGTCCGCTACGCCTCCGTCGTGGCGGTAAGACCTACTCCATGTTTTGCCGGAACGGGCTTGATAAGCGCCCGAGTTGCGAACTGCGTTCGTCAAAGTCGTCAAGTGTGTTTGAACCGGCCCTGCTGAACTTTGTGAAGTCGAAGATTTTCACCACGGAGAACCTTGAACGGCTTGTCGTTGAGGCGAACAGATACATCGCTGCTGAAGCCGAACGGCCGCGACTGGACGTGGAACCCTTGCGAGCCACGCTCGACCAGATTCGGCGCAAACGCGATCGACTGGTGGACGCCTTGGCTGAATCCCTGGATCCGAACCTGGACGCCATCCGTGATCGAATCGGCAAGCTCGAAACGGAGATGAAAGAGTTGACGTCTCGTATCCGCGCCGCCGAACAGGAGGATCAAGATCAATTGACCCCGCTGTGCCGAGACAAAGTGATAGCCATGCTCGATGATTTGCGGAGCGTCCTGTATGGGGATGTTGCCGTGGCCAACAGCGCCTTGCAGAAGTTGCTTGGGGCGGTCCCGATCACACAGAAGGTTGTGCCGGGGGCCAAGCGACCGATCTGGATTGCCAAGCTCGATGGTGATCTGGTGCCCCTGGTGGCCGATTTTGCGGACCGTCACGATCTTCCAGATGCGTCCAATCTGATGAAGTTGATGTTACGCAGCTGGAAAATGCCGGTTGCGGGCGAACTGACGCTTTATTGCAGCACCCGCCGTTACGAACTGATTGCTACGGAAGTGGCCGAACTCGCTGAAAAAGGGCTGTCCAATGCTCAGATCGCTGCCAAACTCGACGTTCACGTGTACGCTGTCAGGCAGGCACGGGCCTATCGTCGGACGGGGAGACGGCCGGGCGAGGTCGGCCCCCCGCCGGCCCAGTACAAAAAGTTCGCCCCCATCGTGCAAGGCATGGTCAACGATGGAATGTCGGTCCCCGATGTCGCCAGGAAGCTTGGCATCAACTACCACATGGCTCGTGCGGCACTGCGCTACGCCACCGAGCAACCGGCTGATTCGGAGCCGGTCGAGCAAGAGCCTCCCGCTTACAAACAGTATGCGGATGAAGCGCACAGGCTGTATCTCGCGGGCATGTCGAACGGGGAGATCGCCAAGCGTTTGAATATTTCGCAGGCTACAGTCACCCGCGCCGCCAGATTCGGACGAACTCGATCGCTCGTTTGACCGTTCCGTCAGCATCCATCGCTGAATTGAAGGGCCAGCCGCCAGGCTGGCCCTTTTTAATGCGCGATCGGCCAAAGCACGGTCGTCGAACACGAGTATCTGGATCTACATCAACACCTGCCACGCATGGGGTATTCGAAAAGGGAACCAAGATGACTAACCGTCGCGCATCGACGCATCACTCCCCGGCATCTCCGCTTGATCATGAAATCACTAAAGCGGCGATGGACCAGATTGCCACGCTGCTCGCCCGTGAACACATCCGCCGTCATCGGCAGTCGTCAACCGCCTGTGCCGTATCGAATGGGAAACCACGAGGATGCGGCCAGTCCGTGTCCGGAGACCCGCCGCAGTTGTCAGGTCAGACACCCAAGGAGAAATGAACTTGCCACACATCAACAGAACCGTTGCCACACGAAATCAGAAGCACCGTAGAGGGCATATGGCCTGTGAGAGCGGGAGGTTGTCAACGCCTGCCCCATGGCCCGTCCCTTGGCTCGCAGGCTTGGATGGCCGGGGTAAATGCCGCACGAGGTCCGTGAATCGGCGCGGACGGCGCCGTCACCTGTCCCCCAGGCATATTCCCTGCCGGCGAATACGGCACAGCAAGAAAAACATGGCCCGCGCACGACGAAAGGCCTCTCTCTCAAACAGCTGACCCACGAGCTGTTCAATCGAAACCGATGGAACGGACCCAACTCGTCCGGTCAACCACGTATTTCAAACAACGCCAAACAGCAGACAGTAAGGCATGGAAATGGCCAGTAATCGAAACAAACTGATCAGCAAGCGACGCGTCATCGAGGTGGCACGCGCCCTCAGAGCGCGCAACCCTGAAATGCAGACCCTCCATGAAATCCGTGATCTTGAACCTGAACTTGCCCGGTGGGCCCGAGTGGAAATTGCCCAGGCGACACAAACCCTGCGTCAGGAAGGTGCCGACGAGCAGGTGGTGGACGAACTCGAAAAGGCCGGCTACTGGATCGTCGCGCTGGCGATGCACGCGATCCGCGACGGTCACTTCAGCCTGTGGCGGCGTTCGATGACCGGAACAAGGCTCGCCGCACTCGACCCAGATCTATCCCAATCGTCCCGTCGCCGTAAGAAAGGAAAATGACATGCCGAACGATGGTCTTGTGACCGCCGAACTCATTCATCGCGTGGTTGAGCAGTTCACGCCGCCCCGACCAAACGAACAATTCGATGCGCTCGCTGCCGTCGAACCAGAGCTGGCCGACTGGCTTCGCGATGAAATTGCCTGTTACGCCGGCCTGCTCCAGATCTACGCCGCCAGCGACGAACACAATGTGCAGGTGTGTGAGACGTTAGGGCAGTTGGCAACCGTTGCCGTTGAGGTGATGCGGCGCGGCCACTTCGAACTGTGGGATGGCACAACAATCGGCGCTCAACTGGAGCGCCGCGATCCGGGTTTGGCCAAGCGTGCTCGCCAGACACCTTGACCAGCTCCTCAACCTCATGCCAGGGGGACCTGCACATTCCTGTTTCCCGTCCAGACGACGCTCATATTGTTTCAACCAACCTCCGATATGGAGCATACCGGTTCCAGGGGAGGCGTTACTACCAACTTACGAAAGAGAGATACCGATGGACGATATTCTGACAATTTCCGCAAAGAAGCTCGGCTGGCTGGCACAGCCGGACTTTTGCGAGCGATGCTTTTACATGAAATCTCATTTGAACTGGAAGCAGCCATGGGCGATGGCCATGCCGATTTACATGACGCTCGACAAGCTTCAGAAGAAGTTCATCACCGACGTCATCGACGCCACCGGAAAGGCGCCGCCTTGGATGAGTGAACTCGGCGACGTGGTGGGGCACATCGAGCCGCCAAACTACCGGCAATTTTTCTACATCAATTCGGACCATGGCGTGCGCGTCTGGGGTAACGCCGACCTCATTCCTGTCATGGCTGACGGAAGTCTGGCCATCGTCGACCTGAAAACGGCTAAACCGAAAGGGAACCTCGACCATCTGGCATCCACGTACCTGGTTCAACAGAACGCGTACGCCCTGGCGGCGGAGTACCAAAATCTTGGTAAGGTCAAACACCTGGCCCTGCTGTACATGACGGCAATGGCGGATGGCGAAGTCTCCACAGCACCCGCCGAGGGTCAAGCCGGCAACATGGTCGTCCCCTTTGCCGCCACGCTTCATCGCCTGGAGTTCAAGCCCGATCTGGTAGACGATCTGTGTGGGCGGTTCCGCGAATTGAGCGAGCGAACAGAAATGCCCGACGCGCGGGAGGGCTGCAAAGACTGCCATCTGACGGAGCAGATCCACCTTGCCTATGCCGCATCGAAAGATACAGCGGTGCCCTTGGCCGTGGCGCATCGAGATCATATCAGTCAGCGAGAACTCTATGCCAGACACCTCGGGCTGGCGAGGTAGAAAGGCTCGCCCATCGTAAACCAAGATATGCTGGCTAGGCGTGTTCTACTGGCCGTGGTTGTGTTTCCTTCATGCAGGCCATCGGGGTGGTGGCGGTCGCCTTAGTTCGGACTCACGAATGGCTTCCATGATCGGTTTGATTTGCTCCATGGTTCTCTTGCTGCGCGCCTGGGAAATTGGCGGACGCGATGCTTGGGGCACGGAACGCTCCAAGTGCTTCGTCCACAGGCGATGGATAATCGACTCATCACGAGGCTCGACGTCACGGATCTCCTGCCTTGCCGTCACCAGTTCCATTAGAGCTTTCCGCATCTCCTCCCGGGGCACAAAAGTCTGATCGTCTTCAAGTACGATGGGTGCGAGTTGGCGATGAATCTTGTCGCCGGAGCAGAATGCATGCGCAAATGGGGAATAAAAAAAGTACTCGACGTCGAGAACATTCGTCGGCCTCGTCCCGAGCAGATTGTGGCTCATGCCGAGCAGGAACAGTGTCTGGACACGCAGGCAATGAAACGCGTAAGGCGCGAACGCCTTAATCGAGGTGTAGCCGTGCACATGCCACCTGTGTCGAACCCAATTACAGACGTAACGCTCGTACCGCAGGAGGTCGAGGAGCCAGTCGAGCATTGCCGCCTGCAGGTCGGTTTCTTCGAGCATCGTGTCAACGAAGATGGCCAGTTCCTTGACAGAGCGAAACTTTATTGGGGACTTCGGCAGCCCCTTCTTAATTGCCTCCAGATCGATCGCCTGGGCATTCCGTCGCCAGCTGTCCGCGAACTGAAGATCATCCTCGTTGAACTCGCCAGCACGCCATCGGAGCACAGCCTCGTTCTCAGGTTGGACGCCGATGTGCACACCTTGTCTGCCATCTTTAGATACAACCGCTCGAGCACCTCCGACCACGGGCCGACGGCTCATCTCGATTTCGCCACCAAGCAGGTCAGCAATGCACAGGCTGCGGTAGTCGAGGTTGGCAAATGAGTCCGGCGGCAGCACCTTCCGAGCCACCTCCGCCACCTTGACCTTCGAACCTTCGAGGTCCTCCGGATCCAGCGACAGGTCGGCCAAGATCTCCATAAGGAGCACTGGCGGCAGAACCGTATAAAAGTAGCGGTTGACTTCATAGATGGCACGCTGCCCTATCGACTGAATGGCCGACTTATCGAAGATAATCGATGGTCCCACAGGCGGCCCTCCAGTCGTAGTTGCTACATGCTGTTCCCATTAGCTCGCCTTGGATAACCGACCGGGCGTCGGCGATCCTGGCCAAGGCGATGAAGCAGTCGACTTCCCCTTGGGCCTTCCAGTCACCGGATAGCCGAGGCCGGCAGAAAGGTAAATGGACCTACGGTCCGCTGCTGCGGCGGCTCCACCTTCGGCTTCGCGAGATGCAGGCGAATCGCCGCAGCCTGCACGTATTGCGTCACACGGGGGCGACGTTCTACGCCAACGACGCCGGCATGCCGGTGGCGCAACTCCAGAAGTTCCTCGGCCATGAGCGTCTGGCCGAGACGCAGCGATACCTGCACCCGTCGGCCGAGGACCTGGCCGCCTCGCTCAAGCGGGTCGACTTCTCCCGTCTGGCTGGAAAGGAGGGAACGGCTACTTAGCGAACCATCAGCAATCGAACGTCGGATAGTAATTTTCGGATCACGTTAACGAACCTACACAAAGGTATTTACAGATGACTAAGCACGACAACAAGAAAAAGCCCACGGATTCAATCCGTGGGCTTCGGGGCTTGGGGCAACGGGTTGGCGCGACGGCCTTACTTGAGCATTTCCTTGAGCGTTTCATACTCACGCAGGAAGCCGAGGAACTCCCGGCGGTGCTCCTCTTCATCCCCCTTGAGGTTGATCGCCAGGTCCTGCGTCACCGGGTCGGTCTCATCGCCGGTGAGTTCGATGATCTTCTGGTACTGCTCGATCGCCCCGGTCTCGGCCTCGATGACGCCCTTGATGACGGAGACGACGTCGGTGGTGTTCGCCGGCGGCTGGAGGGAGGTCTGTTCCATCGTCAGGCTTTGCGAGCCGGGGATGTCGCCGCCGAGGATCTTGATGCGCATCGCAAGCTGGCGGGCGTGGCCGAGCTCTTCGGTCACGTCGCCGTCGAGGCTTTCCTTGACCTCCTTGGCGAGCATGCCGTCGAGGTAGACGGCGTTGGCGAGATAGTTGGTCACCGTCTCCAGTTCCATGTTGTAGGCTTTCTGGAGTGCCGCGACGATCTTTTTCCGTACCCCCTCGTCGAGGGTGGAGTACTTGTACAGGTCTTGGTTGGACTGGGTCATGGGTAAGGCTCCCTTCCGGTCAGCGTGACGGTACGTTTACCCCCTCAAAAGGCAGGGTCCGAGCAAATTGTAGGAAGCCGGTCGGCGACTCTCTACTCGCCTTGCGAGGATCTTGTCGACGTCGCGAGGTAACGCAGCAGCGCCGCCGCCGCCACCGCCGCGGTCTCGATGCGCATGGTGTAAGGCCCGATCGCCCACTGCTGAAACCCCGCCTCCGCCGCGGCCGCCTGCTCCGCCTCGCTGAACCCGCCTTCGGGCCCGATCAGCACCAGCACCCGCCCGGCCCGCGCCACCCGCTCGCCCAGGCCCGCCGCCGATCCGCCGCCCGGCGCCGCCAGCAGTCGCACGTCCGCCGACTCGGCGAGCAGCGCGTCGAACCCCCGCGTCGGCTCGACCGCCATCACGTGCAGCCGACCGCACTGCTTGGCCGACTCGATCGCGTGCCGGCCGAACCGCTCCAGCTTCCCTTCACGCGGGTCGACCACGCTGTGCTCGCTCACCATCGGCACGAACACGTCCGCCCCCGCCTGGCTGAGCTGGTTGACCATCGGCTCGGCCCGGCCGCCCTTGGGAATCGCCGACGCCACCGTCACCCGCGGCCGCGGCGGATCGAACCGCTCCATCGACACCACCTGGCACACCGCCGATCGCCCCTCGTACGCGACCAGCTTCGCCTGCGCCAGGCCGCCCTGCCCGTCGAACAACTCGACGGCCGTGCCGGGCTTGAGGCGCAGCACTTTGCGCGCGTGGTGCGACTCGTCCGCATCGAGCACGCAAGGCGTCTGCGCCAAACGCGGGTGCGGCAGGTGAGCACAGTGGAAACGGGGCAGCGAACTGGCCATGGCGGGCTCCGGGGCGGGGGAAGTCAGAGGTCGGAGGTCAGAAGTCAGAGGTCGGGAAAACGCCCGCCTCTGAGGAGCGCAGCGACGAAGAGCGGGATCAGTTAGCCGTCAGCAAGCCTCATCCCGGTCTTCGCTGCGCTCAGACGCGGGCGTTACTCCGACCTCCGACCTCTGACTTCCGACCTCTGATCTGCCCCTTCGCGCTTGAGTTTCCGGTTCCGGGTGTCGATAACAGGGCATAGCGGCCCGACCGCGCGGCGGCCTGTTGCGCGGGGCGGGCGGGACTGATCCATGGTACTGCCGTCAGGGGCCGTTGTTCGGCCGACGGCGGGGGAAATGTGTCGTTGAACCAGCCGGCTCCCAGAAAGACCCCGCAAGCTCCGCCGACGTCGGAGGCCGACGCCCCGCGCGACGAGGCGTCCGACCTTGCGGCGCAGCTTGACGCGCTGCTCGCCCAGGAGGCCGAGGCGAACGCGAGCGAGGCGGACGCCCCGCCGCCCCCTGCCCCGTTGCCCCCGTCCGCCGACGCCGCCGACGTGCCGCGTGAGCCCGCCGCCTCGACCGACGCCCAGGCTGATGAAGATCCCCTGACGGAGCAGATCCAGTCACTGCTGGACGAGCCCAGGCCCGGCGAAGCAGAGCCGGCGCCCGCCGCGCCCGCCGAGCCGGATGACCCGCCGGCCGCCGACGTAGACCCCGACGCCGAAGTCGCCGAAGTCGCCGAGGACGCTGAAGGTGCCGTCCCCGCGCCCGACGCCGATGCCGCGCCTGACGCCGATGCCGCGCCTGAGGCCGATGCCGACGACGGCGCGATGGACGATGCGATGTTGATCGATCAGATCGACCAGATGCTGGCCGAGCAGGCGGGCGAATCGCTGGGCGAACTGCAAAGCGTCGAGCAGGTGTTGGCGGAGACGGACCCGGCGGCCGAACCGCCCCCCGAGCCGGCCGCCGCGGCGTCGCCAGCCGCGACCGAGGCGTCGACGTCGCCGGACACGCTGGCGTCGGCCGACGATGCGGACGACCTCGATCTCGAGGGCGCGTTCGAATCGCCGGAGGATATCATCGACGCCGACCTCGCCGACTCCGACGACCCGGACGCGGCGCAAGCTCAGCCCCAGGCGGCGGCCGAGCCGGTCGAGGAGGACGACTGGTCAACTGATGACCCGGACACCCCGGACTCCCCCGACGATGCGGACGAACGCGACGGCGTGGATGGCGCCTCGGCCGACGATGTCGCCGGTGAACTGGACGACCAGCCCGAACGCCGTCACGCCCGCTCCGACACGGAAGCCGAGCGTGAGTCGGTTCCCGCCGACTCCGCGTCGCGCTGGGGCCGTGCCCTGACTGGCCTCGAGCGAACCACGCTCTACGGCTGCGCCCTGGTCAACCGCCCGCTGGACTACCTCAACCCCGAGTCACGCAAACTCGTGGGCTACGTCGCCCTCGCCGTCGCCGGCCCCGGGATGGTCATGGTCCTCATCGGCCTGTTCACCTGATACCTCCCCGAAGCCCACGCTCTCCGAGCGTGGGTCGCTTCCACACCTTCACCCGCCCGCGCGCGACGCCAGAAAGTCGCGCAGAATCACCGCCGCCGCCAGCGCGTCGCGCCGCGCCTTTTTCTGGCGATGCGTCAGCCCGCTCATCGCCATCTGCTGGTTGGCCGTGTCGGAGCTGAGCCGTTCGTCGAACGCATGCACCGGCAGCGCGAACCGCTTGCCCAGCCGCTCGGCGAACTGCTGCACCCGCTTCGCCGCCGGCCCGGCCGTGCCGTCCATGTTCAACGGCAAGCCCACCACCAGCGCGGCCGGCCCATGCTCCTCGATGAGCTTGCCCAGCCGGTGCAGCCGTTCGTCTTCGCTGGCGGTGGTGATCACCTCCACCGGCGTAGCCAGGCCGGTCACGTCGTCGCCCACCGCGACGCCCGTGCGCTTCTGGCCAAGATCGATCGCCATGTATCGCATGTCACAAGTGCTCATCGCCGAACCGCTCGCCCACCTGCTGATGCAGCTCCTTGATCCGCTCCGCCTGGTCCGCACGGCAGATCAGCGTGGCCTTGGCGGTGTGGATCACGATCAGGTCTTCCACGCCCATCGTCGCGATCAGGTGACCGCTTTCGCTCGACGCCACCAGCGTGTTCTTCGAGTCCAGCATCACCTGCCGATCGCACGCCGCCGTGTTGCCCGCGCTGTCGCTGGCCAGCGTCGTCGCATAACTCGGCCACGAGCCGACGTCCAGCCACGACAGCCGCATCGGCGCCGCCGCCACCGTCACGTCCTCATCTTCCGCCGCCGGCTCCATCACCGCGTAGTCCACGCTGATCTTCTTCAGCTTCGGATACACCTCCGCCACCACCCGCGACCACTCCCGCTCGCCCCACGCCGCGGCGCACCGCGCAAGCCCCGCATAATTGCCCGGCTCATACTTCTCGATCAAACCCAGCAACGTCTCGCCACGCCAGACGAACATGCCGCTGTTCCACAAGTACCGCTCCGGACCCGCCGCGAAATACTGCTCCGCCGTCGGCGTGTTCGGCTTCTCCTTGAACGCCGTGACGGTGAACGCGTCATGCCCGGCGACCGGCTCGCCCAGCGCGAGATAGCCGAACCCCGTCGCCGCGTGCGTCGGTTTGATGCCGAATGTCACCAGCACCTTCTCCCGCTGCTCCGCCAGTTCATAGCCGTGCTCGACGATCTGGCGAAACTCATGCTCCGGGCGGATCAGGTGGTCAGCGGTGAACACGGCCACCACCGCACGCGGGTCCTGCTTCGTCAGGACGGCCGTGCCCAGCCCCACCGCGTTGAGCGTGTCCCGGCCCACCGGCTCGCCGATGAACTGCGCTTCGTCGAACCCACGCAGGTGTTCGAGCATCGCCTGCTTCTGCCCTTCGCTGGCGCAGATGTAGATGCGCTCGCGCGGCAGCAGGCCCTCCAGCCGGTCCATGGCGATCTGCAACAGCGATCGGCCATCGATGAACGGGATCAACTGCTTGGGCATCTGTTTCGTCGACATCGGCCACAACCGCGTGCCCGAGCCGCCGGCAATAATCAGTGCATACCGCATCGGCGCCTACCCTTCGTCTTCCCTCGCAAGCCGTGGACGGCTTCGCGTCTTCATCTTTGCCACACGCTCTATCCTATCGCCCGTTCCATGCTAAGCTAACGGCATCATGCAACGTGAAGCCACCGAAAAGCCGGACCTGGCCGAGAAAGGCCGCGGCGGCCAGGAACTCGACCGTCGCCTGTTCATGCAACTGCTCGCCTTCACCGGCTGCCGCGACACCGCGCCGCTACGCGACGCACTCGCTAGCCAAGGCGACCTCACCGCCACGCTTTACGAAGACGCGCACGATCCGCAGGGCGTCGCGCTGCTCGTGCAAAGCGAAGACCCCGCCTTCTTCGTCGGCCCATTGCGCGACCTGCTCGATGCCGAGCCGTGGACCGGCCTCACGCCCAAACCCGAACTGACCCTCTTCGGCCGAACGTACAGCCTCGGCTACGAGCCGGACCTCGAAGAGACGCTGCTCAAACGCCCGCGCCGCACGGCCCTGAACCCCGACTGGCCGTGGGCGATCTGGTACCCGCTGCGCCGCTCGGGCGAATTCATGCAACTGCCCGACGACGAGCAGCGCGAAATCCTCATGGAGCATGGCAAGATCGGCTTCGCCTTCGGCCGTGCCGACTACGCCCACGACATCCGCCTCGCCTGCCACGGCCTCGACCGCCACGACAACGACTTCGTCGTCGGCATCATCGGCAAAGACCTCCACCCGCTCTCGGCCGTCGTCCAGGCCATGCGCTCCACGACGCAGACCGCGCTCTACCTCGAAAACCTCGGCCCGTTTTTCGTCGGCAAAGTCGCCTACCAAAGCCCGGAGTAACCCCAGCCGCTTGCGGCTTAGCGGCCGTGCGCCTTTTGTTACACTGCCATCATGCTGCGATTGCTACCCTATCTTTTGAGCATACCGATTGCCCTGTGCGTGTTCTTTGGCATTGTCAGCTTTATCGAAGATGGGCTGGGGCTGGCATTGGGCTACCTCGTTCTCGCGACGATCCTGATCGTGATGGCCGTACTCATTCGTTTGATCGACCGCATTGAAGATCGCTTGATCGAGATGCAATACGACACGAAAAAGAAGCTCGACCACTTGCAATCGGAGTTCGACCAGCGAAAACAGTAGGGTGGGCTTTGCCCTTTGCCTACGATAAAAACCGCTGATGATCCGCCACGGTGGGCGATGCCTACCCAACCGAGACTTTAGCCATGCCCACCACCACCCTCACCCAACGCTACGGATCCGCCAAGCAGGCCCTTGAAGCGGTCGACCAAGCCCACGTCCTGCAATACTTCGATGACCTCAGCGAAGACCAGCAGGACAAACTGCTCAGCCAGATCGAGTCCGTCGACTGGCCGGAGGTACATCGCCTGATCGAAACGCACGTGCGCCACAAGCCTGTGTTCAAGCTGCCGGAGAACGTCGAGCCCGCGCCGTGGTATCCCAACGATCCCCCGGCCGACCTCCAGGATCGCTACCGCGACGCCCGGGCCCACGGCGAACAACTCATCCGCGACGGCCGGGTCGCCGCCTTCACCGTCGCCGGCGGCCAGGGCACACGCCTCGGCTGGGACGGCCCCAAGGGCACCTTCCCCGCCACGCCCATCCGCAAGCTGCCCCTGTTCGCCTGCTTCGCCGAGTACATCCGCAAGACGCAGTCCAAGTACGGCTGCATCGTGCCCTGGTACGTCATGACCAGCCCGATCAACGACGCCGACACCCGCGCGTTTTTCAAGGAAAACGACACCTTCGGCCTCGACCCCGCCAACGTCATGATCTTCCCGCAAGGCATGATGCCGGCCCTCGACCGCGACACCGGCAAGGTGCTGCTGGCCGACCGCGACGAACTCGCCCTCTCGCCCAACGGCCACGGCGGCTCGCTCAAGGCGCTGCACGCCAGCGGCGCCATCGCCGACATGCAGAAGCGCGGCATCGAGCAGATCAGCTACGTCCAGGTCGACAACCCCATCGTCAAGGTCGTCGACCCGCTGTTCCTCGGCCTGCATGCGCAGGACCAGGCGCAGATGTCCTCCAAAATGCTGCCCAAGGCGTTCGCCAAGGAAAAGCTGGGCAACTTCGCGCTCGTCGATGGCCGGGTGACGGTGATCGAATATTCCGACCTGCCCGACGAACTGGCCGAGCAGCGCACGGCCGAGGGGGAGCTGCGCTTCCGGGCGGGGTCGATCGCCATTCACGTGATGAGCGTCGGCTTCGTCGAGTCGCTGAACACCGGCGGCTCGTTCAACCTGCCATTCCACCGCGCGGAGAAGAAGGTGGCGCATCTCGACCAGACGACGGGGGAGCAGGTCGCGCCGGATGAGCCGAACGCGGTGAAGCTGGAGACGTTCGTGTTCGATGCGCTGCCGATGTGCGACACGTCGATTGTGTATGAGACGGACCGCATCGAGGAGTTCGCGCCGATCAAGAATGCCGAGGGCGTGGACAGCCCCGACAGTAGCCGGGCGATCCAGATCGAGCGTGCGGCGCGCTGGCTGGAGGCGAACGGCGTGAAGGTGCCGCGCGTGGACGACAAGCCGGACGCGGTGATCGAGATTGCCCAACTCACCGCGATCGAGGCGAGCGACTTGCAGGCCGTGAAGCTGCCCGAGGCGGTGGCGGCGAAAAGTGAGCTGCTGCTTTGATGGAGGCTGAGCATGTCGCGGCACTGGCGAGAAAGATGTGATCCAGATCGCCACGTTGATTACATGTCAACGGTACATCTCGGCGGCTTCCCAAGGAAAGCGGCCGCTGACCCGTTGATCGAGCGATGGGCGTACTTTGTTGAGGTGGCCTCCTTTACGTTCGAATTCCAGTCGCTTGAACAGATCGAGACGTGCCTGGCCTTCTTCCGTGAAAAACTGCACCCAAGCTCACGGCTTCCAAACGTTCGCCTTGAGCACTATTGGCAGCGATGGTATGAGCGGTTGCCTTCGCGATTGTTCAAGCAATCGCAACGACAGAAAGTGATCGCCGCCCTTGAACGGGCGCTGACGGAATTCCGGAGGCAAACCTGACGACTTGATCCGAATCCCCTCTTGCTTGCTGGGGGGGTGTCTTTACAGATGATGCCGACTAGATCGCATTCCCATGCCCGACCCCACCCCCATTCGTCCGAAGCACATCGACCTCAAGAAGGACACTGCGCTGACCATCACGTGGTCGGACGGGCGGGTGTCGGTGTATCCGGTGGCGTATCTGCGGAAGATGTCGCCCTCGGCCGACGCGCGGGAGTTGCGGGAGCAGATGGCGAAGGATCCGCTGACCGTGCTGCCCGCATCGGCGAGCGGCAAGGGCGGGCCGTTGATGGCCGAGGGGGCGGAGTTGGTGGGCAACTATGCGCTGCGCATCCGCTTTTCCGACGGGCATGAGACGGGGCTGTATTCGTGGACCTACCTGCGCGAGATCGATCCGGCCGAGCAAGCGGATTAACCGTTAATTCACATTGCGGTAACCACCGCTTCACGCGGCGGGTCTACTTTCTTGCCAACCGTGCAGCCGAGCACGGCAGTCTCGCTTTTATCCCACCCAAGGAGATTCACAGATGATTGGCAAGCAGACCAGGGGCGCCATGATCGCAGCGGTCGCGCTGGGCGTGACGATGCCGGCGATGGCGCAGGATGACGACGTGGCCGCGCTGCGTGCGGAGCTGGCCGCGCTTCGCGCCGAGGTGGCCGAGGTGCGCGGCGAAGCGGACCAGACGTGGATGAACGAACGGCGGGCGGAGGAGGTCAAGACCCTGATCGCCGAAGTGCTCAACGACGCCGACACCCGCGCCAGCCTCGGCCAGGGCGGCCTCACCGCCGGCCACGACGGCAAGTTCTTCCTCGCCAGTGCGGACAACGCCTACCGCCTGAACATCGGCGGGCAGATCCAGTTCCGCTACATCGCCAACTTCCGCAATGACGCGGACGACGAGGTGACCGAGGGCTTCCAGCATCGTCGCACGAAGCTCTCGTTCTCCGGCCACGTCGGCGACCCGCGCCTCGGCTTCAAGATCATGCCGGTGGTCAGCCGCAACGGCGGGAACATCGCCATTGAGGAGGCCGTGATCAACTACCAGCTCACGGATGACACGGCGATCATCGCGGGCACGATGAAGATTCCGTTCCTGCGTGAGACGCTGCAAAGCTCCTCGCGGCAGCTTGCGGTGGAACGTTCGCTGGTCGAAGCCCACTTCGGCGCGGGGTACAGCTCGGGCGTGCAGTTGACGCACCGCATGGACCCGGTCCGCCTGGCGTTCATGGTCAGCGACGGGGCGGGCGAGGACTTCGTCGGCTTCCAGAACACGTCGACGCACCTCGGGCTCAGCGGCCGGGCGGACGTGAAGCTGGCGGGCGAGTGGGGACAGTTGAGCAACTTCGGCGCGTGGGGGGATGAAGGGTTCGCGGCGTTCCTGGGTGTGGCGGCGCACTTTGATGAGGGGATGGACGATGCGATCGTGGACGACCAGCTTCGCTGGACGGTGGACGCGACGGTGAAGATGAACCACATCGGGCTGTACGGCGCCGTGGCCGGTCTGCATGACACGAAGGTGGCCGAGGGGGCGGAGAAGTTTGAGGACCTCGGCTTCCTGGTGCAGGGCAGCTACATGTTTGACGACCGGTTCGAGCCATTCGCCCGGTACGAGATGCTGATGCCGGACAGCAGCCGGGACGCGGAGGACGTGAGCCTGCTGACGCTGGGCGCGACCTACTACTTCAAGGGCCACGCCGCGAAGCTGACGTCGGACATCGTCTGGGTGATGGACCCGCTGGACGGCACATTCGTCGGCGGCAGCAATGGGCTGGGCCTGCTGACCGACGAGGCGGGCGCGGATGACCAGTTCGTCTGGCGGACGCAGTTCCAGCTTCTGTTCTGAAGGTGACAAGATGCGGAGATGGAGGGGGGCGACGCCCACGGCGGGAGGTCGTGGGCGTCTTTGCCCTTTCGTCGATGATCGAAATGTGTGTCGATTTGGGATATGATGCCGGCTCGCGCACGCCGCCGGGGCCGGACCGTTTGATGGATTCCGCCATGAACGCGACCGACATCCCGACCGCTGAAGATGTGACCATTCTGATCGTGGAGGATGAGCCGGACCTGCTCGAACTGTTGCGTTACAACCTGGTGCGCGAGGGGTACCAAGTGCAGGTGGCGGACACGGGCGAGGAGGGGCTGCGTCTGGCGCGGGCGACGCCGCCGGACCTGCTGCTGCTGGACCTGATGCTGCCGGCGATGGACGGGTTGGAGGTCTGCCGATCGCTGAAAAGCCGCACGGCCACGGCCAATGTTCCGGTGATCATGCTCACCGCCAAGGGGGAGGAGGCGGACATCGTGCGTGGCCTGGAGATGGGGGCGGACGACTACGTGACCAAGCCGTTCAGTCCGCGCGTGCTGCTGGCGCGGATCAAGCGGGTGTTGCACCGGGCCGGGGCGGAGGTGGGCGAGGGCGAGCACAACCGCGGCACGATCCGGGCGCCGGGGCTGAGCATCGATCCCGAGCGTCACGAGGTGCTGGCCGAGGGCAAGCCGGTCGACCTGACGGCCACCGAGTTCCGCCTGCTGGCCGTGCTGGCGACCCGGCCGGGGCGGGTGTTCACGCGTCAGCAGATCATCGAGTCGATCCACGAAGGTTTCGCCGCGGTGACCGACCGCTCGGTGGACGTGCAGGTGGTTTCGCTGCGCAAGAAACTGGGCGCGGTGGGCGACCGGCTGGAGACGGTGCGCGGCGTGGGGTATCGCTACAAGGAATGACCGGTTCATCACGCCGGGCGCCAATTTCAGACGCACATCGAGCTACTCAATTGACGCCCTCTCCCTCCCCGCGAGGCGTGGGCGAATTGCTCCCGGCCGGCGCGGCGGGTAGATTTCATGGCTATGAAACTACTTACGGAACTGGTCGAGACGCCGGCGGTGCCGGGCCGGGAGCATCGCCTGCGTGAGTTGATTCGCAAGCGGGTCAAGCCCCTGGTCGACGAGGTGCAGGTGGACGCGCTGGGCTCGGTGATCGCGATCCGCAAGCCCCGGCCCAAGGGCGGCAAGAAAAAAGGCGGCGCGAGCAAGTCGCCGCAGCGCGTGATGCTGGCGGCGCACATGGACCAGATCGGATTCCTGGTCAAGCACGTGGACGACCGTGGCTTCGTCCGCATCAATCCCGTGGGCGGGTTCGACAACCGCAACCTCTTTGCCCGCATGGTGACGGTCTGTCCCGACCTGCGGGACGGCTCGAAGGATTTGCCGGGCGTGCTGAACCCAGCGGGCAAGCCGGTGCACCTGGCGGACCCGGAAGACCGCAAGAAGGTGCCGGAGATTGAAGAGTTTGTGATCGACCTGGGTTTGCCGGGCGACGAAGTGAAGAAGCGCGTGCAGCTTGGCGACATGGTGGTGCTGCGCTCATCGTTGACGCCGATGGGCAACACAGTGGTCTCGCAATGCCTGGACAACCGGGTGGCGTGCTGGATCGTGCTGCGTGCGCTGGAGCAGCTCAAGCATCACGACTGCGAAGTGCAGGCGGTGTTCACGGTGCAGGAGGAGGTGGGCCTGCGCGGGGCCGGGGCGGCGGCGTTCGGGCTGGAGCCGGACATCGGCATCGCGGTGGACACGACGTTGTGCGTCGACACGCCCGGCGTGCCGACCGAGCAGCGCGTCACCGAGCAAGGCGCGGGCGCGGGGCTGACCGTGATGGACTCGGCCTCGATCGCGGACGTGGACGTGTTCGAAGCGTTCGAGCGGGTGGCGAAGCAGAAGAAGATCAAGCACCAGCGGTCGATCCTGCCACGCGGCGGCACCGACGCGGCGGCGATGCAGCGCGTGGGCAAGGGCCTGCGCACCATGACGCTGTCGTGCCCGACGCGCTACATCCACACCGTGACGGAAATGGTCCACCTCGACGACCTGCACGCCTGCCGCGACCTGCTGGCCGCCTACCTGGAGCAGGTGGGGTGACGGCATCATCGACCGCTCCGGCACTTGGACAAAAGCGTTTCGCGCAGAGTCCGCCAGGAGCGCGAAGAACGCAGAGATAAAGCATGAGCTTGAGTGAGTTGCTGATCCGTCGGCCGGCGGTGCCCGCGTATGCGCACTCGGCTCAACCTCAATTTTTTCTCTGCGTTCTTCGCGCTCCTGGCGGACTCTGCGCGAAACTCTGCCTCGGATTGATCCCGCCTCACGCGGCCTGGGCGGGTTCGAAGCCGTCGCAGCCGCTGATGGGGGTGACTTTCAGGTGCAGCGACTCGTGGCGCGGGTGGTGGCATTCGTCGACGTAATCTTCCGGGCCGACGCCTTTGACGCGGATGGTGACGAGCTGCTCCGCCTGGGGGTGCTGTTCGCCGAAGTGCTGGCAGAGGCCGCACTGGCCGTCGTGGACTTCGTGCATGACCAGACTCCTGTCGGGGGGGCATTGTTCAGCGGTGACGATCACCGCTGTCGGGTCGCTTCATTTTGTGATTGCAATTGGCCGGTTTCCAGTGAGAAACCATGTCACTTGCGTGATGAGACGGTGTCGCGACGATGCCCGGCCCGATCACCGCGGCGGCCAGTAGCGGGCGTCGTCATCGTCCTCGTCATCCGGGTCGTCCGGGTCGCTCGGCCCCGCTTCATAGCCGAACGTTTCGAGCCAGTCGTCCACCTGGCGCGGGCTCAGCGGGTCGGGGGCGGGCTTTTCCGGCTCGGCGGCGGCAGGGCCCCGGCGAAGGGCCTCGAGCAACTCATGTAAGAACTGCTCGCTGGTCCAGCTCCGGGCCCGGCGGCGGCGAGCGGCCTGGCGGATCTCGTGGTCGGAGCTGACGACGATCAGCCGGCGGGGGGCGGTCGCGGCGTTGATCTGCTCGATGATGACGTCGTCGGCGATCCGCGTTCGGCCGGCGTAAACCAGCTCCACCGCCTCCACCGGCGATTCGAGCAGGCCCAGCGGACCCGCCTGGCCGTCGCAGACCACGACGATCGGGCCCCGCCGCCACGGCGTCCGCGCCAGCGCCCGGCAGAGACTAGCCGTGTCCAGCCCCGCCAGGGCGGGCGGCATGGGCGTGTGCAGCACGTTGTACCCGTCGATCAACAGCATGGCCGTGCGATGGTATGTCAGCGGCGGCCGGCACGCGTCCACGCCGACGCGATTCCCCCTCAGACGCAGGCACTTGCCCCGGTTGATCTTGTAATAGTTGCATGGCCCGGCCTGCCGCGGTCGCGCCGCAGGGCGGTCGATGCCGGCGGATCGCCTGGGGCAGGTTGTTGAAGAACCCATAAGGCTTGCCGCTGAACAATCTTAACATTTTCGCGGTTCCACGCGGCCCCGGCGATCCCGACGGCGCGCGGTGACGGTACGGCCTTTGCTCAACATGCGTGCAGAAGGACAAGCGAGCCTTGTTTCGTTTCGAGGAGGAGCATGGAACGGAGTCCAGCTCACATCGGCAACGGCTGTGGGCGATGGTTCAGCGTCACATGAGGGCCTGATGCCGCTCGGCGCCTTGTGCCCCGGCCGGACCGGGCGGGTGGCCGTGGTGACTTCGGTTCATCTCTTTTTCATCGGCAGGCGCGGAAGCGGACCCTCCGCCCCGCACGCCCACCGGGTTGCCGATTCGAGGCCGCATCAACGCCTGGAGGTCGCTGCGCCACAAAAAAGCGCGCAGCCGACGGGGGCGGAGCCTTGGCCTGTCGCGGGCCAAAGTGCGAATAAAGCATTGAAATATCGAAGTTTGCGGGCGGGGTCGGAGTTGAGGGAGGTGGGTGATTCAGGCACTTGAGGGACATTGGGAGGTTTTTTCCGATTTTTCCGAACCGGAGGGCAACTGCCCCCTTCATCTGGCCGATAACCCACGCGGAGACCTTCGGGGAGAAGTAAAAGGCATGATGCCCCGAAGAAAGCGATTCAACATTCAGGCGTTCCGATCCCGTGTGTTTTTCCTTCTGATGACGGCCGTGGCGCTGGGCGCGATGCCTGGCGTGGCCGCCGCCAACCCGTCGCTGACGGCGACGACCTTGGCCCAGTTTCAGCAGTCGGCCGAGTCCGCCTCGCTGGGGGCGGTTCAGTTCAGCAGTCCACCGGCCAGTTATGTCAAGGAATCCGGGCAGGCGCTGAACTTCAGCGTCGACAATCCCGATGCCGGCCAGCGCGACGTGCTGGTCGTCGCCTGGTCCGACGAGCAGCAGGCGGTGGTGCAGGCGTTCAGCCACACCGTCACCGGCTCGCCGTGGCGCATTGCCCCCGGCCAGCTCGACAAGCTGCCCGAGGGCCGGGTCAACCTCCAGCTCATGCTCCGCGACAACGGCCAGGTCATCGACCGGGCCTACCACTGGCTGGCGGTCGAACCCCCCGCCCCGGTTGCGCCCAGCGTCAGCTTCAGCGGCGCCCCCGCCAGCTTTGAAGCTGGCAGCGCCAGCGCGATCGACCTGGCCGTGGAAGGCGACGTGCCCGACGGCGCGGACATGCTCGTGCTCGCCTGGTCCGATGACGAGCAGCGCATGGTGCAGGCGTTCGCGCACACCATCGCCGACTCGCCGTGGCGGATCAGCGCCTCGCGTCTGAATGAGCTGCCCGAGGGACGCAACAATATCCAGCTCGTCTTCCGCCTGCCCGGCACGAACAACCTGCGGTCCGACCACTGGGTCGAGGTCGAAGCCGCGCCGGCGCCGCAGCCGGAGCCGGATCAGTCGGTCACGCTCAGCTTCGCCGAGGGCACGCCCGCCACGTACAGCGTCGGCTCGGGTTCGCACGTGCACTTCGACCTCTCCGGCCCGATGCCCGCGGGCGGCAGCATCATGGTCCTCGCCTGGTCCGATGGTGAAGGGCGCATGGTCGACGCCTTCGCCCACCGCGTCAACGGCGAACCGTGGCGCATCAACACCTCGCGCCTCGACCAACTGCCCAACGGCAGCAACGTCATCCAGGCCCGCCTGCGCCAGCCCGGCCAGGATGTGCAGGAAGTCACCCACCGCATCGAAGTCGCCGGCACCACTGACCCCGACGGGGGAAATGGCGATGGCGATGGCACGACGGATCCCGACGACGGCACGACGGATCCCGACGATGGCACGACCGATCCCGATGACGGCACGACCGACCCCGACGACGGCACGACGGATCCTGACGACGGCACGACGGATCCTGACGACGACAACAACGGTGGCGACGACCCCGGCGACGGCAACACCCCGCCCAACCCCAACTTCGTCGATCGCTCCAGCAACGGCTGGACCACCTTCGCCCGCACCAGCGACAGCCGGGTGATCTACGTCTCCCAGTCGCGCGGCAATGACAGCAACAACGGCCTCAGCGAAAACAGCCCCGTCCGCAGCCTCAGCCGTGGACACAGCCTGCTTCGCGACGGCTCGTCCGACCACATGCTCCTGCGACGCGGTGACAAGTGGACCGAAACCTTCCCCCGCTGGGAGAAGTCCGGCCGATCGAAGGATCACCGCATGGTCATCGGCGCCTACGGCGAAGGTAACCGCCCGATCGTCGGCGACGGCGGCGGCAGCGGCAACAACTTCTCCATGCGGCCGGTCATCCGCCACGTTGCCCTCGTCGGCCTCGAGCTCAACGGCCGCGGACGAAACAACAACGTCCGGCTCGTCGGCGAGTTCCATGACTTCCTCATTGAGGACTGCTACATCCACGGCGCGAAGGACAACATCAACGCTCACGAGTTCAACGGCGGCCGGCCGTCGGGCCTGGCCATCCGGCGATCGGTGATCGTCGACGCCCGCCCCAGCGGCGGTCACGCCCAGGGCCTCTACGCCGGCCGGGTGAACGGGCTGCTGATCGAAGATTGCGTGTGGGACGGCAACGGCCTCGGCGGCGGCGCGGAGGCGACCATCTTCAACCACAACGTCTACATCTTCCAGTGCAACGACGTGACCATCCGCAACAACGTCTTCTCGAACGCGTCGAGCTGGGGCATCAAGCTCAGCTCCAACGCCAGCGGCGGCTCGCGCCGCGTGCTGGTGGAAGACAACATCGTCTTCGCCAACGCCAACGGCATCACCGTCGGCTACTCCGGCGGAGCAGGCTATGGCTCGCCGCTGAACTTCAGCGACGTGACCATCCGCCGCAACCTGCTCACCAGCCTCGGCCGGTCGATCATCGTCGGCGGCAACCCCACCGACCAGGCGTTCGGCATCCATGTCGCCAGCCTCGAACGTGGACGCATCGAGAACAACTACGTCGTCCACAAAACCTTCAAGGCCGGCCACAGTGCCGTCCACTTTGACAACGACCGGCCCAACAAGGATGTGATGGTCCAGTCCAACGTCGTATTCAACTTCCAGATGAACAACGACCGCTGGCCCGCCATCCGCCTGGGCAACGGCGCCCAGGAGCGGTGGAACCAGGTCGAACTCGATGCCAACCGCTACGTCGACGCCAGCCGTCATGTGATGAACTACCACGGCTGGATCGGACGCCCAGCCTCGCACAGCGCTTTCGTCAACGAAGCACGCAAGCAGCGACGCGAGTTCTGGCGCCCCGCCTACGAGGCCAAGTCCGTCATGGCTTACATCCGTGCCGGCTACACCCTCCAGGCGGACTACGACTGATTCACCCACCCGTCAGTCCCCCGGCTCCACGCGAGGAGCCGGGGGAGGGGACCGGCGACATCGAATGACCGCATGCCGAGCGTGCCGCCATCCGTCGCCAGCTCCCTTCCCCCCGCTCCTCGCAGGTCAGAAGTCAGAGGGTCAGAAGTCAGAAATCGGATGTCCCAACGCCCGCCTCTGAGCGAGTCCGCGAGCGAAGAGCGGGATGAGGAGAATGTATGATGTGTAATCGATAATCGATGATGTCAGATCGCGCCGGACGGCCCCGGTGACCGAACGATTACAGATCACAGATCATCGATCACCGATTCATCGATCACCCTGATCCAGGGCTTCGCGGACTCAGCCCTCGGCTTATAAAATTCTTTCCGATCCCCGATCCCCGATCCCCGATCCCCGATCCCCGATCCCCGATCCCCGATCCCCGACACATGCATGGCCTCCACCGCCTCCGATCAACCGCGACCCGCGGCCGCTGTCGCCGCGCCCTCACCCGGTCTCAAGGCCCGGACGTTGGCGGGCGGCGGCTGGATCACCGCCGAATACACGCTCGGGCAGGCGCTGCGCTTCGTCGGCAACCTCGTCCTGGCCTACCTGCTCGTGCCCGAGGCGTTCGGGCTCATGGCCCTGGTCAACGTCTTCGTCCAGGGGTTGCAGATGTTCTCCGACGTCGGCCTGGCGCCGAGCATCATCCGCAGCGAGCGCGGCGAAGACCCGCGATTCCTCAACACCGCATGGACCATCCAGATCGTCCGCGGCGTCCTGCTCTGGCTCGCCGCCTGTGCACTCGCCTGGCCGGTGGCGCTGGTGTGGGAATACGAACTGCGCTACCTGCTGCCCGTGGCCGCCATCACGGCCGTCACCATGGGGATGGGCTCGACCAGCCTCTACGTGCTCAACCGCCGGCTTCAGATGCAGGCGATCTCGAAGCTGCGCCTCACCGCGCAGGCGGTGGGCGTGACGGTGATGGTCGGCTGGGCGCTGGTGCACCCGAGCGTCTGGGCGCTGGTCGCCGGCGCCATCGCCAGCGAAGCGACCCGCAGTCTCGGCAGCTACCTGCTGCCCACCGCGACGCGTCATCGCCTGGCGTGGGACCGCGCGGCCGTGCACGAATTGTTCCGCTTCGGCCGGTGGATCTTCCTGGGCACGCTGATCACCTTCCTGGCGAAGCAGAGCGACAAGCTGTTGCTCGGCGGCCTCTTCTCGCCGGGCCTGCTGGGCGTGTTCTGGATCGCCGTGCAAATCAGCGAACTCGCGCCGCTGCTGGTGATGCGGCTGGGCAACACCGTCGGCTTCCCCGCCATGGCGGAGCTGTACCGGCGCGACGCGACGCAGTTTCGGGAAAAGCTCACGCAGGTGCGGCTGGCGCTGATCCTGCCGGGCAACGGCGGGCAATTGCTGCTGCTGATCGCCGGGCCGCCGATCGCGGTCTGGCTTTATCCGTCGGCCTACGGCGACGTGGGCTGGATCCTTCGCCTGATGATCATCGCCTCCCTCGCCCGGGTGCTCACGCTGACTTACCTGCACGCGTTCCTGGCCCTGGGCGACAGCTTCCGCCACATGCTCTGCGTCGCCTCCCGGCTGGTGCTCACCGTTGGCGCTGCACTCGCCGGCTATGCCATGGCCGACCGCTTCGGCGTCACGGCGGAACTGGGCTTCGTCGCCGGCCTGGCGGTGGCGCCGTGGCTGCACTACCCGATCGTCGCCGGCCTCGCCGCCAGCCGCGGGTTCTGGCAGCCGAAGCTTGACCTGCCGGCCCTGGCGGTGTGTGGTGGGTTTTCGATCGTCGCACTGTTGATCTAGCGCGTCTGACGTTCCATGCAACAACTGGCTTACATCGCGCTCTTCGCCTGGCCGGTCCTCGGGGCGGCTTCGTTCCTCTGGCTGCCGGTGCGCGTCGCCATGCTCAGCACGTTCCTGGGCGGGTGGATGTTTCTGCCGATGGCGGGCATCGATTTTCAGGGCGCGCCGACGTACAACAAGACCGCCGCCATTGCGGTGGGCATTCTGGGGGGGCTGGCATTGCGGGGCGAGCTTGGCCGGCTGCTCGATGTGCGGCCGCACTGGCTGGACCTGCCGATGGCGGTCTGGGTGGTGCTGTTGCCGATGGCGTCGGCGATTTCGGTGGGCACGGGCATCTACGACGGGGCGTCGGGCATCTTCGATCACCTGGTGTTGTGGGGGCTGCCTTACTGGCTCGGCCGAGCGTATTTCAGCGAGCCGGGCAACGTGCGCCTGCTCGCCACCGCCATCGTCATCGCCGGGCTCATCTACGTGCCGCTGTGCCTCTACGAGATGCGCTTCAGCCCGCAGTTGCACAACATCTTCTACGGCTTTCACCAGCACGACTTCCGCCAGACGCTGCGCTTCGGCGGCTATCGGCCGATGGTGTTCATGACGCACGGGCTGATGGTGGCGATGTTCATGGCCACCGCGTCGCTGATGGCGTTGGGGCTGTGGCACAGCGGGGCGGTGCGCCGTCTGCTCGGCGTGCCGATGGGCGTCTGGGTGGTGGTGCTGCTGCTGACGACGCTGCTGGCGCGGTCGACCGGGGCGGTGGGGCTGCTGGTGATCGGCGGGGCGGCGCTGCTGGTGTCGGAGCGCACGCGACTGGTGGCGCCGTTGATCGCGCTGGCGCTGATCCCGCCGATCTACGTCTTTTCCCGCCTCGGGCAGACGCAGTTGCCGCAACACATGGTCGCCGCGGCGGAGGTGATCGCCGGCCCGGATCGCGCCGACTCGCTGAACTTCCGCATTGAAAACGAAGAGGCGCTGATGGGCCGGGCGTATGAAGCGCCGATCTTCGGCTGGCGCGGGTGGAACTATGCCCGGCAGGTTCGGCCAGGCCTCGAACCGCACGAAATGCCGGTGGCCGAGAGCATGTGGATTCTCGCGTTCGGCCACTTCGGCCTGGTGGGGCTGGCGACCTACCTCACGGTGATGCTGCTGCCGCCCGTGCTGCTGTTCCGCCGGCTGCCCCGGCCGGTGCTGGGCCATCCGCTGGGCGCGCCGGTCGCCTGCCTCAGCCTCGGGGCGATCCTCTTCGCCATCGACAGCATGTTCAACGCCATGCTCAACCCGATGTTCATGCTCATGGTCGGCACGATCACCGGCCTCTACATCCAGGCCACCCAACGCCGACCCGCCCCCGCCCCGCAGCCGCTTGCGGTTTAGCGCTCCCACCATGACCACCCCCACCCCCACCAACCCGCGCCCGCTGCGCATCCTCTACGCCACCGGGCCCGGCGAGCTGATCCCCACCTACCAGCACTGGCGGGCGGGCGATGACGACCCGACGCAGATGAACGTCGCCTACACGCACCAGTTCCACGACCTCTGCCAACGTCTCGACGCCCGTGCCTGGCTCATCAGCCCGCGCGGCCCGAAGCGCACCTTCGTCGACGACGACGTCCGCATCGACTACCGCCCGATCCCGCTGTTCGACCGCCGCGGCCCACTGCATCACGCAGGCATCTTCTGGTACAGCCTGCGCCTGCTCGTCAGTGCCTGGCGGTTCCGCGCCGACGTGGTCGTCTCCACGCGCTACGCCCACTGGTTCGTGCTGAGCCTGTTGACGCGCACGGGCATCGCGGTCGTGCCGGCACTGCATGGCAAGCTCTGGCCCGGCCACCGGTCGCCGGGGGTGATCCACAACGCCGTGCTCTCGCTCAGCCGGGGGTTGTTCCGCGACCGCTGTCTGGCGGTGATGGTCGCCTCGGAGGACATTGCCGGCCAGGTGCGTCGGCTCACCGGCGGGGCGGCCCGGCCGATCGTGCGGTTCAACCCGCTCTACCGCAGCGAGGCGTTCGCCGACCTGGCGACGCCGGTCTGGTCGCGCCGGCCGTTTCGCGTGCTCTATGCCGGGCGGATCGAAACGTCGAAGGGCGTGGACGACCTGCTCGCCATCGCCCGCCACTGGCGCGACGCCGGGCGGGACGACATCCGCCTCGACCTCTGCGGCGACGGTTCGCAACTGGCGGCGCTGCGCGAGAAGGCGGCGGCGATGCACCTCGGCGAACGGTTCCGCTGCCACGGGCACTGCGGACGTGCGGAGATGCGGCAGATGTTCGCCGCGGCGCATGCGGTGGTCGTGCCGACGCGATCGGAGTTGCACGAAGGGTTCAACCAGGTGGTGGTGGAAGCGGTGCTGGCGGGCCGGCCGGTGGTGAGTTCGTCGGTGTGTCCTTCGACGCGTGAAGCGCCGGAGGCGGTCTGGCTGGTCGATCCGGACGCGGTGGAGCAGTACCGCGAGGCGATCGAAACGCTGGCGGATGACGCGGCGACGTACGAGCGCTACCTGGCGGGGACGCGGGCGGCGGCGGATCGGTTTTTCGACGGGCAGCACAGTTGGGGGGCGGTGCTGGAGCGGGTGTTGCGCGAGGCGTTTGCGGAGCGCGTGCCGGCACCGGCGCCGTCGGTTGAGCCGTGGAAGGCGGACGCGACGGGGAACGCCGTGGTGGAAGACAACTCATGAACCAGATGCCATACATACTCATCGTCGGCCACGGCCGATCGGGCACGAACTGGCTGTTGAGTCTGCTCGATCGCAGTTCGGAGACGCATTGCCGGAATGAGCCGAACGAGTTGGGGGGCGAGCCGTGGGCGCGGCTGCCGTCGCCATGGGTGTGTCGGCCGTACGACGCGGCGGTGGGGGCGCAGTGGGACGAGGCGGTGGCGTGGTCGGCGGGGCGGGTTGGTTTGCGCGATCACCGGCTGCCGGAGGCGAAGACGCACGTGCACGGCTGGGCGCGGTCGCTGGGGCTGGACCGGATGATGAAGGGGCCGAAGCTGCGCCGCGTGGCGAGCGTGGCGCAGCCGGCGCTGGCGGAGGCGGAGTGGCCGGCGCCGCGGTGGTGGGCGCGGCCGGCGGTGCTGGCCGAAGCGGTTGCGGTGCTGAAGCTCAATCAGGCGCCGGGCTGGGCATGTTGGGCGTTGACGCAGCGTCCGAAGGCGACGGTCGTGCACATCATTCGGCATCCTGGCGGCTTTCTCAACTCGTACCTCAACCGCTGGCTTGCCGGGCATGACCGCGACGCGGTGACCGGCCGGAACCGCGAGCGGCTGCGGCAGATCGCCGAGGTGGACCGCGAGTGGGCCGGGCGGTTCGGCGACGTCGAGGCGATGTCGGCCGAGGCGGCGGAGCTGTGGTTCTGGCGCTACGCCGCCGAGATGATCCACCGCACGGGCGACGGCCGGCCGAACTATCACCTGGTGGTCTACGAACGCCTGGCGATGCAGCCGTTCGAGCAGACGCGCCGCCTGTACGAAGCGTGCGGGTTGGCGTGGTCGGCAACGGTGGAGCAGGCGGTGCGCGAAGGCGCCTCGGCGTCGCGCTCGACCGCGATCGCGCAGGCGTGGCGCGACCGTCTCTCGGCCGAGCATCAGCGGATGATCGACGACGTGCTCGCCGACTCGCCGTTGCAGGCGCTCTGGCCGGACGCATGAGAGAAAGCGTGAAGACGATGGATGCCACAACGCGACAACCCGCACCCGATCTGCTGATCGTCGTGGTCAACTACCGGACGCCGGCGATGACGTGCGATTGTCTGCGCTCACTTGAGTCGGAGGTGCGGGCGCTACCGGAGCGCGTGCGCGTGGTGGTGGTGGACAACGGCTCGGGCGACGGCTCGGCCGAGGCGCTGCGCGAGGCGATGGCGGCCGAGAGGTGGCAGAACTGGGTGGAGCTGCTCGTGCTGGAAGAGAATCTCGGTTTCGCCGGTGGCAACAACCGCGGCATTGCCCGCCATCCGAACGCCCGCGATGTGCTGCTACTTAACAGCGACACGCTCATGCACGCCGGCACGCTGCGCCACTGCCTGGACGCGCTGCACGCCCGCCGTGACGTCGGCGCCCTTGCCTGCCGACTGCTCAGTCGTGACGGTTCGCCGCAGACCATGGCTCGGCCGTTCCCCACGCCGTTGCGTCAGACCGCCGCCACGCTGGGTTTACCGTGGCATTGGCCGAGCCTGTTCGGCTGGGCCGACCTCGAACGGCTCGCCCCCGACCATCACACGCGGCCGCGCCGCGTCGACTGGCTGGGCGGCGCGTTCGTGCTTTTGCGCGGCGAAGCGTTGCGGCAGGTCGGCCTGCTCGACGAGACGTTTTTCTTCTACGGCGAAGACATCGAACTCTGCCACCGCCTCCACCGCGCCGGCTGGCGATGCTGGTATGACCCGACGGTCACCCTCACCCACTTCGGCGGCGGCTCGTCCGACCCGGCGCGCATTGACGACCGCCGCCGCAACACCGCTTTCTGGCAGGCCCGCTACCTCGTGCAGCGCCAGTGCTACGGCCGGCTGGCGGCGACGTGGCTGCGCAGCGTCGACCTGATCGCCTGCTCGCTGCGGTTGCTGGCGTTGCGCTGCCGGGGGCGGGCGCAGTCGCCGCGCTACGCGCAGACGGCCGAACTGTGGCGGATGTTGCGAAAGCCGTTGACCTCATGACCCTGCAACCGACCATCACCGACACCGCCGACCGCCGCACGGCCGACGATGCGCCGTTGCGCGTGGCCCTGGTGTTGCCGGGGCTGCATCGCGTGCAGCGCGGGGCGGAGACGGCCTTCGAGTCGATCGGCCGGGAGCTGGCCCGGTTGCCGGGGTTCGACGTCACGCTCATCGGCTCGGGCGCGGTTCGCGCCGGTGAGCCGTACCGCTACCGCCGGGTGCGCTGCCTGCCGCGCGAATGTTTCGAGCGGTTCCCCCGGGCGCCGTTGTTCCGCAGTGAGTGTGGCTATGAAGAGTTGAGCTTCATGCCCGGCCTGCTCGCCGTGTATCGGCCGCGCGACTATGACGTCACCGTGACGTGCAGCTATCCCTATACCAACTGGGCCCTTCGCCGCGCCGCCGGCCGACGACCGGCGCACGTGTTCGTCACGCAAAACGGCGACTGGCCCTGCCGCGACCGTCGGCGGGAGTTCCGCCTCTTCCACTGCGACGGCCTGGTCTGCACCAACCCCGAGTATCACGCGCACAACCGCGACCGCTGGTTCGCGGCGCTGATTCCCAACGGCGTCGACCCGCAGCGCTTCACGCCGGCGACGGACGGCGGGCCGGGCGAACGTGCGGCGTTCGGGTTGCCGTCCGACCGGCCGGTGGCGCTGATGGTCAGCGCGTTGATCCGCTCGAAGCGCGTGCTGGAAGGCGTGCAGGCGGTGGCGCGGGTGCCGGGGCTGCACCTGGCGGTGGCGGGCGACGGGCCGCAGCGGGAGTTGATCGAGCGCACCGCCTTCGCCGCCATGCCCGGCCGGTTCCACCGCTTCAACCTGCCGCGCGAACGCATGCCCGATCTGTACCGCTGTGCCGACGTCTTCCTGCACATGAGCCGGGACGAGCCGTCCGCCAATGCGTACATCGAAGCGCTGGCCAGCGGCCTGCCCATCGTCACGCACGACCGGGCGGTGACGCGTTGGACGCTGGAAGATCAGGCGGTTTACGTCGACGCCGGCGACGCGCTGGCGGTGGCCAACGCGTTGCGGCGGGCGTTGCGGCAGCGTGAGCCGGCGGAGGTGGAAGCGCGGCGGGCGCTGGTGCAGCGGCGGTTCACCTGGTCCACCATTGCCCGCGACTATGCCGGATTTTTTCGCGAAGTCTGTCAACGGCGGATGACACTGAAATGATACGACCCACCACGCATCTGCCGGACACGACCCGCCACGATCCCGCCGTCAGCCGGCTGGAGACGGTCGGCGGCGTGGTGATCGGCCGGAACGAAGGCGAACGGCTGCGCCGCTGCCTGGCGTCGTTGCGCAACCGTGTGCGGCGGGTGGTGTACGTCGACTCGGGCTCGAGCGACGACAGCCTGGCGCTGGCGCGGGCGATGGGGGCGGAGGTGGTGGAGCTTGACCCGGCACAACCGTTCACCGCGGCGCGGGCACGGAACGCGGGTATTGCCCGGCTGATCGAGCTTGAGCCGGGCGTGCGGTGGGTGCAGGTGGTCGATGGCGATTGCGAGTTGGCGCCGGGCTGGCTGGAGACGGCCGCGCGGCGGCTGGCGCGCGACGAGACGTTGGCGGTGGTGTGCGGTCGGCGGCGGGAGCGCTACCCGCATGCATCGCTGTTCAACCGGTTGATGGATATGGAGTGGGACACGCCGGTGGGCGAGGCGGCGGCGTGCGGCGGCGATGCGATGTTGCGCATCACGGCGTGGCAGGCGGTGGGGGGGTATGACCCGTCACTGATCTGCGGCGAAGAGCCGGAGCTTTGCGTGCGACTTCGCCAGCAGGGTTATCGCATCGAACGGCTGGACCACGAGATGACCCGACACGACGCGGCGATGACGCAGTGGCGGCAGTGGTGGCGGCGGAGCGAGCGAGGCGGGTGGGCGTATGCGCAGGGGGCGGCGATGCACGGCCGGTCGCCCGATCGCCACAACGTCCGCCGCAGCCGAAGCGTCTGGCTGTGGGGCCTGCTTGTGCCCGCGGCGGCGCTGTTGCTGGCCCGGCCGACGCGGGGGCTGAGCCTGCTGGCATTGCTGGCCTACCCGGTGTTGATGGGGCGGGTGTACCGCCATCGCCGGCGGGAGCGGCGCGACGCGTCGCGGCATGCGCTGCTGTACGCGGTGCTGTGCGTGCTGGGCAAGTTCCCCGAGGCGGTGGGGCAGTTGCGCTACACCTGGCATCGTATGCGCGGCGGGCCGGCGCGGTTGATCGAGTACAAGCAGGCGGACGCGTCGAGGCACTCGCAAGGGAGCCAGCGATGAAGGCGGCGCTGATCGGTGCGGGCACGATTTGCGAGCAGCACCTGCTGGGGCTGGCGCGCGTGCCGACGGTGGAGCGCGTGGGCGTGTGCGACCTGTCGCGCATGATGGCCGTGTACACCGCCGAGCGGTTTCATATTGCCGAGGCGTTCACGGATTATCGCGACATGCTCGACCGCACCCGGCCGGACGTGGTGCACGTGCTCACGCCGCCGGCGACGCACGAGCGCATCGTGCGCGACGCCCTCGACGCCGGCGCTCACGTCATTGTCGAAAAGCCCGTCGCCCCCACGCACGCCGGCTTCCGTGACCTCTGGCAGCACGCCCGGCAACGCGGCCGGCTGCTGATTGAAGATCACAACTACCGCTTCAACGAGCCGGTGCAGCGCCTCCGATCGCTGTTCGACCGCGGCGTGCTCGGCCCGGTGCGCGAGGTGGAGCTGCGCATGACGCTGGCCATCCGCCAACCCGGCCACCGCTACGCCGACTGCAACCTGCCGCACGGGTCGCACCAGTTGCCAGCCGGCATTCTGCACGAATTTCTCACCCACCTTTGCTACCTCCTGCTGCACCTGATGCCCGACGACACACGAACTGAGCCGGTCGAGAGCGTCAAGGCCATCTGGTCCAACCATGGCGCGGATGAGCTGTTCCGTTACGACGATCTCGACGCCATCGTCGACCGCGGGGCCTGCCACGGTCGGCTGCGTTTCAGTTGCCACACCGGGCCTGACGCGTTCGGCATCATCGTGCGCGGCGAGCGGGGGTGGGCCGAGGCGGATCTGTTCCATCCCAGTCTGCGTGTCGTGCGTCCTCGCCCGGGTGGGCCGCATCTCGCGCCGGTGGTCAACGGGATCGCCGGCGGCTGGGCGCTGATGCAGGCCGGGCCGCGCCACCTCGTCCGCAAGGTGCTTGGTCGTGGCTCCGCCTACGAAGGCCTGCACCACTTTGTCGAGCAGACGTACGACGCGCTGGCCCGCGGGACCGAGCCACCGGTGACGTTTAACGATATGGACGCCGCCAGCCGACTGCTCGAAGCCCTGCTGCGCGAAGCGAAGCCGCGTGACACCCACCGGCGCGAGGCGACCATCGCATGAAGCTGTTGATCACTGGCGCCACCGGCTTTCTCGGGCGGCACGTCGTGCAGACGGCGCTGGCGCATGGCCATGATGTGCGCGCCATGGTCCGACCCGTCGGCGATGCGGGGGTATTGCAACCGCAGGCGATGCAGCTTGACCGGGGCGGGCTGGAGATCGTCCGTCGTGATCTGCGTCACCCGCACGGCCTGGCCGAGGTGGTGCGCGGCGTCGATGCGGTGCTGCACCTGGCCGCCGCGAAAACCGGCAGCTTTTATGCGCAGATGGCCGGCACGGTCGTCGCCACGGAAAACCTGCTCGCCGCCATGCGTGACGCGAATGTCGACCGCCTTGTGCTGGTGAGCAGCTTCTCCGTGTATGACTACCTCGCCATCACCGGTCGGACGCTCGACGAAGCCAGCCCACTCGAAGCCGACCCCGAGCAGCGCGACGACTACTGCCGCACCAAGCTGTTGCAGGAACGCCTGGCCCGCGAGGCCCAGGCGGAGCAGGACGTGAAGCTCACCGTGCTTCGGCCGGGCGTGATCTATGCGGAGCCGGACGACCTGTGGACCGACCGCCTCGGCGTCCGGATGGGCGACACCTGGCTGGCGACCGGCTCGCATGCACGGCTTCCGCTGGTCCACGTGCGCAACTGTGCCGAGGCGATCGTGCTTGCCGGCGAGCGTGATGCGGCGGTCGGGCAGACGCTCAACCTCGTCGACGACGACCCGCCCACGCAGCGCCAGTACCGTCGTGCCTTGCGCGCCCGCGCCCCCCAGCGCCCGCGCATCGTGCCGATCAACTGGACGCTGATGCGGCTTGGCGTCCGGGCGGTCGACGTGGTCAACCGTCGCCTGCTCGCCGGGCAAGCCCGTCTGCCCGCCATCCTCCGCCGCCGCGCGCTGCACGCCCGCTGTCGGCCGCTGCGCTACCCGAACCAGCGTGCCCGCGACGTGCTCGACTGGTCGCCGCACCTGCACTGGCGGCAAGTCGTCCCGCGCGACGCCAGCATGACGCCCGCTTCACCTGCGAACGATCCCGATTCAGTCGCCCCCACTCCGGAATCGCCATGCGCCTCGCGTACCTGACCGGCGAATACCCCCGCGCCACCGACACGTTCGTGCAACGTGAAGTGGCCCGGCTGCGCGCCATGGGACTCGACGTGCGGACCTTCGCTGCACGCCGGCCGGCCGAGTGCGAAACGACCGGTCCCGAGCAGCGAGCCGAGCGCGACCGCACGACCTACCTGCTTCCGCCGCGCCCGCACGACCTGCTCGCCGCCCACCTCGGCCTGCTGCTCCGCCACCCGCGCCGCTACGGCCGGGCGCTGCGCCTGGCCTGGCGCATTCGTCCGCCGGGCCTGCGCGACGGGCTGTACCAGTTGTTCTACTTCGCCGAGGCCGGCCTGCTCGCGCGTCGCCTGCGTCAACAACGCGTCGACCACCTGCACAACCACTTCGCCAACTCCAGTTGCACCGTCGCCATGCTCGCCGCCGAATTGGCCGACCGCCCGTTCAGTTTCACCCTGCACGGCCCGGCCATCTTCTTCGAGCCGCGCCGGTGGCGGATCGACGAAAAGATCCGCCGCGCCCGCTTCGTCGCCTGCATCAGCCACTTCTGCCGCAGCCAGGCGATGATTTTTTCACCGCCGGAGACGTGGTCGAAGCTGCACATCATCCACTGCGGCGTCGACCCCGCCTGGTTCACGCCCCGGCATCACACCGGGCCGGGGCAGCGTCTGCTGTTCGTCGGCCGGCTGGCGGCGGTGAAGGGGCTGCCCGTGCTGTTCGAGGCGATGCGGCGCGTGGTGCGCGAATGTCCGCAGGCAGAGCTTGCGCTGGTCGGCGATGGCGCGGAGCGGGCGATGCTGGAGCGCAGCGTGCAGGCGATGGGGCTGGCCGAGCACGTGCAGTTCGTCGGTTACCGTTCGCCCGATGCGGTGCGCGACATGCTGCGGGAGGCGGACGTCTTCGTGCTGCCCAGCTTTGCCGAGGGCGTGCCGGTGGTGTTGATGGAGGCGATGGCGACCGGCGTGCCGGTGGTGGCCACGCGCGTCGCCGGCGTCGCCGAGCTGGTCGACGATGGCGTCACCGGATGCCTCGTCCCGCCCGGCCACGTCGACGCGCTGGCCGGCCGCATCATCGACCTGCTGCACGATGCCGGGCAACGTCAACGCCTGGGCGACGCCGGCCGGGCGACGGTCGTCCGCGAGTTCAATCTGTCTCAAGAGGTCCACCGCCTGCATCAATTGTTCACCGCGTCGCCCGGTGTGACGATGCCGACGCGCCCCCATGCGCCGAGCCTGTCGGCACCGGCCATACCGGAACAACCGCAACCTCTGCAACCCCCCGTGTGACACCGCCATGATCCACCCGCACGCCTACTGCATCATCAGTCCCTGCCGCGACGAGGCCGCCTATGCCCGCCGCACGCTCGAAAGCGTCACCCGCCAGAGCGTGCCTCCGACCTTGTGGGTCATCGTCGACGACGGCTCCAGCGACGCCACGCCCCACATCCTCGCCGAGTACGCCCGGCGCTTCGACTACATCCGCGTCATCCACCGCGACAACCTCGGCGAACGCCGCGTCGGCCCCGGCGTCATCGACGCGTTCTATGCCGGGCTCGACACGGTCGACCTCGACCAGTTCGCCTGCCTCTGCAAGCTCGACCTCGACCTCGAACTGCCGCCGCGCTACTTCGAAACCCTCATCGACCGCATGCAGGCTCAACCACGGTTGGGCACGTGCAGCGGCAAGCCCTACTTCCCCGGCCCGACCAACCACGACAAGGACCGCGGCGGCGAACTGATCAGCGAAGGTTGCGGCGACGAGATGTCCGTCGGCATGGCCAAGTTCTACCGCACCGCCTGCTTCAAGCAGATCGGCGGCTTCGTCCGCGAAGTGATGTGGGACGGCATCGACTGCCACCGCTGCCGCATGCTCGGCTGGACCGCCCGCTCCTGGGACGAGCCCGACCTGCGCTTCCTCCACCTGCGACCCATGGGCGCCAGCCACAGAGGCATCGTCACCGGACGCATGCGCCACGGCTTCGGCCAGTACTTCATGGGCACCGACCTCGCCTACATGACCGCCAGCGCCCTGTTCCGCATGACCTGTCCGCCTTACGTCATCGGCGGCGCGGCGATGTGGTGGGGTTACGTCCATGCCATGCTCACCCGCCAGCCGCGCTATGACGACCTCGAGTTCCGCCGCTTCCTCCGCCGCTACCAGTGGCAATGCCTGCTGCGCGGCAAGCGCGGCGCGACGCAGCGGCTCGACCAGCGTCAGCAGTCGCGCTGGCGCTCCCCATACGAACCACCGCACACGCCCGCCGAATCCTTGTAGTTCCGGTTCCGCAGGCCAGTGCGCCAACGCTTCTGAAAAGGAAATCTGTCATGGTCCGCAGCATCCCCCACCCCGACGGCTTTGACGGCGAGTTCAAGGACCGCCTTCGCCGTACGCCGCACGACGACGAACCCCGCTCCCCCGGCTCCCCCGGCTCCCCCGACTCTCCCGAGCCCGCCCGGGCCGGGGCGCCCATCGCCGTCTCCATCGTCATCCCGCTGCTTGACGAAGCGCCCAATGTCGAGCCGCTTTACCATGAGCTCAAGGCGATGCTCGACATTCAGGAAGACGCGTACGAACTGATCTTCGTCGACGACGGCAGCCGCGACGGCACGTCCGACCGCCTGCGCGACTTCACCGCCGGCGACCCGCGCGTCACCATCATCGAACTCACCCGCCGCTTCGGCCAGACCTCCGCCATGGCCGCCGGCTTCGCCCGCGCACGGGGCAGCGTCATCGTGCCCATGGACGGTGACTGCCAGAACGACCCGGCCGACATCCCCCGCCTCGTCGCCAAGCTCGACGAACGCCCGGGGTGGGACATCGTCTCGGGCTGGCGCAAAACCCGGCAGGACAAGCTGCTCAGCCGACGCCTCCCCTCCGTCCTGGCCAACAAGCTCATCCGCAAGCTCACCTGGACCGATGAAGTCCACGACTTCGGCTGCTCGCTCAAAGCCTACCGCCGCGACGTGCTCGCCGATGTTCGGCTGTACGGCGAAATGCACCGCTTCCTGCCCGCCATCTGCCGCTGGCGCGGCGCCCGCATCACCGAGATGGTCGTCAACCACCGCCCCCGCACCGCCGGCCGGAGCAAGTACGGGCTGAAGCGCACCATCAAGGTGCTGCTCGACCTGCTCACCGTCAAATTCCTCGGCGACTACCTCACCAAGCCGATCTACTTCTTCGGCAAGCTCGCCGTGCTCTGCATCATGATCACGCTGCTCGCCGGCTCGCTGGCGGTCATGCAGAAGTTCGGCCACCTCACCGAGCATGGCGAGCCGGTCATGCTCAATAACAACATCGTCCTGCTGTTCGGCATGGTCATGGTCCTCATGGCGGTCATGTTCGTGATGATGGGCGTGCTCTCGGAACTGCTCGTGCGGATCTACCACGAAAGCCACGGCCTGCTGCCGTTCAAGGTCCGCCGCATCACCCGCGGCGCGCCGCCCGCCAACGCCGACGCCGTCTCCCCTCTCCCCGAGCCGACGCCGCACGAGCCTTCCGAAGCCGAACGCTGACTGGCAGCCGCTCAAGGCCTCGCGCTCTCTTTGCCGACCGTCCACCATGCCCTCCCCCCTCGCCCACGCGTCACTGGCATGCTTCGCCCGTCCGCTGCTCGCAAGGCAGGGGTTTGCGAATCTGCCGCGCCCAAGACGCTGGGCGTTCTACGCGCTGCTCGGCTTCGCCTTGTGTGCGCCCGACCTCGACTTTGCCTTGCGGCTGCTGCCGCCGCACCCATTGCACGCCCATGGCACCTTCCTGCACAGCCTCGCCGCGGCTGTCCTCTTCGCGCCCTTGTTCGGCTTCGTCGCACACGGGCTGCTTCAGAGGGCGATTGCATGGTGGCGGCTCGCGCTCGTGGGGTTGCTCGCCTACAGCGCGCATCTGCTGATGGACATGTTCACGCCCGGCCGGGGGGTCATGCTGCTCTGGCCGATCATCGATCAACGCCTCAGCGCGCCGCTGCCGTTGTTCGTCGGAGCCGAGCACTCGGACCTCTGGGCGTGGCGGTGGCATCTGCTCACGCTGACGACCGAGCTGGCCTTCGCCGGCGTGGTCTGGCTCATCGCCCGCCGCCTCTCGCTCGCCGGCGCGCGAAAGGCCCGCCCCACAGGTGAAGCAAAATGCATCTCGACCCGCGGCCCGACTGATTCCAACCCCCCACAACCCGCGCGCCACCTATGACCCACGCCCACCACCGGCCGCACCTTGCCTTGCTCGCCGACCCGACGAGCGGCACGCGCTTCGCCCTGATCGACGCGCATGTGCATCTGCATCGGCACTTCAATCTCGCGGCGGTGTTCGATCACGCCGCCGCCAACGTCGCGCGCGCCGCCGCCGCGTTGCGCCTGCCTGCCGACAGCTTCGGCGTGCTGATGCTCACCGAGTCGGTCGGAGTCGACCGCTTCGGCGAGCTGATGCGCTGTGCGGAGCAGACGGCGGAGACGATCGGGCCGTGGCGCGTGCAGGTGTGCGATGAAAACGAATCGCTACGGCTCAGCCGGTCCACGCAGCACATGCTGATCGTCATCGCCGGCCGGCAGATCGTCACGCGTGAACGGCTGGAGGTGCTCGCGCTGGGCACCCGGCGACGGATCGACGACGGTGCGCCGATCGACGAGACGGTGCACGAGGTTCGCCGGGCCGGGGCGTTGCCGGTGATTCCCTGGGGCTTTGGCAAGTGGACCGGTCGGCGGGCGCGGGTGATGCGCCGGCTGATCGAGGGGCCGTTGAGCGAGGGGTTGTTCCTGGGCGACAACGGCGGCCGGCCGCGCAGCGCCCCGACTCCGCCGCTGTTCCGGCAGGCCGGCGACCGGGGCGTCCGCCTGTTGCCCGGCACCGATCCGCTGCCGTTCGCCCACCAGCAGGTCCGCGCCGGCCGGTACGGCTTCATGCTGCCGCTGCAAGGGGACGAGCGACGCCCGTTTCAGATCATCCACGACCTGCTGCTGGCCCAGCCCGGCCAGCCGCCGATCTTCGGCGAGCGCGACGGCTGGTGGGCGTTCGCCGCGGCGCAGGTTGCCATGCAATGGCACAACCGCACGAGGAGGCCGCGCCGATGAAGGCTCTGGTCATCGCCCCCCAACCGTTTTTCACGCCGCGCGGCACGCCGTTCAGCGTCTACTACCGCACGCTCGTCATGGCCGAGCAGGGCGTCGACGTCGACCTGCTGACCTACGGCCACGGCGACGACGTCGACTTGCCCAACGTGCGCATCATCCGCATTCCGCGCTTCGCCTGGCTGGGGTCGCCCAAGGTCGGCCCTTCGCCGCTGAAGGCATTCCTCGACGTACTCCTGTTGCTCTGGACCGTCGGGCTGCTGCTGCGTCGCCGATACGACTACGTTCACGCACACGAGGAAGCGGTCTTCTGGTGCCGGTTCCTCAAGCCCATCTTCCGTTTCAAGCTCGCGTACGACATGCATTCGAGCCTGCCGCAGCAGCTTCGCAACTTCCGGTTCACGACTTCGCGCCTGTTGATCGGCCTGTTTGAAAAGCTCGAAGAGACGGCCCTGCGCAAAAGCGAAGCGGTGATCACGATCTGCCCGGACCTGGCGCAGTATGCGCTGTCGCGCGGCGTGGAGGCGGAGCACCATTTTCTCATTGAGAACTCGATCTTCGATGAGGTGCGGCTCAGCGAACGGCGGCAGGCGGTGACGGGCAACGGTGCGGTGGATCTGCCAGCCAAGCAGGGGCCGCGCGTGGTGTATGCCGGCACGTTTGAGACGTACCAGGGGCTGGACGTGCTGGTGGAGGCGTTTGCGGCGGTGTGGCGACGTCGGCCGGACGCGCAGTTGGTGATGGTTGGCGGCACGGCGGCGCAGGTGGCGGCGCTGCGTGAGCGGGCCGATGCGGTGGGGCTGAACGGGGCGTGCGTGTTCACGGGACGGGTGGCCAAGGGGCAGGCGCGTGAACTGCTGGCGACGGCGGACGTGATGGTGTCGCCGCGCATCGAGGGGACGAACACGCCGTTGAAGGTGTACGAGCAGCTCGCCAGCGGCAAGCCGTTGGTGGCGACGAACATCTGGTCGCACACGCAGGTGCTCAACGAGGAGGTCTGCTTTCTCGTCGAGCCTGAGCCGGCGTCGATGGCGGCGGGGCTGTTGCAGGCGATCGACCAGCCGGCACAGGCGCAGCGCGTGGCGGCGGCGGCGCAACGGCTGTACGAGACGGCGTATGCGCGGGAGGCGTACGAGCGGAAGATGCGGGGGTTTCTGGAGCGCATGCGCAGCGCGTGAGGAAGACAAACTCCCCTCCCTTTGGGAGGGGACGGGGGAGGGGATCACCGGCTGCTCTGAATCTACTACTGCGCCGATGACGGAAGGCGTCCGAGACACCCTCCCCCAGCCCCTCCCGCCCCCGGAATGGGGAGGGGAGTGAAGAAAAGAGACTGAACGATATGTGCGGGATCGCAGGGATTGTGCCTTTTGCGGCGGACGTGCGGGCGGAGATGGGGCCGTTGCATGCCATGTGCGACGCCATGCGCCATCGCGGGCCTGACGACATCGGCGCCGAGGTGCGCGACGGCGTGGCGCTGGGGATGCGCCGGCTGGCGATCATCGACCTCGCCGGCGGCCGACAGCCGATCGCCAATGAAGACGGCTCGGTGCGCGTGGTCTTCAACGGCGAAATCTACAACTACCGCGAACTGCGCCGCGAGTTGCAAGCCCAGGGGCACCGCTTCACCACCGACACCGACACCGAAGTGCTGGTGCATCTGTATGAAGAGCACGGGCTGGCGATGGCGGACCGGCTCAACGGCATGTTCGCGATCGCGCTGCACGACCTGCGCCGGCGGCGCGTCGTGCTCATCCGCGATCACCTGGGCATCAAGCCGCTGTTTTACAGCCATGACCGTCGCCGCCTGGTGTTCGGCTCGGAGGTGAAGGTATTGCTCGCCTCCGGCCTGGTCGAGCGCGAGCTGGACGTGGATGCGCTGGGACAGTTTCTCGCCTGGGAATACGTGCCCGCGCCGGCGACGCTGCTGACGAGCGTGCGAAAGCTCGAAGCGGGCTGCCTGCTGGATGTGGACCTCGACACGGGTGAGGCCCGCCAGCAGCGCTACTGGGACGTGCCCGTGCAGCCGGCCGACCGCGACGCGGTGCGGTCGCCCGCCGAGTGGGAAGAGGCGGTGGACGCGAAGGTGGGCGAGGCGGTGCGGCGGCAGCTTGTCAGCGATGTGCCGTTGGGCGCATTTTTGTCCGGCGGCGTGGATAGCTCGCTGGTGGTGGCGGGGATGGGCGGGCAGGCGCGGACGTTCAGCATCGGCTTCAACGATGCGAGCTACAACGAGTTGCCGTGGGCGCAGCGGGTGGCGAAGCATCTGGGGGTGGATCACGATTACGCGACGATTGAGCCGGACGTGGCGGGGCTGTTCGATCATCTGATGCAGTTCATGGACGACCCGATCGGCGACTTCTCGATTTTTCCGACGTACCTGGTGTCGAAGCATGCGCGGCGGGGGGTGACGGTGGCGCTCAGCGGCGACGGCGGGGATGAACTGTTCGGCGGCTACGAGACGTATCTGGCGCAGGCGAAGGCGCGGCAGTGGCAGCGCATTCCCGGCATGCTGCGGCGGGGCGTGCTGGAGCCGACGCTGCGGGCCGTGCCGCCGAGCCCGAAGAAGAAGGGTTTGCTGAACAAGGCCAAGCGGTTTGTGGAGGGGTTCGAGCATGACACGGGGCTGGGCCATGCGCGGTGGCGGCTGTTCGCCGGCGATGCGATGCGGCGCGAACTGTTCACGCCCGCGGCGCAGGCGAAGCTGACCACGCCGGCGGGGGCGCACATCGAACGGCTGTACCAGCAGGCCGACGGCGCGGACGAACTGGACCGGGCCTTGTACGTGGACGTGAAAAGTTACCTGGTGGACAACTGCCTGGTGAAGATGGACCGCATGTCGATGGCGACGTCGCTGGAGGCCCGCGTGCCGTTGCTGGACAAGGAACTGGTGGAGCTGGCGTTCGCCATGCCGGCGGCGTTGAAGATCGCGGACGGGCAGACGAAGGCGCTGCTGAAACGCGTGGCGGCGCGCCACGTGCCGCGGGCCTGCATCTACCGGCCCAAGGAAGGGTTCAGCATTCCAATCAAGCACTGGCTGAAGACGGACTTCCGCCCACTGATGGAGGAACTGCTCTCGCCCGGCCGGCTGCGCGAGCAGGGGCTGTTCAACGTGGCGACGGTGCGGCGGATGAAGGCGGAGCACCTGGCGGACCGGGCGAACCATAGCCATGTGTTGTGGTCGTTGATGGTGTTTCAGGATTGGCGGGCGCGGTGGGGGGTTTGAGTTTCGGATTTCGGGTTTCGAGTTTTTTTGAGTTGGAGGACACCCACGGATTGAATCCGCGGGCTTCGGGGGAGTGTGGCGCATGATTGAGCGGGATGTGGAGAAAGCGGAGGGCCGGTACGACGTGGCGATCGTCGGCGGGGGGGTGTATGGCATCGCGACGTTGCTGGAGGCGGCGCGGCGGGGGTTGCGGGCCGTGCTGCTGGAGCGGGACGATTTCGGGGGGGCGACGAGCTGGAACTCGCTGCGCATTTTGCATGGCGGGCTGCGGTACTTGCAGACGCTGGACGTGGCGCGGTTTCGCGAGTCGGTGCGCGAACGGCGGTGGTTCTGCTGGCATTTCCCGGAACTGGTGCGACCGCTGCCTTGCCTGATGCCGTTGTACGGGCGCGGCTTGAAGCGGCCGACGACGATGCGGACGGCGTTGTGGATGAACGACCACCTCTCGCGACATCGCAACTGCGGCGTCGATCCCGGACTGCACCTGCCCGACGGCGTGATGCTGAGCGCGGACGAGACGGCGACATGGTTCAGTCAGGTGGATCGGCAGGGCTTGCAGGGGGGGGCGTTGTGGTACGACGCGGTGATGGTCAACTCGCAGCGGGTGTTGATGGAGATGTTGCGGTGGGCGTGTGCGTGCGGCGGGCGGGCGTTGAACTATGTCGAGGCGTGCGAGTTGATGATGGAAGCGGGGCGCGTGCGGGGCGTGGTGGGGGCGGATGTGGTGAGCGGTCGGCGGGTGGAGGTGGAGGCGGAGGTGGTGGTGAACTGCGGCGGGCCGTGGGTCGGGGAAGTGGCGGGGCGGTTCGGGATCGAGCATGAGACGACGGGGCTGTTTCGGCCGTCGCTGGCGTTCAATGTGCTGGTGGATCGGCCGGCGATGTCGCGTGCGGCGTTGGCGGTGCAGGGGCCGGAGGCGGGGTCACCGGTGTGGTTCGTGCAGCCGTGGCGGGGGCGAATGCTGGCGGGGACGGTGCATGCGGCGTGGTCGGGGGCGGTGGGCGGTGTGGGGCCGGACGAGGCGCAGGTGGAGGGGTTTGTGTCGGCGTTGAACGCGGCGTTGCCGGGGTTGGAGCTGGCGCGGTCGGAGGTGGTGCGTGTGTATGCGGGGCTGCTGCCGGCTTTGCAGGAGGGTGGGGCGGCGCTGATGTCGCGGCCGGTGATCCGGGTGCATGGGGAGGATGGTGAGGCGGATGGGTTGGTGGGGCTGGTGAGCGTGAGCGGGGTGAAGTTCACGACAGCGCGGGACGTGGCGGAGCGGACGCTGCGGCTGGTATGGGCGATGCGTGGCGGGTTGCCGGAGTATCAGCCGGGCAGCGGACGGCCGGTGATGCACCCATGCCTGGACCTGACCAGCCCGGAGAGCCTGTTCCGGGGCGAGGCGTCGTTCACCCGTGCGGAGGTGGCGCGTATCGTGCGTGAGGAAGCGGTGGTGAAGCTGGAGGATCTGCTGCTTCGGCGCACCGACTGGGCCTGCGATGAATCGCAAGCGGACGCGGTGGCCGGGCGGGTCGCCAGCCTGCTCGACGAGGCGGGGGGTGCCCTTGCCCATCGCCACTCCCATCCGGCCCGCTGACAGACGAAGGAGCACACAATGGCCATCCATGCAAGCGAGCCGCAACGCCCGCCACACGACTCGCCCCATGACGACGGCCGGCGCATCGCCTTGGTCACCGGCGCCACCGGCTTCACCGGCGGCCACCTCGCCCGCACGCTCGCCCGCCGCGGCTGGCAGGTGCGTGCCTTGGTGCGCGACGCCCAGCGCGCCGCGCCGCTCGCCCGCCACGGCATCGAGTTGATCGAAGGCGACCTCACCCAGCCCGACCCCGTCCGCCGCGCCGCCGAGGGGTGCACCCACCTCTACCACATCGCCGCCCTCTACCGCTCCGCCAAACACCCCAACCGCGTCTACCATGACGTCAACGTCAACGGCACCCGCCACGTCCTCGACGCCGCCCGCGAGCAGGGCATCACCCGCACCGTCCACTGCTCCACCGTCGGCGTCCATGGCGACATCACCCAACTGCCCGCCGACGAAGCCGCCCCCTTCGCCCCCGGCGACATCTATCAGCAGACCAAGCTCGAAGGTGAACAGCTCGCCCGTGAAGCGTTCGACGCCGGCCTGCCCGGCACGATCTTCCGGCCCGTCGGCATCTACGGCCCGGGCGACCTGCGGTTCCTCAAGCTCTTCAAAATGATCCACACCGGCCGGTTCCGCATGTTCGGCCGCGGCGATGTCGTCTACCACCTGACCTACATCGACGACCTGGTCGACGGCATCATCCTCTGCGGCGAACACCCCGCCGCGCTGGGCCAGACCTACATCCTCGCCGGCCCACGCTACACGACCATCCGCGAGTTGACCGAGCGCGTCGGCGACGTCGTCGGCCGGCCATGCCCCAAAGGCCGGCTGCCGATCGGCCCGCTCAAGCTCGCCGCCACCGCCTGCCAGGCCCTCTGCCGACCGCTGGGCGTCGAGCCGCCGCTGCATCCACGCCGTCTCGATTTCTTCATCAAGGATCGCGGCTTCTGCATCGACAAGGCCCAGCGCGAACTCGGCTACGTCCCCCGCGTCGACCTCGCCGACGGCCTCGCCCGCACCGCGCAGTGGTATTTCGAGCAGGGCCACCTCGGCCACACGCGGCGCACTGTCGCACAACCGTCATCGACGGCTGCCCCTCAGTCTTCCGAACGTGTTTAGCCTCTGTTCAAGAAATGGCCGGTTGTCCAATAGCCCCACGCCTTCCGGGGGCGCGTGGGGCTATTGAGCCACCGGCTATCTATGCGGAGGCATCCTCAGTCCCTGCCGGGCCTCACACTGAGAAACGACCATGCCCCGACACGCCACCTCCCACCCGGCCGAACCAGACCACGCCCCCGACTCGCACGCCGACGCGGTCGACACGGAGCTGCGCCGCGTCCTGCACGACCGCGACGCGACGCCCATGCAGAAGTACATCGCCCTGACCGTCGGCGACGGCCCGCGCAGCGGCTGGCGGCTGGCCCGCTACGAACTGCTCACCGGCCTGCTCGGCACGCTGCCCGGCGCGGCGGGCCTGCTGCTGCGGCAGAAGCTCTACCGCAGCCTGTTCGCCCACGTCGGCCGCGGCGTCGTCATCGGCCGGGGCGTCACCCTCCGCCACCCCCACCGCATCCGCCTCGGCGACCGCGTGGTCATCGACGACCACTGCGTCCTCGACGCCAAGGGCACGCACGACCAGGCCATCACCATCGGCGACGACACTTTCATCGGCCGCAACACCGTGCTCAGTTGCAAGGGCGGCGAGATCCACGTCGGCGCCAACGTCAACATCTCCGGCAACTGCACCTTCATCGCCGAAACCCGCCTCACCCTCGGCGACAAGGTGCTCGTCGCCGGCCACAGCTACTTCATCGCCGGGGGCAACCACAGCTTCAGCCGCACCGACATCCCCATCTGCGATCAACCCTACCTCCAGAAAGGCGGCCTGCATATCGAACCGCATTGCTGGATCGGCGCGGCGGCCACCGTGCTCGACGGCGTCCGCATCGGCCGTGATGCCATCGTCGCCGCCGGGGCCGTCGTCAACCACGACGTCCCTGCTTTCGCCATCGTCGGCGGCGTCCCCGCGAAACTCATCCGACATCGCCTGCCGCCGGAGGACAATGCCAGCGCCGTTGATCCGTCTGCCGACGAATAGGCCGTGCAGTCGGGCAGGGAATGACAACCACGGATGCACACGAATTCCAAACAAGCCGCTTGCGGCGGAGCGAGCCAACCACGGCCAAGGTTTGCTGGCGCCAGAGGACCAGCGGAAGCGGCGCGATGAACAGCGTCGAACCTGGAATATGTTTTCGTCGAAAACCAACCAATTGACCGCCCTGCCTGCCGCCCTCGTTCGTCCCGAACGTCCGTCGCAGCAGCGCGGCGCCCTATGCGGCATTGCTGCCTGTTTCCCGTTTTTCTGTTCGTCGCCATCCATGCTCGTTCATGAGACACCTTGAGGGGAGATTCGCCTCTCGCTTTTCTCGGGAGAATCACCATGATCCGCTTCGCACTCCATCACGCCATCGCCACGGCCGCGCTCCTGCCGTCGCTCGCCTGCGCCGCCACGCTCACCATCGACACCGGCAACACCCGCACGGTGGACATCGATGACCAGACCACCGCCACCTGGTACTACGGCGACCTCGCCACGCACGACCTCGACGGCCAGGCTGCCCTGCGCGCCAAATGGGTCACGAACTTCGGCAACCCCCGGCCCGAAATCCAGGAGCTGCAACCCCAGGAGTTCTGGCTCGCCCCGCCCGCCGGCTACGACCCCGCCGACGACGACGGGCAACGCCATCCGCTGGTGATCTACCTCCATGGCGCCGGCTCACGCGGCGAGCAGGCCAGGCATCTCGACAACGCCCCGCTCACCTACTGGAACCGGCCCGACGTGCAGGCGGCCGCGCCCGGCGGGGGCGCGTTCGTCATGGCCCCGCAGGTCCGCGTCACCAACCACCGCTGGGTCGAGGTCGGCGAAGGCACACGAGACTTCAACGTCGACGGCTACGACAACGACGACACCACCGTCGCCATGAGCCTCCGTCTCGCCCTCACCGCCGCGGCGGGCATCGTCAACGGCGGCGCCAGCGACTTCGCCACACGCATCGACCCCGATCGCGTCTACATCGTCGGCCAGTCGATGGGCGGCTTCGGCGTCTGGGACGCCATCGCCCGCGTCAGCGATGCCGGTGACCGCAGTGAGCTCGAGCAATGGCTCGCCGCCGAGCACGCCAACGGCGGCGACGCGTGGGACGCCTTCCAGTTCGCCGGGGCGATGACCTCCTCCGGCGCCGCGCCGCTCGATCGTGGCCTTGAACTGGCGAGCCTCCCGATCTGGGCCCAGGCGCACCTCGGCGACACGCTCGTGCCCGGCGACGGCACGCTCAACGCGCTGCAAGCAATCCGCGACGCCCTCAACGATCCCCATGCCGTCTACCAAACCACCCCCGCCACACGCACCGCCGACGGCAGCGCCACCGCACCGATCGATGAAACCCTCGCCGAACTGCTTGCCTACAAGCACCTGTTCACCGCCTTTGAAGGCGATGTGCCCGACGACTTCCTCGGCGGCGATCACCCCGAACATTCCTGGGCGGTCAACGACGCCATGGCCCTGGGCGAAGAGACGCTCATGGCGGAATGGCTGTTCGCCCAGGCCATCCCCACGCCCGCAAGCATCGTGCCGATGCTCATCGGCGCCGCCGGCCTGCTGCTGGTTCGCCGGCGGCGCTGAGATCCCTAGACTCCCCTCCCTTTGGAAGGGGCCGGGGGAGGGGATCACCGACCACGTTGAATCTGCGTTTGCGCCGGTAACGCAAGGCATCCGGCGGCACCCTCCCCCAACCCCCCCCGGAGGGAGGGGAGTATGAATGAGCTGCATCTGTCCTGCCCCCCCCCATGACCATCAACGACACAACCTCCCCGAGACAGGCCGAGCCTCCGCCGCGCGGCTCCCGGCTCGGGCAACTGGTGCGCATCGTCATCGGCCTCGGCCTGCTCGCCTGGGTGCTCGGCCGCGCCGACTGGGGCGAGTTGCTCGCCTTGCTGGGGCAGGTCGACGTCGCCTGGCTGGTGCTCTTCGTGCTGATCACCCCCGTCAGCGTCGGCCTCTCGGTCTGGAAGTGGCAACTGCTGCTGAGCACGATTGGCCACCGGGTGCGGTTTCTCACGCTCTTTCTGCTCTACGTGCTCAGCCAGTTCTACAACAACCTGTTGCCGTCGTCGGTCGGCGGCGACGTGGTGCGCGTCATGCTGCTGGGCCGGCGGATCGGCTCGCCGCACGACGCGTTCCGCTCGGTGCTCGTGGAGCGCTTCACCGGGCTGACCGTGCTGATCACGCTGGGCATGGCCGCGATCGGGCTCGCCGCGCCGCTGCGACAGAGCGTGCCGCTGGTGACGCTCGTGCTTGCCGGGCTGGTGCTGTATGGGGCGGTGGTGCTCGCGGTGTTCGATCCCCGCCTGCTTCGGCTGCTCGAACGTTGCTGCCGGCCGGTGCGGCTGGCGCGCCAGGCGGTCGCCAAGCTGCAGCGCATGCAACAGTCGTTGTGGGAGTATCGCCACCATCCCGGCCCGCTGGCGGCGAGCCTGCTGCTGGCGCTGGCGTTTCACCTGAGCACGTTCGTCACCGTCTACCTCGCTTGCCGTGCGTTGGGCCAGCCCGTGCCCTGGTCTGTCGTGGCGGCGGTCACGCCGGTGGCGCTGGTGGTGACGCTGCTGCCGATTTCGTTCAACGGGCTGGGCGTGCGTGAGTGGGCGTTTGTGGTTGGCTTCGAGCTGCTGAGCGACTTCCCCGGCGCGGGCACGCTGGGGCTGGCGGCAAGCCTGCTCGTGCGGTTCAAGCAGATGATCTGGTCGTCCACCGGCCTGCTGGTCTACCTCTGCCTCAACCCGACGCCGACGCCGACGCCACCGGCGACGGGTCGCACAGAAACCGGTCCACCTTCTCGACGAAGGGCAAGACCCGTGCCGGATGATACACCACCCGGCCAAGCAGCCGCCCGGTATTGAGGTAGTGGTCCGTGTCCGGCACGGTCCAGTAGGTCACGTGCGGGCCCATGCGCCGGTGAACGTGACGCAGAAAGTCGCGGTCGGCCACGCCCTCCCGCGCCGCATCCAGCAGCAGCAGCGGCGCGTGATCCTCGCCTTGAAAGTGTTCGATCTGCCCTTCGATGTCACGCCGGGCGATCATGCGGCAGATGACGGCCTCGTTGAGCGGGTAGGGCACGTTCATGTCGCGCTGCATGCGTGAGAGAATCAACTGGCGGTGGGGTGCATGGTCGTTGAGGAAACGTTCGCGCAGGCGGCGCGGCGGGCCGAACAGCACCAGCCGGGCGATGCGGGTGTCGTTGACCTCGGCGGCGAGCGCCGCGCCGGCTCCGAACGAGTGGCCGATCACGGACATCCGGCCGGCGTCCACCTCCGACCGTGCCGCCAGCCAGTCGAGCGCGGCGCTGACGTCGCGGCCGAAGTCGAACCCGCGGATGTCGTCCGGCGTGGGCGGGTGGTCCGACTCGCCGTAGCAGCGGGCGTCGTAGGTCAGCACGTGGTAGCCGCGCTGGCGCAGCAGCACGGCGAGCACCTGGATCAGCGGCAGCCGCCGGCCGTACGGCGACGACCCGTGCGCGAGCACGATGCCCGGGCCGGCCGATCCGTGGCCCTGGTCATGGCGATGCGTGCCTGCGTCGTCGCGGGCGGGATAGTAGCTGCCCGCCAGCCGCAGGCCGTCCGATTCCAGCGTGATCGGCAACGCGTCCGTCTCGGGGAGCACGCGGACCTGCCAGGGCCGGGGGGCGCGCAGCAAGGGCACCAATGAGTGGAGATCGCGAAAGCGATGCAGTTGCACCCGTAAAGTGGTGGTCAGGTCATTCCCCATTTCGTCCCTCACCTCATCCACGTGCGCCCAGCCGCAGCCCGGGCATCGGCGGATTGTAGAACGCCACCCCCACGGCGACCGCGCCGAAGCACGAAAATGATCCCACCCGCCAAGGCCAACAGAAGTTTCCACCGCAAGCGGTACGCGACCCCGGCCGGGCGCGCGGTCTACGATTGCACACCGGACAGGGAACGTCCGGTTCATGGCTGACGCTGCGGAGGGAGAACGCGGAGCACGCATGGAAGCGGACATTCATACGGCCGGGAGAACCGGCCTCTTTCATCAACCCCCCCACACGACGCCGGCGCGCCCCCACGCGCAGCCATTGCGATACGCCCCCGTCCTGCCCTGCCAGCCACGCCATGGATGAGAAGTATCACGACAACTGGTCGTTCCACCTCGCCCGCCTCCGCCGCGGGCTGGTGCGCACCGCCATCGAGCCGGTCGCCCAATGGACGCCGCTGCGTTCGCCGCAGGCAGGCTACTCGCTCGTCATCGGCTGCCCGGCGGCAATGGTGCGCGTGCTGTTCGCCAACCTCACGCTCGTCCGGCAGCAACGTCGGCCGAACCTGCGCGAGATCATCATCGGCTTCGACGTGACCGAACACCGGGCCGACCACGCGCTGCTCAACGCGCTGCGTGAGCGGTTTGAAGACCTGCCGCTGCGCTTTGTCTTCTACAGCCCGATGCAGGCCCGCGTGCTCGACCGCATTGGCTGGGCCTGGTGCTACTGCTGGCTGAACTGGGTGCTGCCCATCGCCGCCGTGCAGACGCGCTATGCCTTCGTGCACGACCTGGATGCCCTGCTGCTTCAAGATGGCGTCTTCGAGCAACGCTACGACCTCATCCGCGAGCGGGGCGACCAGTACCTCGGCGTCAACTACTACCACGGCAACGGGCTGACGGTGGATGACCAACTGGCGGTTACGTTCGAGATGATCTTCGACGCCGCCGACCTGCGCCAGCGGAGCCAGCCGATCGACCTGTTCAACTGCGTCACCCGCCACGACGGCCGACGGGTGGAGTTCGACACGTTTCTCTATCCGCAGCGCGATCGGCGACGGTCGCTGCTGGCGATGACCGGCCAAGAGATGGTGCACCCGACGCAACTGGTCTGCCAGTACGTCGAACTGCACCGCCGACGCCGCTACCTGCCGCCGGAGCGGAACAACCTGCCGATGCTGGCCTACTTTCACTACCTGGCGGGCGATGAGGCGGCGCTGGCGCAGCAGGCTGCGGCGCTGGAGCAGGCGACCGGGTCGGTGGTGGCATTGCTCGGCCGGGAGGCGGACTGCCGGGCGTTGTCGGCCAGGCACGCGCGCTGGCTGGCGACGCAGATCGAGCGGGTGGAGCAGGCGGTGGCGGGCCGGGTGCGTGAGCCGGTGCAACGCTACCTGGCGAGTCTGCACGCCTTTGTCGGGCGACAGGGCGCGGCGGCGTTGAGGGCGGGAGAGAAGGAGATGGCATGCGAGCCGACCCGGAACTGATTCGTCAGGCGCGGGCGTTGCACGAGGCGCCCGCCGTGCCCGCCCGGCCGCCGACGGTGCGCTTGAACGAGGTGGACCTGCACGCGGTGACCGAGTCGCAGTGCATCCGGTACGTGCTGTCGTCGCTGGCGGCCGGCCGGGGCGGCTGGGTGGTGACGCCGAACCTGGACCACATGCGTCGCGCGGCGGTGGACGAGGCATTCCGGGCGATGCTGGCGGAGGCGGACCTGGTGGTGGCGGACGGGATGCCGCTGGTCTGGGCGTCGCGGGTGCAGGGCACGCCGCTGCCCGAGCGGGTGGCGGGCTCGTCGTTGACGCTGACGCTGACGGAGGCGGCGGCGTTGCGGGGGCATGGGGTGTTTCTGCTTGGCGGTGCGCCGGGCGCGGCGGCGGCGGCAGCGACGCTGCTGGCGGCGCGTTTTCCGGGATTGCCGGTCGTCGGGCAGTACGGTGCGCCCTACGGTTTCGAGCGTGAGCCGGCGGAGATGGAAGCGTTGCGTCGGCAATTGGATGAGACGCGGCCGGCGATCGTGTTCGTCGCGCTGGGATCCCCGAAGCAGGAATGGTTGATTCGCGAACTGCGCCACGATCTGCCGGGGACGTGGTGGCTGGGGGTGGGCATCAGTTTCAGTTTCGTGTGCGGCCAGGTGAAGCGGGCGCCCCGCTGGATGCAGAAGGCAGGGCTGGAGTGGGCGCACCGGTTGGCGCAGGAGCCGCGTCGGCTTGGCCGGCGGTACCTGGTGGAGGGGCCGCCGTTCGCGGCGTCACTGTTGTGGCACGCGGGGGTGTGCCGTTGTCGGGGCCGAGGTGTGAAGGTCGAAGCGGCCGGGGCAGGGACGCCCTTGTGAAGGTCCAGGGAGAGAGTGCCAGGTGGTTCGATCAGCAAGGAATCATGCGAATGCGGCGTGGCCGGCGTCGGCCATGGCATCGCGTCTGGGACTGGTGTCGGCCCGGCATGTGCTCGGGCGGCACGACCCGGCGGACGAGGCGGTGGCGTGTCGGCTGAAGGCGGTGATTCTGCTGGCGGGCGCGTTGCGTCCCGGGCTGTTGCAGCGCGGGGCGGGCCGGGTCGTGCTGGCGTTGCCGGTGGAGCCGGGACGAGCGGTGCTGGATGTGTGGCGTGAGCAGGTGAGCGGGCTGGCGACGCATCTGGGGATGAACGATCTGCCGATGCGCGTGTTGCTGGACCACGGGACGGCCGCGCCTGGCCGGGCGGCGACGGCGAGCGAAGCGGCCGGCCCGGCCCGGGTGTCGATCGAGCGTGACCCGGCGCCGCTGCGCGGCACAGGCGGGCTGCTGCGCGACATCGCGGGGGCGTACGACGATAACGACCGGGTGCTGGTGGTCGATGCGGGGCAGTTGCTGCATGAGCCGTTGTGGTTGCTGTTTCACGTGCTGTCGCGGTTCCCCGGCGACATGCGGTTGCTGGCCCGGCGGGACGGTGCGCCGGCGGGTGTGATGCTGCTGCGTTGCGGATGCCTGCGCGATCTGCCGGACAGGGGTTTTGTGGATTTCAAGGAGCAGGCCCTGCCCCGGCTGGCGACGCGGCACGAGGTGCGCGTGGCGCGCTGGCGGCGGGAGGCGGGCGTGGGGACGTCGGTGCGGACGTTGCACGGCTACCTCGACGCCGTGCGCCGCTGGCACAGCCAGCCGGTCCTCGTGGCCGGGGTGAGAAGCGGCGCGGACATGGGGATGAGCGCGGCCGACGGCCGGGGCGAAAACGGATATCCGGTATTCGCGCTGATCGAGCCAGGCAGTGACGTGGCACGGTCGGCGGTGTTGCATGACGCGGTGGTGTTGGCGGGCGGCTGCGTGGAAGCGGGGGCGACGGTGGTGCGCTGCGTCGTCGGCCCGGGCGGCTGTGTCCGGTCGGGCCAGACGCGGGTCAATGCGCTGGTATCGCCGCGGAGGCGGCTGCGCTGGGCGCCGCGCGTCGGTTCGGATGACGATCGAGACGGGTGAGGAGGAAGTCATGATGCGGAATCATTCCACTGGCTCGGACAGTCTGTTGTTGACGGCGGACACCCCGCCGCCGGACGACGCGCCGCGGCGAACCTCGCCCTGGAGTCTGCTGCGCGGGCGGCTGCACTGGGCGGTGCTGCTGGCGTTGCTGCTGGGCGCGGGCGGGGCGGTGGGCGGTTACCTGTTCATCGAGCCGGTGTACCGCAGTTCGGGACTGGTGCGCATTTCGCCGGACGTGCGGGGCGTGCTGCCCGATTCGGACGTGACCGAGCCGATCCGGCATTACGACTCCTACATCGACGCACAGGTGGACCTGATGCGCAGCCGGCAGGTGATCGAGCGGGCGTTGCAGCAGGAGGCGTGGCAGCGGCTGGGCCGGCCGAGCACGGGCGGCTACATGCGCGTGTTCCGCAACCAGTTGGAGATCGAGCGTTCGCGTGGAAGCCAGGTGGCGGAGCTGAAGTTTTACGACATGGATCCGGCCGCGGCCGCGGCGGGGGCGGCGTCGGCGATCCTCGCTTACCAGGACATCTACGAGCAGCAGAAATCGCAACAGGACGCCCGCATCCAGAACCAGCTTTACAACCGGCGCGACCAGTTGTCGCGCGAGCTGGACCAGTTGCGGCAGCGCCGCGACGAGGAGGCGGGGCAGTACGGCGTCGACGGGCTGGCGCACCGTTACCAGCTTCAGCTCGAACAGCTCACAGAGGTGCAGCAGATGCTGCGGCGGACGCGCGTGCAGATCGAGGCGATGCGCGAGCACGACACGGAGGGCGACGACGGCCTGCCCTCGCCCGTGTCGCTGGAGCAGATCGCCCAGCACGACGAGACGATGCGTCGCATGCTCGAACAGCAGGCAGAGTTGCAGGATTACATCGCCCGCGGCGGCCGGCTGGGCATCGGCGAGCAGCACCGGGAGATGCGCCGCGCCCGCGTGCAACTGGACTCGCTGAACGAACGGATCGAGCAGCACGCCGCCCGCTTCAGCGCCAGCGACCTGGCGGTGCAGCGGTTGCAGGCGGGGCGGGACCCGATGCTCCCGTCGATCGACGAAATGCTGAGCCTGCCGGAGATGGAAGCGCGCGAGCGCGACCTGGAACGGCTGCACGAAGACCTGCGCACCGAAGCGACCGCGCTCGGCCGGCAACAGCAGCAGATCGACGGCCTCCAGGAGCGGATCGAGCAACGCCGGGCGGAGCTTGGCGAAATCGAGCGCCGACTCGACCGGCTGAACCTCGAAGCGCCGCTGGCCAACCGCCTGGAGGTCATCAGTTGGGGTGAAATCGCCAACGTGCCTTACAACCAGGGCCAGCGGATGCAGGCCGCCATCTTCGGCGGCGGCGCGGGGGCGATGCTCGGCCTCGGGCTGGTGATGCTCATGGGCCGGTTCGACCGCCGGGTGCATCACGTCGAGGACGCGCAAGGCGATCTGCCCGCCGCCCGGCTGCTGGGCATCCTGCCGACGCTGCCGGATAATTTCGTCGCGCCGGAGCAGGTGGCGATCACCGCCCACTGCGTCCACCACATCCGCACGCTGTTGCAGCTTGGCGCCAAGGGCCATGGCACGCGTGGCTCGGGCAATGGTTCGACCAACGGCGGCGACGGTGCGGCCATGGTCGACGGCCAGGTGCTCGTGGTGACCAGCCCCTCGCCGGGGTCGGGCAAGACGAGCCTGACCACGGCCCTGGGATTGTCGTTTGCCGCCAGCGAAACGCGCACGCTGCTGATCGACTGCGACGTCGTCGGGGCCGGCCTCAGCCGCCGGCTCAACGTCGTGGTGCGCCGGTCGCTGGCGCAGGTGCTGCGGCGCGAAGGCATGGTCGACGCCGAGTCGCTGGAAGAGGCGCGGCAACGCTCGGAGACGACAGGCAAGCCGTTGGGCGAACTGCTGATCGAAACCGGGCGGATCACCAGCGAAGACCTGGACCGGGCGCGGGCGATCCGGCGGGAGTCGTTGCTGGGCCTGCCCGACGTGTGCATCGGCGAACCGTTGGAATCGTGCGTGGCCGAGACGGGCATCGCCCGGCTGTCGGTGTTGCCGGTCGGCTCGGCCCGGCCGCACCAGGCGGGGGCGTTGTCGCCGGCGGCGCTGAAGCGGGTGTTCGAGCAGGCGCGGCGGCGGTACGACATCGTGCTGGTGGACACCGGCCCCGTGCCGGGGAGCATCGAGGCGTCGATGGCGGCGTCGGAAGCGGACCGGACGGTGCTGGTGGTCTCACGCGGCGACGAGAAGCCGCTGGTGCTGCACTCGCTGGAGCAGTTGCGATCGATCAACGCGTCGCTGGCGGGCATCGTGTTCAACCACGCCCCGGCGGCCGACGTGCAGCGCTCGTCGTACGCCAGCGCGGTCAGCGGCGTCTCGGGCGAGCGGCCGATGCCGCCGATGCGGGTGGACGCCTCGACCTCGGCGCGCTTCGGGCCGATGGGCTCGGCGGTGGCGTCGTATGCCCAGCCGGAGGGCAAGCGAGCGGGCGTCAACGGGCACGCGGACGACGACGAAAGCGAGTGAGCCATGATCTGCCCGATTCACAAGCCGCTCAACGGCTCCGCCGGCGCACACGACGACGCGCGCGACCTGCGACCCCGTGCGGACGCGGGGGCGTCGGCCCCGGTCGGCCAGCCGTCGGCCGAGTCGATCTGGGGGCTGGAGGCGGTGCAGTTGCACGAGCGGTTCTGGGCGTCGCGATGCGTGCAGGTGGTGCGTCGCGGCGACGGCCGGCCGCTGGCCCGCCATGCGGAGTTGTACCTGCTCGTCGACGAGCCGGACCTGGTGCAACTGCGCCTGCGCCGGGCGGTGAACACGCTGACATGGCGGCGGGACGACCTGCTGTTCGTCCGCCTGCACGGCCAGCATGAGCCCGGCTACCGCGAGCAGTTGATCGCCGACGAACAGGGCCGGTTTCACGCCTTCCACCGCCAGTACCGCCATCGGCCGTCGCGGATGGTGCGCGTGGCGATCACGCCGCACCGCTGGCTGGCGCGGCGTTGGCAGCATGCGGAGACGTCGTCGGCGGGCTGGCGTCGCTTGCGTCAGACCGTGCCGCGCGATCGGCGGGCGACGCTGTCGCTGGCCGGGCAGGTGATGTCACGCCATGAACCGGGGGGGCGGCGGGCGTTTGTGCAGGCGTTGGTGGCGCAGTGGCGTCGGCCGGACCTGACCATCGCACGGGCGCAGCCGTGGCATGAAAACGTGTGGGTGGACGCGGAGGTGACCCGGCAGGAGGACGCGCGGTTCATTGGGCCGGTGTGGGTCGGCGCCGGCCGGCGGCTTGCGGAGTCGGTGAGCATCGCCGGGCCGGTGGCGCTGTGGGACACGATGCGTGTTGCGCAGGGACCGGAAGCCGTGCCATGGGCTCGCCTCGACCCGCGGGGTGTGCTCGATGCCGCGCCCGCCGACTTGTCCAGGCCGCCGTCGGCCCACCGTCACACCTGTCGCCGTCGGCCGGGCAAGCGGGTGTTCGACCTTCTCTTCGCCAGCCTGGCGCTGCTGGTGGTCCTGCCGCTGTTTCCGCTGATCATGCTGGCGATCTGGTGGGAGGATGGTCGGCCGTTCTTCTTCGTGCATCAGCGCGAGACGCTCGGCGGCCGGGAGTTTCCCTGCCTCAAGTTCCGCTCGATGCGCAACGACGCCGAGCAGATCAAGGCGCAGCTCGCGGCGGCGAACCAGGTGGACGGTCCGCAGTTTTTCATGGCCGACGACCCCCGCGTCACCCGCGTCGGCGCGTTCCTGCGCGACACCAAGCTCGACGAGCTGCCGCAGTTCCTCAACGTGCTCGTCGGTCACATGTCCGTCGTCGGCCCCCGGCCAAGCCCGCACAGCGAAAACCAGTACTGCCCCGCCTGGCGTGAAGCGCGCCTGAGCATCCGCCCGGGCATCACCGGACTGTGGCAGGTCATGCGCACCCGCCGCGAAGGCGAAGACTTTCAGGAGTGGATCCGCTACGACATCGACTACGTCGAACACATGAACTGGCAGCTTGACCTCTGGATCCTGTGGCGCACCGTCGGCCACGTGCTGGGTTGGCAACGCACCGACTGACGCCCGCTTCGCCCGGACAAACGATCACGACGCCGCCCGCGACCACCGTTTCGAATGCGCCTTCGGAACCGTGACGCGGGCTTTTTGCTGCGCCGTCCGAAGCCCATCGCGTGGCGTTGTGGGCTTCGATCCCTCTGTTTCAGGTGGCGCTGGCATGGCGTGACGCCGCCGGCGCAAAAAGAAGGCGACCCGGTTAAGGGTCGCCTTCCAGTTTGGCTCCGAGGCGCTTTTGCTTGAGTTTCCGTCCGTCGGTCGCCTGGTTCGGAGCGGCGTGCCGGGGACGGCTGGGGGATCGTGTCGTCGACACGACCGGAACGAGTCAGAGGCGAAACATCACTTCTTCTTCTTGGCGGCCTTCTTCTTCGTAGCCTTCTTCTTGGTCGCCTTCTTCTTGGTGGCCTTCTTCTTGGTGGCCTTCTTCTTGGTCGCCTTCTTCTTCGTAGCCTTCTTCTTGGTCGCCTTCTTCTTAGCCATGGGCTTATCCTTTCGAATCCGCCCTCGGAGCTTTAGACAACTGTAACGGTTGATGGAAAAGCAAGTCAACACAAAAACAATAACGTTGCCCCATTTATCGGCCGCGCGATGTCCGCACCTTGAGCAATGTCCGCGCGATCGTCCAATTTCCTCGCGCTCGATTTCACCGACAACACGCCCGACGAACCGCGCCGCCACCCGCCGCGCGCTTTGCGTTATCCTGAAATGCATGAGTGAAACACGCACCCAACGGCTCGCGCGACTCGACCACGCCCACGTCTGGCATCCATTCACGCCCATGAAACAGTGGCGCGAACAGTCGCCGATCATCATCGACCGCGCCGAAGGCGAACACCTCATCGACACCGAAGGCCACCGCTACATCGATGGTGTCTCCAGTCTCTGGTGCAACGTCCACGGCCACCGCGTGCCCGCCATCGACCACGCCGTCCGCGAACAACTCGACAAAGTCGCCCACACCACGCTGCTGGGCCTCGCCTCGCCGCCGAGCATCGAACTCGCCGCCATGCTCGCCGACCGCGCGCCGGGCAAGCTCACCAAAACCTTCTACTCCGACGCTGGCGCCACCGCCCTCGAAGTCGCGTTCAAAATGGCCGTCGGCTACTGGCATCACCGCGGAAAACCGGGCAAAAACCGCTTCATCAGCCTCGCCGGCGCTTACCACGGCGACACCACCGGCTCGATGTCCGTCGGCTACAGCGAACTGTTCCACCGCCCGTTCCTGGCTATGGTCTTCCCCACCACCTGGTTTCCCAACCCCGACCCCTGCCGTCCACCCGCCGACATGGCGCGCGACCTGCCGCCGCGCCCCGACCACGTCTGGCCAAGCGAGCACGCCCCGCTCGCCGATGCGCTCACCCGCCACTGCCTGGCCGAACTCGACCGCATGCTTCGCGACCACGCCGACGACACCGCCGCCATCGTCATCGAGCCGGTGATGCAAGGCGCCGCCGGCATGATCCCCCAGCCGCCCGGCTTCCTGCGCGGCGTCGCCGACCTCGCGAAGCAGCACGACGTCCTGCTCATCGCCGACGAAGTCGCCACCGGCTTCGGCCGAACGGGCAAGCTCTTCGCCGTCGAGCATGACGCCGTCGAGCCGGACATCCTCTGCCTGGCCAAGGGCATCACCGCCGGCTACCTGCCGCTGGCCGCCACGATGGTCACCGATGCAATCGATGAGGCCTTCACCGGCGAACTGGCCGACCGCCGCACGCTCTACCACGGCCACACCTACACCGGCAACCCGCTCGCCTGCGCCGCCGCCGTCGCTTCGCTTGAACTCTTCGACCGGACCCACCTGCTCGAACACATCAACCACTCCGCCGCCCTCATCGCCGATAAGCTCAACGCGCTGCGCGATCCGGATGCCTGTCCGCACGTGCTCGACGTCCGCCAGCGCGGCATCATGGTCGGCATCGAACTTGCCGAAGACCGTCACAGCGCCAAGCCCTTCGACTTCGCCGCCCGCACCGGCTACGCGGTCTGCGCCGCCATCCGCGAGCATGGCGTCATCGTCCGCCCGCTCGGCGACGTGCTCATCCTCATGCCCATCCCCGCCATGCCCCACGCCAGCCTCGAACGCATGCTCGACGCCGTCGTCACCACGCTCCTGCACTGGCCCGGCATCCGCCGCGGGGCCACTTGACTTGGCATGGGCCCCGCGCCACAATGTTCGGCTCGATGACACGTCGCCCCTGGCGTGTCGCATCGGTCGGGGCCGTAGCTCAATTGGGAGAGCGTCCGGTTCGCAATCGGAAGGTTGGCGGTTCGATCCCGCTCGGCTCCATTCTGGACACGTCGCACAAAAACGCCGCAACGCCATTAAAAACAGGGGTTGCGGCGTTTTTGTGCGCTGAAAATCTGCTTTGAAAAGGCTTTGACAGCCCGCAAGTGGCAATTTCAGGTGTCAAATTCCTCGTGACGGGTGTCAAATTGAAGGTTTTGAGCCGCCCCGGCGGGCCCCGGTGATGGCAGCCCCGTTGACCGTTGTTGATCGGTACCTGAAACGGACGATTGAACGAGGAACTGCACTTTTATTCCATTTCGCCACGGGGTGCACGCTTCCGGCGTGCACAGCGAAAACCAGCAGGCCCAGAATGAATGGCTGATGCAGTGCGGGTGGACTGCTCGATCTCTCGCAGAAAGGCGGAGGCCTGTTCGATCGAGGAGAATGGCTCGCTGATTGTCAGCCACAACCGGTGCGGCCCCAGAGCGCGCAGAATGACCAGGGCGTCATCGGGACTACTGGCGATCACCTGGACGCTTTTGCCTGCTGTGATGATCTGGCGGTAGATGTCGAGCCAGTCGCTGGCCTGGCCGTGGCCGTCGCCATAGACCCACTGGATGGCGTCAAGTTGTGGCAGCGCCAGCAGCAGGTTCAGGTGACGCAGTGCCTGTGGTCCATCAAGATGGAAAAGAGTGCGATGGAGTATGGTCATTTCCTCAAGGATGCTGGGGAGGATGACCTCGCGAGCCATCGCTGTACTGAGCATGCACCAGAAATCGCAGCTCGGCAGGTAGGCTGGCCCGCCGTGATAGAGCGGCGTCCAGGTGGTGCAACCCATCCCGGCGGCGCGGATCTTCGACCACAGCCGGTCGAACGCTTCGCGGAACACGCCGGCGAGATGGCGGCTGACCTGGCCGAGCCGTTCAGGCGCGTCGACCAGATCCAGGCACAGCCACTGAGGATCGCGCAGCGCCGCCATGGTGTCGAATGCACCGTGCAGGTCGGTGACGCCGACCAGGAACCGGCCCTGGCTGCGCTCGAGGGCCAGGTCGGTCATGGCTTCGATCGCTTGCCAGGAAGGCCCGGTGAAGTCCGGCTGGCGGTCGAGCAGGTCAGACCATTGCTCGGCATTCTCGATGATCGGCAACGACCAGGAGGTGTGTTCGCCGAATTCCAACTCGCAGCCCAGCAACGTGCCCGCAAGCTCGGGGCCGACATCGGGCACATAGATGGGAAACCTGTCACCGACGAAGTCATAACGTGCCAGTTCGGCAATCGCATGTTCAACCTGGTACTCGACATCCAGCCAACGATCGCGTGCCGTGGCATGTTTGCTTGTCGGTCCGCGGTAGGGTCGGCCTGGGAGCACGGTGAGCGTGACCGGTGGGCGATCGATCAACTCGCCTTGCCACCAGGCTTCGAAGCGGGCCACGCTGTTCGGGAATTCCGGGCAACGCTCTAATGGGCACGTCGGTGCCGGGGGGAACGCACACGGCCGTGGCGATGATCCGCTGGCGCTGTGAGCGTCGTCATGTTGATTTGCGGTGAAGTTCATTCGGCCGTGCCTTCTGCGCTCGATGACTGTTCACCTGTCAGTTCGGCTGGCTGGGGCTCGTCAGGGGCGTAGCATCCATATGTGAGGCAGGCGGTGTACATCGCCTCCAGGTTTGCGGTGGGGCAACTGGGCGGCAGGTTGTTGCCTTCACGCAAGATGAACCGGCCGCCTTGCATGACCCCGCTTTGCAGAATTTCACGTGTGCGGGCGTACACCGTGTCGGGGGCGGCGTGCATCAACAGATCGATCTGCGGGCCGCCGAGGATTTCAACCTCAGGCCCCAACGTAGATCGGAGCTTGCCATGGTCCACCGGAAAGCCGGTGTCGAAGCTGGCGACATCCGCCTGCTGGTGAAGCAGGGGGAACAGGTGCGTGGCGTTGCCGCACAGGTGCATGCTGCGTGGCACGTGGGGAGGTCCGGCTTCGTAGTAGCGCAAATGGTGCGGCAACACCTGCTCGGCGAAGGTGTGCGGGCTGAGCATGGCACATGCATCATCGGCCAGTCCATTGGCCGGTGACAGGCGGTCGCCCCAGTAGTTCGAAAACGCATCGCGTCGGTGAATGGCGGCGTCGGTGATAAAAGCCAGCAGGCGATCGGCGACGGGTGGGTCTTCGAGCATGAGCATCAGGAAGTCGCTGCCGCAGAGATTACAGGCGACGGTGACTGGCCCATCGCTGCCGCGGGCGGCCCACGGGATGAGCCGTACCGGGCGGTTATGGAAGCGCAAGCCCCGGCACACGCTCTCCATCTCATGCCAGAAGGCAAGCATCTGTTGAAGGTAGCCATGCTCGAGCGGGCGATCGATGCCGATCTCGTAGATCGCCTGGTGATCGTCGGCGGTGAAGATCGGTTCGGTGGCGGGCACCTGGCCGGGCGTGAACTGCACCGGTGCGCCGAAGTACGCGGCTTCATAGACGTTGTAGACGTGCATCTGCACATCCCAGACATCCGGCAGGCCAACAGGTTCGTCGCTGTAGCGATTCAGCTCGGTCCGCAGGTGGTGCTGCCATTGCAGTGCCACTTCAACGTGAACGCGCGGATCGTGCGCGGCGTCCTCGAAGGTGTAGCCTTGCTCGTTCAGCACAGGGTCAAGCAATACAACACGTGGGTTCGTCCCAAGCACGACGGGGACGCGCGTTGGCCGGTGATCCCGGTAACGTTTCCAGACGGCAGCTTTGGCGGCATTGCCAGGATGGTTCATGGAGAGGTGGTCTCCGGTTGCGGTTGCGGGCGGCCCAAAGGTTTGAGGTTCAGGTCCTTTCCCCATACCCGGCGGGCCGTGTGGAGGTAGTGCAGGTAGTTGGCCAGTGACACATCTGGTGGCACCCGATGATCGCAGAAGCCGATATAACCGCCTTCCTCAACCAGCGGAGCGAGGCGGTGGACTTCGGCCTCGATCGCGGCCGGCGACTGCGCCAGGATGCGCTTGCTGAATCCCCCCATCAGGCGCAGGTCCCGCCCATACTGACGGCGCATCGCCACCGGATCGGCGCCCCATGTGCCGACCTCGATGGGAAACATCGTGTTCACGCCCGCTTCGAGCCAGAGGGGGATCAGTTCGTCAATGCAGCCGTCGCAGTCGACCCAGACAATGTCGATGCCGTGGCGGTGAAGCAGGTCGGTGATGCGTTTGTACTGCGGAACGAGGTAGCGTTTGAAGTGGGCTGGCGAGAGCAGCGGCCCGGCGTTGTAGCACATGTCTTCCCAGAACGCCGCGGCCTCGAAGCGCCCGCCGGTGGCAAGAACCTTTTCCAGCACGGCGACGGTGACGTCGGCCCGGGCATGCACCATCTCCTCAAACCAGGCCGGGTCGTCGAAAGGAACGTACGAAATTGCTTCCAGCCCCATCCAGTCGCGGATCTTGCCAAACAGGCTGCCGCACCAGAGCGCGAGCGGGTGGTTCCGCTGGGGATCGCACCATGTGGCGACTTGTTGCTCCCACGCCTCACCTTGAGGCAGGCGGTTGGGATCGTCCGGGTCCAGCCGGGGTTTGTAGTGGCGTTCCCAACTCGCTCGGTCGGTGAGCAGGTGGCCCGCGTGCATGGGAATAGAACTCATGCGCTTATGCCGCACGACACGCACGCCATCGGCTTGCTGCACGAGTTCACGATCGCCGCGATCTTCGAGCACCAGGCACTCGAACGCTGGGCACAGCTCGACTTCGCCACCAGTACCAAGGGGCAGCGGGTCCATGCCCAGCCATCGGCTGACGGCGTCGCCTCGATTGTCCGGTGGCAGATGGCGCGGCAGGCCCTGCTCGTGCCAAGCCTCTATCGTCTCGTCCCAGAACCCGAAGTCGCAGATCGGCGAGCGATCGCACGGCTGGCCGTGCATGGTGGCGTGGAAGCGTTGGCGGTCGTTCATGGCGTGGCTTTCGTGGGCAGGCCGATCACATGATCGACCAGGGCGGTAATGTTCGACCACGGCACGTCGGGCTCGAGCACGTGCGTGGGGGCAATGACGATGCGGGCGCCGTCGCGGACGTGGCGGCGACAGCGATCGACGGCCGATCGGACATCGTCCGGCGTGCCAAAGGGCATCGTCGTCTGCGTGCCGATGAGGCCCCAGAACGCCAGGTGGTCCCGGTAGCGAGGGATCACCTCGTCGTGCGGCATGCATTCGGGTTGAAGCGGATTGAGGATGTCCACGCCGACCTCGATCAGATCATCGATCACTGCCCGCACATCACCGTCCGAGTGGTAGCGCACATAGACGCGTTGCCCCCGTTCATGCTCGCGCACGGCGGCAATGACCTGTGCCAGCCGGGGCTTGAGGTGTTGGCGCCAGAACTCGGGGGCCATCATCATGCCCCGTTGCGTGCCGATGTCATCGCCCAGCCCCACAACGTCCACCCCAGCGTGGACCCCGGCAATCGCTGCGGCGATAGATCGCCGCGTGAACCAGTCCAGCAGCCACTGGCTGATGCCGGTGTCTTCAATCAGATCTACGAACACGTTGTCCATGCCGCGGAGGTACCACGTGGACTCAAAGGCGGTGCACTCAAGCCCAAGCACCGCAACGCGCCCTTCGCGGTGAACGGCGGCCACACGCTGGCCCAACCCCGGGTCGCCTGCGGCCCGTTCGATGTCCGGCCAAGGCAGTGCTACGAGTTGCTCCACGTCGGTGATCGACGCCAGGGGATGCAGCATTTCCCGAAAGTGGTACGCCTCCCCGACCGACGCCGCCGGCGGCGGCAGATGTGCGATCCCGAAACAGTTCAATTCCACATTGACCGGCATCGTGACGCCGAGGCATGCATACGCGTCAAGCCAGGCCCGCCGATCTCCGCCGCCGACCAACCAATCGATGCCGACGCCACGGAAGCCCAGGTCGAATGCCGACACCGCATCGCGGGTGCCATAATGTTGAGCAATACGATCGACAACCGGCGGCGTCACCGGCAGGTCCAGTGGCACGCGTGCCTCGTCATGACCCGTCATCAGCCGGTGAAAGTTCTTCTGCCAATTCATCGCTGTTCTCATCCATTCACTCATACTGACCGTGGTGGGCCACTCTTTCGATGATGAACTGATAGGTCTCCCAACTCACCGTCGGCGGAACGGAATGGTCGCTGTGATAGGCGTAGCCGCGTGTGAGCATGGCGGCGGCGAACTTGGTGGCAACCTCATGCTCGATCTGATCGCGGTCATTCGTGCCCATCACCATGACGTTGATGTTGCCGAACAGTGCCATCCGGTCGCCATGGGTCTGGGCCAAGCGGCGCACGTCCATGTTCGCCTTGGCCTCCAACGGCTGGAGACAGTCGATGCCGGCTTCCAGATAAAGGTCCAGCACGCCGTTGACGTCGCCGTCGGTGTGGAAGATAAGCTTCATGTTGTGAACGTGGGCCCAGTCTGCCAGGCGCTTGTGGTCGGGCCAGATCAACTCGCGGTACATCGTGGGCGAGCACATGGTGGCGTGGTTGAACGCCATGTCGCCGTAGATCCACACGCCGTCCGGCTCGATGCCGGTGGCCATGATGGCGTCAAAATTGCGGATGACCTGGCTGGTGTGCGTGTGCGAGACGTCACGGATCCAGTCGGGGTCCTCGGCCATGGCCATGAGCGTAATCTCGTCACCCATCAGTGCCCGTGTCTGCTCGAAGCTTTCCACGCCCGAAAGAAAGCACCATCGCTGTTGCTCCCGACCGATGCGATAGCGCCGTCTGACCGCCTCCGGGTCCACCTGCAGACCGGTGTCGAGCAAGGCGGGTTTGTAGATGGCTTCCCACTTCTGCCGGCTGTCGCAGTCGAAGCCGAGATGCTCGGGTGTACCGCTGTGATGTTTCCAGTAGCGCACGGTCTTGCCGTGACCGTCACGTGTGACACGCGTTTCGTGATCTTCGCTGACAAGAATCTCCTGTTCCGGAAATGAGCAGGGCCAGGCCCAGCAGAGACCGTGGAAGTCACTTTCAAGCAGGTCGAGCACCGTCTGGCGATCACCGTCCAGCCCTTCACGCTGCCAGCGTTCGATGGTTTCGGACCAGAAGGTGTCGTGTCGTGGCACACGATCGTGATCGCGGCGGTCAAACATGGCCGCCACACGCTCCTGGCCGGTCATGGGATGTGTGCTCGTTGATGTCATTGCGTCTCTCCGTCGGTGAAGAATGCGTTTCCGACATCGCTGCCAGTCTGTCGTTCAAACCAGTTCGTATTCGCCAAGCGTGCATTTGGTTGCATCCACCAACGGCATTTGCTGATCAATGAACGTGTCGACGTCGCGCGGCAGGCCGTCAAGTGTGTCGCGCATCATCCCCAGCCACGGCTGCTCGCGCTCCGGGACATGCACCAGTCCCTCGGCCGCACCCAGCTCAAGCAGATCGATCGCCCGGCGTGCGACCGCGACGCCAGCCTGGTAGGCGTCCGGCGCCGCAACGATCGCAGCGCCCAGTTCGATCACGTTCGTCGGCGTGAGAATGTATGCCTGCGGGTCCAGCGCCGCATCGGATCGCACCAGCCAGCGTTGAAGTGTTCGCGCCCCCTCCGCACCATCCCGCCTCGCCTCGTTCATCAGCCGACAGTCGTAGGCAAGTTGCTCCATGTAGCACGTCGGGGCCATGCCCGCGAGCAGGCGCACGTTCTGCACGCTCTCGTTGCTCCACGTGTCGCAGGTCGCGGCGGCGATATTGCCCAGCGGCGAAAAGTGAGCACAGGCGGCGGTCTTGCCTTCCATCGCCATCGGATAGCCGGTGATCGCCTTGAGAATCGGGTTCTCATACCCGCAGTCCTTGCCCGGCCCGACCGCTCCGCACTCGTAAGCCACCAGCGATCGCACCGCCGTCACCGCCCGCACGACGGCCGCAAACACGCGCGGAATCATCTTCTGCTCGGCCAGCACCATCGCCGTGTTGCCGAAGCCGCACGCCGTGTCACCGGCACAGACCGATCCTGTCGCCCTGGCGACCTTGTCCAACGCCGTCCACAGAAAGCGCATGTCGCGCTCGCCGAGCACGCACAGGGCGAAGATCACCCCGCTCAGGTCGCCCATCTGCAATGCCTCGTCATGCACCTCCTTGCCGCCAACCGACTCAATGGAAAGCAGCTCCGCGCCGGCCTTGGCGCAGCCTTCAAACGTCTCAAGCATCTGCTGCCAGTTCTCACCGCGGCGGAGCACGGGCGGGCGGTCAAACTCCCGTGTGTCGTTTGGGGTAATGCGCAACACGCTTTTGAGGCCGTGCCTGGCGTACATCTGCTCCATGACGTCGGCCAGGATCGCGGTCAACTCAATGCCCCAGGCGGGCACCTGCGTCATCGGGGGCACGGTTTCGAACTCGATCACGACGCCCGGCACGGCCAGGTCGGCGGCACGCTGAAGCGCGGCGGTGATGATCTGACGGTACTGCTTGCGCACCTCGTCCATCGTGCCGTTCTCAACCAGCATGGGCGGCAGCGTGAAGTTCAGCTCCGGGTACACCATGCCGCCGCCGATGACCATGCCCCGGCGGGTGGTCAGGGGGTGCGGTGCGGTGCCGAAGCACAGGTCACACGGATTGTCAATGGCCAGACGGGTGTAGGCGGGCATGGTCAGGCACCTTGGTGCAGCGCGAGATGCGGCCGGAGCTTCGCTGCGTTTCGCTCCGGCGCGGAAGTTCACGCCCGACCGCGGCTTCAGGCGGCGACGAGTTCGCGCGCTGTGTTGACGGCGCTGGCGGCATCGGCGGCGAAGCCATCGGCTCCAATCTCGCGGGCGTAGCCGTCGGTCACGGGGGCCCCGCCGATCATGACGCGCACGTCGACCAGGCCGGCGGCGCGGATGGCGTCGAGCGTCGTTTTCATGGCGGGCATGGTGGTGGTCAACAGCGCCGAGAGGCCGATGAGGGTTGCCCCGTGTTCGCGAACCGCTTCGATGAACCGCTCGGCCGACACATTGGTGCCCAGGTCGACAACGCCGAAGTTCGCGCCCTTGAGCATCGTGCCCACCAGGTTTTTGCCGATGTCGTGCAGGTCGCCTTGAACGGTGCCGATGACCACCGTGTGGGCCGGCTTGTATCCCGAGGCGACAAGCCGGGGCTCCAACACCGCCATCGCTTCCTTCATGGCGCGGGCGGCAATGAGCATCTCGGGCACGAACACCTCGTTCTTCTTGAACCGGTCGCCCACGATCGCCATGCCGGGCACCAGCCCCTGCTCGATGATCGCCAACGGCTCGACGCCGGCCGCCAGTGCCTCCTGCGTCAGGCGCACGGTTTTGCTGCGGTTGCCTTCCACCACAGCCTCGGTCAAGGTGGCCAACTCGTTCGTGACGCTGCTCATGACAGAACCCTTTTATAAAAGGACCATGCGATCCATTTACATTGTACGAAATGTCGGAGACAGCGAAATGGACTGAAGCGGCAATTTCATGCACTATTTTAGCATTACAGGCCTACAGATCCCCTTTTTGGGGCGAGTAGGATATAGTTGGTCACGGGTATGCCGCTGGAGGTCACATGATACCCGTTCCAACCGATGTCCTTGCTTGCGTGGTGCTTGAGGCCGAGGTGGCTCATGTCGCCCGTCGCATGGTGCGCCTCAAGCACCTGGAGAGGCTGGAGCAGGGCCGGCACGATGAGCCGCAACGGGTTTGCGAGCAGCTTCAGCAGACCGTCGACCGTATGGAAAAGCTGCTTGGCATTGAAGCAACGGTGCTCGCCTGCGGCCTGTGCAGCCGCGACACGGAAGGCACCCTCTGCCCACCACGGAGCCGACCATGATGAGCCATGACAGAACGCCGGTGCAGGTGAGCTCGCGAGCGGGTGATCAGACATTGTGGGTTTCGCCGGATCATCACTGCCAGCGACTCACCGATCTGCTGCGGCGGGAGAGCCTGCCGCTGAACACGCGATGCGGTCAGCGCGGTTTGTGCGATGGATGTCTCGTCGAGATCCATCAAGGTTCGCTGCGGCATGTGTTGACGAACCAGGCCGCCACCGCCAACGGCGCCCCCGTGACGGTGCGAGCGTGCGAATACAGACTGGTGGCCGGTTCACCGACGGTGATCCGCCTGCCCGACCGTTCGCTGCTGGCGTATCGGCCGCAGGTGGTCAGCGAGTTTCAACTGGCGATCTCAGCGGCTCATGCCCCCCTGTCTCAGCGCATCGTCTTGCCGCCGGCCACGAATCCGAACGAACCGTTGCTGGAACGCTTGGCGCGCGCCCTCGGCCCCGATCATCCGCACGTGCCATGCCTGCGCCTGGCGCCGGACGTTCCTGCACAAGACGCGAACGCTCACCGCGCCGAGATCGCGTTTCGCGGCGACCACTGGCTGATGACAGCGACGGGTGGCGAAGATGATACGGTCCGGTTCGGGGCCGCCGTGGACGTGGGAACCACCACCGTCGCGGCAGTGCTGGTCGATCTGGACACGGGCGAGATCGTCGCTCGGGCATCATCTTTCAACCACCAGATGCACTCGGGCGACGATGTGCTGACACGCATCAATCTTTGTATGAGTGATCCAGCCATGCTCGCGCAGCTTCAGGGGGAAATCGTGACGCAGACCGTGTTCCCGCTGTTGATCGAGTTGCTCGACCAGGTTGACGCCGTCGCGACTTCGCTGGTCTGCGTCAGCATGACGGGCAACACGACGATGCTGCACCTGTTTGCGGGGGTGGACCCGTCCCCCATGGGGGTGATGCCGTTCACCCCGCCGTTTCTCAATTACCAGTCGCTGGCGACGGCAGCGCTGCCCTTGCCGCCCCACACACCGCCTGATCTGCGGCCGACGTTCCATCTGCTTCCCGGCGCCGCGGCATACGTCGGCGCAGATCTGACCGCCGGCGTGGTGGCGACGGGGATGCGTTATGCTCCGGAAACGGCACTGCTCGTGGACGTGGGCACCAATGGAGAAATCATTCTCAAACGCGGCGATGAGATGTTTGGCTGCGCCACGGCCGCCGGCCCGGCGTTTGAGGGCGCCCGGCTGACTTGCGGCATGCGCGCTGGTGACGGGGCCATCAGTCACATTCGGCTGCATGAAAACCCGTTGGCGGTGGTGTTCGACATGATCGGCGACGCTCCGAAGCGGGCGGCGGGGCTGTGCGGGTCGGCCTATGTGGACTTTCTGGCCGAGGGGCGGCGGGTCGGCCTGCTCAATGGAGCGGGGCGATTCAACCCTGAAGTCGCCGGTGATCGGCTGAGCGAGAGGGACGGCTGTGGCCGGGCGTTTCGGATCGCCTTCGGTCAAGGCAAGGAGCCGATCGTCATCAGCGAAAGCGACATCGCCTCGCTGCTGCAAGCCAAGGCGGCGATCGCCGCCGGCATTCTGACGTTGCTCCGCCACGCGGGCCTGGAGATTGCCGATGTTCAAACGCTCCATCTGGCCGGCGGCTTCGGCATGCACATGAGCGTGCCGAATGCCATCGCCTGTGGCCTGCTGCCGGGTTTCCGGGCCGAGCAGGTGCGGGTTGTGGGCAACACGGCACTCGCTGGTGCGTATGTCGCCATGCTCGACGCGAGCTTGATCGACGAACTGGCGTATGTGGGACGAACGATGCGTATTGTCGAACTGAATCTTGAGCCGGATTTCGAGTCCTGCTTCATCGACCAGCTTGGGCTCTCAGCGCCTGACTGCCTCCAGAACTTGGAATGAGCATGCACGGCCGGAGAGCCGGCGGCGGTTGAAAGAGCAAGGCTATCGCGATCGGATTCACCACAAGGGTGTCCCACCGCGTCGACCGGTCGGCGTCGGCGGGGTAAAAAAAACCCGATGCCGACGTTCGCCGATGCCTGGGGCGATCGCGTGGCGGGATGAAGGCCAAGGCGTGGGTAGTGATGCATTTTCAAAGTGGGGCGTCCTGTTGCCTTGCGTTTTTGGCAAGCCCGGAAGGTGATCGAACGCCACACTTTCACCGCTCATCTACCGGGAGCGCCGGCACCTTCTCCGCTCAGGGGAGAAGGATTTTTTAGAAGCGCTTAAAGCGAACGGCTCAAGGCTCAATCGATCATGACGGAGCCCTGTGCGGCGAGGGTCTTGCGGATCGTCGCGGCGGGCAGGGCGGGGAAGGCGGTGGTCGAGTCGAGCGCCTGCCAGGCCGCCACGCCGGCCGCTTCGCCGGTCTGGTTCATGTTCACCATCACGCGGATGGCGGCGTGCGCCAGCGGGTCGGCGTCGATCATCCGCCCGGCGACCAGCACGTTGTCGAACGGGCCGCGAGGGAGCATCGACCGGTAGGGAATCTGGTAGAAGGTCGGGTTCTCGCTGGTTTCTTCGCGCCAGCGGCCGACCTGGTTGGGCTGGCCGGGGCAGCAGTACTCCTCCCGGCCGTCGAGGTAGCGCAGCGTGATGCCGGGCTTGTCCTGGTGGTGGATGTCGACGCGGTAGCTGCCGTTGGCGATGGCGTCGTCGAAGCGGTGGCCGTGGAGGATCTCGTCGCCGGTGAGCTGGTGGTGGCAGCGGACGTGGCGGGTTTCGCGGATGCCGATGCGGGCGGGGAGGGTCTGCAAGGTCACCTTGGCCTGCGGGGCGTGCTGGCGGATCAGGTCGGTGATGGCGCGGACCTGCCGTCGGCCCTCGATTTCGCCGCGGGTCAGGGCGGCGGCGTCGGAGCAGTCGGTGTGGTAGATGCGTGTGCCGGCGAGCATGTAGACGTCCGAGCCGGGGATGGTCGTGCCCCACGCGAAGCCTTGCGGCAGATTCAGCGTGGCGCCATGTTCGAGCATCGTCTTGCCGAGGTCGAAGCCGTCGAGGGTGGACCAGCCGCTGAGGGTGGCGCAGGTGGTCGCGGGCTGGAGGTGGCCGGCGGTGTAGGTTTCCAGGCCCAGGCGGTGGCAGAGGTCGGCGTCGCCGGTGGCGTCGATGAACTGGCGGGCGCGAAGAGCGCCGCGGCCGGACTTATTTTCGACGATCGCTGCGTCGAGTCGGCCGTCGACGACGTAGGGGGCGACGAAGCTGGTGTGCAGCATCGGCTCGACGCCGGCCTCGGTGACCAGCTCGTCCAGCTCGATCTGCATTTCCGCCGGGTTGAACGCCCACGCCCAGTGGGGGCTGCGTTCGCGATGCTTCACTGCGGCGCGGCGCTCCAGGCGCTGCATCACCTCCAGCGTCAGGCCGCCGATGATCGGGCGTTCGAACGCCTCGTCCAGCGGGCTGTGCCAGACGTTGACCAGCGACAGCGTGGCCACGCCTCCGAAGCAGCCGGCCTTTTCCACCAGCACGACGCGGGCGCCCAGTCGTGCGGCGCGGACGGCGGCGAAGACGCCCGTGCAGCTTCCGCCGAGCACGCAGACGTCGTACTCGCCGATGACGGGAACATCACGGGCCGGTTCATGAATGACAGCGTTGGTTTTGCGGGGCATGGAGCAAGGTTAATCGCCGGCCACATCAGTGTCGAGCAGGGGAGTGGGACACTCTCAAAGTGGGGTGGGCGTCCCGTCCGCCTTCTCCCTCTGGCGGGCGGGACGCACGTCCCACTGAAGATTTAAAGCTTCAGACTGACCCACGGCCCGTCTCGGCAAGGGGCGCTCTTTTTCCAACGTGCGGCCGGGGTCAGCGTGGATACGTGATGCGGATGCGGTCGACGTACATCGCCGGCATGTCGGGGTCGCCGCCGAGCAGGTGGATGCCCACGGCGCCGTTGGGGGTGTAGTCTTCGTCGAGCGTGTCAACCGCTTCGCCGCCGCAGGTGATGGCGGGGTGGTCGGGGTCGGTGAAGTCGAAGACCCACTCCCGCCAGCCTTCGCGGCGGGCGATGCGGGTGTGGTGGAGGGTGAACCAGCGGTTTTCGCCGGTGTTCACCCAAGCGTAATGCTGGTTGCCGTTGAGGTAGGCGCGCCACGCCTGGCGGAGGACGAACAGGTCGCCGGCCGCGTCGCGCACGCCCCAGGCGGGGCCGTTGCCGTTGCCGCTGTGGCGGTGGCCCGCGTCGTAGACGGAGAGGGTGATGCGGACGGGCAGGGGCTCGTGGCCGGCGAACCGGAATGTCGCGCGATCACGGCTGCCCAGGCGCAGGCTGCGCGAGCCTTCGCGGGCCTGTTCGTCCGTGACGCGTGCGCCTTCGAGTTGCCAGCGCGGGTCGAGGTCGTGCTCGAAGTCGAGGTCGATCGTCTGGCCGGGCTGGAGGGTGCGCGGCGGCTCGCTGTCTTCGGCAGGCGTGCCTTCGACGACGTGCAGCGGGTAGTGGCGCTGCTCGCCGGCGAGCGACCAGCGGACGCGGTATTCGCCGGGCTGCTTGTCGCCCGTGTCCGGCCGGACGCCGTCCCAGCGCGGGATGTGAAAGGCCGGCTCGTCGCTGGCGACGCGGGCCTCGTGCAGCGTGCCGAGCACCTGCTCGCCGTCGGCCGAGAGCAGCTCGATGCGCAGCGTGCCGGCGGCGCGGATCTGCGTCGCCAGCGCGGCCTGTTCGTGTTTGGCCAGTTCGATCGTGCCGGGGATCGCCACGGTCATCGAGAGGTTGCGGCCGGGCTCGGGCGGGTGCTCGAAGACGCGCACCTGCGCGGCGTCGTCGACGTAGCGGCGCTCGGGGCCGAGCGTGTCGGTGACGTGGTGGAGGTAGGAGAGGGCGATGCGCTGGCGGTCGCTGTCGCCGGCGCGGAGGTCGCGTTCGTGCTGGTCGCGGATGCGGGCATCAAAGCGGGCGAGCGAGGCCCAGAGCGTGCCGGCGTCGGTCGTGCCGTCGGAGGAGCGCCAGCCATCGCGTTGGCGCATCCAGCGGTTGGTGTTGGCCAGGCGGCGCATGTCCGCTTCGTCGAACACGAGGCCGGTGTCGTACACCTCGACGAAGTGCGAAACCTCGCTGGCCTGGTAGCCGGGGCGGTTGGGGTGGACGGCGACCCAGCTTTTGGGGGTTCGCCCTTCAATGTCGTACGGGCCGTGGGGCACCCAGAAATTCCAGGAGACCCGGTCGTCTTCCGGGAAGTGCCGCCACATCTGCTTGTTGCGGCGGAAGATTTCCTCGACGCGCTGGCGGTATTTCGCTTCGCCCGTGATGCGGTAAAGGCGGAGGAACACCGTGCCCATCGCGTAATGCTTGTTGAGGTTGTCGCTGATCACAGTCGACGGCCGTTCGACCCACCGCGTCGGATCGTCGGCGTCGATGAACTTGTCGTGCGTGCGGTAGCTGCCGAACCCGTTGTCCAGGTGGTAGGTGTCACGGTGGTTCCACTTCTCCCAGCCGATGTGCTCGGCCAGCGCGACGTACGCCTCCGCCTTCTCGCCGAAGCGGTCCGCCAGGGCGGGGTCCTGCTTCACCAGTTCGGCGAAGCGGACGAGCGGGTTGAGCAGGATGGCGTCACCCACCAGCGCGTCGCCGCGGAGGTCCGGGTCCCGGCGGATCGTCTCGCCGATCCAGCCCTTGTAGCCGTCCGGATCGGTCTCGAGCTTGCCGATGTAGTCGTCGTAGTACGCTGCCGCGGCCGCCAGCCACGCGGGGTCCTGCGAGGCTTCATAGGCGTCGAGGAACGTGTCGGCTGCGTAGGCGGCGTGCCAGGCGAAGAACTCGCCGGTGGTCTGCTCCAGGTGGGGGTTGGCCCGCACGCGGCGCAGGTAGTCATGCGGGTCGGGCAGCTCGGCCCGGGCCGCCGCGCCGCCAGCCAGCGCCACGGCCGTCACAACCAGCGCGGGCAGGGTGCTTCGCAACGTGGGAACGAACCTTGGACGCCGATGCTTCATGTCGTTTTCCAGGTAGGTGGCATTGGGCGTGCAAGCGCATGGTAACCGCAAGGGTGAGATGCCACCCCCGGCTCGGGTGCCGAGTCCGCCGCGATGCGATATCCTGAAATCGATCGAGGGTCCGCCGGTGCGCGAGCCCTGGCGACGGAACTGCATCTGGATGAAAGCTTCGCCGATGGCTGCACACGCCCATGCCGCTCCCGACCCGGCGGCCGTCGCATGGCCGACGCTGCACGGCGACGCCTTCGCCGACTGCCCGGTGCTGGTCACCGGCGGCGCGGGCTTCATCGGCTCGCACCTGACCGAAGCGCTGCTGGATCTCGGCGCCCGCGTCACCGTGCTCGACGACCTCACCGGCGGCGACGTCGCCAACTTCGACACCTTCCGCGAACGGGCGGGCGACCGGCTGCGCTTCGTCGAAGGCTCGATCCTCGACACCGCCCTCGTCCGCGACTGTATGCAGCAGGTGCGCTACGTCTTCCATCAGGCTGCCCTCGGCTCCGTGCCGCACAGCGTCGAGCAGCCGGCGCACTATCACGCTGTCAACGCCACCGGCACGCTCCACGTGCTCGAAGCGGCGCGCGCGGCTGGCGTCGTGCGCGTCATGTTCGCCGCCAGCAGCGCGGCCTACGGCGACTCGGAAGCGCTGCCCAAAATCGAAACCATGCCCGTCCGCCCCCAAAGCCCCTACGCCGCCACCAAGGTCGCCGGCGAAGCGCTGCTGCGCGCTTATGCCAGCAGCTACGCGCTGGACACGGTGGCGCTGCGCTACTTCAACATCTTCGGCCCCCGGCAGAACGCCAACAGCGCCTACGCCGCGGTGATCGCCGCCTTCGCCAAGGCGCTGCTGGCCGGGCGGCGGCCGGTGATCTTCGGCGACGGCGAACAGTCGCGCGACTTCACCTACGTCGCCAATGCCGTGCACGCCAACCTGCTCGCCGCCCGCGTGCCCCGGCCGCTGCAAGGCGCGGTGCTCAACGTCGCCTGCGGCCGGCGGGTGAGCGTGAACGAACTGGCGACGCTCATGGCCCGGCAGCTTGGCCGGCCTGACCTGACGCCGACGCACGAACCGGTCCGCGCCGGCGACGTGAAGCACTCGCAGGCCGACCTGACGCAGATCGCCGCCGCCCTGGACTACGCGCCGCTCGTCCCCTTTGAGCCGGGCCTGGCCGCCACCGTCGACTGGTACCGCACCACCCCGGCGACCGCCTGATCGCCCGCTTGCCCGAGAGGCAGACGCCCATGACCCGCCCGTCCCACGCCCGCCACGACCCCGAACCGACCCGGGCCACCCGCGTCGGCGTCATCGGCCTCGGCTACGTCGGGCTGCCGCTGGTGAAAACCTTCTGGACCGCCGGCTTCACCGTGCTCGGCTTCGACGTCGACCCCGCCAAGGTGCAGACGCTCAAGGACGGCGGCAACTACCTCAAACACCTCGGCGACGACTACCTCGCCCCCCTGGTCGCCACCGACCGCTTCGACGCCACCACCGACTTCGCCCGCCTCGCCGAGGTCGACGCCATCCTCGTCTGCGTCCCCACGCCGCTCGGCCGACACCTCGACCCGGACCTGACCTACATCGAACGCACCACCGACGCCATCGCCGACACGCTCCGCCCCGGCCAGCTCGTCGTGCTCGAATCCACCACCTACCCCGGCACCACGCGCGACATCATGCTCCCCCGCCTGGCCAGCGCGGGCCTGACCTGCGGCGAAGACTTCTTCCTCGCCTACTCGCCCGAACGCGAAGACCCCGGCCGAAAGGACCACGACCCCCGCACCATCCCCAAGCTCGTCGGCGGCATCGACCCCGCCAGCGCCGAACGGGCCGTCGCCCTCTACCGGCAAGCGGTGCAGCAGGTCATACACGTCCGCTCCGCCGAGGTCGCCGAGGCCGCCAAGCTGCTGGAAAACGTCTACCGCGCGGTCAACATCGCCCTGGTCAACGAACTGAAAATCATCCTCACCGAAATGGACGTCGACGTCTGGGAAGTCATCGACGCCGCCGCCACCAAGCCCTTCGGCTATCAGGCGTTCTACCCCGGCCCGGGCCTCGGCGGCCACTGCATCCCCATCGACCCGTTCTACCTCACCTGGAAGGCCCGCGAAGTCGGCCACACCACCCGCTTCATCGAACTCGCCGGGCAGGTCAACCACCAGATGCCCGACTACGTCATCCAGCGCACCATGCTCGCGCTCAACAGCCAGGGCAAGGCCGTGCAGGGCGCGAACGTGCTCGTGCTCGGCCTCGCCTACAAGCCCGACGTCGACGACGTGCGCGAAAGCCCCAGCTTCGCCTTGATCCGCCAGTTGCGCCGCCTCGGCGCGACGGTCGCCTACCACGACCCGCACGTCCCGCGCACGCACGCCATGCGGCACTACCCCGACCTGCCGCCGATGCAGAGCATCGAGCTGACGGACGCGGCGCTGCGCACGGCCGACTGCGTGCTCGTCGCCACCCACCACGCCGCCTACGACTGGCAACGCATCGCCGACCACGCCCGCCTGATCGTCGACACCCGCAACGCCTTACGCGACGTCACCGGCAACCGCGCCCACATCTTCAAGGCATGACCCCCGGCCGCCGGCGCCATCAACCACTACCTCATGGGCCACACCGACCTCCCCGCCCCCGACATGGCCGACGGCGAACTGCTGTCCAGTGCGGGGTAATCATGATGATAGGAACCAGGGTGCCACACAGCATCGCGGAGGGTGCTGTGTGCTGGATACGCTTGGGGGGACCGGCACACAGCAGCCTTCGGCATGCTGTGTGGCACCCATCCTTACCTTTCCATGAAATTACTCACCGTTGAACTCGCGCGGCTCGGCCCCCGGCGCATCCACGCCACGCCTTAGCAGCAGCGAACCTTCCAGCCGATACAGGTCGATCAACGCCTGGCGGTAGTTGATGACGGCCTGGACTTCGGCGATCTGGCTTTCCAGCAAATCGCGCTGGGCCTGGGCGACCAGGAGGGCCGTGGTGGTGCCGACGCGGAACTTTTCCTGCTCGGCCCGCAGCGTCTCCTCACGTAGCTCGCGGGTGGCGACCGTCGCGGCGATCTGTTCGCGCGAGCGTTGCACTTCCAGCCAGGCGGTGCGGACGTCGAGTTGCACCAGTTCGGCGACGTTGCCGATCGCTTCGCTGGCCTGGCGTCGGCTGAAGCGGGCGGCGCGGTCGCGGGCCTCGGCGGCGCGGTTGCCGAGGGTGTATTCGAACTGGGCGCCGACGGTGAAGTCGTAGCTTTGGCCGTCGATGTCGCGCCACGCCTGGCCGAACGCGTCGGCATAGCCGGTCTTGCCGAGGGTGGCGAACAGGTCCAGCCGGGGCAGCAGGCCTTCGCCGGTGGTGACCACGTCGAGGCGGCGCTGTGCGAGGCGGAGGCGTGCCTCGTTGAGGTCGGACCGCCGTTGCAACGCGAGGGCGACGTGGTCTTCCACGCCGTCCAGCTCCACATCGACGAAGCTGGGCTCTTCGACCGGCTCGACGGCGCGGTCCCACTGCGGCCGGCCGGGGTTCATCAGGCGAAGCAGTTGCAGACGCAGCGTCTCCGCCGCATTGCGGGCATTGATCAGCGCTTCGCGGCGCAGCGCCACCTCGGCCCGCGCGGCGGCCATCTCCGTCTCCGCCAGCACACCCACCTCGACCCGCCGGGCGGTTTCGTCCTGCTGCTGCTCGGCGACATCGAGCGAGCTTTGGAAAATCTCGATCTCCCGCCGGGCAAGCACATATTCCCAGTACGTCGTCTCCAGCTCGGCGACGAGCGCCTCGGCGAAGCCGCGCAGCTCATACTCGCTTGCCAGCGTGTCGAGACGGGCCTGGCGGATGGCGGCGAGGTTGGCCTCGCGCCCCCGGCCGCGCAGCAGCGCCTGCGTCAGCGACACGCCGACGCGGGCTTCGTGCTGTTCCGCCGCGCGGTTGCTTTCGGACCAGTCGTGCGAAATGTCCAACCCCAGCTCCGTGCCGGTGGGCAGCAGTTGACGAAGGCCGGCCTCGGCGCTGACTGCCTCGGAGTCGATGGAAAACGTCTGGCCGATGTCGGGCGACACCCGCTCGGTCGTCCCCTCGCTGTAGGCGATCTCGCTGAACACCAGCGGATCGAACCGGGCCCGCTCGATCTGCTCAAACTGCCCGACGATCGCCGGCTCAAGCCGCTGGATGCGCAGCGCCCGGTTGTTCTGTAGCGCGAGCATCACCGCCTGCTCGATCGACAGCGTCAACGGCCCATCGTCGACCACGGGCGGTTCGACGTCGGCCGCCGCGTCGGGGGTCATGCCCACCTGCGTGCGCGGGGGTGAGCTGTAGTCGTAGCCCACCTGCTCGTCCACGTCCCACGGTTTGGGCGACTGGCAGGCGGGCAGGGCGAGGGTGAGGGCGAACAGCGTGGCGGCGGTGGCGTGGGTGATGTTCATGCGGCGGTCGCTTGCGGAGCAGGGTCGCGATGGAAAAAGCTGTACAGCACGGGAATGACCACCAGTGTAATCAGCGAGGCGCTCAGCAGCCCGCCGACCACGGCCCGGGCCATCGGCGCCTGCGCGTCGGCGCCTTCGCCGATGCCCAGCGCCAGCGGCGTCAGGCCCAACGCGGTGGTGCAGGTGGTCATCAGGATCGGGCGCAACCGGCGTCGGCCCGCTTCGCTGACCGCGGCCCGCACCGGCTTGTGCTCGTCGCGGCGCAGGTGGGTCGCCTGGTCCACGATGAGGATGGCGTTGTTGACCACGATCCCGCCGAGCATGATACAGCCGATGAAGCTTTGCACGTTGAACGTCGTGTCGCTCAGCAGCAGCATCACCACCACGCCGACCGCCGCCAGCGGCACGGCGAACATCACGATCAGCGGGTCGCGCAGCGATTCGTACAGGCAGGCCATGACCATGTAGACCAGCATCAGCGAGAGGACCAGGCTCAGCGCCAGCTCGCCGAAGGCTTCCTGCTGCTCCTCGTAGTCGCCGGCGATGAGCAGTTCGTAATCGCGCGGGCGGGGGATGTTGCTCATGCGATCGCGCACGTCGGCGACCACCGAGCCGAGGTCGCGGCCGGCGATGTTGGCGGTCACCTCCACCACGCGCTGCTGGTCTTTGCGCTCGATGGAGACCGGCCCTTCGCCGCCGGTCAAGGTGACCACGTTCCGCAGCGCCACCTGCTCGCCGCGCCGGCTCAACACCGTCAGGTTCAGGATCTGTTCCAGGTCCAACTGCTCGGCGTCTTCCAGGCGGACGCGGATGGGATATTCGTAGCCCCCCTGGCGGTAGTTGGCGGCCGTCGTGCCGGCCACGGCCGTCTCGAGCGCGCGGGCGATGCGGTCGACGGAGAGGCCCAGGTCGGCGGCGCGGACGCGGTCGATGCGGAACAGTTGCTGCGGCGAGCCCGCGTCCCGGCTCAAGTCCACGTCCGTGATGCCCGGCACGTCGGCGATCGCCTCGCTCACCGCTTCCGCCAGGGCGTCCAGCGTCTCCAACTCGAAGCCGCGCACCTCGATCGCCAGGCTGTCGCCCCCGCCGCCGCGCGACATCAACCGGGAGGCGATCCCCTGGCTGGCGCGCGTGCGGATCGTCACGCCGGGGATGTCCGCCAGCAGGGGGCGCAGGTCGGCGGCGATCTGCTCGCTCGACCGCGTCCGCGCCAGGTCCGGCACGAGCGACATCTGAATGTCGCCCCGCGACCGCGACCCGGGCCGCCACCCCGAGGCGCCGACGTTCACCACCATGTTCTCCACGTCGCCCGCCACGTCGTCGGCGACGATCGGCTCGATGCGGCGCATGAGCTGGTCCACCAGGTCGACGCGCGTGCCCGTCGCCGCCTCGATGTTGACCCGCACCTCGCCTTCGTCGGTCTGCGGCATGAACTCGTTGCCGACGTAAGGCACCAGCCACACCGCCCCGGCGAACAGCAGGCCGGCGATCAGCAGCGTCAGCAGCCGCGCCCGCAGCACGCCGCGGAGCAGGCTTTCGTAGCCGGCTTCGAGCTTCTCGAACATCGCCCCGCTGACGGCGAACAGGCGGTTGCCCAGGCCCGACTGCATCGCCAGGGCGGGTTGTTCATGCGCGCCCGGGGCAGGGCGACTTAAGTTGCCCTGCCTGGTGGGATCAGCCCCCCCTGAACGCGGCCGCGGGGGCGCTTTGAGCAGGCGGGCGGCGAGCATCGGCACCAAGGTCAACGCCACCATCAGCGAACAGATCAGCGCGAAGCCCACCACGTAGGCGAACTGGAGGAACATCACCCCCGCGATGCCCTCGACGAACACCAGCGGCAGGAAGATCACCAGCGTCGTGATCGTGCTGGCGAGGATGGCGGGCGTGACCTGCTCCGTGCCCTGGACGGCGGCCTGGCGCGCGTCCAGGTCACCTTCGCGCAGGCGGTAGATGTTTTCCAGTACGACGATGGAACTGTCGACCATCATGCCCACGCCCAGCGCCAGGCCGCCGAGCGTCATGAGGTTGAGCGTGAAGCCGTTGAAGTAGATCAGCGCGAACGTGGCGATGATGGAGATCGGAATGGCCGTGCCGATCACCAGCGTGCTGCGGATGTTGCGGAGGAAGAACAGGAGCACGAGCAGCGCCAGCGAGCCGCCGATGAGGATGGTTCGACCGACGTTCTGGATGGCGCGTTCGATGTAGGTGGCCGTGTTGATCACCGGCACCAGGTTCACCTGCGGGAAGTCGGCGTTGACGCGTTCGATCTCGCGCAGCACGTCGCCGGCGACCTGCACCGTGTTCGTGCCCGACTGCTTGCGCACCGCCAGGCGGACGCCCGGCTCGCCGTTGATGCGGACGTACCGCGTCTGGCGCTGGTGCGTGTCGAGCACGTTCGCCACCTGCCCGAGCCGGATCGGCTGGCCTTCGCGTTCAAGGACGGTGGTGGCGCGCAGCTCGTCGAGGTCGGTGAACTCGCCGGGCGTGCGGAGGGTGACGTCGAACCGACCGCGCTCGATCGTGCCGGCGGGGACGTTGATGTTCGCCTCGCGAATGCCCTGCACGACCACGTCCAGCGGCAGCTCCAGGGCGCGGATCTTGCCCGGGTCGAGGTTGACCTGAATCTCCCGCTCCAGGCCGCCCCAGATGTCCAGCGCCGCCACGCCGGGGATGCGCTCGATCCGCTGCTTGAGCTGGTGGTCGATCAGCTCGCGCAGCTCCATCGGGTCCAGTCGGCTGGACGCGCCGAGGATGAGGATGGGAAACTGCGCCGCGTCGAACTTGCGAAGCTGCGGCCGGTCCGCGTCGTCCGGCAGCCGGTTGGCGATGCGGTCCAGCCGGTCGCGGATGTCGTTGGACGACTCGTCCAGATTCGTGCCCCAGGTGAACGTCACACGCACCTGGCTGGAGCCCTCGGCGGAGACGGACGTCAACTCCTCCACGCCCGGCACGGCGGCGACCGCCTCTTCAATCGGCCGCGTCACCAGCTCTTCCATCTCCTCCGGCGCGGCGTTCTCGTAATTCGTCGCCACCGTCAGCGTCGGATATGTCAGCTCCGGCATCAGGTCGATCGGCAGCCGCGTCAGCGACACCCCGCCCAGGATCAACACGATCAGGACCACCATGACCGTGAATACCGGCCGACCAACACTGAGATTCGTAATCCGCATGATGAAACGCTATCCCGTAGTCGCCCTCAACGCCCGCCTCTGAGTCGCGCCGCGACGAAGAGCGGGATGAGTGAAGCTCAAATGACAAAATTCAAATGACAAATGTCAGAACCGGCTTTCCGTACTTTCATTTGCCATTTGGACTTTGTCATTTGTCATTCCCCTCATCCCGCTCTTCGTCGCGGCGATCCTCAGAGGCGGGCGTTATTAGGGGTTCTTCCTCGTCGACCAGCGTGATCGTCGAGCCGTCTTCGAGCAGGTGCTGGCCGAGCGTGACCACCCGCCCTTCCAGCGACGCGGGCTCGAGCAACTGCACGCGCTGGCCTTCGGTGATGCCCACGCGCACCGGCAGGAAGCGGGCGGTGCGGGCTTCCACGTCGGCGACGAACACGCCCTGCTGATTCTGCCGGGTGACCAGCGCGTCCAGCGGCACGATCGTCGCCTCGGCGATCTCGTCCAGCTTCAGCCGGACGCGCACGAACATGCCCGGCTTCAGTCGGCCGTCGGCGTTGGGCACCGCCAACTCCACCCGCGCCTGCCGCGACGCTTCACGGAACTGCGGCGACAGGGCCATCACCTCCGCCTCGAACACCGCGTCGGGGAATGCGTCGGCCCGCACCTGCGCCTGCTGCCCCATCGCCATGCGGGGGTAGTCCAGCTCCGTGACGAACACCACCGCCCGAAGCGTGGCGATGTTCAACACGCTCACCAGCGGCGCGTTGGCGGCGAGGGTGTCGCCCTCGTCGGCGAAGCGTTCGCCCACGACGCGCTGCGTATCGTCGTCCTGCCAGCTTGCCCGCACCTGCGTATAGCTCAGCCGCACCTCCGCCGACCGCAGCGCCGCCTCCCGCTGGGCCACCTGCGCCTCGGCGACGCGAAGCCGGGCCCGCTGGGCGTCGAACGCCGACTGCGCCTTGTCCAGCTCCGACTCCGACGCCACCCGCTGCTCGCGCAGCGACTGCATCCGCCCCAGCTCCCGCTCGGCGGACGCCAGGTTGCTGCGCGTCTCCTCCAGCGACGCCTCGCCCACGGCCAGCTCGGCGCGGGCCTCTTCGACCTGCTGCACGAACTCGGCGTTGTCCAGCTCGGCGACCACCTGGTTGCGCGTGACGACGTCGCCGATGTCGACGTGCAGGCGGTTGATGCGGCCGGCAATCTTGGGGGCGACGGCGAACTGGTGCCGGGCGTTGAGCGTGCCGGTGAAGGTGCGCTGGTCGAGGATCGGCCCGCGCTGCACCGTCGCGGTCTGCACCGCCACCGCCGGCGCGCCGTCGCGCCGGGCCGGCGCTTCCCGCGCCTCGGTTACCTTGCCGTAGATCGCAAACCCCAGCCAGCCCAGCAGCGCCACGGCCAGCAGCGCTCCGGCGATGCGCGTCATCAACTTGCTCATCATGCTCTCGCTCGTTCCCCGTCGGCCTGGCAGCGGCCGGGGGCCTTCTTACGGTTGGCGGTTGTGGCGGACAGCGCGGCGCGCAGGCCCTGCGCAGCCGTCGTCCCCCTATAACGTCCGGACCCCCCGGGCTATTTCCATCACTTCGGCCATGCTTGCGTTTTCTGAACGAACTTGCAATTTCCCCGCCGCGGCTTAGGCCATCTTCCGCCGGAAACCGTTATCCTGTGGCACCGTACCGTCTGCGATCCGAATCGTCACGCACACGAACAAAGGGAGAGATCTGTCATGAGTGCACCATTCAACAACCTCGGCGTCCAGAGCTACTGCTTTCGAGGCTTCAAAGAGAACGCCAAGGTCGCCGAGCTGGTCAAGGAGATCGGGCTCAGCGCCATCGAAATCTGCGGCGTTCATGCCGACTTCAACGACCCGCCGAGCTTCGACAACGTCATCAAGACCTACCGCGACGCGGGCGTCGACATCCTCGCCATCGGCGTGCAGACCTTTACCGGAGATACGGACAAGGAGCGGCAGTGGTTCGAGTTCGCCAAAAAGGCCGGGGCCAAATACATCTCCGCCCACTTCAATCCCGACACCTGGGAGCACGCGGTCAAGAAGACGTCCAAGCTCTGCGATGAGTACGGCATTCAGATCGCCCTGCACAACCACGGCGGCTACCAGTGGATGGGCTCGAGCGACATGCTCAGCCACATCTTCAAGTCCACCGGCAAGCAGATCGGCCTGTGCATGGACACCGCCTGGTGCCTCGACGCCGGCGAAGATCCCATCAAGTGGGCCGAGAAGTTCGGCGACCGGCTGTACGGCCTGCACATCAAGGACTTCATCTTCCACCGCAACCGCAAACAGGAAGACGTCGTCGTCGGCACGGGCAACCTTGACCTGCCCAAGCTGATCGAAAAGTGCAACGCCGCCGACTTCAACGGCTATGCCGTGCTCGAATACGAAGGCGACGTGGACAACCCCGTGCCCGCCCTGAAAAAGTGCGTCGAGCAGGTGCGCAACGCGGTGAAATGACGAGATGAGGCCGTCAGGCATTTGTAACTTCCCTCCCGGGGGGAGGGGAGTCAGATTCCACCCCCCGGCGGGCCGAGCAGGGGGCGGAGGTGGCCTTGCGCTTCGTCAAGCCGGCGGCGGGCGGCGTCGGCGTCGAGGTGCAGCCGGGCCATGACCAGCGCGAGCTTCACCGAGCCGGCGGCGGCGTCGAGCAGGTCGCCGGCGGCGGCGCGGTCGAGGTCCGTCTGCTGCGTGAGAATGCGCAGCGCCCGGTCGCGCAGCTTGGCGTTGGTGGCGCGCAGGTCGACCATCAGGTTGCCCCACGTCTTGCCAAGCTGAATCATCACGGTGGTGGAGATCATGTTCAGCGCCAGCTTGGTGGCGGTGCCGGCTTTCATGCGCGTCGAGCCGGTCACCGCTTCGGGGCCGACGGGCAGTTCGATGATGTGATCCAGTTCGACCGGCAGGCGCGGCGGCGGCGGCGGGGCGACGGGCTGGTTCGCCTTGACCACCGGGGCGCGCTCGCGGGTCATCAGCGTTTTGGCGGGCACGCAAGTGAGCAGTGCGGTGGCGCAGCCATGCTCGCGGGCGAAAGCGAGGCCGCCCCAGACGTAGGGCGTCGTGCCGCCGGCGGCGATGCCGACGAGCGTGTCGTCAGCGGTGAGCTTCAAGGTGGCGAGGTCGGCATGGGCGCCGTCGGGTTCGTCTTCCTTGCCTTCGCTGGAGCGGCGCAGGGCGGTGTCGCCGCCGGCGATGAGGCCGACGACCTGCTCGGGGTCGCTGTGGAAGGTGGGCGGGCATTCGCTGGCGTCGAGCACGCCCAGCCGGCCGGACGTGCCCGCGCCGAGGTAGATCAGCCGGCCGCCGCGGCGCATGCGCTCGACAATCGTTTCGACCAGTTGCGTGATGGCGGGGATCGCGTCGCGCACGATGCGCGGCACGTGCATGTCCTGCGTGTTGATCGCCCGCAACGCCTGCTCGATCGAGAGCGCGTCGATGGCGGCGGTGGAGTTGTTGCGCTGCTCGGTGAGCAGGTGGTCGCGGGAGGCGGAAATCGATGATCTGTGATCGTTGATGTGTGATCGGCCTTCCATGTTCGCCTCACGCCCGCTGAAACCAACCCCCTCCACCTTCCATCATAGATCAACGATCACAGATCATCGATTTCCGCCTCCCGCCCACGCCCCCGCCACACCCGGCGTATCGCTGCCGGTGACCTCGGGCAGCGTGATGGGCACGCCGTCGGCGCAAAGCGTGCCGAGCACGGCGAAGCCGAGCGCTTCGCGGGCTTCGACGGGGATGCCCAGGTCGTCGGAGGTGGACACTTCGTGCGCCGGGTCGACGTTGTCGCGGATGCGGTCGACCAGCACCGGGTTGCGCGCCCCGCCGCCGGCAAGGACGATCTGCCACGGTCGGTCGACGTCGCCGGTGTGCACTGCAACCATCGCCGCGACCGCCTCCACCGCCGTGGCGAGGATGTCGTTCGGTGACAGCTCCGCACGCAGCGCGATGATCAGGCGATCGAGGGCCGAGGCGGGCAACTGCTCGCGTCCGAGCGTGCGCGTGTCGAGGTCGAGGTCGTCGTCCATGGCGATCAGGTTGAGCTTCTGTCGATCGGGTTGGCCTTGGGCGGCGAGTGTGCCGTTGTGGTCGTAGCGTTGGCCGGGGAAGAGGCGTTGCACGCAGCCGTCGATGAGCAGGTTGCACAGGCCCACGTCGCCGCCGCGCACCTGTTCGGGCGTGGCGTCGGCGGGGAGGGTGGTGATGTTGCAGACGCCGCCGAGGTTGACGATGAAGCGCGGGCGGTGAGCGTCGCGGTAGAGGACCCAGTCGGCGAGGGGCGTGATCGGCGCGCCCTCGCCGCCGGCGACGAGGTCGGCCTGGCGCAGGTCGTAGACCACCGGCACATGCAGCCGGCGGACGACCGGCCAGGGGTCGAACAGTTGCCAGCTCAGCCGCTCGGCCGGGGCGTGGCAGATCGTCTGGCCATGCGCGGCGACGAAGGCGAGCGACGCGTCGGCGGGTAGATGTTGCTCGCACAGGTGCGCGACACCGTCGGCGTGCAGTTCGCCCAGTGCGCGGGCGGCGCGGAGGCAGGCGTTCGGCGGCGAGGGGGCGCCGGCGGCGAGGGCATGCAAAGTGGTGCGCAGGGCGTCGGGCAACGGTACGCTGACGTGGCCGGCGAAGCGGGCGGTCATGGCGCGGCCGTGGCCGGCGATCTCGGCCAGAGCGACGTCGAGCCCGTCCAGGCTCGTGCCGGTCATGCAGCCAGCCACCCAGCGCGACGCGGAAGTGTGCATGCCGTGAGCATACTGTCGCCCGGCCCGGCGTGCAGGCCCAGCCTCACCGCAACATGACAGATCCTCCCACCGCTGAATTTTCTGGCTTCTGACGTCGGCCCTTTCATCGCCAAACACCCCCATCCCCGCCATAATGCAGATGCCATGACCACCGGCCTGATCTACAGTGAGCGGTTCCTCGAACACGACACCGGCCCGGGCCACCCCGAACGCCCCGACCGCCTTCGCGCCATCCACCGCCATCTCCAGGGCCGCGGCCTGCTCGACGCCCTCGTCCCGCTGCCGTTCAAGCCTGCCGACCGGCGCTGGATTGAACACCTGCACAAACCCGATTACGTCGAACGCATCTTCGCCGCTTGCCGCGCCGGCGAACCCTACGTCGACAGCCCCGACTCCACCGTCTCGCCCGAGAGTGCGGAGGTCGCCCAGCTTGCCGCCGGCGGCGCGCTCACCGCTGTCGACGCCGTCATGGCGGGCCACGTCCACAACGCCTTCTGCGCCCTCCGCCCGCCCGGCCACCACGCCGAGGCCAACCTCGCCATGGGCTTCTGCCTCTTCAACAACGTCGCCATCGCCGCCGACTACCTCACCCGCCGCCACAGCCTGACGCGCGTCGCCATCGTCGACTTCGACGTCCACCACGGCAACGGCACGCAACACCTCTTCGAACGCCGCCGCGACGTCCTGTTCATCTCCATGCACGAACACCCCCGCCACCTCTACCCCGGCACGGGCCACGACTACGAAGCCGGCACGGACGAAGGCGAAGGCTACACCCTCAACCTCCCGCTCATGCCCGGCAGCGACGACCACGCCTACCTCCAGACCCTCCGCCATGACGTGCTGCCGAAGCTCGACGCCTACCAGCCGCAGTTTCTCCTGCTCTCGGCCGGGTTCGACGCCGCCGCCCACGATCCGCTCGCCCACATGAAAGTCAGCCCCGCCGGCTTCGGCCAACTCACCCGCGAGCTGCGCGCCTTCGCCGAGCGCTGCTGCGCCGGCCGGCTCGTCTCCGTCCTCGAAGGCGGTTACCACCTCCAGGACCTCGCCCTCTCCGCCAGCCGCCACGTCGAAGCCCTCCACGAACCGGCCCCGAAGCCCACGGTCTGAGACCGGGGTCTGCCGCAACCTACTCCCTCTCCGCCTGCCGCCGCACCTCACCCGTCGCGAACGCCTCCGCCCGGCCGTCCACGTCCAGCACCAACCGGCCGGCGCCGTCGAGCGTCCGCACCACGCCCGGCACGACACGCTCGCCCACGTGCAACGACACCGCTTCGCCACGCCACGCCAGTCGCCGCGCCACCGCCTCGTGCAACTCACCGGGAAACCCCGCGCGACTAAACTGCGTCAACAATGCGGTTAACGCATCGGCGACTCTGTCGATCAGCGTCGGCAGATCGGCCGGCCGACCCAGCGCGTCGCGCAATGTCGTCGCGGGATGACGCACGTTGCCGGGCAGTGCACCGGCGGGAAAGTTGACGTTGACGCCCACGCCCACCAGCACTGCCGGCGTCTCAAACGCACGCTCGCACAAAATGCCCGCCACCTTCCGGCCATCCATCAGCAGATCGTTCGGCCACTTGATCCGCAAGCGGGACGCGCCGACCCCGCAGGCCGACACCGCCCGCCACGTCGCCAGCGCCGCGATCAGTGGCACGGGCGCGCAGTCGGGCGTCGTCGCCGTGACCGGCCAGACAAGCGTCAACCACGCCCCGCCGCGCGGCGACTGCCACGTCCGCCCCCGCCTGCCCCGCCCGGCCGTCTGCCGCGCCGCCGTGACCAGCAACGGCTCGCCGGGATGATCGCCCATCAGACGCCGAGCCTGATCGCTGGTCGAGTCAAGCGTGTCGTAGTGAAAACGGCGCATGAATAAAACCAGAGAGGAATAGAAAGGCAAACCACGAAGGCACGAAGGCGCGAAAAAAGATACGAAAAAGAAAGAAACAGATGTTTTAGAAGAGAACGTGAGTCCAATAGCCCCACGCGGAAGCGTGGGGCTATTGGCAACAGGTTATTCTTACCTCAACACGTTCTTCCTGCTTCTTTTCCTTCGTGTTCTTCTTCGCGCCGTCGTGGTTTGTCTTTCTCTTCTTTGCCTCTTGGCGGCTTGGCATAATTCCACCCGTGTGAATCCGTGTGCATCCATGGTTTCAACTTCTTCTCTGTGCCGCTGTGGTTTTTCACTGCCCCGACACACTGTCGACCCGGCGGAAGGCGGCGGCGAGGCGGGCGCAGTCGGCGGCGGGCAGGGGCGGGCCGGTGAGTGAGCGGGCATTGGCGTGCAGGTGAGCCGGGTTGCCCGTGCCGCTGAGCACGACGTGCACGCCCGGCTCATCACGGCAGAAGCGGTATGCCGCATCCGTCACGCTCGCCGCCGCGCCATTCGCCACCAGAAAGCCCAGCGGATCGTCCGCCTCCAGCGCGTCACCATCGACCTCGCCCCGCGCGACCAGCTCGCGCACCGTCGCCCGCAGCTTCTGCGCATCGTGCAGCGCCCGCCGCACCGCGAACATGCCCAGCACGCCGATGCCCTTCGCCTGCGTCTTTGCCAACACCCGCTCGCGCGCCGACTGGTTGAGAATGTTGAACCCGACCATCATCACGTCCCAGCAGTCGTCGGCCACTGCCTGTTGCAGCATCACATGGCCCGGGTCGCTGTGGAACTCTTCCGTGATGCCCAGGCAGCGGATCTTGCCCGCGTCGCGCAGCCGCTGGAGTGCGGGGACCAGTTCGCGGCGGGCGTGCGGGTAGTCGGCCGCGCTGACGCCGTGGAGATGGTAGATGTCGACGTGATCCGTGCCCAGTCGGCGAAGGCTGGCGTGCAGGGCGGCTTCGAGGTCGTCGGCCGTGATGAGCTGACCGTCGCGGCGGGGGCTCTTTTTCGTCGAGAGGATGACCGCCTCACGCGCGCGGCCGCGAATCGCCTGGCCGACGATCGCTTCCGTGCGGTAAGCCTCGGCCGTGTCGATGAAGTTGACGCCGAGGTCGAGCGCTTCGCGCACGAGGTCGACGGACGCGGCCTCGGGCTTGCCCTGCGACTGGCCCAGCCGGCTGTGCCCGCCGCAGCCCAAGCCCATCCGGCTGGCGCGCAGGCCCGTTCGGCCAAGGGGCACGCAAGGCATCGACGACGACCGGCCGCTCAGGGAAGAATGGATGGACATGGCAGGACCATCATCGCCGCGTGGCCGGCAAACGCAAGCGGGTGCACGGTCCGCGCAAAGCCGTCGCGGGAAGCCGGGCGTTTGGCGATTGCACGCCCTGCGCGATCTGCTACGCTTGCCTTGGAAGGCGTTTTCATCGTGTTGCCAGGGGGTTGTCATCATCCACATCCATCATCATCCACACGATCCCCGCGCCGTGACGGTCGCGTGATTCAACCAACCCGGCAGGGAGGAACGCGATGGCATCGTTCGATGGTCTGGCGGTCGACATGGCGAATCTTCACCGGCTGTCGAAGGCGAAGACGCGTTCGGTCAGTGCCGAGAACCCCACCGGCGCCAAAGGCCAGGGCGGCATGGCCGACCCGGACCGGGAGACGTCCGCTGCGCGGGAGCTTGGCCGGGGCTGGAAGGTTCGGCCGGCGGTGGAGATCGAGCCGGGCGAAACGTTCACCGTGGCCGACCTTCAAGGCCCGGGCGCGATTCAGCAGATCTGGATGACGCCCACCGGCCACTGGCGCTGGAGCATCCTGCGCATCTACTGGGACGACCAGAAACAGCCGAGCGTCGAGTGCCCGCTGGGCGACTTCTTCGCCTGCGGCTGGGGCCGGTACGCGCAGGTTTCCTCGCTGGCGGTCTGCGTGAACCCCGGCAGCGCGTTCAACTGCTACTGGACGATGCCCTTCCGCAAGCGCTGCCGGATCACCGTGGAGAACGTCGGGCTCGAAACGATGCGGCTGTTCTACCAGGTCAACTACGCGCTCAATGATGTGGCCGACGACGCCGCCTACTTCCACGCCCAGTTCCGCCGGGTCAATCCGCTGCCCTACAAGCAGGTTTACACGATCCTCGATGGCGTGAAAGGGCAGGGCCAGTACGTCGGCACGTACATGGCCTGGGGCGTGAACAACAACGGCTGGTGGGGCGAGGGCGAGATCAAGTTCTACCTCGACGGCGACTGGCCGGCGGGTGCCGACTGTGCCGAGCACGGCGGCGATGCCTACCCCACCCTCTGCGGCACGGGCACGGAAGACTACTTCTGCGGCTCGTACAACTTCGAGAACCAGCAGACCAAACAGTATGAGGCGTTCACCACCCCCTACGCCGGCATGCCGCAGGTGATCCGCGGCAACGCCACGGGCATGTACGACGTGCAGCAGCGCTTCGGCCTCTACCGCTGGCACATCTCCGACCCGATCCGCTTCGAGCAGGACCTGGCGGTGACGATGCAGGCCCTGGGCTGGCGCAACGGCGGCCGGTTCCTGCCATTGCAGGACGACATCGCCTCGGTCGCCTACTGGTACCAGTCGCTGCCCACCGCCGCGTTCCCGCCGCTGCCGGACCGCGATGCGCTGGAGGTGATTTAGAAACGCGGCTTCGCCACCCGCTCTTCTAAAATCATCCCGATCCCCGATCCCCGATCCCCTCACTCCGCCAGGTCCGTTGGCCGCAGCAGGTCGTTCGCCTTCACCGCGCGGGCGAGCCGGCGGCCGAGCGTGGCGTCGAGGGCGGCGGCGGGGATGCCGACGCCCGGCCGTTTCACCGTCAGGTCCGTGCGGTCGAGCGTGTGGCCGGCGGGCAGGTCGCGGACCGCGCACAAGCTTTGCCGGGAGACGTGCTGCACGTCGCGCTCGATGTCGAGCATACGCTTGCCGCGCGGGCCGAGCATGGCGACCGCCCGGCGGACATGCTCGACATAGGCGGCGAAGTCGGCGGGCTCAAGGCTCACCGCATGGTCGGGCCCGGGCGCGGTGCGGTCGTGCGTGAGATGTTTTTCCAGCACCACCGCCCCGGCGGCGACGGCCAGCCCGCCGGTGAGCGTCGAGGTCGTGTGGTCGGAGTAGCCCGCCGGTAGGCCGAAGCGGTCGGCGAGCGCTGTGATGCCTCCCAGCGCGGCGGCCGCGTCGGGCGTGGGGTAGGCCGAAACGCATTGCAGCAGGCAGCCGCCCGGGCCGTGCGCGCCCAGCATCGCCGCTGCGGGGGCCAGCTCGTCCAGTTCACACGTCCCGGTCGAGACGATCATCGGCACGCCCAGCCCCGCCGCCGCCCGCAGCAACGGCAGGTTCACCGCGTCCGGCGACGCCAGCTTCACCGCATCCACCCCCAGCTCCGCCAGCTCCGCCACGTCGCCCAAACTGAACGGCGTGACCACGAACGCCAGCCCCGCCCGCGCCGCGGCCATGCGCACCTCGCGCATCGCCTCCAGCTCCAGCACCAACGGCCGAAGCAGATCCCGCGCGTCGCTCGCCCGGCCCGCCTGGTAACCCGCCAGCAACGCCTGGTTCGACAGCAGCCGGCCGGGCTCGAAACGCTGCACCTTCACCGCGTCCGCCCCCGCCTCACGTGCCGCGGCCACCAGCGCCACCGCCCGCTCGACCGAACCGTCATGGTTCACCCCCAGCTCGGCAATGACCCAGACGCGCGGCGGCGCATCGGGCGTGGCGGGCGCGAACCAGTCGGCAGCGTGCGGCATGGCGACATGGTAACGCGATCCAGAAAAATCACCCCCGCCCAACCCTTGGCGCGCGCACCAACCCGACACCTCACCCCTCTATAGAGCGCGTTTGTTCCCCAACTCACAACCACCCAATTTTCGCCCTCCCCTCCAAAGCCCACGGCCCCCCGGCCGTGGGGTGGCCCCGCCCGCACCCCCTGTCACCACTCCACCCAGCGCCGAAAAATTTAACCTGTGCTCCCAAAAATCATTACATCCACAACCCACCGCGCCGCCCCATGGCGCCCTTCCACGAGGCTGTCAACAGATAACCAATTGGTAAGAAAAAGGTTAAAGCCCGGAAAGGGGCCGCGGGGGAGGGGTGGGGGTGTCACCGGTCAACGCCGCCTCGCCCCATTTCAAACAGGCCAGCCGCCCCTTTCCATTCAGCCTGCCCCGCGCCGTTTGCCGATACTCCATCAGACGGCAACGGCGTACGAGCCAGGGTTCACGAAAGCGATCACCATGAGTAGCGGCATCTCCCTCGGCACCGGCCTCGTGTCCGGCCTGCCCACGGCCGACATCATCGACCAGCTCATGTCCATCGAGAGCCGGCCCAAGGTGCAACTCGAACGACGCAACGAAATCCTCGAATCCCAACGTGGTGCACTCCAGGACGTCAGCTCCAAACTGCTCGGCCTCAAGCTCTCCGCCAACGGCTTCACCAACAACCGCCATTTCCGCACCTTCTCCGCCGAAACCTCCAACGAAAACGTCCTCACCGCGTCCGCCAGCCGCACCGCCGTGCCCGGCAACTACAGCTTCACCGTCAAGCAACTCGTCGCCAGCCAGCAGACCATCACCCGCGGCTTCGCCGACGACAACACCACCCCCGTCGGCGAAGGCACGCTCACCTTCCAGCGCGGCGAAGCCCGCCTCAGCGCGCAAACCAAGCTCAGCGCCCTCAACGCCGGCCAAGGCGTCCAACGCGGCACGATCCGCATCACCGACCGCGCCGGCGCCGCCGCCGACATCGACCTCTCCCAGGCCCTCACCGTCGACGACGTGCTCGACGCCATCAATAGCCAGATCAACCTCAACGTTACTGCTTCCGTCGACGGCGACCAGCTCAAGCTCACCGACCACACCGGCCTCGCCGGCGACCTCAGCGTCGTCAACCTCGGCAGCTCGCAGACCGCCACCGACCTCGGCATCGCCGGCAGCGTCAGCGCTGACGAACTCGTCGGTCAGCAGATCAACCGCATCGGCGACAGCACGCAGCTCAGCACCGTCAACGACGGCAACGGCATCCACCACCGCGACGGCGTCACCGACTTCCGCATCACCGACGCCGCCGGCACCGTCCACGGCATCAACATCACCGGCCTCAACAGCATCGGCGACCTCACCGCCCACATCAACGAAATCACCAACGGCGCCATCACCGCCAGCGTCGGCGACGACGGCGTCAGCCTCAAGCTCGTCGACACCTCCGGCGGCGGGGGCGGCAGCTTCACCGTCGAGGCCCGCAACAGCTCCCGCGCCGCCGCCGACCTTGGTATCGAAGGCACACACGCCGGCGAAGTCACCGGCCACCGCCTCGTCGCCGGCATGAACTCCAAGCTCATCCGCCAGCTCAACGGCGGCGCGGGCATCGAACTCGGCACGATCCAGATCACCAACCGCCAAGGGGCCACCACCGACGTCGACCTCGCCGACGCGCACAGCGTCCAGGACATCATCGACCGCATCAACGCCGCCGACGCCGGCGTCACCGCCGCCCTCAACGACGCGGGCAACGGGTTGGCGCTGACCGATACCACCGGCGGCACGGGCACGCTCAACCTCGCCGACCTCACCGGCCAGGCCGCCGCGCAGCTCAGCCTCGCCGGCGACCACGACGGCCAGACCGCCGACTCGGGCAACCTCAACTTCCAGTTCATCACCGAAGCCACCCGTCTCGACAAGCTCGGCGTCAACCGCGGCAGCTTCACCCTCACCGACTCCAACGGCAACAGCGCCACCATCGACCTCACCCAGGGCGACGAGCAGACGCTCGGCGACGTGCTTCAGGAAATCAACAGCAAGGGGCTGGCCGTCAACGCCCGCATCAACGACACGGGCGACGGCATCCTGCTCGAAGACACCGGACAGGGCAGTGTGGCCATCAAGGTCGAAGAGGCCGGCTCCTCCACCGCCCGCGACCTGGGCCTGGCCGGGGAAGCCAGCACGCCGGGCGAAGACCTCAACGGCGCGTTTACGCACACCGTGGAAGTCGGCCCCGACGACACGCTGCGCGACGTGGTGCAGAAAATCCAGGACTCCGGGGCCGGCATCCGCGCGGCGATTATCAACGACGGCTCCGGCGCTTCGCCTTACCGCCTCGTGCTCAGCGCCCAGCAGGCGGGCACGAGCGGCGCGTTCGTCTTCGACGATGGCGGGCTCGGGCTCGGCGCATCCAACCTCTCCGAAGCGCAGGACGCGGTGATGTTCTTCGGCTCGTCCGATCCCGCCAAGGCCATCGCCATCACCAGCCGGTCCAACACCGTCGACAGCGCCATCCCCGGTGTGTCGATCGACCTCAAGTCCACGTCCGATCAACCCGTGCAGCTCACGATCGACCACGACAATGATGCCGTGGTCGACGAGGTCAGCGGGTTCGTCGACGCGTTCAACGAGCTCGTCGAGTTGATGGACGAGCATGACAACTACGACAGCGAAACCCAGGAGCGTGGCCTGCTGCTGGGCGACCCCAGCATCGCCAGCATCCGGCGGTCGATCTACTCCGCCCTCACCGGGCGAAACGACGAGGTGCCCGGGCAGTACAAGGCCCTTTCCCAGATCGGCCTGACGGTGGGCGAGGGCGCGAAGCTGGAACTCGATGAAGAGAAGCTGCGCAGCGCGCTGCAGAATGATCGCAGTGCGGTGGAGGAGCTGTTCACGCTTCGGGAGACGGAAGAGAACGAAGAGGGCGAGAAGGAAGTCATCGCCGCCGGCATGGGCGTGAAGATCGAGAAGCTGCTCGACCGGCTGACGCATCCGGACTACGGCCCGGTGACGTCGCGGACCAATGCGCTCGAACGCCAGTCGGAGCTGAACAACCAGCGCCTCGAAGCGATTGAGAAAAGTCTCGAAGCCAAGCGGCAGCGTCTGGAGCGCCAATTCCTCGCCATGGAACGCGCGATGGCCGACATGCAAAGCCAGGGCGACGCGTTGGCGGGTCTGCAAAGCATGGTGCAGAACATGCGATCGCAGAACCAGAACCAGAACTAGCTCGACAAGGCGGATGGGATTTTCGGTCATTTCGCCGTGATGCTTGCACCGCGCTGGTGGCGACCGGTTCACCCATCCACCACCGGGTTCACCAGCTTGCCGACGCGTTCGATCTCGACGACGACCTCGTCGCCGGCTTGAAGGAAGACCGGCGGCGTGCGGGCGACGCCGACGCCCTGCGGCGTGCCGGTGAGGATGAGCGTGCCGGGCAGGAGCGTGGTGTCGCGGCTGAGGAAGGCGATGAGTTGGGCGACGCTGAAGATCATGTCGCCGGTGGTGTGGCGTTGCATGACCTCGCCGTTGCGCGTGGTGGAGATGGCCAGCGTCTGCGGGTTGGGGATCTCGTCGGCGGTGGTCAGCACGGGGCCGAGCGGGCAGAAGGTGTCGAAGCTCTTGCCGCGGATCCACTGTCCGCCGCCGCCTTGCTTCTGCCAGCGCCGGGCGGAGACGTCGTTGGCGGCGGTGTAGCCGAGCACGTGACCGAGCGCGTCGGCCTCGGCGATGTCGCGGCCAGCCTTGCCGATGACGACGGCCAGCTCGCACTCGTAGTCGACTTCGGGCCCTTGCATCTGCGACCTGGGCAGGCGGATCGGCTCGCCGGGATCGGTGACGGCGGAGGTGGGTTTCATGAAGATGACCGGATGGGTCGGCAACTCGGCGCCGGTCTCGCGGGCATGCTCACGGTAGTTGAGGCCGATGCAGAAGATGTTGGTCGGCTGAATCGGCGCGAGACGGACGGCGATGGCCTCTTCCGGGCCGGTGGCTTCAATGGGGCCGGCCAATGGGGGATGGGCGAGTCGGCGGGCCCGGCCGTTGCCGAGGTCCTGGCCGAAGTGGGTTTCGCCGGCGTCGTTGCGGTAGCGGGTGATGTGCATGGTTTCTCGCTTTCAGGAATTGGAAACAGGTGTGGGTGAGTTCAGGGTCATGTTGTCACGCCGGCTTCGCGCAGGCGTTCGTGCACGAGTCGACCGGCCTCGGTCTTGGCGTCGATGAGGAAGTCGGTGCCGAGCCGTTGGAGGTCGGGGACGACCGAGCGGTCGAAGGCGTGCGCCGCCGCGGGCACGCCGAACTGTTTGCAGCGGTAGACGAACAGGTTGTTGGTGTCTTCGATCTGCAAGGCGGTGATGCCCAGCTTCGCGTGGGGCAGGCCCGCTTCTTCCATGACGCTGAGGTAGTCGACGCTGCCGACCATGGTTCGGCAAGGCAGGTGGGCGAGCTTGCGGACGTCGGTGTCGATCGCCAGCACCGTTTCGCCGCGATGGTGCAGTTCACTGGCCAGCCGCCGCCCCAGCGCGTTCATGCCGACGACGATGACATGGTCGCGCAGCGGCGGCTCGGCGGCGTCGGCGTCTTCCTGTCCGCTGGCGCCGAAGATGCGCAGCAGCCCCAGTCGCCGGCTCAGGGCGTACAGCTCATGGTTGTAAAGGATCATGTAGGACGAGAGGGCGATGGTGGCCAGGCCGACGACCATGACGATCGAGAGCACCCGGCCACCGATCAGGCCGGCGGTCATGCCCATGGTGGCGAAGATGAACGAGAACTCGCTGATCTGCGCCACGGTGACGCTGGTGAGAAACGAGGTGCGTTCGCTGTAGCCGCTGCGGGCGATGATGAACATGAAGATCAGCGGGTTGCCGATGAGCACGAACAGCGACAGCACCAGTGCGGGCCACCAGTCGTTGATCGCGCCGCTGAGGTCCATCTGCGCTCCGAGCGAGATGAAGAAGATGGCGATGAAGAAGTTCATCAGCGGATGCACCCGCCGGCGAAGGTCGTCCGCGCCGCGAAGCTGCGCCAGGCTCAGCCCGGCCAGGAACGCGCCGATCTCCAGCGACAGCCCCATCCACTGGGCCGCCACGACGAATGCGAAGCACCAGGTCAGGCAGGCGATGAACAGCGTCTGCGGCGACGGCGCGAGCCAGCCGAACGGTCGGGGCAGCAGGTATTTCGACGCCAGCAGGGCCACCACCAGCAGCACGGTCATGCCCAGGAACGCCAGGCCCAGGTTGCCCGCCATGGCCGTCAGCGACCGGCTTTCGCCTTCGCCTTCCGTGCCCAGTCCTGCCAGGAAGGTTAGCGCGAAGATCACCACCAGGTCCTGCACGAGGAAGATGCCCACCGCGATGCGGCCGTAGAGCGTGTGCAGTTCTTTTTTCTGGTCCAGCAGTTTCACCACGACGACCGTGCTGGAGAACGTCAGCGCCACCGCCAGGAACAGCGACTCCATCACGGTGAACCGCAACAGCCAGGCGATCACGAACCCGCCCGCCGCGGTGAACACCACCTGCCCGATGCCCGCGAGCACCGCCACCTTGCCGACGTCGCGAATCTTGGCCAGGCTCAGCTCCAGCCCGACGAGAAACAGCAGCAGGGCGATACCCAACTCGGTGACGACTTCCAGCGCGCTGTGGCCCGCGTGCGTGTCGTTCGCGCTGGGCGCCTCGAACACCAGCACCCCGAACACCGGCCCCAGCAGCAGGCCGGCGAGGATGTAGGCGACGATCGACGGCATGCGCACCAGCCGGGCGACGAGCACCAGCGCGGCGGCGGTGACGATCATGATGCCAATGGCGCGGATGAACTCGAGGTCGGCCACGGGGGCTCCTGTTGCAAAGCGACGTTCGTCAGACGCCAAGGTAGCGGATGCGTCGGCGGCGGACCAACGATGCCGGGGTGTAAACGGCCGCGGGGCGGGCCAGTCTGTTCAACTCCCCTCCCTCCGGGAGGGGCCGGGGGAGGGCGCCTCCGGCCACCTTGTGTCACAG
>JBBDPC010000033.1:0-28877 GCA_040876735.1 Phycisphaeraceae bacterium | reverse complement strand
CCCCCCCCCCCCCCCCCCCCCCCCCCCCCCCCCCCCCCCCTCCGGCCACCTTGTGTCACAGGCGCGAACGTAGCATCAGGGCGTCCGGAGGCACCCTCCCCCAGCCCCTCTCAAAGGGAGGGGAGCTAAGCCAATCGGCCCGCCATGCTTACTCGGCGCCGGGCCTGATGCGGAACGTCAGCCGGCGGGGCGGGGCGGCGTCGATCGTTTGCACCAAGGCGCTGGCGTCGGCATAGCGCTGATCGGGCACGAACCGTGCGTCGACGGCCACGTCAAACGCTTCACCCGCGAACGGCCAGGGCGTCACCGTCAGCCCGCCGACCTTCCCGTCAAGAGCGTTCACCGCCAGCGTCGCCGATCGCTTGTCGAACGCCACGGGATCGGGAAAGCCCGCCGGCGTCAACCCGCCGACGAGCATGAGGCTCAGCGCGTCGAGCAGTCCCAGCAGCCGGCGGGCGGTGTCCAGCGCTTCGGGGGCGAGCGCCGCATGCAGCGTCGGCTGGTCGCGATGGAGCATGGCCAGGCGGGCGTCGATCTGCTGATCCAGCGTGGCCACCAGCGTCTGCGCCGCACCGATGTCGTGGGCGGGGCCGCGGTCGATATGGGTGTAAAGCCAGCGGGCGTGCAGCGCCACCAGCAGGCCGGCGTAGGCGTCTTCGGCGCTGAGCAGGGCGATGCTGCGTTGCCAGATGGCGGCGTGCTCGGCGGTGGGCAGGTTCTTGAACGTGTGCGGTCGGCCTTGCGGGTCGAGGGTGGGTTGGCGCTCGGCGGCGCGCCAGCCGTCGTCGTGATGCCGCACCGCCGTCACGAAGCCCGGCCACGCCGGCGCGGGCACGCCCTCCGGCCCCGTCGGCCGACGCCACTGCGCCGCCAGCTCGCCCGCCAGCGTGGCATGCTCGGGCTGATGCACGATCCGCAGCGTGTGCTTGTCCTCGCGGGTGACGATCATGACGGCCAGTGCGTCCTTCCGATCCAGTACACTTGTTCGCCACCGACATCCTACGCCGCCTTGCCCGGAACCTACCATGGAACACGATTTCGACTTCGACCCGACCCATGGCCACGACCTTGACGCGCTGCTGGCCGTCGGCTGTCCCGAGCCGGTCGCCGACTTCGAGGCTTTCTGGCGCGACACCTATGACCAGGCCCGGGCCGTGCCGCCGCGCCCGACGCTCCGGCGTGTGGATGAACGTGAGGGGCAGGTCGTGTATGAGATCGCGTTCGACGCGTGGGGCGACGTGCGACTTGGTGGCTGGCTGACCGTGCCCGTCGGCGTCGAGGCGCGTGATATTCAGCGCGGCGTGGTCGTCGGCCACGGTTACGGCGGCCGGCAGGGCCCCGAACTCAACGTGCCCGGCCCGCCCGCCATCGTCCTCTTCCCCTGCGCCCGCGGGTTCGATCGCTCCGCCAGGCCCGATCTGCCCGACGTTTCCGCACGGCATGTGCTGCACGGCATCACGTCCCGTGACACTTACATCCACCGCGGCTGCGCGGCGGACCTCTGGGCCGCGGCGTCCGCCTTGCTGGAACTGCACCCGCAGGTGGCTGACTGCCTGGACTACCTCGGCGGCAGCTTCGGCGGCGGCATCGGGGCGCTGGCGTTGCCGTGGGACGAGCGGTTTCGCCGGGTGGCTTTGTACATGCCCAGCTTCGGCAACCATCCGCTGCGCATCACGCTGCCTTGCACCGGCAGCGGCGAGGCGGTGCGGCGGTACCACCACCGCCGGCCGGAGACGAACGTGCTGGCGGTGCTGGCCTACTTCGATGCGGCGGTGGCGGCGCGCTGGCTGCGGCAGCCGACGCTGTGCGCGTGCGCGTTGTTCGATCCTTCCGTGCCGCCGCCGGGCCAGTTCGCGGTCTACAACGCGCTCGCGGGCCCGAGGCAGTTGGTGGTTCGGCAGGCGGGACACTTCGGTTATGCCGAGGAAGCCGCGGACAACCAGGCGCAGCACGACGCCACCGCCCGCTGGTTCGCCGCCGACGAACTGGCGGTCAGGTAACGGTTCGCTTTACCGGGCCACCGGCTCATCCGCCAGCGTCACCGCCTGCCCGGTGTCCGAGGAGGCGTAGATCGCATCGGTGATGCGCTGGATCACCATCGCCTGCTCCAGCCCCGTGCGCGGCGGCCGGCCATGCACGATCGCTTCCGCCAGGTCGCCCAGCGGGCCGTTGTGCACCGTCGGCCACGTCTCCTCGCCTTCCCACAGCAGCTTCGAGACGACGCCTTTTTCCTCGTCACTTTCGTCCAGCCAGAGCTGGTTTTCCTTGCCTGGCAGCAGGTTCATCCGCAGCGACGCCCGCTCGCCGATGATCTGCCACGCTGTGTCGCGCACCGTCGGCACGAACTCGCCACGCTCCAGCGTCAGCGCCACGCCGCCTTCGCATTGCACCAGCGCCGCCACGTGCGTCTCCGCGTCCGACCCTTCCGCCACGCGATTGCCAAACTGCCGCGACACGCTCCACACCTGCGCCAACACCTGCCGCGGCGTCAGCGTCCACCCGCACACGCCCAGCAGGTAGTCCAGGTCGTACACGCCCCAGTTGGACATGATCCCCCCGGCGTTCAGGTCCTTCCGCACACGCCAGACCGGCGGCGGCGACTTCGGCGGCCCGCCCGCCGGCATCACCGCCCGCCCGCGCACCACGCGCAACGCACCGAGCACGCCGGAGGCCACGACCTCCGTCGCCTTCTCCGCCGACGGCAGAAAACGATGCCGCGCCGAACAGCCCGCCACCACTCGGTCGCCCGCCGCATCCCGCGCCGCCATGATCTGCGCCACCTCGTCCACGTTCATCGCCGCCGGCTTCTCCAGCAGCACATGCTTGCCCGCCTGCAACGCTTCGACCGCCAAGGCCGTTCGCCCTTTCACCGGCATCGCCAGCACCACGGCGTCGACGTTCGCATCCGCGAACAGATCGTCCGTGCTCGCATGCACCGTCGCCACGCCATGCTTGTCGGCAAACGCCTTGGCCGCATCCGCACGCAAATCCGTCACCGCGACCAGCTCCGCATCAGGCGACGCCTTCGCCGCCTCCGCATGCATGCCCGCGATCACCCCGCAACCGACCAGCCCGAACGTTACCTTGCTCATCACAACCTCGCTTATGGAATTTCAATGATCTATCAGACGCTTGTTCACCACAGAGATACGGAGATGCGCATTCGTTGATCGACGGTGGCTGCTTTTTGACCGGATCACAGGATCGGCCGAATCGACAGGACGGGAGTTTTTAATTTTCTTCCTTGTCTCTCTGTCTCGATCCTCTCCATCCCGCCGATCCTGTTATCCCGTCAAAACTCAGTGACAGGCTGCAACCAGCGTCCCTTCTCCATCCTCTACCTCGAGGATTCATCCCTCACCCGCTCGCCGCTTCCTCCGGCAGCGCCTCCAGCTCCGACCACACCGCCGCCATCAACGGCTCCAGCGTCGCCCGTGTGAAGTCGAACCGCAAGCCCGCCGCTTCGAACAGCTTCGGCAACGGCCGTGTCCCCCCCAGCTTCAACGCCTCGCGGTAGTGCCGCATCGCCTCCTCCCGGTCCTGCTTGAACTGCGCCCAGAGCTGCAACGCCCCGAGCTGCGCGATGCCGTACTCGATGTAGTAAAACGGCCGGTGGAACAGGTGCAACTGCTTATGCCAGAGGTTTGCCCGTGCGTCTTCATGCCCCGACCAGTCCACCACCGGGCTGTTGAACCGGTCCATCAGCGACAGCCACTGTGCCCGTCTTTCGTCTTCCGTGTGCCCCGGGTGCGTGTACAGCCAGTGCTGGAAGCTGTCGATCGTCGTGATCCACGGAAACAGCCGCACCAGCCCCTCCAGTATCGTCCGCTGCGCCCGGGCCTGCGACGCTTCGTCCGGATAGAACACGTCCAGGTGATGCGAGCCCATCAGCTCCATCGCCATGCTCGCCACTTCGCAAAACTCCAGCGGCGCATGACGCAGAAACACCAGCGGCTCCGCCCGCCACGACCACAGAAAGTGAAACGCATGCCCACCTTCGTGCAGCAGCGTCTCCACGTCGCGCTGCGAGCCGGCGGCGTTCATGAAGATGAACGGCTCGCCCGACTCTTCCAACGCACTTTGAAACCCGCCCGCCCGCTTGCCGCGCCGGCTTTCCAGGTCCAGGTTCCGCTCAAACGTCAGCCCGCCAAACTCCTGCGCCAGCTCCGGCGACAGTCGGCCGAACACCTCGCGCGTCCGCGCCACCAGTTCGCCCGGCTCGTCGGCATCGAACGGCGACAACGGCGCACGGCCCGCCACGTCCACCGACAGGTCCCACGGCCGAAGCGTGTCCACCCCCAGCTTTGCCCGCCGCTGCTCGTCCAGCTTCGCCACCAGCGGCATGCACACCTGCTCGATCGCATCCGCAAACGCCAGGCAATCTTCCGGCGAATAGTCAAACCGCGCATACGACTGCCACACGTAATCGCGGTAGTCCCGCTTGTCCGCATTCACCGCGATCTGCTGACGCAACCCCAGCAGCTTCTCGAACACCCCCTCGATCGCCTCGCGATCCTGCAACCGACGATGCGCGCTCAGCGTCCACGCCTGCTCGCGCACCTCCCGGTCCGGTTCCTCCAGAAACCGGGCAAGCTGCTGCAACGTCCGCGTCTTGCCCTGGAAGTCCACCTCCATCGCACCGATCAGCTTGTCATATTCGCTCACCAGCTTCGTCGCCTGCGTCTGCAACGGCACGTTCGCCTCGCGGAACAGGTCCACGTCCGCCTGCCATTCGCGCAGCAGCACTTCATACCGCTCGCCCTGGAGCGCGTCGCGCTGTGGCGAATCGAGCAGCTTCTTCTGCAACGCGAAAAAGGCGGGCTTCATCTTCGGCGCGATGTGCTCCACGTAATGCAGAAACGCCTTCTCGATGGCCGGGTCGTCCGTGTGGCAGGCCTGATCGATCCGCCGCCGCGAGCCATATTCGGATACCACCGCGGTCAACTCCGAGAGGTCGCGCAACCATTGCTCCACCTCGGCCGGTGATTCGAGCGAGCGGTCACGCAGTGTGTGAAACAGCGGCTCAAGCTGCGCCCAGTCGGCGAGGTCGATGTCGGCGGGAACGAAACGACGCGTCGGGGTGGGGGTGTGTGCCATGGGGGATTATTGCAGTCAGTCCTAAAAAGTCAGCGCTGCGGATTCGAGGTTCGCCGTCGCCTTTACGGCGACGCGCAGTCGTTCGGATTCCGATCGCCATCCGCGTCGCCGTAAAGGCGACGGCGAACGGGGCCGTCGCTCATGCCGGCTCCATCGCCAGCGTTTCAGGATCATGCGCCACCGGTGTGCCGAACGGCGCGTCCACCACCGAATCGATCGCGATCCGCCCGTCCGTGATCTTCACCGTCGCAAAGCCCTGCTCGTGCCGGCGGTACAGGTCGCCGTGCGCTTCGAGCACCTGCTGCTGCACTGCGTCGGGGAACATGGACAGGCCTTTGAAATAGTGATGCCCGTTGCGCTCGATGTGTTCCAGCCCCAGCGTCGCCGCCACCGCCAGGTCCTGCGGCAGGGCGATCGGGCCGACGTTCGAGAGGTCTTCGCCGCTGAGCACGAACGTCCGCCCCGGCTCCTCGCGGCGCAGGTGTTCCAGAAGGCAGGCCCCGGCGATCCCCTTGAACACCCCCTTGCAGTTCTTGTGGCTTGTGCCCGCATAGCCGCAGTCCAGCGCCCGCGGCAGGCTGTGCAGCGTCGCGTCCGACTCGTCGATGATGATCGCCGGCCGATCCTTCCACGCCAGCAACGCTTCCTGCACCGCGTCGCTGAGCGCGATCCGCCGATGGAACGGCTGCTCGACGAACAGCATGTGCTGCATGAACGCGTGCAACGACGTGTCGTCGCAGATGGACTGCGCCAGGTCGCGGAACGGCTCGACGGCCTGGTAGGTCTCGTTGCCGTCGAGCGTGAAGGCGAACGGCCGGCCGTCGCGGCCGATCACGGCCGCCAGTCGGCGGAGGCGGGCGAGGTCGTCGTCCGGCTTGCCGAGGAGCTTGATCTTGAAATGCGTCAACCCGTACGTCGCGATGGCCTGTTCAAGCGTCTGCGGCAGGCCGTCGTCCAGGCGGTCGATGCCGTCGAGATCGCTGTCGTCCAGCGGATCGCTGAGCCCGACCGTGTGCCGTGCCGCCATCGAGCGCACCGGCTGCCCGGGCAGCAGCGCGGCGGGCTCGACGTCGGTCAACGGCTTGTGGATGTCGCCCAGCTCGATGCCCAGCGTGTTGCGGCGGACGGCGTCGGCGAACGAGGTCTGCGTCGCCCGGCAGAAGCCGTCGATCACGGCCCGCTCGATCAGCGACGCGCCAAAGCTCCACAGCAGCGGTGGGTGGGCCGTCTGCTCCGCCCACAGCGCCTGCGTCTGATAGAGGCGATGCCAGAGCGCGAAGACCGTCGGCCCTGTCAATCCAGCGCCCGCCTCGGCGGCATTGCGGACCACCTGCCATAGGTCGGCCAGCTCGCGGTCGACCGGCTCGTCGGGCTGCTTGGTGAACCACTTGGGCGAGAGACCGTCGGCCGCATAGCCATGGACGGTCTGCCCATCCACGCGCAGGCGGGCGCGGACGATCACGTGCGGCAGCTCGGTGAGCGTGGCGATCCCGAAGCGGAACGGCATGCGCGTGCGCATCGGGGTCTGAAAAAGCTCGACGTGGTCAAGACGGATGGCCATGCCGGCCAGTATAAGGCCCCACGCGGTGCCCGGGCGAGCCCGCGACCGGCCGACCTGATCGGAACATTCTGGCTGCCGGCTTAAAGCGAACGGCTCAAGGCTCGATAAGATAGAGAATCGTACCGCCGGCGGAGGCGGTGGCGGCTGTGGTTGTGGACGATCGCCTTCCCCGTTTCTCCAATAAGGTTTTCTTTTCATGCCCATGCACCCCAAGCGAGCGCTGGTCACCGGCGTCACCGGACAGGACGGCTCGTACCTCGCGGAGCTGCTGTTGAGCAAAGGCTACGAAGTGCACGGCCTGATCCGCCGCGCCAGCACGTTCAACACCGACCGCATCGACCACCTCTACCAGGACCCGCACGAGCCCAACCCCCGCCTCCTGCTCCACCACGCCGACCTCACCGACGCCAACGGCCTCGCCCGGCTTGTTCGCCACGTCAAGCCCACCGAGGTCTACAACCTCGGCGCGCAAAGCCACGTCCGCGTTAGCTTCGACCAGCCGGTGCACACCGCCGACATCACCGGCCTCGGCGCCTTGAAGCTGCTCGAAGCCGTGCGCGACTTCCAGGACTACAGCGGCTATCAGATCCGCTACTACCAGGCCTCCAGTTCCGAGCAATTCGGCAAGGTGGCCCAGACGCCCCAGCGCGAGACCACGCCCTTCTACCCCCGCTCGCCCTACGGCGCCGCCAAGGTCTACGCCCACTGGATGACCGTGAACTACCGCGAAAGCTACGGCCTGCACGCCTCCTGCGGCATCCTGTTCAACCACGAGTCGCCCCGCCGTGGCGAAACCTTCGTCACCCGCAAGATCACCCGCGCCGTCGGCCGCATCAAGCTGGGCCTGCAGAAGAACCTCTACCTCGGCAACCTCGACGCCCAGCGCGACTGGGGCTTCGCCGGCGACTATGTTGAGGCGATGTGGCGGATGCTTCAGCAGGATGAGCCGGACGACTACGTCATCGCCACCGGCGAAACCTACGCGGTGAAGACGTTCTGCGAGAAGGCGTTCGGCCACGCCGGGCTGGACTACAAAGACTTCGTCGCCCACGACCCGCGCTACCTCCGCCCCGCCGAGGTCGACCTGCTGCTGGGCGACCCCACGAAAGCGAAGCAGACGCTCAAGTGGCAGCCGAAGGTGAGCTTCGACGAACTGGTCGCCATGATGGTCGAGCACGACCTGGAGCTGGCCCGGCGGGAGAAGACCCTCCGCGACGCCGGCCACGACATCAGCACGCCCATCGGGGCGGGGTGAGGAAAGCCATGCTCGACCTGACCACCAAGCGCATCGGCGTCACCGGCGGGGCCGGGTTTCTCGGCCGGTTCGTCTGCGACGTGCTGCGGCAGCGGGGCGTGCGCGACGAGCAACTCTTCGTGCCGCGGCGAAAAGATTACGACCTGACGCGCGAAGCCGACGTTGCCCGCTGGTATGACGCCGCGAAGCCGGACGTGGTGATCCACCTCGCGGCGGAGGTCGGCGGCATCGGGGCCAACCGTGAACACCCCGGCCGGTTCTTCTATGCGAACATGGCGATGGGTCTGCACCTCGTCGAGCAGGCCCGCGTGCATGGCATCGACAAGTTCGTCCACACCGGCACGGTCTGCGCCTACCCCAAGTTCGCCCCCGTGCCGTTCGAGGAAACCGAACTCTGGAACGGCTACCCGGAAGAAACCAATGCACCGTACGGCGTGGCGAAGAAGGCGATCTTCGTCATGCTCGACGGCTACCAGCGCGAGTACGGCCTGCCCAGCGCGGTCGTCGTGCCGGTCAACCTCTACGGCCCGCACGACAACTTCGATCCGGCCACCAGCCACGTCATCCCCGCCCTGATCCGCAAGTGCGAGACCGCCCGCACGCGCGGCGACACGCACATCACCTGCTGGGGCACGGGCAGCGCGTCGCGCGAGTTCCTTTTCGTCAAGGATGCGGCCGAGGGCATCGTCGCCGCCGCCGAACGGCTCAGCACGCCCGAGCCGGTCAACCTCGGCACGGGGCAGGAGATCACCATCAAGGGCCTGGTCCACCTGATCGCGAAGCTGACCGGCTTTTCAGGCGAGATCCGCTGGGACTCCACCAAGCCCGACGGCCAGCCGCGCCGCTGCCTGGCCACCGCCCGCGCCCGCGAGCGTCTGAACTGGCAGGCGAGCACACCGTTCGAGGTCGGCCTGCGCGACACCATCGACTGGTGGCGTCAGCACCAGGGCGCCTGACGCTGGCGTCCGCCGCGCCGGCTGTTGCTTTCCGTATAGTGGGTGGTTGTCACGCGGTGCCGTGCCGTGCAGGGCCCCCTGCGAGGATGAGAGTCAGGGCGAAGTCTATGGCCGAAGAACGACATCGTTGGATTGCCGTGGCAAGCCGTCTGGGAGTGGGGCTTGGCCTGCTGTTGCTTGGGTTGGCGGCGTACGGGTGGCTGTGGTGGATTCAGCCGGAGCCGGCGCGGCGGGGGGCGGAGACGGCCCGGCCGGAGGTGCTGGTGTTTCGGGCGACGCCGGTGTCGGTGTCACGGCAATGGCAGGGTTACGGCACGGCCCGGTCGCGGGACGCGGCGGATGTGCCGGCGCGTGTGACGGCGACGGTGGAGCATGTGCCGGCGGAGGTGGAGGTGGGCCAGCCCGTGCGGCGCGAGGTGCTGCTGATGCGGCTGGACAGCAGCGACTTCAACCGGGCGTGGGAAGCGGCGACGCAGCAGATCGCGGCGCTGGATGCCCAGTTGGCGCAGTTGGACGTGCAGGCCGAGCAGTTGTCCGAGCGTCTGGAACTGGAGCGTGAGGATGTCGAGATCGCCGAGCGCGAGCGTGCCCGCGTGCAGCAGTTGCAGGCGCAGGGTGTCGCCACGGAACAGGAAGTGGACCGCATCGCGCGCGAGTGGATCGCGGCGCGGCGGTCGCTGGTGACGACGCGCGAAGCGTTGGAGCAGATTCCCGCGCGACGCCGTCAGCTTGAAGCGCAGCGGGGCGCGGAGGCGTCGGCCCGGGCGCAGGCATGGTTGAACGTGGAGCGGACGCTGATCACGAGTCCGCTGGCGGGGGTGGTGGACGCGGTGGACGTGGAGGCGGGCGAAAGCGTGGCGGCGGGGCAGCGCGTGGCGCGCGTGGTGTCGCTGGCGCGGATGGAGGTGCCGTTGCAGTTGCCCGCGGCGGCGCGCGGCGGCGTGACGGTGGGCGACCCGGTGGAACTGACAGCGATCAACGGCGCGGGTTGGCGTGAGAGGGCGACCATCAGCCGCATCGCTCCGAGCAATGATGCCCAGTCGCGCACGGTGACGGTGTATGCGGAACTGACGCAGGAAGAAATCCAGACGCGGACGGGAACGGACCCGGGGCTGGAGAGGCTGATGCCCGGCATGTTCGTTCGTGGCGTGGTGAACAGCAAGATTCGCGAACAACGGTGGGTTGTGCCGCGGCGGGCGATTCGGGACGGGGCGATCCGGGTGGTCGAACAGGGGCAGGTGGTCAGCCGGCCGGTGGAGATCGCGTGGGCGTTCGAGGGCCCGGTGCGCGGGCTGGGGCTTGAGGGGGATCGGCAGTGGGCGGTGCTGGCGGACGATCTGGCCGAGGGGCAACTGGTGCTGGCCAACGCGTCGGCGGCGGTGCTGGATGGCCAGGCCGTGCAGCCGGTGGCGGTGGGAGAAGCGGGGTCGTCCGGGGTTGAGCATGGCAACAACGGCGACGAGCCGGAGGAATAGGCCGTGAGTCTGCCGCGCTTCGGCGTGAACAAGCCGGTGGTGGTGAACCTGCTGATGCTCACGTTGCTCGTGGGCGGGCTGGTGATGGGGGTGATGCTGCGCCGCGAGTTTTTCCCGGAGTCGACGCCCGAGCGGGTGCTGATCACGATGCCGTACCCTGGCGCTTCGCCGGAGGAGGTGGAGACGTCGCTGGCGTTGAAGGTGGAAAACGCGCTGGACGAGCTGGACGAGGTGAAGGAGATTCGTACGACGTTGTCGGAAGGCGGCGGGGCGGTGATCGCCGAATTTCATGACGACGTGGACCCGTTTCGCGGGATCGAGGAAGTGCGCCGCGTGATGGACGGCCTGTCGGATCTGCCGCAACGGGCCGAGGAGATCACGGTGGAACTGCTCGAATCGCGCCTGCCGGTGATCCGTCTGGCGTTGCACGGCCAGGTGCAGGAGCAGGCGTTGAAGCGAAGCGTGCGGGCGCTGCGCGACGAGCTGCGCACGCTGGAAGGCATGGGTCGGATCACGACCAGCGGCGTGCGGGAATATGAGATTCGCGTCGACGTCTCGCAGGAAGCGATGCTCCGGCACGGGCTGAGCATCACGGCGATCAGCGAGCGGATCGGGGCGTGGATGGAGGATGTGCCCGGCGGCACGGTGGAAGGGGCGGCGGAGGTGGTGACGGTGCGGACGCTGGGCGTGCCCGAGCGCGTGGCGGCGATCGAGGGCATCCCGTTGCAGGCCGGGCCTGCGGGCGAGATGGTGCGCGTGCGGGACGTCGCCGAGGTGCGCGAGGCGTTGGTTGACGAGCGCGTGGTCAACCGATTTGAGGGTGAGCCGGCGGCGATGCTGACAGTGTTCAAGGCGGGCGACCAGGACATCGTGTCGATGGCGAACATGGTCGAGGCCTACGTGCGCGGCCGGGCGGGAGAACCGTTCGAAGGCGGCTTCGTGCCCGAACTGGTGGCGTCGGGCCGTATCCGCGCGTTGGGCGCGGTGTTGCCCGAGCCGATGGTGGCCGGGCTTGAAGAGCTGCTGACGACGTCGACGCTGCGGGCGTACCACCTCGGCCAGTCGAGCCAGGTGGCGATCCCGGCGGGCGTGTCGCTTGAGACGATGTCGAACCTGGCGCGGTTTGTGGAAGACCGCCTGGAACTGTTGATCCGCAACGCGATCTACGGCGCGATTCTGGTCTTCGCCACGCTGCTGCTGGTGCTCAACTGGCGGGTGGCGACATGGGTGGGCATCGGCCTGGTCACGGCCCTGGCGGGCACGGTGCTGGTGATGTGGTGGCTGGACATCACGTTGAACCTGCTGACGACCTTCGGCCTGATCGTGGTGCTCGGGCTGCTGGTGGACGACGCGATCGTGGTGGCGGAGAACGTGCAGTCGCGCTACCAGGACGGCGAGCCGCCGATGGACGCCGCGGTGAACGGCACGCTCCAGGTGCTCTGGCCGGTGACGGCGACGGTGTTGACCACCATTGCCGCCTTCCTGCCGCTGATGTTGATCGCCGGCGAAATGGGCGACCTGCTTTCGGCGCTGCCGGTTGTGGTGGCGTGCGCGTTGACGGTGAGCCTGGTCGAGGCGCTGCTGATTCTACCTTCCCACATGGGCCATACGCTGCGCAAGCGCGACATGAGCCGGCCCGGGCGTGCCGGCGACACGCTGCGGCGGTTCGAGCGCGGGCGTGACGACGTGATCCTGCATCGGATCGTGCCGGCCTATGCACGGCTGCTGACGTGGACGGTGGCGCACCGGTACACCGCCATGGCGGCCGCGATCGCCCTCCTGCTGGTGTCCGCAGGCATCCTGGCGGCGGGGCATCTGCCTTTCAACTTTCTGCCGTCGGAGGATGCGGAGACGGTGATCGTTGACCTGCGCATGCCCATCGGCACGCCGGTCGAGCAGACGTTGCAAGTGGCCGAGCGGATCGAACGCGCCGCGGCGGATCAACCGGAGATCAGCAGCGTATCGACGTTGATCGGCCAACGGGCGGACATCGAAACCGGACGCTCGGAGGCCACGTCGCCCCACCTGGCGCAGATCTTCATCGAACTGAAGGAGGTCGACCAGCGCGAACGCACCTCGGGGCAGGTGATCGCCTCGATCCGCCAGGCCACCCAGGGGCAACTGCGGGGAGTCGACCGCGTCCGTTTCGACGAAATCACCGGCGGCCCGGCGGGGGAGGACATCTCCATCGAAGTGCGCGGCCGGGACATGGCGGTGTTGCAGCAGGCGGCCAACGCTCTCAAGCAGCAGTTGGCGGACTTCGAAGGGGTGTTCGAGATTGCTGACGATCACGATCGCGGCCAGCTTGAGTTGCAGGTCGAACTGACCCCGACCGGAGCGGCACTGGGCTTCGACCAGCAGGATGTGGCGACGCAGTTGCGCGGCTACCTGTTCGGTCTGGAGGCCCACGTGTACGCGGCGGAGGAAGAGGACATCGACGTGCGCGTGCGCATCGAAGAGCCGGTGCGGCGCAGTCTCTACCAGATGCAGCATGTCTGGGTGGTCAGCCCCACGGGGACGTTCGTGCCGTTGAGCGAGATTGCGACGGTTCGCCAGACGACCGGGTATGCCACCCTCAAGCGTGTGGACCGGCAGCGTGTGATCACCGTCACCGCGGCGACCGGGCCGGGCATCAGCCCGGAAACGATCACCCCGCGCCTGGGCCTGGCGCGCATCCGGGAGGCGCACCCGGGCGTGACGTTGGCGTTCGCCGGCCGACAGGAGCAGATGGCCGAGGCGTTCGGCTCGCTGCCCTACGGTTTCCTGGCGGCGCTGGCGGGCATCTACGTGATTCTGGCCTGGCTGTTCGGCAGCTACCTTCAGCCGCTGCTGGTGATGTGCATCATCCCCTTTTCCGTGATCGGCGTGGTCTGGGGCCACGTGATCCTGGGCTTCGAACTGACGTTCATGAGCCTGATCGGCTTCGTCGCGCTCTCGGGCATCGTGGTGAACGGCTCGCTGATTCTGATCAGCTTCTACAACGCCGAACGCGCCACGGGACAGTCGCTTCATGACGCGATGATCAGTGCCGGCCGCGCACGCTTTCGGCCGATCATGCTCACCAGCGTCACCACGGTCCTGGGCCTGACGCCCCTGATGCTCGAACAATCATTCCAGGCGCGGTTTCTGATTCCCATGGCCATCTCCGTCGCAGCCGGGCTGCTGGTGGCGACGGTGTTGCTGCTGATCCTTCTCCCATGCATGACGTTGATCGCCGACGACATCAAACGCGCCGGCTACTTTCTCTGGCACGGCCAGCCGCGCCCGGCGGCAAAGGGGTAGTGGGTCAGTTTGAATGAAGTGGGGCGGCCGCCAAACCACGCCCCACTGAAGACCAGAAGATTCAGCCTGACCCACTGCCGGCAAAGGCGGCGCCGTCGACGCCCCGGCCTTCGTGAGCGGGCGACAACGGTTCAGGGCGTGTGAAATCCGTCGAAAAACCGGGCCGCCGGGCGCCCCGCGCTTGACGCTGCCTACCATCCGGTGACAGCACGCGCCACGCACGGTCAGGGAGAAACGCCGCGATGTCCCATGCCTTTCTGATTGATCCGAACGCTCGTTCGCCCAGCAGGCCCAAGCGCCGCCGCGTGTTCGTCACCGGCGCGGCGGGCAACATCGGCTCCTACTTCGCCCGCCAGTCGCACGAGCGCTACGACCTGACGTTGATGGACCTGCCAGACGTCGACACCTCGAAGCTGGAAGGCTGCGGCCAAACCGTCGCGGCTGACATGGCGGATCTCGACCGGCTGAAGCAGGCCTTCCAGGGGATCGACACCGTGCTTCACCTCGCGGCCGGGCCGAGCCCTTCCGTCGTCTTGGACACGGTGCTGCAAACCAATATCACCGGCACGTACAACGTCTTCGTCGCGGCGAAGGCGGCAGGATGCCGGCGGGTGATCTTTGCCTCGTCGATTCACGCCGTCTCGGCCTATCCCGTGGACGTGCAAGTCAAGCCCGATGACCCGGTCAACCCCGGCGACCTCTACGGCGTGTCCAAGTGCTTCGGCGAAGCGATGGGACGGTTCATGGCCACGCAGCAGGGGCTGTCCGTCATCGCCATCCGCATTGGCGCATTCCAGCCGATCGACTCCGCCCGTGATCCGCAGAAGCTGGACCTGATGAATGCCTTCGTCTCCCAACGCGATCTCAACCAGCTCATCCATCGCTGCATCGACGATGAAACGCTGCGCTTCGCCATCGTGCACGGCCTGTCCAACAACGTCTTCAACCAGATGGACATCTCCGAAGCGCGCGAGTTGCTCGGCTACGATCCGCAAGACGACTTCAGCGAAGAAAACCCCCGTCTCCGCAACCTCCATCTCCACGAGCAGGTCCGCCCCCACAGCGAACGCGGCCGCGATCAGGCGTCGGGCCTGCGCGAACAGCTATAGACGCCCCGGCACAGGCGCGCCCCAGCCGCCGCCGCCGGGGGTGTGGATTTCCAGCGCATCGCCGGCGCTCAACGCGATCGTGCATTTGCCGGGCAGTTCGCGTTGCCTGCCGTCCGCGGTCATCAGCACGTTTCGACCGGGCGTGCCCGGTTCGCCGCCGGCTAGACCATACGGCGCATGACGGCGGCGCTCGGTGAGCAGCGTCACCTGCACGGCCGTCTGAAAAACATACCGCCTTACCACGCCCTCCCCCCCGCGGTGCGCGCCCGCGCCGCCCGAGCCGCGCCGAATGCGATACGCCTCCACACGAAACGGGTAGCTGTGCTCGATCGCCTCGACCGGCGTGTTGCGCGTGTTGGTCATGTGCGTGTGGATCGCCGAGCCGCCATCCGCCCCCGGCCCCGCGCCCGCGCCGCCGGCGAGCGTCTCGTAATAGGCGAACGGCGGCTGGGCGTGCTGCCCGCCGCGCGTGTCATACCCGCCGAGGGTGAGGTTGTTCATGCTCCCGCACGACGCGGCCGGGGCGCGGTCGGGCAACGCCAACGCCACCGCACCGAACAGCACGTCGACGATGCGCTGGCTCGTTTCGACGTTGCCCCCCGCCACCGGCGAAGGGTATTGCGCATCGACCACGCTGCCGGGCCGGGTGAGCACCTCGACCGGCAGCAGCACGCCGGAGTTGGAGGGGATCTGGGCCGGGGCGAGGCAGCGGAAGACGTACATCACCGCCGACAGCGCGATCGCCCGTACGGCATTGACCGGGCCGGCGACCTGGTCATCGCTGTCGCGCAGGTCGACGCTCGCGCGGTCGCCTTTGATGGTGAGTGTGCAGCGAATGGCGATGTCGGTCTGGCCGTGGCCGTCGTCGTCGAGCACGTCTTGGAAGCGGTAGACGCCGTCGGGCAACTCGGCGATCACCTGCCGGACGAAGCGAGCGGTGTACTGCTGCAGCGCCGCGCCGCATGCCGCCAGTCGCCGGGGCCCGTGATGCGCCGCGAGGTCGCCCAGCCGGCCGAGGCCGACGTCCACCGCCGCGCATTGGGCAAGCAGGTCGCCGCGCCGCTCGTCGGGCGTGCGGGTTTGCCGGCAGACTTCCTCCATGAGCGTGTCGGTCAGACGCGAGGGCGGGATACGCACGCCTTCCTCGTCGATGTGCCGGGAGATCGGCAGCGAGCCGGGCGTGATGCCGCCAACGTCGGCGTGGTGGGCGCGGTTGGCGCTGAAAAACAGCGGCACGTCGAAGCCCGGCACAAAGCAGGGGGCGATCACCGTGATGTCCGGCAGGTGCGTGCCTCCGGCAAAGGGGTCGTTGACGATGAACCGCTCGCCGGGCCGCATCGCGGCGGGCGGGAACGCCTGAAGCACTGCCTTGACCGACAGCGGTGCGGAGCCGAGGTGCACGGGGATGTGCGCCGCCTGCGCGATCATGTCGCCTTGCGCGTCGAACAGGGCGCAGGAGAAGTCCCGCCGCTCTTTGATGTTCGGCGAGTAGGCCGACCGCATCAGCCGCACGCCCATCTCCTCGGCGATCGAGGCGAACAGGTGCTTGAAGATTTCCAGCTCCACCGCGTCGAGGTCGGCGGCGGGCACATTCGTATCCGTGTTGGAAGTCGGCGCGTTCATACAGCCTCCGCACGTTGCAGCAGCAGTTGGCCGGTGGCGTTGACTTCACCCGTCCAGCCCGGGGGCATGAGCGTGGTGGCGGAGTATTCGCGGATGATGGTGGGCCGGTCCAGCCGGTCGCCCGCCTGCAGGTCGTCGCGCGCGACCATTCGCCACCGCTGCTCGCGCTGGCCGTCATGCACGTGCACCGTAGTGGTCGGCGGGCCGTGGCCTGTGGATGCGGTTCGGGCAGGCAGCGTCGCGAAGCGGAGGGGGCGCTCGACGCCGGCGGTTTGCAGCCGGGCGGCGACCAGTTCGAGGGGCTTGTCCGTCGACGCGTAGCCGTACAGCCGTTCGTGCTCAGCGAGAAACTTGTCAAGCGGGTCGCCGTCGCCATCGAGGGAAATGGTCAGCTCATACGACTGGCCGAGGTAGCGCAGGTCGACCGCGCGCTGGTCAATGCGCTGCTGGCCGTGCAGCCCTTCGTCGGCCATTGCACCGTCGGCTTGCATGCCCAGCGTGGCGAACGCTTCACGCACGGCCGGCAGGTCGGCAAGCGCGATCCGCCGCTCGGCGATCGGCGGCACGCTGAGCAGCAGCGCTTGCGAAAACGTGTACTTCGGCGCCGCGCCGAGCATGCCCACGGCACTGAGCAGGCCCGGATGATTCGGCACAAGCACGCGCGTCATGCCCAGCGCCTCCGCCAGCCGGCAGGCGTGCAGTCCGCCTGCGCCGCCGAACGGCACGAGCGTGTATGGCCGGGGGTCGCGCCCGCGCTGTAGCGAGATGCGCTGTACCGCACGGGCCATCGTCGCCTCGGCGATGCGCAGTATGCCCAGCGCCGCCTGGTGCAGCCCCAGCCCGGCCCGGTCGGCGATGGCCTGCACCGCGGCGGTGGCGGCGGCACGGTCGATCGCGAGCGATTCACCCAGCGACAGGTCGGCCGGCAGATGACCGAGCACCACGTGGGCGTCGGTCACCGTCGCTGTCGGCTCGCCGCGCTGCCTGCCATAACAGGCAGGCCCCGGGTCCGCCCCGGCCGACTGCGGCCCGACACGCAACGCCCCGCCCGGATCGAGCCAGGCGATCGAGCCGCCGCCCGCGCCGACGGTGTGCATGTCGATCATCGGCAAGCGCACGGGCAGGCCGCCCGCCTCGCCTTCGCTGGTCAGCCGCGGCGCGGGATCGCAAAGCGCCACGTCGGTGCTCGTCCCGCCCATGTCGAAGCTGATCACGCGCTCCACGCCCGCCGCCCGCGCCACTTCCGCCGCGCCCAGCACGCCGCCCGCCGGGCCTGAGAGCACCGTGCGAACCGGGGCCGAGCGGATCACCGCCGGCGGCAGCGTGCCACCATGCGAGCCCATGATGCGCAGCCGCCGTTCGCCCAGCGCTTCGCCCAGCCGGTGCAGGTAGCGCACCATGCGCGGCGCGACCACGGCATTGACCACGCACGTCGCCGCCCGCTCATACTCGCGATACTCCGGCAGCAGTTCGTGCGCCACCGTCAGGTGCAGCGCATCGCCCAGCGCGGCGCGAAGTGCGTCGGCCAGGCGTCGTTCGTGCTCGGGATTGGCATAGCCGTGCAGCAGGCTGATCGCCAGCGACTCGACGCCCAACTCGCGCACCCGGGCGACCAGCCGATCCACGCTCGCCTGTTCGAGCGGCCGCAGCACCCGGCCGTCGAAGGCGACGCGCTCTTCCACGCCAAGGCATCGCTCGCTCGCCACGGGCGTGGCCGGCCGATCGGGCACGAGTGCGTACAGGTCAGGTCGGTCCTGCCGCGCCAGGGCGAGCGTGTCTTCGAAGCCGGCCGTGGTGACGAACGCGGTACGGCTGGTCTTGCGTTCGAGCAACGCATTGGTGGCCACCGTCGAGCCATGCACCACGTCGGGCGGCTGCTCACGGCGCGGCGGCAGACCGGCCTTGGTTAGCAGGCGGTCCATCCCATCGAGCACCGCCCGGGCCGGGTCGTCCGGGGTGGACAGCAGTTTGAAGGTGGCGACGACCCGCTGCGCCCGGCTGTCGACGAGCACCAGGTCGGTGAACGTTCCGCCCGTGTCGATGCCGATGCGGGGGCGGATTCGGGTGGATGCATTCATACACACACAACCGGGTATGTGCCACTGGGGCGGGCTTGCCGGAAGGACGTTGTACCGTGCACCGACGTCTCATTCATGCCTGCCATGCGGATCATACATGAACCGATTGCCTGTGCTCGCCGGACAGGCGGCACGCAAGCGTCTGCGAGGGCCATGGCAACAGGGGGCGACGCGTCCGCTCCCATTCACGCCGGCTGGCCCGGGATGTGGATGCAGCGCGGCAGCAGGTCGTGGCCGAGCAGGTTCGCATCAGATCACGCGATATCTGAATGGGGGCTGCTATCGTGCCCCCTACCCACGCGCTTCACTCCCGCTGCGGCGGTGAGAAGCGGGGATTGTCCAGGGCATCGCGCAGCTCCCGGATGCCGCGTTGCAGCTCGCGCTGGAGCACGGGGTAGTACATCTCGGTGTAGAAGAAGTAGCGGGCCACGTCCGAATCCATGACGGAGATGTCATCGCCCTGGATGTCCGGCAGCAGCAGTTGCCGGCCGACGGTGAAGTCGCGCAACCGCACCGACCGGCTTGACGCGTTCAGGTCGGCGGTCTGTTTCAGGGCGATCGCCTGCTTCACCCGGTGAAGGTCGCGCGGGGTGTGGAGCAGGATGGTATGCCGTTGCCGGCCGCGCTCGTCGGGCTGGTTCAACTGCCAGAGCAGCCGGCTCCACGTGCGGCGGTCGGGGCAGGGCACCACCTCCAGTTCCGGCACGGGCTGGCGGAGCAACTCGCCCGCGTCACCGGTGAATTCGCGCACGGTGTAGGTCAGCGCCAGGGCATTGTCTCCCAAGGCGTCGAACAGATCGTCGGGCGTTTCGCCGGCCGGGCGGTCGGGGTGTGCCGCGGTCCATATGTCCCGGCCCAATTCGTTGAGGTAGGTGTCGAGGAAGGTCACCTCGAAGCCGGCCTCGTTCTCGTCGTCGGGATGGAAGAAGATGATCCGGCCGGTTTCCAGCTCGTCCGCCAGCCCGCGGCGGTTGGCGACTTCGTACATCTGCCGGTAGACCAGCACATGTTCGCCGGGGAACCGGTCTTCGATGAAGCGGTCGAACGGGTAGCGGTCGCGTAGTTCGTGGTTGTCGCGCACGGCCTGTTCGGCCAGGTGCTGCATGCGGCGCAGCTCCCGGCTGTCGGTGAGGAAGCTGAGGTCGAACACGTCCTCGCCGCGAATGCGGTAGGCGTCGCGGAACAGGCGATGGCCAAAGCTGTCGAACAGGTCTTCGTCCTTGGGCAGGTTGCGGCCGACGATCTGGTCCTCGGGCAGGACGAAGGGGGTGATGACGATGATGACCTCGCGTTTGAGCGATTCGCGCCGGTCGCTGCGGAACAGGGCGCCCAGGAGTGGAATGTCGCCGAGCAGCGGCACCTTGTCTGTCTGGAGCGTGTCGTCCTTGGAGATCAGGCCGCCGATGATGAACGGCGTGTTGTTGGCGATGCGGGAGTAGGTCTGCACCTGTCGCTTGCTGATGCGCGGGAAGAAGCCGAGCACCTGGCCGTCGGCGTCACGGATGACCAGTTCCTGCCCCGGCACCTCGGCGGAGACGGTGCCGGTGATCTGCATGGAGACTTCGTCGGCGTCGGCGGTGACGCGGGGGCGGACGTTGAGGAAGATGCCCACGGGGACCTTTCCAAAGCTGAGCTGGACGTGGTCGGAGTTGCGTGCGCCGCGGATGGACTCGGCGATGGGGATTTCCTCGCCGACGCTGATGGAGGCCTGCCGGTTGTCAAGCGTCAACACACTGGGTCGGGAGAGGATTTCGGCCTCGCCGGTGCGGACGAGGGCTTCGATGCGTGTGGTGAAGTGGCCCAGGGCGCGGGTGATTTCCAGTTCGAAGGTCGGCCCGGCGCCGGAGGGGAACTCGGGCAGCCGTCCGAGCTGGAGGTCCTGGACGTTGTCGCCGTGCTGGCCGGAGAAGGGCCGGCCCTGCATGTAGGACCAGTCGACGCCGAGCTGTTGCAGCCCGGTCTCGGAGATTTCCAGCACCATGGCTTCGATGAGGATCTGCCGCGCGGGCCGGTCGATCTTGTCGCGGATGAGGTTGGCGATGTCGGTGAACTGATCGGGCTGGGCGGGATGGTACATGACCATCAGCTCCATCATGGGGCTGGCCGACGTGGGCGGCAGGTCGGCGGCGTCGCCGTTGGCGCCGCCGACCATGTTGGTCGCGTCGGACCCGGGCATGGCGATGATGATGGGCAGGTTGTCGGGGTTGACGTTGTTGGTGGGCTGGATGATGCGTGACCGGCCCACGGCGTCACCGTCGGCGCGGTATTCGATGGCCTCGTAGCCTAGGCTTTTGAGCACACCGACGGCACGGTCGGCCTCGACGTAGCTGAGCGCGATGATGCGCGAGCTGAGGTCGGCGACACGCAGGAGGGGCGCTTCGTGATCCGCGTCAGGGACGGCCTGCTCGATCAGATCGACGAGGGCATCGAGGTCGCCGTTGCGGCTGACGTCGTTGCCGACGTGGCGTTCCCCATAGAGCCAGACGTGGGTGGGCCGGCTCATGAACGGGCGGTAGCCGAGCTGGATGAGGTGGCGGCCGTCGCCGTCTTCGCGTTGAAGGTGGACCAGGCTGTCGAGACCGTCCGGCGGCGGGGGCATACGCTCGGCGGCGTCGCGGGGGGCACGCTGGTAGCCCAGTTCGAGGCGGGCATGGGTGGTGACCACGTCGATCAACTCGCCCGCCTGCGTGGACGTGAGGCCAGGCATGGGCAGGAACCGGCCCCAGGGGTGATCCAGCTCCGGCACGTCGTCGAGGGCGGCAGGCTCGGGCTCGGCTTCGGCGTCATCGCCCACCGGCTCGGTCTCGTCGACGGCCTGCACGTCATCGGTGGGATCGGCGCCATCGGCCTCCTGGGCCCGCGCAGGCGCGGCGAGCAGGGCGGCGGCGAGCGTGGCGGCCAGGGCGAGGCTGGCCAGCGAGCCCCAGGTGCCCGAGGCTTCGCGCTCGCGATCGTGATCGCCGGGGCGGTCCGGGCCATCGTCGGCGCTGTCGAGATCGACGAGGTCGTGATCGGGGGCGGCGTGGTCGGCGTCGGGCCCGGCCGTGGAGGCGGGGTCGGTCGGTTTACGGCGGTGTTCGATGGAGACCAGCCGGCCTTCATTGACATAGAGCACGACGTCGGCGTGCTTGAGCAGTTCGGGGCGGTGGGTGATCATGAGCGTGGTCTTGCCTTGCATGAACTCGAGAATGGAGGGGACGATCTGCGACTCGCGGGCGGTGTCGACGGAGGCGGTGGCCTCGTCGAGGATGAGAATGCGCGGATTCTTGAGCATGGCCCGGGTGAGGGCGATCTGCTGCTTCTGCCCGCGCGAGAGGTTGACGCCGCTTTCGCCCAGCAGCGTGTCGTAGCCGTGCGGCAGCTTCATGATGAACTCGTGGGCGCCGGTGCGGCCGGCGACGTCGATGATCCGCTGCCGGTTGGCGTCGGGCGAGGCGTAGCGGAGGTTCTCCAGGATCGAGCTGTTGAACAGGAAGCATTCCTGAAACGCGACGCCGATCGCCTGGCGGAGGTGTTGCAGGTTGATGTCGTGCGTATCGCGGTCGTCGATGAAGATCTTGCCGTTCTCCGGCTCGTTGAAGCGGGGCACGAGGCTGACGAGCGTGCTCTTGCCCGCGCCGGAGGGGCCGACGATGGCGCAGACCTGGCCGGCTTCGATGGCGAAGCTGACGTCCTCGAGCACGCGGGGCCCGTCGTCGTAGCGGAAGCTGACCGACTCGAAGCGGACGGCGCCGCGGATGTCGGGCGTCTGGGCGCCGCGGTCTTCGCGGGCCTGTTCGTCGCCGGGGTTGTCCAGCAGTTCGAAGACGCGGTCCATGCAGGCGGTGGCCTTGGTGAGCTTGGCGAAGCCGCCCATCATTTCGGTGATGGTGGGGTCCAGGAGCTTGACGTACCAGAAGAAGGCGACGAACTGGCCCAGGTCCAGCCGTTCGAGCGTGATGACCTGGTAGGCGCCGAAGCCGATGAGCAGGATGTAGCCCATGCCGATGAGCAGGTCGACGGCGACCTTCTGCATGACATGGTACTTCTGACTTTTGAGCTGGCTCTGGCGTGAGCGGTCGATCGCTTCCTGGAAGGCCTGGCTTTCGCGGGCTTCGCCGGTGAAGCCTTTGACGACCTCGACGCCGAGGAACTTTTCGATCAGGTTGCCGTGGGCGCTGGCCAGGTGTTCCTGGGCGGTGCGGCTGGCGCTTTTGATCGGAGCCTTGAAGTAGTGGAAGGCGACCAGGTGCAGCGGTAGCAGGATGGTGGAGGCCAGCGCGAGCTGCCAGTTGGTGGCGTAGATGACCGCGACGACGCCGAGAAACAGCAGCAGGGCGGTCAGCAGCTTGGGGACCTCGGACTGGATGAATTCCTGGATGACGAAGCTGTCGTTCATCACCCGGCTGGAGAGCTGGCCGGGCTTGGACTGGCGGTAGTAGCGCATGTTCATCTGCTGCAACCGCTCGAAAAGCTGGTTGCGGAGCGTGAAGCAGACATCTTCGCCGACCTGGACGGCGGTGTACTTGGAGCGGAAGTAGAGGTAGTTGCGGACCGCGTAGAGACTGAGGATGGAAAAGAGGATGACCCAGAGCAGGGTGTAGTTGCCGTCGGGGAAGACCCGGCTGAAGACGACGGCGATGAGCTGGGGCACAATGATATTGGTCGCCGTCAGGCCGATGAGCATGGCCAGAGCGATCACGAGTCGAACCCAGTAGGGTCTGAGCAGTGCGGCCAGGCGGGCGAAAGTGTGATCGCCGCGCGTGGAGGCCGCGCCGGCCGTCCGTTGGCTCGACATAAGGCTTTCAACTCCCTGCCTGCCGCCTGTGCCGCCTGTGCTCCGGCAACCGGGAATGATGCGAGCGCGGGCGGTGCAGCGCTTCCACCGAGCCTAGCGAATCGCCGGAGCTACGTCCAGCGTCGGCCAGATCGCCGGTCGGTGATGAAAAGTCGCGGCGTTCGGGGGCATTGCTGATTTCTGATTTTTGATGGCTGATTGGGGGCAGGCAACCGGGGCACCGTTCAGGCTGAACATCGCTCACGGCCCGCCCTCACGCAGGGAGTTCCACGCCGCCTCAGTGCGCTGGTTCCAGAGGTTCCATTCGGTTTCGATCATCCGCAGCGTGCGGGTCCAGGCGTTGTCGTCGGGGCGATCGGCGATCAGGCCCGCTTCGGTGATCCGTTCATAGGTTTCGATAAGTCGTTGTGTGCTGGAGTCTAAGGAAAATGCCTCGGCCCGTTGCTTCGCGCCGGCGGCGAGTTGACGGCGGGCGTCGGCGGGCATCTGAACGATGTTCTGGAGGGCCTGGGTGAGCGCGGTTTCGTCGGCGGTGGGCAGAAGCGTGCCGGTTTGGCCGTCGACGACGACCTCGCGGACGCCGGGGGCGTCGACGGCGACGACAGGGATGCCGGCGGTCATGGCCTCGGCGAGCACCATGCCCTGGGTCTCGCTGAGCGAGGCGAAGGCGAACAGGTCCATGGCGTGGTAGGCGTCGACGAGCGGCTGGCCCTTGAGCGGGCCGGTGAGGTGGAGTTGGTCGGGCACGCCGGCAGCGGCGAAGGCTTGGCGGATGTCCGGCTCGGAGGGGCCGGCGCCGACGATGAGCACGTGGACGTGCGGGTGGTGGCGGGCGACGGCGGCGGTGGCGCGGGCGAGCAGGGCGAGGTTCTTTTCCGGCGCGAGTCGGCCGACGTGGCCGAGGACGAAGGCGTCGGTGGGGATCTGGTGGCGCTGGCGGGCGGCGTGGCCGTCGCCGGCGCCGAACACGCGGGGGTCGATGCCGGTGGGGATGGTGGTGATGGGCGTGGTGACCCGGCGTTGGCGGAGCAGGTCGCGGATGGAGTCGGAGGGGGCGATGACGTGGTCGCAGAGGTTGCAGAAGTCGCTGGCGAGGCGGATGGCGAACTGGCGCATGGCGGTGGAGTCGCCGGGCACGTAATGGGTGTACTGCTCGTACATGGTGTGGTGGGTGAAGACGAGCGGGAGGTTGTGCCAGCGGGCGAGGCGGAGGGCGGTGTCGCCGAGCAGGAACGGGTGGTGGGCGTGGACGATGTCGGGCTTGAAGGATTCGACCGCCCAGGTGAGCAGACCCGGCACGGGGAGGCGGACGGAGAAGTCGCTGCCGTTGAACTTCTGAATGGCGGGCACGCGCAGGACGTGCACCTCATGCCGGGGCATGCCCTTGAACGTCGGCGCCACGATCTTCACCCGATGCCCGCGGTAGCGCAGCGCCTCGGCGAACGAATGCACCGACCGCGCCACGCCTCCGACGTGGGGCAGGTAGGTGTTCGTCATCATGAGGATCTTCAAAGGCATGGCATTTTACTCCCCTCCCTTCGGGAGGGGTTGGGGGAGGGCGTCGCCGGCCTCCCTTGAATCTCCATCCGCGCCAGTGACGCAGGGCATCCGGTGACACCCTCCCCCAGCCCCCTCCCGAAGGGAGGGGAGTAAAAACGTCACACCCCCTGCGACGCCCCCGCCCGCTGCATCGTCACCTTACCCGCATCGCCCGCCACGCGCGTCCGCCCGCAGCCCGTCAGCACCACGTCCACCGTCGGCGCCGCATCCCGCCACGCGCCCTCCCACGTCACCTCCACCGCCTGCTCGCCCGGCGTCACCGTCACCGTCACCGGGCCCCACACCGTCTGCGCCGGGCCGAACCGCAACGGCTCGCCGCCCGCCTCCAGCCACGCTTCCGGCAGCCCGGACCCCAGCACCAGCCGGTCATCTTCCTCGCGCACGAACAGCGCCCGCATCATCAGCACCCACTCCGCCGCCGCCCAGATGTGCTGGCCGTCGCCCATGCACCCGCCGCCCGTGCCCGGATGCACCGCCTCGGGCCACTGCCCCGTCGGCGACGCCAGATCCGCCACCGCCTGCACCAGCGGCCAGTACCGCGGGTCATCATTACGCAGCAGCACCTGCGCCATCTGCAGCGTGAGGTAGGGATTGATGCCCGAGTGGATCATGTCCTGGAAGAAGCCGCCGCGCACCATGCAACGGTCGAGCAGGAAGTTCATCGTGCCCATCAGCCGGGCGTCGTCCGCCGGCCAGACGCGAAGCGGATAGCTGCCCGCGATCGAGCCGATCGCCCCCGCATCCATCCGCCGATAGGGCGACGCCGGGATCACGTCTCGCCCGCTCGCCGTCTTGCTCCGCGCCAGGCTCTGGTCGATCGACTTCAGCAGGCTCGCCGCCGATTGCTCGAACCGCTCGACCCACGCCGGCTTGCCGCGTGCCCGCTCGATCGCCGCCGCCGACTGCAACCCGGCCACCGACCAGAAGTCATCCCAGTAGTAAAAGTCGTTGGGCCCGAGGTGCTCGGCACTGAACCCGGCGGGGAGCAGGCCCGCGTGCGGCTTCTTGCCCGTCGGGTTCGTCCGCTTGTTCTCGATCCACTCCGCGCCACGCACCGCCGCTTTCGCCAGTTCGTCTGGCACCGGTTCGCCCGAGAGTTGCGACCAGCGGTGGATCGCCCAGATCGCGGCGCCGTTGGAGTCCCACTCGCCATCTTGCGACCGGAAATAGCCCCGGCCGGTCTGGTGACTCGGGAACAGATCGATCGCCCGCTTCACCCGGCCGAACATGCCCACGCATCCGAGCGCTTCCAGAATGTACGCCGCGTCGCGGAACCAGAATCGGCGATACGTGTACGGCCCCGGATACACCTCCCCCGGCGCGTGTAACACCAGGTTCCGCACCGCCGCGTCATACAGAAACTGCATCCACCGCTCGGGAATGCGAAGCTCGCACACGCCGGCCATCGCCTCGTCCCAACTCGCCCGCTTGCCCGGCACCAGCGTGCCCCGCCGGCTCGCCTCCGGCTCCACGTTCTCCGACTCGCGCAACGGCACCCGCACTTCCACCGACCGCGCCTGCCCCGGCTCCAGCCGGTAGAGCGCCGCCGCCGTCGCCAGGCCCACTCGGCATTCCATGTGCGCCGCCTCTGCAGGCGGCGCTTGGCTGTCGCCCAGGTGCAGCAGCACATCCCCCTCATGGTAATGCGACATGCACATCCGCTCCGGCGTCTGCTCGAAGCGCACGTTGTCCTGCTCGTTCACCCGCAGCCGGGCCGTGCCCGCGTCGTAATCCATCTCGTGAATGAAGCTGATCCCCTCCGGGTTCGCCGGCCGAACCGAAACCGCCAGCCAGCCCCCGCCGGGCAACAGCCCCTCCGCCTTCAGCCGGCACTGCGGCACGCCTCCGTCCGTCACCACCGACACCGCCTCGTCCACCCACGCCCCCGCCTGCTCGGCCCGCGTGTGCATCCATAGCCCCGACTCGCCCGGCTCAAGCTCCAGCCGCTGCCGCACCTGCTCCGCTTTCAACTTCGACGGCAGCAGTGGCCCCCCGGAAGCATCGTCCTCATCCGGCAGCAGCCACACGTCCAGCGACCACCCGTCCAGCAACGGCGTCACCAGCCCACGCGGATCGACGATCGGCAGCCAGTCCCAGTCCGGCAAACCCACCGCCGTCCAGTTGCGATGCGTCAGGTTCACATGCGTCAGCGAAAACGCACGCGGCACGAACGCCTTGTCCATCGGGTCGAACTGACGCTCCACCCAGTGCGGCCAGACCCAGTCCAGGTTGTGCTGAATCGCCCGGGAGTTAATCAGCCCCCGCGCGTGAAAGATCATCCCCGCACGCACCAACTCCACCGGCTCCGTCACTTCCGACGGCTGCGAAAACCGGTGCACCACCGACAACAAATGAATCGGGTCCACAAACCCGCGCGACCGTGCCAGCCGCGAAACCACAAAACGCCAAGGCAACCATTTCAACCACATGACCCCCCATTCTACGCCATCCCCCCGCCCCGGTTCACACCCCCCTCAAGCCGAGCCCTGAGAAGCGCAGCGCCGAAGGGTCGGATCAGTCCCCAAAGGCCGGATCAGACGCCAATCAAGGCCCCATCACGGCGACAACCGCACCACCCGCCACGCTCCCGCCCCCGCCCCCGCACGCTCGTAACACAACCGGTCGTGCAGCCGACTCCGCTGCCCCTGCCAGAACTCCACCCGCCGCGGACGCAGCCGATACCCGCCCCAGAAGTCTGGCCGGGGCACGTCCACGCCTTCAAACCGCTTGCTCAAGGCCACGAACTGCGCTTCAAGCACGTCATGCCCCCCGATCGCCGCGCTCTGCCGCGACGCCCACGCCCCGATCTGGCTCGCACGCGGCCGGCTGGCAAAGTAGGCGTCCGCCTCCGCCTCGCTCACCCGCGTCACCGTCCCCGCCGCCCGCACCTGCCGTTGCAGCACGTCCCACCAGAACACCAGCGACGCCTGCGGATTCTCCGCCAGCTCCCGCGCCTTGTCGCTGAGATAGCTCGTGTAAAACACGAAGCCCTGCGCGTCATACTCCTTCAGCAGCACCACCCGCGCCGCCGGCATCCCGTCTGCCCCGCACGTCGCCAGCGTCATCGCATTGGGCTCAATGATCTTCGCCTCGCACGCTTCTCGCAGCCATCGCCCGAACTGCGCCATCGCATCAGACGCCACGTCCTGCTCGCGCAACCCCGCCCGGTCATACTCCTGCCGCAATTCCGCCACCGACACCCCTGCACCCATCACACAACCTCCCTAACCCCCACGAGGCTGGGCGACTTCAGTCGCCCAGTCCCCACACCAGTAAGATCGACCCTCACCCACCCACCGGCGCCACACATCGCGCATCATCATGCCGCGGATTGTTCACATGCAGACTCACCGGGTGATGCATCATCCGCTCCGCCGCCATCGGCCGCAACAGCGCCCCCGCCGCCTGCGCATCGGTCTGCCGCGGGTCCAGCCAGGCCAGGTAATCCTCCGCCTCCAGAATGGCCGGCATCCGCTCGTGCAGCTTCGACAGCATCGCGTTGGCCGGCGTCGTCAGAATCGCGCACGTCTCCAGCTCGTTCCCGTTCGCATCCTGCCAATGTTCCCACAGCCCCGCCATTGCGAACGGCTGCTCGTCCGCCATCTGAATCAAGTGCGGCTGCTTCACCGGCCCGCGCCGCTGCCACTCGTAAAACCCGTCCGCCACCACCAGGCACCGCCGATACCGCATCGCCGCCTTGAACGCCGGCTTCTCCGCCGCCGTCTCCGACCGCGCATTGATCAGCCGGTTCCCCAGCTTCACGTCCTTCGCCCACCACGGCACCAGCCCCCACCGCACCAGGTCCAGCGTCCGTCGGCCACCCTCGCGGTCCGTCCGCACCACCGCCACCGGCTGCGTCGGCGCCACGTTATACCGCGGCGCCAGCCGCACCCTCGGCTCCGCCTCAAACAACGCCGCCAGTTGCGCCGACGACGACGTAATCACATACCTGCCACACATGCCCGCATTCTAGCCCCCGGCACCCCCGTGCGCACGGGTTTCACGCAAGTTCAACATATATTAAACACCCCCGGCCCATATCTTACCACCCCCGCGCGCACACCTCCGCCGCCCCGCCCCTTCATGGAAGCCCACGGCTTCCAG
>JBBDPC010000032.1:0-6302 GCA_040876735.1 Phycisphaeraceae bacterium | reverse complement strand
CTTGCCGGTGTTGTGGATTTCGTGGAAGCCGGCGTAGAACTGCCAGGCGGCGTGGCGCTGGCCGAAGGGGGAGATCATGGCGGTGTGCAGGCCGGCTTTCTGGAGTCGGCCGGCGAGGCCCTGCTGCTGAAACATGTCGTTGAAGCCGCGGGTGGGGCCTTCGATCTTGGGCTGCGCGGCGGTGCCGCCGTGGCCCACCACGCCGGTCTGGATGCCCAGCCGGCCGGAGTAGAAGGCGGTGCGCGACGGCAGGCAGGGGGCGTCGGAGCAGTAGGTGTTGGTGCAGCGCAGCCCTTCGGCGGCCAGGCGATCGATGGTGGGCGAGGTCTGACGGTGGTAGCCGTAGCAGGAGAGGTGTGAGGGCGTCAGGGCGTCGAGGTCGAGGTAGAGGATGCGCATGCGTCAGGTCTCCGGGAAAGGGTCAGGGCATGGACGCCGCCCGCGTCGGCGGGGCAAGGGCGTCACGCAAGGGATGCAACTGTTCGAGCAGGTCGCGGCGGGGCTGTGCTTCGTTCGGTGAACAGACCTGGGCGACGGCGATCACCCCGGTCAACGCGCGGTCGGGGTCGCAGACGGCCAGGGCATAGCGGCGCACGCTGTGTTCGTTGACGCCGAGGTCGACGGCCGTGCCGTGGCGCTGGACGTCGCGCACATGATCGCGCACCTTCGCGCGCGACACCGGGCAGCGCGTCCCGTTGATCCAGGCCCACATCGCCCGCCGGGGCCACTGCCGTTGCGGCAGGCCGAACGCCAGCGCCGTCTGCGTCAGCGCGTCGAACTCATCGAGCGTGCGTCGAAAGCCGATCCGCGCCCGGACGCTGACCACGGCCGTCTCCGGCTCACGCCGGTCGATCATCACCAGCCCCTGGCCGTCAAAGCGGTACCACTCCAGCGTCTGGCCCAGACGCTCGGCCAGCGGCCCGGCATGCTCGGCCCAGGCGGCGGCGAGACGATCCCCCGCCGGCGCGGCGTCGACCAGCCGGACCAGCGGCCGGTACCGTCGGGTGGCCGGCTCACGCGCCACGATGCCCGCCAGCTCGAGGCTGCGCAGCAACCGGGCCACCGACGACTTGGGCCAGCCCGTCACCGCCGCCAGCCGCTCAAGCGAGAGCGGCCCGTCCGACTCCAGCCGGCGCAGCAGCGCCAGCCCGCGTCCCAGGGCGGGGGCGGGGTCAGCTTCAGGCGCGGCGCGGGCGGGCGAGCGAAGATTCATATGCGGTGAATATACCATATATGGCACATTCGGCCAAGCCGCCGGCCGCCCGGCGACGGCGCGGGGCAACCCGCGCGTTTTGTGATATTCTGATGGCCCACCCAGTTGTCTTTATTTGAAGGTTTTAGAAATGGCCCAAGTCAACCTGCATCAAGTCAGCAAGGTCTACCCCGGCGATGTCACGGCGGTCGACCAGTTCAGCCTGACCATCCCCGACGGCCGGTTCGTCGTGCTCGTGGGCCCCTCCGGCTGCGGCAAGTCGACCACGCTGCGGATGGTCGCGGGCCTGGAGGAGATCACCGAAGGCACGATCACCATCGGCGAGAAGGTGGTCAACGACGTGCCGCCCAAGGACCGCGACATCGCCATGGTCTTCCAGAACTATGCGCTCTATCCGCACATGAGCGTCTACAAGAACATGGCGTTCGGCCTGAAGCTGCGCAAGTTCCCCAAGGCCGAGATCGACCGGCGGGTGCGGGACGCGGCGGGAATTCTGGGGCTCGAGCCTTACCTCGAACGCAAGCCCAAGGCGCTCAGCGGCGGTCAGCGGCAGCGCGTCGCGGTCGGCCGGGCGATCGTGCGCGATCCGGCCTGCTTCCTCTTCGACGAGCCGCTGTCGAACCTCGACGCGAAGCTGCGCGTGGAGATGCGGGCCGAGCTCAAGCGGCTGCACCACCGGCTCAAGACCACCACGCTCTACGTCACCCACGACCAGGAAGAGGCGATGACGCTGGGCGACCTCGTGGTCGTGATGGATGGCGGCGTGATCCAGCAGGCGGACGGGCCGCTGAACGTCTACCACCGCCCGGCCAACCGGTTCGTGGCCGGGTTCCTGGGCATGCCGCCGATGAACTTTCTCGACGGCGAACTGAAGCAGGAGGCGGACGCCACCTGGTTCGTCGGCGACGCCGGCCGGGTGAAGCTCGACGCCGACATGGCCGACCGCGTCGCCGGGCAAGTCGGCCAGCCGGTGGTGCTGGGCGTTCGCCCCGAAGCGCTGCACCTGCGGGCCACGGACACCGCCCGCGACGCCGAGCAGACGCTGACGGCGACGTTGACCGTGGTCGAGCCGCTGGGCAGTGCGATGGACCTGTTCGCCATGCTGCCCAACGACCAGCGCCTGGTCGCCCGCGTCACCGCCGAACGGCTGGCGGCCGAGGACCAGACGGTGACGCTGCACATCGACATGGGCGGCGTCCACGTCTTCGCCCCCGGCCCGCACGGCGAGAACCTGTCGCTGGCGGAGCAGGAGTCGGCCACCCTGGCGGGGTGATCGACCGCGACGGCTCCCGATCGCCCGCGGCAGGCCTGCGGCCTACGATCCCCCGAGGCGCTATATGGGCACGGACAAGCCGGCCGACCAGCCGATCATCTTTTTCGACGGCGTTTGCGGCATGTGCAATACGTTCGTTGACCTGATCCTGCGCGTGGACCGGAAGCAGGTCTTCCGGTTCGCGCCGCTGCAAGGAGCGACGGCCCGCGAGATGCTGCCACCGTTGGCGGACGATGCCCGGCAGTGGTCGATGATCTACGTCGACAAGGCGGGCGTGCACGACGAATCGGACGCGTCGCTGGAGGTGTATCGCCGACTGGGCGGGCTGTGGTGGCTGTTGAGCCTTGCCCGCCATGTGCCGCGGGGGGTCCGCAATCCGGTGTACCGGGTGATCGCCCGGAATCGGTACCGGTGGTTCGGGAAGAAGGAGGCGTGCCGGCTGCCGACGGAAGCGGAGCGCGCGCGGTTCCTGCCTTGACGGGCCCGGTCGGGGCAGCGGCGATCTTCGCTGCGCTCGCCTGCAACACCTCGAAGGTGTTCTGAACGACAGGGGCCGTCACTGGCGCCCGGCGACGCCGCGGGCGGCGGGGCGGCGTTCGCTGGTGGGGGCCGTATTGGCGCGGCGGTCGGCGTTGCCGGTCGAGCGTGAGCCGCGCAGCGTCGGTCGGGGGCGGACGTTGATGGGCGTGCCGATCTGGCGATGCACGTACATCGGGGCGTTGATGATCAGGTGTCCGTTGTAGAAGCGGATCGAGGCGTGCTCGCCGCCGAATTCCTGCCAGATGTCCGGTTCAATGCTCGTGCGGATCATGTCCATCAACTCTTCCGCACGCTCGGCGCGGGAGGGGATATCCACATCTTCGCGGTCGTCGTCGCTGTCACCGAACAGCCCGCCGCCGCCTCCGCCGCCACGGTTGCCGTCGCCGCGCCCGCCGCCGCGCCCGCCACGGCCACTGCCGCCGTCTTCGTCATCCAGGGCGCTTTCGAGGTCGAACTGCGGGGCGTTGTCGAAGTTGGGCACCGGATGCAGCAGGTCCATGATGTCGTATACGCGCGTGACCGTGCGGCGGTTGGCCTGTCGGCGGGTCATGATCTCGACGTACCAGGGCGTGGCCTCGGCGATCAGCGCCTCGTCGGGCGAGGCCTGTTGCAGCAGCAGCGAGAGCAACTGGTTGGCGGGCACGCGGCGGAGGCTCAGCGTGATGGGCGTGTCGGGGTCGACGCCGTCGATCAGCATCGACTCCCAGTTGACCACGACCGCGATGCCTGTCTGCTGCGACCACCACTGCACCGCCTGCTGGACGCGGGTGCTCTGGAAATCGACGTTCTCCACCATCTGCGTGAGGCGCTGCGCGGCCGTCTGTTGCCGTTCGCGCTCGGCCGCGGCCCGCTGCTGGCGGACGTTCTCAATCCGTTCCGACAGCCGTTGCGCCGTGGCCGGCGTGGCGGTGAGGAGGATCGCCGTGAGGGTGACTGACGCCACTGAGATCAAACGCAGCATGATGTTTGCCTCCCGTCATGGAACGGACGAAATCGCCTTTGGCCATTCGCCTCGGGCTTGCACGCCGCATCGGCGACGCGACAGGTCGTTCACTCTTTCCCCAGCCGGCGTTGCAGGCTTGCGATGGCCTGCTCGACCTCGCGAAGCTGACGCTCAAGCACTTCGCGGTCCGCCACGGTGCGGGCCTTGTCCCGCCGACGGGCCAAGTCACGGGCCTCCAGCGCACGGGCTTCCAGGGCTTCTCGCACCACCGTCTCAGGGTTGTACGTCTCACTCATCCTACACCTTATCGACCGTTGAAAACAGCCTGTTTCACCTTTTCTCATCATATCCCGCCCGACAAGCCCTCACCTCCCGATACTTCTTGCAACCTTCCTTCCTGCCGTCCGGGCCGGCTTCTGCGAAGCCCGGGGTTCCGGGGGATCCGGGGGTTGCCGCGCCGGAAAAAGGTGAGGCCGGAAAAAGGTGTCAGGGGCCGGAAAAAGGTGTCAGGCCGAAAAAAGGTGTCAGGAACCTTTGTTGTGGTCTCGCGAGTGTTCCGGTAGACTTGTTCGCATGGGCAGACCTCGACGCGTTGACGCTGGCGGTTACGTGTACCACGTGCTGAACCGTGGCAACGGGCGGATGACCCTCTTCGACGATGAGTCGGACTACGCCGCGTTTGAGCGGGTGCTGGGCGAAGCCGTCGAGCGGTCGGTCGCCGCCCCCGTTGCCCCCGGCGCCGGCGCGATTGGGGTGACGCTGATTGCCTGGTGCCTGATGCCCAACCACTGGCACCTCGTGCTGCGGACCGAGCGTGACGGCGACCTGGCCCGCTTCGTCCGCTGGCTGACACTGACGCACACGCAGCGCTGGCACGCCCACCACGGCACCGCCGGCGGGGGCCACGTCTATCAGGGCCGGTACAAGTCGTTCCCGGTCGAGACGGAGCGCTACCTGGCGATGGTCTGCCGCTATGTCGAGCGCAACCCGGTGCAGGCGAAACTCTGCCGGACGCCGGAGGCGTGGCGATGGTCCAGCCTCTGGGCCTGGCGGGAAGGGCCGGCGGCATTGCGCGACCTGATCGCCCCGTGGCCGGGCCCCGGCGCGACCCATCGGGCACAGAGGCCGACCCGCTGGCTGTCGCGGGTCAAGACGCCGTTGAAGCGTTCGGAGCAGGAGGCATTGCAGGCCTCGTTCCACCGCGGCCGGCCGCTGGGTTCATCCCCCTGGCAGACCCGGATGATCGAACAATTCGGCCTCGAGTCCACCCTCCGTCCCCGCGGCCGGCCAAAGAAACGGCAGGCGGACGCCGACTCACGAAACAATGGTTCCCGACACCTTTTTTCTCCCCGACACCTTTTTTCTCCAAGCCGGGGGGGGATATAAAAGCCCGCACGCCGGGGGTGGCCGGCGTGCGGGCGGTGGTGGCAGTAGGGTGTCAGGCGCGGGCTCAGATGTCGTAGTACATCATGAACTCGTGCGGGTGGGGGCGGAGTTTCAGGGCGTCCACCTCGTTTTCCATCTTGTATTCGATCCAGGTGGAGATCACGTCGGGGGTGAAGACATCGCCCTTGAGCAGGAACTCGTGGTCGGCCTGGAGGGCGTTGAGCGCTTCTTCGAGCGTGCCGGGAGTCTTGGGGATGTTGGCGGCTTCTTCGGGTTCGAGGTCGTAGATGTTGACGTCCAGCGGGCCGCCGGGGTCGATCTTGTTCTGGATGCCGTCGACGGCTGCCATGGTCAGCGCGGCGAAGGCGAGGTAGGGGTTGCAGGAGGGGTCGGGACAGCGGAACTCGAGGCGCTTGGACTTGGGGCTCTTGGAGTAGACCGGGATGCGGACGCTGGCCGAGCGGTTGCGCTGGCTGTAGGCGAGGTTGACCGGGGCCTCGTAGCCGGGCACGAGGCGCTTGTAGCTGTTGGTGGAGGGGTTGGTGAAGGCGAGCAGGGCGGGGGCGTGCTTGAGGATGCCGCCGATGGCGTGCAGGGCCATTTGCGACAGGCCCGCGTAGCCGTCGCCGGCGAAGAGGGGCTTGCCCTCTTTCCAGAGCGAGAGGTGGGTGTGCATGCCGCTGCCGTTGTCGCCGTAGACGGGCTTGGGCAGGAAGGTGGCGGAGAGGCCGTGCTTCGCGGCGACGCTTTTGACGATGTACTTGTAGAGCGTGAGCTTGTCGCCCATCTCGACGAGCGGGGCGAAGCGGACGTCGATCTCGCATTGGCCGGCCCCGGCGACCTCGTGGTGCTGACACTCCACGTCGATGCCCGCCTCGATCATGGTCAGCGTCATCTCGGTGCGGATGTCCATGAGCGTGTCGTTGGGCGGGACGGGGAAGTAGCCT
>JBBDPC010000031.1:0-6391 GCA_040876735.1 Phycisphaeraceae bacterium | reverse complement strand
AACTCGAACAACAGCATCCGCATCCCCAACCGCTTCTTCGAAGCGCTGGACAACAACGAAGACTGGACCTTCATCCGCCGCACCGACGGCAAGGTGGCCCGCACCGTGCCGGCCCGGGCGTTGTGGGACCAGATCGGCTTCGCCGCGTGGCGATGCGCCGACCCCGGCGTGCAGTTCGACACCACCATCAACCAGTGGCACACCTGCCCCGCCTCCGGCCGGATCAACGCGAGCAACCCGTGCAGCGAGTACATGTTCCTCGACAACACGGCCTGCAACCTCGCGTCGCTGAACGTGCTCAAGTTCTACGATTCCAAGCAGCGCACCTTCGACGTCGAAGCGTACGAGCATGGCGTGCACCTGTGGACCGTGGTGCTGGAAATCTCCGTGCTGATGGCGCAGTACCCCAGCGAGGAGATCGCCCGGCTAAGCTACGAGTACCGCACGCTGGGGCTGGGCTACGCCAACCTCGGCGCGATGCTGATGCAGGCCGGCGTACCTTACGACAGCGAGCGGGCGCGGGCGATTTGCGGCGCGCTCACGGCCATCCTCACGGGGCGCAGCTATGCGACCAGCGCCGAGATGGCGGCCGAGCATGGGCCGTTCCCGGGCTATGCGGACAACCGCGACGCGATGCTGCGTGTGATCCGCAACCACCGTCGCGCCGCCTACGGCGTGTCGCGCAAGAGCAGCGAAGCGGCGGCGACCAAACAGGGCGACTACGAAGCGCTGGACATCAAGCCCGTGCCGATCGACGAGGCGAAGATCGACGGCCGCGACGGCAGCGAGCCGGAACTGGGCAAGATCGCCAATGCCAAACAGTTCATCGATCGCTCGCGTGCGACGTGGGACGATGCGCTGAAGCTGGGCGAGAAGCACGGCTACCGCAACGCACAGACGACGGTGATCGCGCCGACGGGCACGATCGGCCTGCTGATGGACTGCGACACGACGGGCGTGGAGCCGGACTTCGCGCTGGTGAAGTTCAAGAAGCTGGCGGGCGGCGGCTACTTCAAGATCGCCAACCAGTCGCTGAAGCCGGCGCTGGACGCGCTGGGCTACAGCGACGAGCAGGTGCGCGGCATCCTCACCTATGTGATGGGCACGCTGAGCCTGGACGTGCCCATGCCCGGCGGCGACGGCGAGCCGACGACGGAAGGCGGCACGTTCGCGGAATACCTGGCGGCCCGCGGCTTTGAGCCGGCCGACATGGCGAAGGTGACCGAAGCGCTGCCGACCGTGTTCGAGCTCGGCCATGCGTTCACCCCGTTCGCGCTGGGCGCCGAGGCGATCGAGCGGATGGGCCTGACGGAGCAGAGCCAGGAGCCGGGGTTCAACCTGCTGCGGGCGATCGGGCTGACGAAGCAGCAGATCGTGGCGCTCAACCGCGTGGTGTGTGGTTCGCAGACGGTGGAAGGCGCGCCGCAGCTCAAGGTGGAACACCTGCCGGTGTTCGACTGTGCGAACACGTGCGGGCCGACGGGCGAGCGATTCATCGCGGCGGAAGGTCACATTCGGATGATGGCGGCGTCGCAGCCTTTCATCACCGGGGCGATCAGCAAGACGATCAATCTGCCCAACTCCGCGAGCGTGGAAGACATCGCCTCGTGCTACCGCTTGAGCTGGGAGCTTGGCTTGAAGGCCAACGCCTTGTACCGCGACGGCTGCAAGCTCAGCCAGGTGCTGAACAACAAGGTCGACGTGGACGAGGAGGAGGACGAAGAGGCAGTGGAAGCGGGAAAAGAGGAGGTCGCCTCCGAGGTCGCTCGGGCGGGGCGGGCGGTGGCAGTGGCAACTTCCGGGGGGGCGTCCGATGCGAGTGCGGCGATTGACCGCAAGCCGATCGAGCGCGTGGTGGAGCGGATCGTCGAACGACCGCTGCGCCGTCGCCTGCCGGACACCCGGCGGTCGATCACGCACAAGTTCAACGTCGCCGGCCACGAGGGCTACCTCAATGTCGGCCTCTACGACGACGGTACGCCGGGCGAGCTGTTCATCACCATGGCCAAGGAAGGCTCGACCATCGGCGGCCTGATGGACTCGCTGGGCACGGCGATCAGCGTGGCGTTGCAATACGGCGTGCCGATCGACTCGCTGGTGACCAAGTTCACGCACCAGCGCTTCGAGCCCGCCGGCATGACGCACAACCGCGACATCCCGTTCGCCAAGAGCCTGGTCGACTACATCTTCCGCTGGCTGGGCATGGAGTTCATCCCCGGCTACCGCGCGGCCAACGCGCCGCAACGGCCGGGCGACAGCAAGGAGAACGCCTCCGCCAAGCTGACCAAGGACGACCGCTCCACCGCCCGCAGCCGGGCCGAGGCGATCGCCCGCGGCACCCCCGGCACGGCCGGCACGGCGAACGGCAATAGCAACGGCAACGGCAATGGCCACGACCACGCCAAGGCCGAACCAGGGGACGGCGACGTGCGACTGAACCTTGCCGACGAGGCATCAGGCAACGCCCCATCCGGCCACGGCGCCCAGGCCGAGGGCGGGTCGGCCGCCGCCGGCTCCACGCTCGCCGCGGCGATGAAGGAAATGCAGTCCGACGCCCCGGCCTGCGACGTGTGCGGCACGATCACCGTGCGAAGCGGAACTTGTTATAAATGCATGAATTGTGGCAACTCCATGGGATGCAGTTGACTATAATAAAGTCGACAAAATGACCGGAGCCGGGAGGCGGACGGCGCCCCGCACAGGCCTGCCTAATCGGGGCGAACCCCACCCGCTAACGCGGCTGACGCTGAGGGATGAAAGCCCGCCACGCGCCAGCCGTCACCAGCCGCTTCCTTCTCCCTCCGCCCCCTCGGGACCCACCACCCGAGGGGGTTTTTTGACGGCGGATGTGGGATGGCGGATGTGGGATGTTTCAAACTGGAGAGCGACGCCCCTTAGCATCCCAACATTCCACATCCGCCATTCCATATCGCACATTCCCTATACTTGCCCCATGCCCGCCCGCCGTGCACGCCAAGTCGCCCCACCGCAACGCCTGCTCGTCGTCACGCCCACCTGGCTTGGCGACGTGGTCATGGCCACGCCCACGCTGCGGGCCCTGCGCGAGCTTTACCCGCAGGCCCACATCGCCGGCCTGATCCGCGACAACGTCCAGCCCATCCTCGCCGGCTGCCCCTGGCTGGACGAGATCATCCACTTCAACCCCAACCAAGGCGACCAGCGCCCCCTCCGGCTCGCCCGCCAGCTCGCCCTGCAACGCTTCGACATGGCGGTGCTGCTGCCCAACAGCTTCCGCGCCGCCCTCGCCGTCGCCCTCGCCCGCATCCCCCGCCGCGTCGGCTATGACCGCGATGGCCGGGGCCTGCTGCTCACCGACCGCCTCCTGCCCCGCCGCGGCCGGCAGGGCTACGTCCCCACGCCCACGCGCGAGTACTACCTCGGCCTCGCCCGCTACCTCGGCACGACCGCCGTCGACCCCGCCATGCACCTCGCCGTCACGCCCGACGAAACGGCCGCCGGCGACGCCCTGCTCCGCGCCGCCGGCCACAACCCCCAAGCCAGCGACCGTCCGCTCGTCCTGCTCAATCCCGGCGCGAACTTCGGCGACGCCAAGATGTGGCCCCCCGCCCGCTTCGCCGCCGTGGGTGACCGCTGCGTGCGCGAGCGTGACGCCGTCGTCGCCGTCACCGCCGCGCCCAACGAACGCGAAATCGTCGACAAGCTGCTCGCCGCCGCCGAGACGCCCCTGCTCGACCTCGCCGCCCACGGCCTGAACCTGCACAGCCTCAAGGCCGTCATCCGCCGCGCCAGCCTCGTCGTCACCAACGACACCGGCCCGCGCCACGTCGCCGCCGCGCTGGGCACGCCGGTCGTCACCCTCTTCGGCCCCACCGATCCGCGCTGGACCACGCTCGGCTTCGCCCGCGAACGGATCGCCCGCGTCGACCTCTGGTGCAGCCCCTGCCAGAAAAAACAATGCCCCCTCGCCGGCACGCCCGACGAACTCCAGTGCATGCACCAGGTCACGCCCGACATGGTCTTCGCCCACGCCGCCGAATTGCTGAAAATAAGAAACCACAGAGACACAGAAGCACAGAAAAGAAGTTGAAGCCACGGATGGACACGGAGTAACACGGCCCGGAAAAATAGCCGCCTCTGGCTTAGCGATGAGCTTGACACAGCGTCAAGCCGAGAAAGACAAATCACAAAGATAAGAAGCAAGGGAAGGTCACGAAGGGCACAAAAAAAGAGAAGTATAAAAGTAGTGGCGTCTCAAACCCGTGCTTCTCTCTTTTCATTCTTCTTTGTGTTCTTCGTGTCCTTTGTGTCCTTCGTGATTGCTCTTGTCTCTCCTGGTGTTTGCTGCTTCTCCGATCCGTGTCCATCCGTGGTGACGCTTCTTCTCCGCGACATCAAGTGAACAGGACTCCGCCTTGACCGCCGATCATGCCAACCCGCGTCGCCGGCTCGCGCTGGTGATCGAGCACCTCGACCCGCTCGCCGGCGGGGCCGAGCGCAACGTCGTCGAACTCGCCGACCACTTCACCCGCCGCGGCGATGCCGTCACCATCCTCACCGCCGGCTGCCCCGCCGACCTCACGTTGCCCGGCATCGCGATCGACTCGGCCGAGCTTGGCAGGCCCAAAAACAGCGGCCGGCTGCTGCGGTTCACTCGCTGGGCCGCCGCCCGCCTCGCCAGCGGCGATTTCGACGCCAGCCTCTCGGCCACCATGAGCGTGCCCGCCACCATCGTCCAGCCGCTGGCGGGCACGATGCGCGAAACGCTGCAACGCAATATCGCCCTCCGCGACCACCTGCCCGCCCGGTTGCTCAAGCAGACCACCGCCGCGCTGCGGCCGAAGTACCGCACGCTGCTGGCACTGGAACGGCGCACCGCGACCAGCCCCGCCGTGTTCCGCTTCGCCGCGATCAGCCGGTATGTCGCCGAGCAGTTGCAGCGTCACTATGACGTGCCCGCCGAGCGGATTGAAGTGACTCCCGCCGCCGTCGAGGTGCCCGACGTGGACGACGCCACCCGCGCCGCCGACCGCCAGCTCATCCGAAGCAGCTTCGACATCGCCGACGACCCGGTGGTCTACCTCTTCGCCGCCTTCAACGCCCGGCTCAAGGGCATCGTGCCGCTGATGCATGCGATGCAACGGCTCAAGCAGCGCGACCTGCCCGCCCTGCTGCTCGTCGCCGGCCCGCTGAGCCATCACTGGCACGACCTCGCCGTCCGGCTCGGGGTGCGTGACCGCGTGCGCTTCGTGGGCACGACGCAGGAGATGGACCGGCTGTACCACGCCGTGGACGTCGCGGCCGTGCCCAGCTACTACGACTCCGCCGGGCGGATCATCGTCGAGGCCCTGCTCCGGGGCATCCCCGCGATCAGCACCCGCTACGCCGGCGCCAGCGACATGATCCGCCGCGCCGACGGCCGCCTCGCCGGCCGGGTGCTCGACGATCCCGCCGACGTCGACGCGCTGGCGCAAGCCATGGCCGAGCTTGCCGACCCGGCCGAGCGCGTCCGCTGCGCCGCGGCGGCCGAGGGGCTGGCGGCGGAGGTGTCGATGCAGCGTCACATGGATCAGCTTGATGCGATGCTGGTGGCGGCGGTGGCGCAAAAAAAGAAGCCCACGGATTGAATCCGTGGGCTTCGGCGGGTGGTAAACCGTTGGGCCTTGCGGGCGGAAGGTTAACGGTAGTATTCGATGATGAGGTTCATGTTCACGTCGAAGGGGACCTGGTCGTGCGTGGGCACGGCGAGGACCTTGCCGGTGAGCGAGGAGGGGTCGAAGCTCAGCCAGGCGGGCACATCGTGGCCGGGCAGGGATTCGAGATTTTCACGGATGTTCTTCTGCGCCTTTTCCTTGAGCGTAATGATGTCGCCGGGGCTGACGCGGAAGCTGGGGCGGTCGGTCTTGCGGCCGTTGACCAGCACGTGGCCGTGGGCGACGATCTGGCGCGACTGCCAGATGGTGCGTGCCCAGCCGAGGCGTCGCAGGACGTTGTCCAGGCGTTGTTCGAGCAGTTGCAGGAGCACTTCACCGGTGTTGCCGCGTGTGCGGCCGGCCTCGTCGACGAGGTTGGCCATCTGCTTTTCGAGCACGTTGTAGTGGTAGCGCAACTTCTGCTTTTCGTTGAGGCGGACGCCGTAGTCGCGCAGCCGGCGACCGCGGAAGCCGTGCACGCCCGGCGGGTTGAGCTGGCGCTTGGTGGTGTGCTTGGGGATGTCGGCGATGGGGACGCCGACGCGGCGGGAGAGCTTGATCTTGGGGCCGATGTAGTTGGCCATGGTTGCTCGCCCCGTGGTGGCGGGGCGCTCCTCTGTCGCTCGGCCGTGGCTACGGCGTCGCGAGGGGCAAACAAAGAAGAACAGGGCCACATCGGCCCCGTTTCAGCGAGCCCACCATTACAACCCCCGAACGCG
>JBBDPC010000030.1:0-33795 GCA_040876735.1 Phycisphaeraceae bacterium | reverse complement strand
GGCACCGACCGCGCGAAGATCGAATACTTCATCGAGCAGAAGACCGACCCCGACGAGAAGGCCCACGCCTACGAACAGCTCGAACAGATCATCCGCTTCGCCAACACCACGCAATGCCGCTGCGTTCCGCTGCTGAAACACTTCGGCCAGGATCACGCCGGCGACTGCGGTCACTGCGACAACTGCCTCGATCCGCCGGAGATGACCGACGCGACCGAGGACGCGCAGAAGCTGCTCTCCGCCATCGCCCGCACCGAGCAGCGCTTCGGGCTTGCTTACGTGATCGACGTGCTCCGCGGCTCCAAGGCCGAGCGGGTGATGAGCAACCGGCACCATGCGCTGTCGGTGCACGGGCTCGGCGCCCACAAGCCCAAGGCCTACTGGCAACTGATCGCACAGACGCTGATCAAGGAAGACCAACTCGCCATTACTGCCGACGAGTTCCGCGTTGCTCACCTGACGAACGACAGCCTTTCCGTGTTGCGTGGTCAGGCGAGTGTGGAGGTGCCCATCAACCGTGCCGCCGCCGCCAAGCCGGGCCGTGAGCGGGACCGCGACCGCCGCAAGCAGCGCATCGAAGATGAAGGCCCGATCGACGAGGCGTTGTTCGACAAGCTGCGCGACCTGCGCCGCGACCTGGCCCGCGAGCAGGAAGTGCCGCCTTACATCGTCTTTTCCGACGTCGCCTTGCGTGACATGGCCCGCCGCTACCCCATCGACGACACAGCCTTCCTGTCAGTCAACGGCGTCGGCGAACAGAAACTCGCCCGCTACGGCGGCCCGTTCATGTCGCTGATCCGCGATCACGTCGCCCAGCGCGACGGGGCGTAGGGTCCGCGGTTCGCGGACCACGCTTACTTGAACCCATCAACGCTTGGTCCGCGAACCGCAGACCCTACGGGCGATCACGGCGATGCCCGCGCATGCCAGCGGCAGTGCAAGGACGCCCAGCGCGATGATCCGGTGTGAGTCCGGCACGTCGTAGTCCCACGGCGGCGTCATGAGCCAGTAGGCGACGACACCCAGTTCCAGCAGCACGAGGACCACCACCGTCGACAGCAGCACAGCCTCGGGCGTGAGCCGTTGGTCGCGTACATGGTGCGGGCCGGCGGGGTGGATGGCAGCGCCGCATTCCGGGCAGATGGGTTGTCCGGTCGACCCGCGCAGGTCGTACTCGCACTGCACGCACAGACCTTGCTGATGGCGGTATTGCCGGGTCGCCTGATGATCGAACCAGAATTGCAGGGGCATCCATGCGACGGCCGCAGTCACGACCACCGCCAGCGACACCCAGTCCGTCAGATCCGCTGGCAGCACGAACGTGATCCACACCCAGACAATGATGCAGCCGAAGATGTAGGTGAAGATGCTGCCGAGGATGCGGTGAGCCGGATGCAACCGTCGCAGGTTCGCCAAGGCGAAGCCGAACCCGAACGCCATGTAGAGGATGAGGGCCAGAAAGACCGAATACACGAAAGACGAAAAATACCCACCCGTGAAAGGGATCATGGCTCCAAGCAACACCAGCAACACCAGCAACAACGGCGGCGCTACGAAGAGCATGCACGTCTGTAGGCGCGGCGCCCACTGTTGCCGAACGAGCGCCAGCAACATGCCGATCACCATGACTGCGAACAGCGGCGGCCAGTCAAGCGGGTTCAGGTCTGCGCCGTAATACTGAGCAAGGATGAAGCTGTTCATGGAACCCCCAGGGTGTGGGTTGTGGCTTATCGCAATGTATCGCCCGACGCCCACGCTTTGAAAGCATGGGCTTCTTTAATACTTGCACACGATGGTTGATGCCCGCATCACGACGCGGCGGTCTGGGGGTGGGGTGGTTGGTCGGCGGGCGGGGGGGCGGAGGTGGGGGCGTGGCGGTTGTCGCCGCGGCCGTCGCTGGAAGCATCGCCGGCTGCGCCGCTGGCGGTGGGGTATTTGACGCGGCCGTGGTAGATGGCGCAGAGCATTTTGGTGATAGCCTGCTCGATGCGGTGCAGCTCGGCGAGGGTGAGGTTGCACTCGTCGAACTGGCCGTCCATCAGGCGCTTGGTGGCCATGCGGTGGACGATCTGTTCGAGGCGGACGGGCGTGGGTTCGGGCAGGGAGCGGGCGGCGGCCTCGACGGAGTCGCAGAGGAGCATGATGGCCGCTTCCTTGGTCTGCGGCTTGGGGCCGGGGTAGCGGAACTCGAACTCGCTGGGGCCCGGGGCTTCCTCGGCTTCCTTCTGCTTGCGGGCGGCGTGGTAGAAGTATTCGACCAGCGTCGTGCCGTGGTGGGACTCGATGAAGTGGCGGACGCCGGCGGGCAGGTGATACTCGCGGGCCATTTCGATGCCGTCTTTGACGTGGCCGACGATGATGAGCAGGCTCATGGCGGGGCTGAGCTTGTTGTGCCGGTTGGGCCCGCCGCCTTGGTTTTCGATGAAGTACTGGGGTTTGTTGACTTTGCCGATGTCGTGGTACATCGCGCCGACGCGGCAGAGCAGCGAGTCGCCGGCGATTGAGTCGGCGGCGGCCTCGGCCATGTCGGCGATGCGCAGCGAATGCTGGTAGGTGCCCGGCGCTTCCTGGGCGAGGCGCTGGAGCAGGGGGTGGCTGGCGTCGTTGAGCTCGCGCAGGGTCATGGCGGTGGTGACCTTGAACGCCTTTTCGATGCTCGGCAGCATGCCCTGGACGATCAGGCCCACCGCGACGCCGGTGCCGACCACCCAGCCCGCGTCGTAGACCAGGTTTTCGAAGGCGCGGTCGAGATGCAGCGGCCGTTCAAACAGCCCGGCGAGCAGGACGACGCCGCCCATCGCCAGCCCGCTCCAGAAGCCCACCAGCACGACGGTCGACCGGCTGCGCACGTCCTGGAGCAGCGCGACCGATGCGGCGACGCCCGTGAGCATCACGATCGCGAAGCCCGGCGTCAGGCCCAGGCTGATCACCACCAGCAGCGTGTGCAGCCCGCCCATCGCCAAGGCCAGCCGCTGGTCGTAGGCGATGGTGAGGACGATGGTCGCCAGGAGCGTGGGGAAGACGGCGGTGACGAACAGCAGCCCCGGGTGCAACTGCGTCAGCCCCACCGCCAGGGCATGGCAGAGCAGCAGCAGGCCGGTGAGGGCGAAGCCGCGCATCGGGTTGCGCAGGATGCGGTCGTTGTAGTGGACGACGTAGCCCCAGATCGCCAGCGCCAGCACGAGCATCAGCCCGCCGATGGCCAGCGGCTGGAGCAAGCGCTGGATCGGGTCGAGCTGGTCGTCGTAGGCGGCCCGCTCGGCTTCGAGCAGGTCCATGTGGGCGGACTTGAGCTCGGTGCCGGCGTTGACGAGCGTGCGGTTGGGTTCGTGCGTGACGATCACCGGCGGCTCGTTTTCGTAGCGCTCCTGCCGGCGCTGCTCGGTCAGCTCCCGGGCCTCGGCGTTGAACAGGTACGTCGGCTCGGGGTGGCGCAGGACCACGGCCACGATCGTGTCCCGCAGGGCCGGGGGGAAGGGGACGGTCAACGGCTCGATGTTTTTCTGGAAGGTCGTCGTGTCCTCGACGTTGATCAGCACGTTGCCGAAACGGGGCTGTTCACGCGGTTCGCCTTCGCGCGGGTTGGGGTGCAGGATGATGATCCGGCCCACCGCGGTGCGGGGGTGGGTGCGGGCGCGGTACTGCTCGGGGTCGAGCACCGCCAAGTCGAACACCCCCTGAAGAAACGCGTCGATTCGGTCGTGCCAGTCTTCAATGGTCGGCTCGGCCGTGGCGTCGGCAAATTGGCGCAACACCTCCAGGCCCGCGGGGGTCAGTTGAATCTGCTCGCGCGTTTCGCTGGAGACCTGGTCGATCGAGTCATGGTCCGCCAGGGCCATCAGCCCCGCGAACTGGTCGCGGAGCGTTTCGAGGTAGGCGTCGTTGGGCACGTAGACGCGCGGCTCACGGTTCATCGCCTGCGTGCGTTGCGTTTCGGTCGCTTCCAGATCGATCGCTTCGAACTGCACCCGGCTGACGATCGGCTCGGTGACGGTCTGGCCCGGCTTGTAGCGGAAGCGGGCTGCGTCGGGCACCGCCACGAGACTGGCGACCAGCACGAAGATGGCAACGAACACCCCGCCCCAGATCGCCTCACGGCGACGCAGGGGGCGCATCCATTTCGCGTCGTGGCGAGGCAGGTTTCGCCTGACCTCGCGTCGACGGGCGGTATGGCTTTTGCCATTGGCCATGAAAAAAACGCTTGGGGGGTTCCAGGGGTTCCGGAAACGGGGTGAAGGCTGCGTCCCTGATCCGCGGCGATGCTCCTCGTGCAGGCTCCCACCCTCTCGCCAAACCGCAATCAGCGGCGCCCAGCCACTGAACACGAGGCAATCACACCTATCGGCCAGCCCGTTGGCCGGCTGCACCGATTGAGGATTCTACTCGCCTTCGGCGATCTGGCCAGAGGCAATCTCCAAGTCCCCCATTTTCACATCCGCCCGCGGGTCGGTCCAGCCTCCCGGGGGGCCGCAAGACCAGCCCTGTCATGCCCGGTCAGGTTGCTCATACGCCGTTGTGTGGGCCAGTGTCCGTGACGCCGGGCTGGCCCGTCTCCTGCTGTTCGCCGTAGGCCTGCACGATCCGCTGGACCAGGTGGTGGCGGACGATGTCGGCCCGGTCGAGGGCGACGGTCGCCACGCCGCGCGTCCGGCCGAGCCGGCGGATGGCGTCGACCAGGCCCGAGTCGCGTGGGTCTTCCAGGTCGATCTGCGACGTATCACCCGTGACGATCATCTTGCTCCCATGCCCGAGCCGGGTGAGGAACATCAGCATCTGGCTCTTGGTGGTGTTCTGGGCTTCGTCGAGGATGATGGTCGCGTCGTTGAGCGTGCGGCCGCGCATGAACGCCAGGGGCACGATCTCGATCAGGTCCGCCGCCATGTAGCGGGCGATCTGGTCGAACTCCATCATGTCGTGCAGCGCATCGAGCAGCGGGCGCAGGTAGGGGTTGACCTTCTCCTGCATCGTGCCCGGCAGGAAGCCGAGCTTCTCGCCCGCCTCCACCGCCGGCCGTACAAGCACCAGCTTCCGCACGTCGCCCCGCTTGAGCATCGCCACCGCGGCCGCCACCGCCACATACGTCTTGCCCGTGCCCGCCGGCCCGCAGCAGAAGGTCAGGTCGTGGTGGAGCAGGGCGTTGAGGTAGGCGCGCTGGCCCTCGGTCATCGGCTTGACCGACCGGCCGTGCAGGTAGACGTCCAGTTCCTCGCCCAGCGGGGCCCGCTCACCCACGGGGGTGGTGCGCGCCAGCCGGCTGGCTTCGGTGCGCTCCGCGCCGGCGATGGCGTCGAGCAACTGCTGGCGGTTCATCGGCTGCTGCCGCTGTGCCGCCTCGCCGAGCTGTTCGAGCACGTGTGCCGCCCGGCCCACGGCTTCACTGTCGCCACTGAGCCGCAACGCCCCATTGCGGGCGCTGAGCGTGACACCAAGCGTTTCGCGGATGATCTTGAGATTGCGTTCCGCCGCGCCAGTCACCCCGAGGCGCTGTTCGCCGTGCGGAAGCCGGATCGTCAACTCCAACGGATTGTCACTCCTTGATGAAGCCCACGGGTTCCATCCGTGGGCGCCTGACACACAAAGCCGCCTCCCACCCCGCCTCGCCTCTATTTTACGCGGGATCGGGCAGTTGGTGCGCTGGGGTGAAAAGCATTTCTTGAGTTTGGAGCCGTTAGCCATCAGCCATCAGCCGTTAGCCAGCGACAAGCCGAACGGGCGGGGGATTCTGGCTGACGGCTCCAGGCTCGATCACATCGGCCGGCCGGCCCGGTTCAACGGCCCTGCCAACGGGTGCGGATTTCCTCGGCCGTGGCGGGCTTGAACACCCGGCCGTCGCCGGTGCGGCGTTCGATCAGCCGGCCGCGGTCGTCGTAGCGATAGGTCTGCTCCGCCCGGTCGGGGGCGGGCCGGTCGTAGACGCGCCATCCGCCGGCGTCGGCGGGCTCGGTGCGCACGGTCCGCAGCATCAGCCGGCCGGCGTTGGGGTGGTAGGCGTAGAAGGCCATCGGCTTGGCCACCTCGCCCGCGCGGGCCTGTTCCACCAGCAGGGCGGGCAGCGCCTGCACCGCCAGTTGCGAGAGGTAGGCCTTCGGCGGAACGCTCCACTCCTTGTTGTCGATCTCCGTCGGCCCCTCCTGGCTGACGGTGATCCGCTCGTGCGAACGCAGGCCAGTGTCGGCCCACCCCTGCTCCGGCGACTGCTGCGGCCCGGCCACCCGCGGACGCTGCCGCCAGTGCTCCGCCAGCGCTTCGATCGGCGAATCCGTCACGCCCCCCGGCTGCACCGGGCGCCTCGATCGGTTCGGCTGCTCCCGCGACGGCTGCAAGCCGCCCCGGTCCTGCAACGGACGCAGCGTCGTCACCAGCGACCACAATTCAATCGGCACGTCGTCGGCGACGAACAACTGTGACTCGCTGTCATACGCGTGGTTCTCGCCCGCCAGCGTGTGCGACTGAATCCGCACCTCCAGCCCCGCTTCGCCAAGCTGCTCGGCCGGGCCGCTTTCGATCCGCTGATACCCCACGTCCCTGCCATCCTGAAGCAGCCGCAGCCACTGCCGTTCGGGCAGCACCGCCGCCATCTGCGCCTGGCTCACCTGCGCCAGCCAGGCGTCGCCCGCCTCCACCAGCGCCGTGCGCTGAGCGTCCAGGTCCTGGGGCGACATCAGCTCCACGCTTTCCAGCACCGCCTCGAACATCTCCCGCGACTGCTCGTAAGAGTGCGAGTCCGACTCGTACTGGAACATGGCGACCGTGTACGGGTCGATCATCATGAACGCCTGCCCCGCCACCCACTCACCTTCCTCGCTGGGCACGATGAAGTACCAGCGGGCGCCGCGACGCTGGCCGATGCGCACTTCCGCCACCTCGTCCTGCACGATCGCCGCGGCGGGAAACAGCGAGACGAACTGCTCGGCCGCGCGTTCGTGAACTTCCTCCAGCGTCACCGCCTTCTGCGTCTGCCGGAAGTAGAGGCGGATGCTCATGCTCTCGCCCACCAGGAACGTCACCAGCGCCCGGTCGGCCGTCTGCTCGATCGTCCGCGCCTCGGCCGGCGGACGCAGCGACAGCCCGAACGCCGTCTCACGCCACCGTTCCTCTGCCAGCAGCGCATCGTCCGCCCACGCCGGGACCGTCAGCACGCCCAGCAGCAGCATCGTCACCGTTCCAAGTCGCCATGGCATGTCGCATCACTCCGTTGCATCGGCTGAATCGGCGTTCGGCCTGTCGTCGCCGCCCCGCATCCGTACCCTATTCACCCGCCGCCGGTTCACTTGCATCCGCATCACTTGCAGCCTCATCCGCATCCGACGCCTCCGGCGGGCCGATGCCGGCGGAGCGCTCGATCTCGCGAAACAGCGCCAGATTGTGCTCCAGCACCCGCCCGGGCCGTTCGTCCGCCCCCGGCCGGTCCGCCAGGTGCAGCACCCAGTGCTCGATCCCCTCCACCGTCATCGCCGCAACCAGGTGAATCCGCACGTCCGTCGGCTCCGGTCCGAGCTGGCTGATCCCGGCCACCTCCACCAACTGCAACGCGCTGCCCGGCGCGGGCACCTGCCCCGTCAACGGCTGAAACGTCTGCAACTCGTCCGGCGTCAGCAGAACCGGCATCGCCCGGTTGACCATCTCGCCCGCCGGCTCAGGCGGCATCTGTCGCACCCGCAGCACGCGCAGCGCCTGGTGCGGCCGGTCGGGACTGCGGTACAGCCGTAGGCCTTCCATCCCCATCGCCTGTTCCGCCACCGTGTCGCGCTGCCAGTGGTCGGGCACCTGAAGTTGCAGCCGACCGATCTGCACCGCCCGAAACGTCACCTGCCCGCGACTGATCCGCGCTTCGCTGAACAGGTAGGCCACCCCGATCGAGGCCACGAACACGATGCACATCAACACCGCCACGAGCTGACGCTGTCGACGAGGCGACGTAACCAGGGGAGCTGGGGGCATAAGCGACGATGGTATGCCCCGAAGCTTACGGCGTCACGCGTGGGCGTCATTTCAGCGCCCCCGCAATGCTCCCTTGCATCCAGGCGTTCTACTTCTATGCGGCGCGCTACCATGGACCGGAGGGTTCAGGGCGCGAGCGCCGGGCTTCACCCGTCCGGCTGGAATGGCTGGTGCCCATGCGCAAACTGGCACGATGGTTTAGGCGCGGTGTGCTGCTGGCGGGGCTGGCCCTGGCGGGCATGGCCGGGCTGTACGTCTGGGGCCTGCCTTGGTTGGCTCAGCGCCAGGTGCGGGCGGCGCTGGCCGAGGCAGGGTTCGACCAGGCGACGTTCACGCTGGACGCCGCCACGTGGCGCGAGCTGCGCCTGAGCGGCCTGCAACTCGATCCCGCCGGCCGGGCGACGGCAGGGGAGGTGGTCGCCCGCTATCAGCCGGCCGAACTGCTGCGACACGGCCGGCTGCGGTCACTGATACTGCGGCAGGTGGCGTGGCAGGTTGACCTGGACGACCCGCACGCCTTGGCGCCCTTCGACCAGCTTGCCGAGGGGGATCCGTTCGACCCCGCCCGCTTCCCCGCCGCCTTCGTGGCGGTGCGCGACAGCGAGGTGACGCTCCACGAGCGCGGCCGAACCTGGGCCGTGCCGATCATGCTGACGCTGACGCATCACGCCGACCGGCTACGCGTGCGCGGGCTGGCCGAGCCGATGAAGCCTGGCTCAAGGTCGCCGCTGCTCGAGCAGCCGATCGCCCTCGATGGCACGTGGCATCGCCGCGCCGGCCGGCGCGGCGGCGAAGTGGGCTTCCGCCTCACCGGCCTGCCGCTTCGCGACGGCGAGCCGCTGGCCGACGTCCTTGCCGAATATGCCGGTAGCCGCGTGACAGGCGCGGCCGGGGTGGCGGTGCGCGTCGCGCTGGGGCCGAGCGGGTTCGAGCCGCATGTGACGGTGGCTTTGCACGACGCCGAGGTGACCGTCGGCGACGGCCTGTTGCGCTTCACCGGCGTCCAGGCCCGGTTCGCGTTCGACCGCCTCGCCCCGCTACGCAGCGAAGGCGGCCAGCAACTGACCTGGCAAACTCTGGAGGCGGGCGACTTCGACTTCGCCAACGGCCTGGTCGCGTTCACGATCGAACAGCCCGACGCGATCCTCGTCGAACGCCTGCAGGTGCACACCGGCGACGGCGGCCAGTTCCAGGCGCACAGCTTCCGCATCGACCCGCAGGCCGTGGACACGCGCGTGGACCTGTTCATCGAACACGTCGAACTCGAGCGCTGGCTGGCGCTGGTCAGCTTCGACCGCATGCAGGGGCAAGGCCGGCTGTCGGGCCGGCTGCCACTGCGCATCCGCACGCAGCCGTCGCTGCGGGTGGGCGTCGGCCAGGGATACCTGCAAGCCGAGCCCGGCGGCGTGGTGCGTCTGCTCGATGCGGCAGCGGCGCAGGACGTGCTGTCGGAGCATGGCGGTCCGGGTGGGTCGATGGACTTGCCGGCGCAGATTCAGGATCGGGTGGTGGAGGCGTTGCGAGATTTTCAGTTTGATGCGCTGCGGTTCGACTTTCTGGAGGATGACGTGACCGACCAGCCATACATGCGCGTCTACACGAAAGGCCGGGGCCGGTCGGGCGATCGCCAGGAGATCGGCGGGCTGACGGTGAACGTGCGGAACATGGACGATCTGCTGAACCTGGCGGTGGCGACGAAGCTGGGCCTGGAGGGGACCGGCGACCGTTTGCGTTTGAACGAGCGTGATGCGTCCGGGCCGGCGCGGCTCGGGATTTCGCAAGTTCCGGGAACAAGCGCGCCGACCGGATCGTCTTACTGATTGATGAGACGAAGACCATGAACCGATTCCTCACCCGACAATGCCCCTCCATGCCTCGGGCCCGGCCGGCGCGGTCGCAGTGCCCGGCCCACGGTTTGCACTCAGGCATCCGGGCGGCTCGTTCCGCCCATGGAGGTCATCTATGAATCGCCATGCTCCCTGCTGCTGGATGGCGGGCCTTGCGCTGGCGGGTGTCATGACCGTCGGCGGATGCACGTCCCACCGCGTGACGGTCGACCCGGTCGAGGTTCGGCCGATCCACATGACGGTGGACATCAACATCAAGATCGACCGCGAACTCGACCGATTCTTTGACTTTGAAGACGAGGTGCCGGTGGATCACGGCGCCCGTGCTTCTTCCACCGGCTCCCCGGCCGGTTCACCCAAGACCGAAGGAGCCCAGCCATGACCGGTCGGTTCTGGCTTTTCACCCCGGCATTGTTGATGCTGCTGCTCACGGGCCTGCTCGCCCTGGCGACGCCCGCGTCGGCGCAGAGCGATGAACGTGCGGCATTGCAGGAACGGTTCAAGCAGCGCTACCCGGCACTGGTGCAGCTCAAGCGCGACGGCCGGGTGGGCGAAACGCACCTTGGCCTGGCCGGCGCGGTTCGCAGTGAATACCTCAGCCAGCGCGTGGACAAGGACGACGACGAGAGTCCGACCGTCCAACGTTTTCTCAATGATGAGAACCGCGACCGCCGACGGCTGTTCGAACTGCTCGCCGAGGAGTTGAACACCACCGCCGCCCGCGTCGCCGAACGCGAAGCCCGCCGCCGGTTCGACACCGCCGCCCCGTACGAGTACCTCCGCCCGGCCGACGGCGAATGGATCCGCAAACGCGACTACGACCGGCGGGAGTGAAGCCACGACAACGGATGGGATGCACGCTTGCAGATGCCCGGGCAGTCGGTGACCGGGTATTGACGGGAGAACAGGATTTGCGGGATCGACAGGACGGGGGTGTTTATGCTTTCTCCCCTTTCTCTTTCTCGGTCTTGATCCTCCCCATCCCGCCGATCCTGTGATCCGGTCAAAAATCAGAGACAGGCGACGCCCGGCGCCTCTGCGCCTCTGTGATCCACTTCATCGCTTTGAACCAGCCGGGCCGTGGTTTTGATAAACCGTGGTTTTGCGGCAACAATAGCCTTCCATGAGCCGTATTCGCACTGCCATCGTCGGGCCCACCGGATACACGGGTTTCGCCCTGATCGACCTGCTGCTGCGCCATCCGCAGGCGGAGCTGACCTATCTCGCCAGTCATCGGGAGGAATTGCCGGACATCCGCGAGGAGTTTCCGCAACTGCTCGGCCGGCTGAGCGACGAGCAGGCGGTCTGCAAGCCGATCGATCCTGACGCGATCGCCGACGCCGCCGACGTGGTGTTTCTCGCCTTGCCGCACCGGGCGGCGATGAGCTATGTACCCGGCTTTCTCGATGCGGGCGTGCGGGTGATCGACCTCTCGGCCGACTATCGCCTGGCAGACCCGGCGCTGTACGAACGGGTCTACGAACATCCGCATGCAGACCTGGCCAACCTCGACGATGCCGTGTACGGCCTGACGGAACTTTACCGCGACCAACTGCCGGGCGCGATGCTCGTGGCCAACCCCGGCTGCTATCCGACCGCCGCCGCGCTGGGCGTGGCGCCGTTGCTGGCCCGGTCGCTGGTGAGCCGGGCGGGCATCACCATCAACGCCGCGTCGGGCGTCACCGGCGCCGGGCGCAAGCCGGCGCTGGCGCTGATGTTCGCCGAGCAGAGCGGCGCGTTCGGCGCGTATGGCAAGATCGGCGGGCACCGGCACCAGAGCGAGATCGAGCAGACGCTCACCCGCGTCGCCGGCCAGCCGGTGTCGCTGCTGTTCGTGCCCCATCTGCTGCCGGTCGACTGCGGCATTCTTGAAACGATCTACCTCGCGCCGACGCAGCCGGATGTGACCGAGGACGAACTGTTCGAGGCGTTCGAGGATGCGTATGACGATGAGCCGTTCGTGCGCGTGCGGGAGAACCTGCCGAACATCAAGCACGTGGTGGGGACCAACTTCGTGGACCTCACCGTGCGCCTGGCGGGCCCGCCCGAGCAGCGGCGGGTGGTGGTGTTCGCGGCGGAGGACAACGTCATCAAGGGCGCGGCGGGACAGGCGATCCAGAACATGAACGTGGTGTTTGAACTGGACGAGACGATGGGATTGTTGTGATCCCTGCCCACGAATGGAATCCGTGGGCTTCGAAGTGAGGAGTCGATGCATGCACTTTGAGCACTTCGCATTGAATGTGAGCGATCCGGTCGCGATGGGGCGCTGGTATTGCGAGCACCTGGGGCTGACGGCCCGGGTGGCGAAGACGGATACGCCGACGTGCGTTCATTTTCTGGCCGACGCGTCGGGGCGGGTGGTGATGGAGATGTATCACAACGCCGCCTGCCCGGTGCCGGACTACGCCAACGAGGATCCGCTGCGGTTCCACTTCGCCTTCGTGTCGCAGGACGTGGAGGCGGACAAGGCCCGGCTGCTCACGGCCGGCGCGACGTCCTGCAAGGACGAAGTGCTGCCGGACGGCTCGCGCGTGGTGACGCTGCGCGACCCGTGGGGCGTGCCGGTGCAGTTGGTGCGGCGGACGACGCCGTTCGATTAAGGCCGAAGCGGCCGTGCCGCTGTGGCGTTCATGCGGTGGCGGCGGCTTTGGGCTTGGTTTTGTTGGCGTGGGGGAAGGGGGCTTTGGGGATGGGGGCGTCGAGGAAGGGGCAGAGCTTTTCCCAGCCATCGCCGTTGGTCACGTCGAGGATGAGCAGTCGCTCGCTATCGGGGCCGAAGTATTCGCGGATGGCGGCGTTGTGCGCGCGATAGCGTTCGAGCCAGGCCTGACGTGCGGCGTCGCTGGCGCTGGGGTCGGCATGTTCGCCGAACATCCATTGGCGCATGGGACGGATGCGTCGGCCGGCGTAATAGCGGACGCAGCTCTGGATCCAGCGTGTTTCATCGCGTTCGGTGAGGATGAATCTGGCGTCGGGGTAGCGCTCGGCGAGCTGCTTCCAGATGGTGAAGTAGGGATTGTCGGTGAAGGCCTGGTAGCGTTCGAGCGTGGAGAGGTTGTAGTCGCCCGCGTCGATGCGCTGGAGGAGGTCACGACCTTCCGTGCCGCCGTGGGGAGCTTTGCGCGGGTCGCCGTGGATGGTTTCATAGCCAAGCATGCGCAGCGCGTTGGCCAGGCTGCTCGTGCCGGTCTTGTGGAAACCGACGCCGAATATTTTGCCGTGGAAGGTAGGCTCCTGGATCGCGCGCACCGTGGGTTTTGATTTCGGCTGCAGGGTGATACGGGCGGGGACGATGCGACGGAGGGTGTTCAACATCCACTTCACGGCTTTGGATTTTCGGGCGTTGGGCCTGCCTGTATGGAACCGTGCATAGTGCAGGATGCGCGGCGAGGCTTCGGTTTCGTCCCAGATTTTCAGATACTTTTCGAACCGCACGTTGTACTCCGGCGGGAGCACCGCCAGCCGAAGATCGCTGAGCCAGACCAATTCGCGCAGCGTCACCTGGTCTTTCTTGAAGCCGGCGGTATGGTAAGCCGTCCGCCAGTCGTCCAGCAGTTTGGCGACGGCAGGCGCTTTCTTATAGAGAATCACCCCGCCATTGAGTTGTGGGAAGGCGGCAGGGATTTCATGCCGCCAGGTGCGCGTCGTGTTGGGGTTTTCTCGCGAGTGGGCATGGGCAAGAGCGATGTCAAAGCGATCGAGCAGGTCGAACATTTCGCCGATGTCGGCGACGACGCGAACGTCCGTATCAAGGTAGAGCGTTCTTTCAAACGGCGATTCGCTGAGGTAATCCACTTTGGAACGCCGATGCCCGTCCTCGATGCGTGTCACCCCATCGAACACCGAGCCGTCCACGGCGCGGCTGTCCGTGAACAGGTGGACGCCGAGGCCCGGGTTGGTCTCCCGGATGCTCCTGGCGGCGTTGACGGCAGCTTGGGCGAAGAAGTCGCCGGCGGCGATGAAGACAATGCCTCGATCGGTCATGCCCTGAGCCTTTTTGCTGTCCCGGTGCGTTCGGCGTGCATTGCAGAACAACTGGACGAAACGTGGTGCAAGCCGCGAAATGTACCCTCCCCCCGCCTGTTGGACAAGCGAGCCCAAGCGGCGACGGTGGTTTGAGACAATGAGGCCGAGGCTAGGCGATCCGTTCCGCCACATTCCGGTAGAGGTTCGCCCATCTTTCGGCAAAGATCTGCTCGCCAAAATTTCGACGGCAGTGGTCGGCGATGGTTTCCGGTTCAAACCGTGTGGCCTGGTTCATGACGCCGATCATGGCTTCGGCCAGCGCGTCGACATCGTCCTTCGGCACCAGGCGGCCGTAATCATCACGGGTCACAATCGATTCCGGCCCGCCGCAGCGCGTTGAAACCACCGGCTTGCCCGCCGCCATGGATTCGACGGCGGACAGCGCGAAGGTTTCAAAGTCACTCGTAATCAGGCAGCAGTCTGCGGCATACGCCAGCTTGTGGATGCCCTCCTGGTCCAGCGTGCCCGGGCAGAAGATGGCCGCACCAACACCGTCACGGCGAATCTGCTTCGTCATGTCGGGGGTCATCGGGCCGCCGATCAGCAGGCAGGTGTTCGCGTGCTGGCGGTGCACCTTGGCAAACGCCGAGAGCAGCAGGTCCGGCCTTTTGATCCGACGCCACTTCGACCAGGCGGCGAAGGCGAAGCGTGTGCCCTTGAACTCGGCGAATGGGGCGAGATCCTGCGGAGGTGAGAAGAAGCGACTGTCGACGGGATTGGGCAGCACGGAAACGTTCAGCGATCTGGTGGGGAACGAATTGCGGATCGCCTCGCCGAGTTGGGGCGACACTGCCAGAACAGAGTCGGCATGCATCAGCGTTTGTTCAAAGCGTGACGCGCATTTTCCTGTCGGAACGCCGCGCAGGTAGACGCTTCCATGCTCCCAGAGGATGTAGGGAATCTGGTGCCGTCGGCTGACCAGCCGGCCGGGAACGCCCGACCGCAACGTGGATTGAAGCGCCGCAATCACGTCCGGTTTTCCTTCCTGATCGATGTATTGCTGCACTGTATGGAGCAGTGACCGATAGTCCCAGATCGAACGGAGCCAGGTGAGGTTGTCCGCGTCCTTGAGATATGCCAGTGGTGGGAACCACGTCTTGCGGGTGACGGGAACATAGCGTGCGCCCCAACGGCTTACCTGTCTGGTCAACGCCTCGTGATCCACTCCGTCGCGTTTCAGGGATGCGACCGCGACACGGTGGCCGGCTTTCACATGGGCCTGAATGGCGGCGGGGAACAGGCCGCTTTTGAAGTAGACCTGGTTTGGGACAGGCAGGTTGCGAAGAAGACAAAGAATATGCACGTCACCGATTCCTCGGGGGGTTGGTTCATCGTCCGTACAGGGGCCTAGTTTTTCACGCCGACCTGCGGGCAATCTTTGAGCAGCGGGCAGCGGTCGCATTCGGCACGGCGGGCTTTGCAGATGGCGCGGCCGTGGAAGATGAGCAGGTGGGCGAGCAGGGCCCAGTTCTTTTTCGGGAACCGGGCCATGAGGTCGCGCTCGATCTTTTTCACGTCGGTGTGGGTGGTGAAGCCGAGGCGTTTGGCCAGGCGGGCGACGTGGGTGTCGACGACGACGCCGACGTTTTTGTTGAACGCGTTGCCGAGCACGACATTGGCGGTCTTGCGGGCGACGCCGGGGAGCTTGAGCAGTTCGTCCATGGTGTCGGGGACTTCGCCGTGGTGGTGGTCGACGATGGCCTGGGCGGCGCCACGGATGGACTTGGCCTTGTTGCGGTAGAAGCCGGTGGAGCGGATGAGCTTTTCCAGGTCGGCGGGCTTGGCGGCGGCGAGGTCGGCGGGGGTGGGATACTTCGCGAACAGGGCGGGGGTGGTCAGGTTCACCCGCACGTCGGTGCACTGGGCGGAGAGAATCGTGGCGATGAGCAGTTCGAACGGATTGCGATGCAGCAGGGCGCAGGTGGCGTCGGGATAGGTGCGGACGAGCGTGCGGTAGACGCGGCCGGCCCGCCGTTTTTCGGCAGGTGACACGACAGGCTCGGCGGGGTGGGGGTTGGTCCGGGGGCGGGGTGGCATCAGGGATCCTGGTGTTACTCTAACCAAATGGTAGAACGCCCACGCCCCCCGGGCGTGGGCTTCGGCAGTGTCAGTGAGTCGTCGTCGCCGCTTCGTCACCCATGCGGAGCAGGGCGAGCTCGATGGTGGCGACGTGTTCGATGCGCTCGGCAAGGTTGACGACGGCGTCAAGCGTGGCCCCGGCGGTGAGCAGGCCTGCGCCGTGGATCGCGACAGCGCCGTGGCGTTGCAGGCCACGGCGGAGGGCGTCGTCGTCGCTGGCTTCGACGAGGGGCAGGGGATGGGCGAAGCCGGCGAGCGGGAGCGGCTGACGGCCGGCGCGCATCAGGGCCAGCAGGTGCGGCGGCGTGGTGAGCGCGGTGGCGCGGATGAGGCCGGGCTCGCCTTCGCTTTCGCCGGTCCGAGGCGTTTCAAGCTCGGCGTCGAGTTGATAAGCAAGACGGTGCGGCCGCCAGCGCTCCGGAGCGAAGCCGGGGCCGCCCTGGATGTTCTCCCCGCCGAGGTCGACGCAGACCAGGCCCTCCGGCTCCAGGCTCGCCCGTCGAGCGCCCGCGGGGGTGGCGAGGTAGCGCCGACGGTGCAGTTCCACGCTCAACAGCCCGGCGTCGGCGACAATCAGGCCGCGCGCCCAGAGCTGGTGGGTGAGTTGACATAGCTGCTGGCGGAGTCGCACTTCATTCATACGCACTGGCTCCTTCGCCCCCGGTAGCAGCGCCCCCGCCGCGGGTGGGGGCCTTGTCGGCCGTGGTCGACGATCGGGCCAGCCGACGTTCGACGACCGCCGGCGCCGGCGTCATGCGAAACGCGAAAGGCGAAATCACCACGGCGACCGCGAGCATCAGCCCCGCCCCGCCCGTGGTCCGTTCGCTGAGCCGATGATACCACTGAAAGTCCGCCCGCATCTGCTCACGCTCGGCGGCGGGCGCGGCCGCATCGTCCATCGCCGCCCGCGCCGTCCGGACGCCCGGCCCGATCCAGAACACGTTCGCCAGCAGCACCGCAAACGCCCCGGCCACGAGCAGCCCGCGCAGCGCATTGACCCGCGACCGCCCCGCCCCCGCCAGCCGGTCGCGGAACAGCGTCACCTGCAAGGCCAGGCAGACCAACGCCGTCACCCCGCACACCATCTGCACCACGTTCAGCCCGCGGATCGTCTCGCCCACCACCGTCCCCGCCAGTCCACGCCCCGACACCATCGACGCCGCCCCGGCCCCGGTTTCCGCCGCCGGCACGAGCGCCTCGAGCGTGCGAAACGTCGTCGCCGCCGCCACCACCAGCATCACCAGTGCGCCGAACCACGCGCCCAGCGCCAGGTAGTACACCCCCTGCGTCAAGCGGAATGCCGTGGCACGTCTCATGTTCGTCCTGCTCTGTTTTGTTTTGTCGCGTTCGTCGTCGACTTGCCATGCCCAACGCTTCACACCAGCAGGCCCGCCGGGTTCTCCAGCATCTGCTTGAGCGTCTGGAGATATTCCGCCGCGATCGCGCCGTCGATCACGCGATGGTCGGCGCTGAGCGTGGCCGTCATCTCGTGGCCGACCACGATCTGCCCGTCGCGCACGACCGGCTTCTCGATCGCGCCGCCCACCGCCAGAATCGCGGCCTGCGGCGGGTTGATGATCGCTTCAAAGTGTTCCACGCCATACATGCCGAGGTTGGAGATGGTGAACGTGCCGCCGCCCATTTCGTCGGCGCTCAGCCCGGTCTCGCGCGCCTTCTTCGCCAGCTTGCGGGTCTGCTCGCTGATGGCGCGCAGCCCCTGGTTCTGCACGTCGCGCAGCACGGGCACGACCAGCCCGCCGCCACGCTCTTCCGGCAAGGCGACCGCGATGCCGACGTTCACCGTGCCCGCCACCTCGATCGTGTCGCCGTTCCAGCTCGCGTTGACCAGCGGGTGCTGCACGCAGGCGAGCGCGGCAGCGCGGGTGATGAAGTCGTTGACCGACAGCTTGACGCCCTGGCTTTCCAGTTGCGCGTTCAGCGTCTTGCGCAGCGACAAAAGCGGATCCATGTCGATGCCCATCGAGACGGTGAAGTGCGGGATGGTGGTCTTGGACTCGACCAGTCGTTTGGCGATGGTCTTTCGCATGCTCGACAGGGAGACCGAGCGGGCTTCGAGCGTCGCGCCGCCGACGGCCGGTGCGGGCGCGGCGGGCGCTTGCTTCGCTTGGCCCGCCGATTTGGCGGAAGGGGCCGCTTCACCGCCGGCCTGCTGCTCGACCGCCCGGAGCACGTCGCGTTTGATGATGCGGCCGTCCGGCCCCGAGCCGTCCACCTGTGAGAGGTCCAGCCCATGTTCCTCGGCGATCTTGCGCGCCAGCGGGCTCACGCGCAGCCGGGCGTCGGACGGGGCGCCGGCCTGTTTCTGCGTCCGTTGCGCGTCGGCCTCCTGGGCCACCGCCGCCTGCCCCGACGCGGCCGTTTCCTGCCGCTGCTCCGACGGCTCGGCTTCCTGCTGCTTTGGCGCTTCGCCGCCGCCACCATCGCCTTCGGCCTTGGCGGCCTCTTCGACCGACTCGCCTTCCTCCGCCAGCACGAGGATCAGCTCGCCCACCGGCACGGTATTGCCTTCCTCCACCGCCAGCCGGGCGACCTTGCCGTCGTCGAACGCCTGCAACTCCATCGTCGCCTTGTCGGTTTCGACGTCGGCCAGATGGTCGCCCGCCGACACCTCGTCGCCGACCTGCACGTGCCATTTGACCAGTGTGCCCTCTTCCATCGTGTCTGAAAGCCGGGGCATCGGGACGGTAATCGCCATGGCGAACTCCTGTTCAATCGCGCTGAGGAAATCGGAAGGCTAGATGATAACGAGTCCGCGCGATGACGTGGCGGGAGCGGCGGCGGTGAAATGCGAGTGGGCGGGTAGGGTCCGCGGTTCGCGGACCATCGGTTTCCCCGGCAAGGCATGGTCCGCGAACCGCGGCCCCTACTCAAGTCGAGGGCCATCGGATCAGAGCGTCCCCCGCTCAGCCGTTGGACACGGGCTCGCCGGCAGGCAGCTCTTCCTCGGCGGGCGCTTGGGCGGACTGGGCGCCGGGCATCTTGTCCGGGGCCGGGCGATGGATGTCGTAGGCCAGGCCGACCCAGGAGAGGGCTTTGATCGTCCACCAGGTGGGGTCGAGTTCAAAGCGGCGCAGGCCGTGCGCGGCCGAGCGCGGGTGGGCGTGATGGTTGTTATGCCAGCCTTCGCCGAAGCTGAGCAGGGCGACCCACCAGAGGTTGGTCGAGTGTTCGCCGGTGTCGGGGTAGTTCTGGTAGCCCCAGGTGTGCGCGGCGGAATTGACGAACCAGGTGCTGTGGAAGACGACCACGGTGCGCAGCGCCACGCCCCAGACGATCCACGACAGCCCCAGCCACGGCCCGCCGATGATCCAGCCGAGGCCGAACAGCAGCGCGGCGAGCACGAACTGCGGGAACCAGTAGTAGCGGTTGATCCAGCGCATGCCCCGGTCGCGCATCAGATCGCGAGCGGCGTCGACACCGCGGATGCCCTCGACTCGCTCGTGCAGCGTCCAGAGGATGTGCGCCCAGGTGAAGCCATGCTTCGGGCTGTGCGGGTCGTGGTCGGAGTCGGCGTGCTTGTGGTGCAGGCGATGCACGCCCACCCAGTTGGCCGGGGCCCCTTGCCAGGCGAGGCAGCCACAGACGCTCAGGGTGTATTCAAGCCACTTGGGCGTGCGGAACGAGCGGTGCGTGAGCAGCCGGTGGAACCCGAGCGTGACACCCAGGCCGCCGCTGACCCACAGCAGCACGAAGAACAGCGCTAAGCCGCTCCAGGAGAACAGCCACGGCAGCGCCGCCGCCAGCGCGGCGACGTGCAGCACGGCCATGGCGGTGATCACTTTCCAGTCCAGGTTGCGCCACTCGATCCCGCCTCGGCGCGGGGGCGCGGTTGTCGCCTCAGAACGATCAGGCATTCAGTTGCTTTCAGGGTAAGGAAAAACAGGTCAGGGGGGTAGTCGTCTATTATAGCTGCTAGCCGGCTGAATGGGGGAACGACTTTCAATTCGGCCATGGCGCCCACCAGAATGCACCACGACCGGAGAGGTTTTGCGGATCGTTGAATGGGGCGTCCGGCCGTCGCTGCCCGGTCGTGGGTCAGTTTGAATGAAGTGGGGCGGGCGTCCCACTGAAGACCTGAAGATTCAGACTGACCCACTGCCCGCTGCCCCCGGAATTGCCCCGAGCGTTTCAGGCGTTATGATACCCGGTCTATGGCCGGTAAAAGCCGAGAAATCAAGGGCCGGATCAAGGCCGTGGGCAATATCCAGCGCATCACCAAGACGATGCAGATGATTGCCACGGCCCGATTCCAGGCAATGCAGAAGCGGGCGACGTCCGCGCAGGCGTACACGCGCAAGATCGCCGAGATCGTCGGCGAGTTGAGCACCTCACTGGCGAGCCAGGGCGGGGCGGACGGTAACGTCTCCCATCCGCTGCTGGCGCCGGCAGAGCAGGCGGACGCCAAGTCGCTGCTGCTGGTGATCACCTCCAGCCGAGGCCTGTGCGGAGCGTACAACGCGAACATGCTGCGGCGGACGATGCAGTTCATCCGCGAGCAGGGCGTGGACAACCTCGACATCGAAGCGGTGGGCAAGAAGGCGGTGGGCTACTTCCAGTTCAACGGCGTGCCGTTGAGCCGGTTCCACAGCCAGTTCGGCGAAACGCCGAAGTACGAGGACGTCGACGCCCTGGTCGAGCGGTACATGAGCGCGTTTACGGCGGGCAAGTACCAGTCGGTGCACGTGGCCTACACCGCGTTCGAGTCGATGAGCCGGCAGAAGCCGCGCGTCATCCGCCTGCTGCCGCTGGAAGAGCCGACCGCCGAAGGCGAGCCGGCGGCCGAGGCGGTCGCGGGTGAAGGCTCCGCCGACCTGTACGACTTTTCGCCCGACCCCGAGCAGTTGCTCGCCGAGCTGTTGCCGATCACGGTCAAGACCAGCCTGTTCCAGTGCTTCAACGAAGCGGTGGTCAGCGAGCAGCTTGCCCGGATGATCGCGATGAAGGCGGCGACGGACGCGGCGGGCAAGATGAAAAAGAACCTCCAGCGCAGCTTCAACCGTGCCCGCCAGAGCGCGATCACGACGGAGCTGACCGAGATCATCGGCGGCTCGGCGGCGCTGGAATAGCGGAAGCGAGGATCGGCGGTCGGCCCCTCGGTTCCTTGACAAGAAATGCGGCGTCCCATGGCGGCAGACGATTTCAAGCCGGGCAACGGTGCGAATCGCGGCTGCGGCGGCAAGCCCGAGCCGAACCCGCTGATCCTGCTCGGCGCCGCCGGCGAGGTGGGGCTGATGGTCGCGGGCATGACCATCCTCGGCTGGTGGCTGGACGGACAGTGGGGGACCCGGCCGTGGCTGACGCTGGCAGGCGTGGCGATGGGCATCGGCGGCGGGATGTACAACCTCTGGCGGGTGAGCCGGAAGTTTTTCTGACTGCCCCGCTGAACGACGCCCTCCCCGGAACGCCCTCGCCATGAACCACGCCCCCGGCCAGCCCGGCCAAGCCTTGCAGACGCCGCCGGTGGAACGGTTTCCGCTGATGAGCGTGCTGGCGTGGATGACGGGCGTGGCGGGCGTGATCGGCGGCGGGCTGGTGTGGCTGGCCCCGCAGATGTTCGCCAGCGAGGACGCGCAGCGGGCGGTGATGGTGGGGGGGCTGACCGCTTACGGGGTCATGGTCGTCAGCCTCGTGCCGGTGGCGCTGCTGGCGTCTTGGGGGATGATGGCAATCGTCGCGGCGTACTTCGCCGGGGCGGGCCTGCGGATCGTCGGCTGCCTGGCGGTCGTCGCCGCGGCGCTGGTCTGGTGGGAACTGCCCGCCGGGCCGTTGGTGTTGGGACTGGGCCTGTACGTGCCCCTGTTGTTGCTTGAGACCGGCCTGATCGGCCGGCACCTGTGGCGGAAAGACGGGCTGGTCCTGCCGGCGACCGGAAACCCGCCCGCGAATAAGACGGAGCCTTCGCCGTGATGCATGCGATGCTGAACACCCTGGCCGCGAGTCCGATGGAACACGTGATCGACCACCCGCTCATGGGCTGGTACGTGAGCAACTACACGCTCATGCTCGTGCTGGCGGGCATTGTCACGGCCGCGATCCTCATCCCCGCCGCCAGGCGGATTCAGACCGGCCAGAACCGCTCGCTGGACGACTTCCGCTCCGAGGGCATCCTGGCCAACCTCGTCGAGTCGGTCTGCATCTATCTGCGCGACGAAGTGTTCAAGCCCGTGCTCCGCGACCAGGCCGACCGCTTCACGCCGATCCTCTGGACGCTGTTCTGGTTCATCCTCGTCAACAACCTGCTGGGCCTGATCCCGCTGATCGACTTCACCAAGGGCTTGGCGTCCCTGGCGATGGGCGAACGGTGGATTCAGGAGACCCACTTCCACGGGCTGGGCGGCACGGCCACGCAGTCGATCTGGGTCACCGGCGCGCTGGCCGGCGCAGCCTTCATCTGGTGGAACACCATCGCCCTGATGAAGGACTGGAAAGGCTGGTTCGCCCACATGACCGCCGGGGCGCCGTGGTACATGTGGCCGATCATGATTCCCGTGGAGATCCTGGGCATGATCGTCAAGCCCGCCGCGCTGGCGATTCGTCTGTTCGCGAACATGACCGGCGGCCACATCCTGCTGGCCGTGATGCTCGGCTTCATCGTCGCGATGATCGACGCCCTCGGGCCCGTCGGCTACGGCATGGCGCTGATCCCGTTCGTCGGCAGCGTGCTGATCAACATCCTCGAAATCCTCGTCGGCTTCATTCAGGCGTTTGTCTTCGTCTTCCTCACCACGCTCTTCCTCGGCCAACTGGTCGTCCACGAGCACGAAGAGGAGCACGAAGACCATCCGACCGACCACCTGCCCCACGCCACGGCCGAAGGCGTCGACCAGACCAAGTCGGTCCCGCTCGGCGCGTCCAACGCCGCGGGGCAGGTATGAGGCCAATGCAGAATGAACAATGAGCAATGTACAAAGCGGGAATGACGAGGTCGCTTGTTTGGACATTGTGAATTGACAATTGACCATTGCTAAATACGCCCCTGGGCCGGTAAGTGGGGTAACGGTCTGAACCGTGACAGGCAGGGGTGCCATAAGATGCGTCTCCACCGCATCGACAACGTTTCAGGAGAGTCGGATTATGAAGAAGTTTCTCGTATTGTTCGGATCATTGTTTGCCGTGATGCTCATCGCCAGCCCGGCGATGGCGCAGGAAGTGGCGGACGGCGCGGCGGCGGGGCAGACCTTCCCCGTCGAGTTCCTCGCTGCGGCAGGTGCGGCCATCGGCGCCGGCCTGGCGGTCATCGGCGCCGGGCAGGGCATCGGCCGCATCGGCGGCTCGGCGGTCGAGTCGATCGCCCGTCAGCCTGAAGCCGGCGGCCGAATCTTCACGTCGATGCTGCTCGCCGCCGCCCTCATCGAAGGTGTGGCGCTGTTCGCCGTCGTCGTGACGCTGCTGATCACTTTGTAAATCTCGTGTAACATCGGCGGCTCGGCCAAGAGCAGGCCGCCGAACCGACACCACGCACACGGCCCCGGCCGTGTGCTCCCGTGCCGCCGACCGACGGTGACACGCGAGCATACGGCCCGAACCACCGCCCCTGCGACCCACAACCCCGGCTCCCATCGAAGGAACCGCATTGCCATGAAGAAGTATCTGCTCACCGCCTCGCTCGTCCTGCTCGCCGCCCCGGCCGCCTTCGCCGCCGAGACGGAGGAAGCCGCCACCGCCACGCCCTTCGCCGGCACGATCTTCCAGTCCGCCGCGACGCTGATCGTCTTCGGCACGCTGCTGGCGATCCTCTACAAGTACGCGTGGGGCCCGATCCTCACCGGCCTCCAGGACCGCGAGAAGAAAATCCGCCAGGACCTCGAACAGGCCGAGCAAGCCAACCGCGAGGCTCACGACACGCTCGGCCAGTACAAACAGCAGCTCGCCGACGCCCGCAAGGAAGCCCAGCGGATGATCGAGCAAAGCCGCACCGAGGCCTCCCGCGCCGCCGCCCAGATCAAGGACGAAGCGCAGCAGGAGATCACCCAGATGCGCCGCCGCGCCGAGCAGGAAATCGGCAACGCCAAGGAGCAGGCCATCGCCGACCTCTACGAGCAGACCGCCACGCTCGCCACGCAGGTCGCCAGCCAGATCCTCCAGCGTGAGATCAATGCCGACGACCAGCGTGCCCTCGTCGAACAGTCGCTGACCAAGCTCGGCCAGACGCAGCAGGTGTGACCCGCGGGGTGCGGGGTTCAGGGATCGGGGATCAGCCCGACCCACCTGCCCTGCCTCCTCCCCCTGATCCCTGATCCCCAAACCCTGAATCCCTATGTCCCACACCACCCGACACACTGACGCCGTCGACCGTGCCTATGCCAAGGCGCTGTTTGAGATGGGCGAAGCGCAAGGCTTGCTCGACACGCTTGCCGACGAGGTCGATCAGTTCGGCGAGCTGATCAACGAGCAGCCCGACCTGCGTCGCCTGCTCGCCGGCCGCACGCTCGCCGCCCACGAACGCACCGCGATGCTCGAGCGGATGTTCCAGGGCAACGTCAGCGATCTGCTCTACCGCTTCCTGCAAGTGGTCAACCGCAAGGGCCGGCTCAGCTCACTGCCGGGCATCGTGCAGGCGTTCGCCGACCTGATGACCGAACAGCGCGGCCTGATCGAGGTCGACGCCTTCGTCGCCGTCCGCATGGATGAAAAGCAGGCCAGCGATGTCGCCGCCACGCTCGGCCGGCAGCTCAAGAAGGAAGTCGTGCTGCACCAGTACGTCGACCCGGAGCTGATCGGCGGCATCAAGCTCCGCTTGGGCGACCAGATCATCGACGGCAGCGTCGCCACGCAACTGCGCCTGCTGCGCCAACGCATGATCGCCGCCGGCCGCGCCAAGGCCCGCCAGCGCACCGAGGACTAACCACAACCCCACAAGGCAGTGCCGCTTAAGCGGCACTGCCTCGGACTCCAGAACTTCGGAATCAACCATGAAGATCAAAACCGACGAAATCACCAGCGTCATCAAGCAGGAAGTCGAACGCTTCTCCACCGAACTCGAAGTCGCCCAGACCGGCAGCGTCATCGAGGTCGGCGACGGCATCGCCCGCATCCACGGCCTCTCGGAAGCCATGGCGGGCGAAATGCTCGAGTTCGAACTCGAAGGCGGCGAAACCGTGCTCGGCCAGGTCATGAACCTCGAGCAGGACATCGTCGGCGCCGTCATCTTCGGCGACTACCTCAAGCTCCACGAAGGCACCACCGCCCGTTCCACCGGCCAACTGCTCTCCGTGCCCGTCGGCGAGCAACTGCTCGGCCGCGTGGTCAACGGCCTCGGCCAGCCGATCGACGGCAAGGGGCCGCTCCAGAACAGCGAAACCCGCCAGGTCGACATCATCGCCCCCGGCATCGCCGGCCGACAGCCCGTCAAGCAGCCGCTGCAGACCGGCATCAAGGCCGTCGACTCCATGATCCCCATCGGCCGCGGCCAGCGCGAGCTGATCATCGGCGACCGCAAGACCGGCAAGACCGCCGTCGCCATCGACGCGATCATCAACCAGAAGCAGTTCCACGGCACGGACGACGAGGTGATCTGCATCTACGTCGCCGTGGGCCAGAAAGAATCCACCGTCGCCGGTGTTGTCGAAGCGCTGCGCGAGCATGGTGCGATGGACTACACCATCGTCGTCAACGCCGCCAGCTCCGACCCGGCCCCGATGCAGTACATCGCCCCTTACGCCGGCTGCTCCATGGGCGAGTACTTCATGTGGAAGGGCAAGCACGTGCTCTGCGTCTACGACGACTTGAGCAAGCAGGCCGCCGCGTACCGCCAGCTCTCGCTGCTGCTGCGCCGCCCGCCGGGCCGTGAGGCGTACCCCGGCGACGTGTTCTACCTCCACTCCCGCCTGCTCGAACGCGCCACCAAGCTCAGCGACGAGAACGGCGGCGGCTCGCTCACCGCGCTGCCGATCATCGAAACGCAGGAAGGCGACGTCTCGGCGTACATCCCCACCAACGTGATTTCGATCACCGACGGTCAGATCTACCTCGAGCCGGATCTGTTCTTCGCTGGTGTCCGGCCCGCCATTAACGTGGGCATCTCCGTGTCGCGCGTCGGCGGCTCGGCCCAGATCAAGGCGATGAAGGAAGTGGCCGGCTCGCTCCGCCTCGACCTCGCCGCCTTCCGCGAACTCGAAGCGTTCGCCCAGATCGGCACGGAACTGGACAAGGCCACCCAACGCCAGCTCGACCGTGGCCAGCGCATGGTCGAACTGCTCAAGCAGCCGCAGTACCAGCCGATGGACGTGGTCGACCAGGTCCTCCAGCTCTTCGCCGGCTCGCGCGGCTTCCTGGACAACCTCAAGAACGAGCAGGTCCATCCCTTCGCCGACGCGCTGCTGGAATACTTCCAGGGCCCGGCCAAGGAGCTGCGCGACGAGCTGGTCCAGAAGAAGTCGATCAAGGGCGAGCTCGAAGAGAAGCTCAAAAAGGCCGTCGCCACCTTCAAGGAAACCTGGACCGCGTAACGCCGGTCGCGGCTTCGCGCCCCCGGCCTCCTGAATCCAGAAGCCCGCCACGCTCGGCCCGCCCACTTCAGTGGGCGGGCCTTTTCATGCGGTCACCCCACCCCCAACCCGGCTTCAACTGGCACAACCCGGGCGTCGCCTCTACAATCCATTTCTCGGCTTTCGATGAATCGGCTGCCTGCTGGTGGGGATGAAACTCGCGCTATGGAACAATCTGTGATGAATCAGACGTCGAAGGTGCAACTGGGCGACAAGTCCGTCGAACTGCCGGTCGTGGTCGGGACGGAAAACGAACACGCGCTGGATATCTCCAACCTCCGCAGCGAGACGGGATACATCACCCTCGACGACGGCTACGGCAACACCGGCTCGTGCAAGTCGGCGATCACCTTCATCGACGGCGAAAAAGGCATCCTCCGCTACCGCGGCATCCCCATCGAGCAGCTCGCGGCGAAGTCCACCTTCATCGAAACCGCGCTGCTGCTGATCTACGGCGAACTGCCCACCAAGGAACGCCTCGCCAGCTTCCGCGCCCAACTCACCGAACATCAACTGCTCCACGAAGGCCTCCGCCACGTGTTCCACGGCCTGCCCGCCAACGGACACCCGATGGCGATCCTCTCTTCCATGATCAACGCGGTGAGCTGCTATCACCCCAACGTCATGAACATGGAAGATGAGCAGAACTTCGAGTCCGCCGCCGCCCGGCTGCTGTCGAAGGTGCGCACCATCGCCGCGGCAAGCTACCGCACGTCCACCGGCAAGCCGATCATCTACCCGAGCCCGAACCTCAGCTACGTGCAGAACTTCATGCACATGATGTTCTCGCTGCCCTACGGCGACTACGACCTCGACGAAGACGTGATCCAGGCGCTGCAGCTTTTCCTGATCCTCCATGCCGACCACGAACAGAACTGCTCGACCAGCACGGTGCGGATGGTCGCCTCCAGCGGCGCGAACCTGTTCGCCAGTTGCTCGGCCGGCGTCTGCGCCCTCTGGGGCTGGAAGCATGGCGGAGCGAACGTGGCGGTGATGCGCATGCTCCAGCGCATCCACGACGAAAAGCTCGACCCCAACGTCTTCCTCGAACAGGTGCGCCAGCGCGAGACGAAACTGATGGGCTTCGGCCACCGCGTCTACAAGAGCTATGACCCGCGGGCGAAGATCCTTCAGGCCGCCACCGAGAAGGTGCTCAAGAAGCTTCAGATCAACGACCCGCTGCTGGACATCGCCCGCCGGCTGGAGGAGGTCGCCCTGGAGGACAGCTTCTTCAAGGAGCGGAACCTGTATCCGAACGTGGACTTCTACAGCGGGATTCTGCTGCGGGCGCTGGGCATTCCGCTGGACATGTTCACCGTGATGTTCGCCATCGGCCGGATGCCCGGCTGGATCGCCCACTTCAAGGAAGTGTGGGACGCGGACTCCCGCATCTACCGCCCCCGCCAGGTCTACACCGGCCCGACGCAGCGCGACTACGTCCCCATCGACCAGCGCGGCTGAATTGCTGTGCAGCAGCAGCGTCCCAGCGAGACCCAGACACAGCGTATGAAAGAAGCCCACGGATGGAATCCGTGGGCTTCTTGGCATGTAACGTGATGGCTCCGCTCGCGCGGGAGGCTGGCATGGCTCAGTGCTGGTGCAATGCCTCGTCGACCTCGTGCTTGGCGGCGATCGGGCTCAGCGGGGTCTTGATGTTGGGCGCCTTGAGCGAGTAGGGGCTGCCGACGCGCGGGGCGACGTAGCGGACGCCGTTGCCGATGACTTTGCGGACGTTGGCGTCGTAGTAGATCGGGAACGTCTCGTGGCCCGGGCGGAAGTAGAAGATCTTGCCCTTGCCGCGGGTCCAGCAGCAGCCGGAGCGGAAGACTTCGCCGCCTTCGAACCAACTGATGAAGACCAGTTCTTCGGGTGCGGGGATGTCGAACAGTTCGCCGTACATCTCGGTTTCGGGCAGCTCGAAGTATTCGCCCAGGCCGTCGGCGATGGGGTGGCCGGGGTTGACGCACCAGAGGCGTTCTTTTTCAGCAGCTTCGCGCCACTTCAGACCGCAGCCGGTGCCCATGAGCTTTTTGAAGATCTTGGAGAAGTGGCCGGAGTGGAGGACGACCAGGCCCATGCCTTCGAGGACGCGCTTGTGGACGCGGTCGACAATCTTGTCGTCGACCTTGTCGTGGGCGGCGTGGCCCCACCAGGTGAGCACGTCGGTTTCGTCGAGCACCTTCTGCGTCAGGCCGTGCTCGGGCTCTTCGAGCAGGGCGGTGCGGACGGTGACGTCGCTGCCGAGCTGTTCTTCAAGGGTGTCCTTCCAGACGGCGTGCATGCCGTTGGGGTAGATTTCGGCAACGGTCTTGTTCTTCTTTTCGTGAACGTGTTCGTGCCAGACGGTAACGCGAAGGGGCTTGCCAGCCATGGGAGAACCATCCTGAGTTGGGTGGGTCAAATTTGCGAGGCGCGGCGCGAGCCGCGTGAGAACCTCAGCGGCCCGTTTTACAGCTTCCCGAGAGGCGTGGCAAATGGGTGAAGGCCCCGGTCAGTCGGCGGCCTCCTCCGCCGCCACAGGCGCCAGTGAACCGTCGGCCGTCACCTGCCACGACACGGGCTCGGCCACCAGCGGCGCCCAGCGTCGTTCGTACAACATCTGATCCTCGACTGCCTCCATCATCTGGACATCGGTCAGCGGGTGGTGGCCGTCCGGCGCGAACATGAGCTGCATCGTCACCGTCGCCCCCGCTTCCGCCTTGTACCCAGCGAGGTCGTCCACCAGCGTCGGCAGCTCGACACGCACCGACCGCACGTCAGCCGCTGCCATCTGCCTCATGGCCTGAGCCTCGAGAAGATCAGCCCCCGGCCGCACCGGTTTGCCATCGACCCACCAGCGGGCCAGCAACTGATCCGCGTCGCCGCCCACCCAGTGCGCTTCGGCCACCGCTTCGGGCACGGTGAGCGTGAAGCCGGTCGGCTGCGCGACGACGTGCAGGCGATCTTCCTCCGCCGCCGCCACCTCGATGCGCGGCAGCGGCGTGTCGTCTTCCCCTCGCGTTCGCGGCGCGTCGATCCACCACAGCGGCATCGCCCCGTCGATCCGCGGTGCGTGCGGCACCAGGTTGAGGGCCATCCGCTGATGGACGCTCTGATCCTGCTCGGGCACGGCCGCTTGCGGGCGGTGGTCGTCCGTGAACCGGAACGCCAGCCACGGCGGCGTCGGCTGGGTCGGGTTGTCCCGGGATGCCATCCCATGAGGCATGGCTACCACCGACGCCACCGCGATGGTCGTCTCCCCCGCTTCGCCGCCCTCATCTTCACGCTCGTCGGGCAGGGTCAACCGCAGGTCCCACCGCCCCGACTCCGGCAGCGTCGCCGCAACAGCGTAGAGGCGCGGCCCATCACCTTGTAGCTCAGCACGCAACTGCTCGAGCCCTTCATGTCGTCGCACGCCAAGAGGGTTCTCCAAGCCTGCCGAACGCACGTGCACGGTCAGCGGCCCCAGCGCCTGGCGACGCCAGGAAAGGTCATCGCCAGGTTGCCCCGGGTCGTCCTCGGTCAGCAGGTAGACCAGCATCGGCTCGTTCGGCCGCACAACCAGCATCGGTTCGTCCATCTCCACACGTTCCGCGGAGATGCCCAGCCGCACATTCCCCCCATCCGGCAACTCGACTGCCGGCTGCTCGCGCAGCTCGCCCAGCGTCCGCACCGTCGCCAGCTCCGCCGGCTCGGCGTCGGCCCACGCGGGCATGCACAGCACGCCCGACACGAACAGCACACACGTCAACAAACCAGCGGAACCAGGGGATGAAGCCATCAGGTCGCCTTTCCAGAAGAAGAAACAGGGTGACACGCCACGAATCCACATCCACCAGACCACCGGTCCATCTCCATCCCTCACCGGCCGCCCAGCAGGAACGCGTCAAGAACCCCGCGACTCGGACCGGCGAACACCTATAATCGGACGTCATGAACGCAACTGTAGGACGAACAGCGGTGGTGCGGCGGTGGTTGCTGGCGGTGTTGGCCGGGTTGCTGCTCACGGCCGGGCTGGCGGGCGGGGCCACGCCGACGCTCGTGCAGGCCCAGTCCGAGGAGCCGGCCGTCCGCGAACCCGCCCCTGAGACGGACGCTGAGGATGCCGCAGAGTTCCCGGAACCCCCGGAATCCCCGGCGGATTCCTCCGACGACCCCGAGCCCGCGACGCCGCCCGCCGACCGCGCCGGCGATACGTCGTCGCGCCAGGTCACCATGCCCAGCGGCGCGAACGTCGCGGTCATCCGCGTGGAAGGCATGATCGATGGCTTCACCACGGTTGCACTCGAACGCCTCGTCGATCGCGCGCTGGACCAGGGGGCCGACATCATCGTCTTCGATCTGCACACCCCCGGCGGCAAAGTCGACGCGGGCAGGCAGATCAGCCGGTACATCAAGGGCCTGCCAGTCTACACCGTCGCCTGGGTCAACAACGAAGCCTACTCCGCCGGCACGCTGATCGCCTCGGCCGCCGACGAAATCGTCATGTCCAGTTCCTCCGCCCTCGGCGACAGCGCCCCGATCCTCATGGGCCAGGACATGGCGCCCACCGAGCGCGCCAAGCAGGTTTCGCCCATCCTCGAAGAGTACCGCGACAATGCCGGGGTCAACGGCTACGACTTCGCCCTGTTCCACGCCATGACCGTGCTCGGCATCGAAGCCTACCTCATCGAGCATCCTGAAACCGGCGAGCGGAAAGTGGTCAACGGGGTCGACTACGAAGTCATGGTCCGCGGCGCCGACCCGCAACAGTTTGAAGAAGAACGCGACGCCATGCCGCTGGAAGAACGCATCGGCAAGGCGACCATCGATCTCGCACGCGACCCCGCCCATCGCGGCCAGTGGCGCGAAGTCACCGGCCCCGACCAGTGGCACCACAACGGTAACACGCTGCTGACCATGAACCAGACCCGCGCCCAGCAGGTGGGGCTGGCCAGGGAAATCGTGAGCAACGAGCAGGAGCTTGCGCGGCATCTCGGTGCGGCCAGCGTCGTGCGCGTCGACCCGACCTGGTCCGAACAACTGGCGGGCTTCCTGACCAGCCCGATCGTGCGGATCGGCCTGGTGATCGCACTGCTGCTGGGCGCGTACATCGAGTTCCAGTCGCCGGGCGTGGGCGTGGCGGGCGGCGTGGCATTGCTCGCGCTGCTGGGCCTGCTCGGCGCGCCGTTCATCGTCGGGCTGGCGGAGGCGTGGCATATTCTGGTCTTCGTGCTCGGGCTGGCGCTGTTGATCGTGGAACTGATCTGGCTGCCGGGCTTCGGCTTCCTGGGGCTGGCGGGCGTGGCGATGATGTTCGTCGGCCTGGTGCTCTCGGTCGTGCCCACCGGCGGCGGGGGCGGGTTCGGGCCCGTGCGGTTGCCGCCGCAGGAGATGTGGAGCGAGGTGCTGCGCTCGTCGCTTTACATGATGGTCGGCGTCTTCCTCAGCTTCATCGGCTTCTACTTCATCACCAAACACTTCGGCCGACTGCCGGGGCTCAGCCGGCTGGTGCTCGCCGACGTCTCGCCCGCCTGGAACACCACCGACGGACGGGCGCTGCCCACGCCCGGCGTCAGCGGCGATGAAGCGTTCGGCGAAGGCCGGGTCAGGCCGGGCGACACCGGGCAGGTCACCGTCGGCCTGCGACCCACCGGACGCGCGGAGATCAACGGCGAAGTCATCGACGTCGTCAGCTTCGGCCGGTGGATCGAAACCGGCGCCACCGTCCGCGTCGTCGAAGTCCATGGCAACCGCATCGTCGTCGACAGTGCCGACACTTGAGGCTCATCCCGCTTGACTTCCCTCCCCTTGGGAGGGGCTGGGGGAGGGCGTCATCAGCCACCGCTATGCAACGTCCGCGCTGATGATGCAAGGCGTCCGGCGATCCCCTCCCCAACCCCTCCCGAGGGGAGGGGAGTTCAGATGCGTGACCCCTCCAGCGGCCCAACCAATCTATTGACGCCCTGCGCCAAACGCAGTAGCCTTCGACCAGACTTCACTTGACGCGACGCACTTTCAGGAAACTTGCCCCATGTACGCTAGGCTCACCCTCTACAGCCTCTTCGCCGTCACCCTCACCTTCGCCCTCGTCAGCCTCGGCTGCGGCGACGGCGCGGCCACGCAACGCTTCGTCCTCGTCTCCGGCGGACAGACCGGCGTCTACTATCCCACCGCCGGCGCCATCGCCAGCGTCACCCGCCGGACCGATTCCAACATCCGCCTGGACAACCGGCCGTCCGGGGGCTCGGTCAACAACGCCCGCATGATCGCCTCGGGTGAAGCCCAGTTTGCCCTCATGCAGAACGACATCGCCGCCTATGCCCGCGAGGGCCGGTACATGTTCTCCGAGCCGATCCCTAACATCCTCGGCGTCGCCGCGCTCTATCCCGAGCATGTGCAGATCGTCGCCCTCGCCGACGCTGGCATCCAGAGCGTCGAAGATTTGCGCGGCAAGCGGGTCGCCATCGGCGCGATCGGCTCGGGCACGGAAGCCAACGCTACGCAGATCCTCGAAGCCGCCGGCCTGAGCGTCGATGACCTCGCCCGTGCCGAACGTCTTGACGCCAGCGAATCCAGCGACTACCTCCAGGACGGCCGGGTCGACGCTGCGTTCTTCACCTTCGGCGTCGGCACCAGTTCGATCCAGGAACTCACCCGCCTCACCGATATCAACTTCGTGCCCGTGGCAGGTGACGTTCGCGAGCAGTTGCTTGAGCAGTATGCGTTCTATCGCGAGGCGGTCATTCCCGCCGGCGCCTATCCCGAGCAGGATGAAGACGTGCCGACCGTCTCGGTGATGGCCACCCTCGTCGCGCGGGACGATGTGCCCGCCGAGGTCGTCGCCGTTGTGCTCCGGGGCATGTTCGACAACGTCGACGAATTGCACCGCACCCACGCCCGCCTGCGCGAGGTCAACCGCGAAGACGCCGAGGCCGACCTCACTCTCCCGCTCCACCCCGGTGCCGAAGCCTACTTCGCCGGCCGCACCGAGCCCGCCCCGGCCGCACCCGACGCCGACACCGACACCGAGACAACCACCGACTGAGCCAACTTCCACCGGGCTACCGCCGATGTCCACCGAAACCCACGGATTCCATCCGTGGGTTTTGCTTTCACCCCCCCCCCGCACCGCACGCCCGCCACTCCCCGTCGACGTGTTGCCGCGCACCGCGTCACCACGGCACGGGAGCCTGCCACGCTCTGCCAGGTGAGCCAGCTCAGGGAAATTGTTGGCGCACCGGCAGACGAAATCGTCCCCGCACGGACACAAGAGCCGATCATGGCACGGCCTGCCGTACCTGTAGCAGCTACTTTGCGAGTGCCAACAGAACGAGGAAGCAGACCCCAAACGCGTTTCAAGGCCTGTTTTTGTGAATGACCGGGGTGGGGCTCGAACCCACGACCAGCGGCTTAAAAGGCCGATGCTCTAC
>JBBDPC010000029.1:0-1239 GCA_040876735.1 Phycisphaeraceae bacterium | reverse complement strand
GCTACGGCGACCGCCGCAAGGCCATGCTCCAGGACATCGCCATCCTCACCGGCGCGGACCCGATCATGAAAGACCTCGGCGTCGAGCTGGACAAGGTCGAACTCGCCCAACTCGGCCTGGCCAAGAAGGTCACCGTCGACAGCGAGAACACCACCATCGTCGAAGGCGCCGGCGAGTCGAAGGCCATCCAGACCCGCATCGAGCAGATCCGCAACGAAATCGAAAACACCACCAGCGACTACGATCGCGAAAAGCTCCAGGAACGCCTCGCCAAGCTGGCCGGCGGCGTGGCGCAGATCAACGTCGGCGCTGCCTCGGAAGCGGAGCTGAAAGAGAAGAAGGCCCGCGTCGAAGACGCCCTGCACGCGACCCGCGCCGCCTTGGAAGAGGGCATCGTGCCCGGCGGCGGCGTCAGCTTCCTGCGGGCCCAGGCGAGCCTGGACAAGGTCAAGACCACCGGCGACGCGGAGAAGGCCGGCGTCGAAGTCGTCCGCCGTGCCGTGGAAGTGCCGCTGCGCACCATCGCCGACAACGCCGGCGAATACGGCAGCGTCGTGGTCGCCAAGGTCAAGGCCGCCAAGGGCGCCAACGGCTTTGACGCCCTCAAGCTCGAATACGCCGACCTCGTCGAGCGCGGCATCATCACGCCCGCCAAGGTCGACCGCACCGCGTTGCAGAATGCCGTGAGCGTCGCCACGCTGCTGCTGACCTGCGACTGCCTCATCACCGAGTCGCCGGACAACGAAGAAGAAGCCGGCGGCGGCGACCCCACCGGCGGCATGGGCGGCATGGGCGGCGGCATGCCCGGTATGGGGGGCATGGGCGGCATGGGGGGGATGCCCGGCATGGGCGGCATGGGCGGCATGATGTAATCCCGAGGCCGTGCGGCTTCAGCCGCCCGGCGCGTCACCAGAAACTTTCACCAACACACCGATTCGCTGGAGAGACTCCCAATGGCAACCGCAACCAAGACCAAGACGAACCTCAAGCCCCTCGACGACCGCGTGGTGGTCAAGCCCCAGGAGGCCGAGGACCGCACCGCCGGCGGCATCTACCTGCCCGAATCCGCCAAGGAAAAGCCGATGACCGGCACCATCGTCGCCGTCGGCCCCGGCAAGCTCAACGATGACGGCAAGCGCACGCCCGTCTCCGTCAAGAAGGGCGACGTCGTCCTCTACGGCAAATACGGCGGCACGGAAATCGAACTCGACGGCGAAACCGTCATGGTCCTCCGCGAAA
>JBBDPC010000028.1:0-6437 GCA_040876735.1 Phycisphaeraceae bacterium | reverse complement strand
AACACCCCCGGTAACACCCCCGGTAACACCCCCGGAACCGCCCCCGGCACCCCGCCCGCACGCGTCAGCATCATCGGCGACGGGTCCATGGCCACCGTCTGCGCCCTGCTGCTGGAAAGCCGCGGTTTTAACGTCACGCTCTGGGGCCCCTTCGCCGACCACGTCGCCGAGCTGATCCAGACCCGTGAGAACCGGCGCTACCTGCCCGGCTACAAGTTGCCCGACACCATCCGCCTCACCGCGGACGACGCGGCCGCCTTCCGCAATGCCGACTTCGCCGTCAACGCCATTCCCACGCAGTACATCCGCCCCGTCTGGTCCCGCCTCGCCGAGCATCTGCCTGATGGCGTGCCCGTCGCCTCGGTCGCCAAGGGCATCGAGCAGGAGACCATGCTCCGCCCGACGCAGATCATCGCCGACGTCCTGCACAAGTCCACCGACGACCCCGACAAGCCCCCACGCCCGCTGGCGACGATCTCCGGCCCCTCGGTCGCCAGCGAACTCGCCCGCTGCCTGCCCGCCACCGTCTGCGCCGCCTCCGACGACGAAGCCTTCGCCGACATGCTCCAGCAGGCGTTCACCACCCACTGGTTCCGCGTCTACACCAACAAGGACCTGCTCGGCGTGGAACTGGCGGGGGCGACGAAAAATGTCATCGCCCTCGCGGCCGGCATTCTCGACGGCCTCCAGGCGGGCAACAACGCCAAGAGCGCCCTGCTCAGCCGCGGCCTGGCGGAGATCACCCGCCTCGGCGTCGCCATGGGCGCCCGGCAGGAGACCTTCTTCGGCATCGCCGGCGTGGGCGACCTCGCCACCACCTGCTTCTCGCCCACCGGCCGCAACCGCACCTGCGGCGAACAGCTCGGCAAGGGACGCAAGCTCGCCGAGGTGCTTGAGGAAATTCCCGGCGTCGTTGAGGGCGTCCCCACCACCAAGGCCGTCGTCACCCTCGCCGCCAGGTACCGCGTGGAAATGCCCATCACCGCCGCCATCCACCAGGTGCTGTTCGAAGGCCTCGACCCGCTCGAAGCCATCAGCCAGCTCATGACCCGCGACCTCAAGCCCGAACGGGTGGGCTGACACCAACCAGGCGTTGCCCGAAAACCCCGCCACCGGATTTTCGCGAATGCCCCCCGCACGCGACACGTTGACCCTGGCATGCCCGGCGAAGGTGAACCTGGCCCTCTCCGTCGGCCCGCCGCGCGACGATCACCTGCACCCGATCGCAAGCTGGATGGTGGCGACGACCTTCGGCGACCGGCTGACGCTCCGTCGGGCGGCCGGTGGCGCCACGAGCCGGTGGCGGCTCGCTTTCGCCGACGACGCGCCGACGCCGCAGCCGATCGACTGGCCGTTGGAGCGTGACCTGGCGTACCGGGCGCATCGGCTGCTGGCCGGTCACGTCGGGCGGCCGTTGACGGTCGAGGTGGAGCTGGCCAAGCGCGTGCCCGCCGGCGCGGGGCTGGGCGGGGGATCGAGCGATGCGGCCGGGGTGCTGGTCGGCCTCAACCGCCTGTTCGACCTCAAGCTGCCCGTGTCCGAACTGATGGTCCTTGCCCGGCAACTCGGGGCGGACGTGGTCTTCCTCGTCGCCGCGCTGGAAGGGTCGCCGTCGGCCATCGTCACCGGCACGGGCGAAACGATCGAGCCTGCCGCGCCGGCGGGGCCGGTCGACCTCGTGCTGGTGTTGCCGCCGTTCGGCTGTCCGACGGGTGCGGTTTACGAGGCGTTCGATCGTGATCACGCGGGCGATGCCCGCTTGCGGGTGGCCGCGGTGCGTTCGCTTGCCGGGCAACACCCGTTGCCCGCCGACGGGCCGTTCAACGATCTCGCCGAGCCGGCGCAGCAGGTGCAGCCGCGGCTGGCCGAGGCGGTGGCACGGCTTGACGAAGCGCTGGGCATGCCGGTGCACGTCACCGGCTCCGGCGCGGCGATGTTCGTCGTCGCCCGCTCACCCGACCATGCCCGCGCCCTGGCGACCACCGCCACGCAAGCGACCGGCCTCGCCACCGTCGCCACGCGAACGCTGCCGGGGTGAGGGGGCGGGGGATCGGAAAGATTTTAAGCCGAGGGCTGAGCCCGCGAAGCCCCGGGTCAGAGGAACTTCCTTCACTGCTTTCTGCGGTGGAACATGCGGCTGTGCGCTTGCAGGAATCTCAATCATCCTGCATCGACCGGGCGGCGGCGAGGAGGGCGGCGGGGTCGAGGCGTTCGCGGTAGTCAGGGTTGTAGTCGACGTGGCGGATGACGCCGGCGGTGTCGACGAGGATCACCGCGGGCACGGGCAGGAGGTGATGCGACTGGCCGGAGGCGTCTTCGAGGTCGATGCCATATTCGTGGTACTGTTCGATGGTGTCGTCATCGACGCGGAAGGCGAGGCCGAAGGCGCGGGCGAGGGTCATGTCGGCGTCGGACAGGAGCTGGTAGTCCATGTCGATTTCGCCCTGGCTTTCGCGGAGTTTTTCAGGGCGGTCGGGGCTGATGGCGTAGACCTGGTAGCCCATCGCTTCCAGTCCGTCGTGGGCTTCGCTGAGGTGGCCGAGCTGGGTGTTGCAGTAGGGGCACCAGCCGCCGCGGTAGAAGACGAGCATGGTCGGGCCGTCGGCGTAAGCCTGGGCCAGATCCACCGCGTCGCCGGCGGGCGAGCGCAGCGTGGCGGCGGGGGCGGGCTGGTCGACGGCGAGCGGCTGCACATCTTCAGCTTTGTCGGGCACGTCTTCGATCGCAGGGAGGTCGGCCGGGGTGGTCGTGGCGGTGATGGCATCGGCCGGGGCCTCGGGCGTGGTGGGCGGCGCGCCGTTTTCCCCGCAGCCGACGGCGAAGAGCAGCACGGGAACGAGCAGGACGGGCAGGTGACGCGGCATGGTGGAAGCTCCTGGTGGTTGCGTGGCGCGTGATCCGTGGTCAGGTCTGTCGGAGATAGAACGCCAGGCAGTGGCGAATCATTCCATCGTCATCGTATCGCGTCCTGTTTCTCGGCGCAACGGTTCCGGCAGGCTTCGGGGCATCACGAAGGAGACGACGCAGAAGCAACCGCACAAAGGATATTTCCATCGCCTCGGCTGACACGTTCGGCCGTTCACCTATCATGCGATTGAAGACGGCTCCACCCCGCGGCCGACCACGCTGCACGCATCCCGAAACGTCCCTGAAAGACCTGCCATGCCCCGCCATGCCACCGCCGGCCACCCGCACGCTCAAGCCCTGCAACACGACGACGGCTCGTGGAAGTTCACCAACCGCCTGGCCGACGAGGCGAGCCCCTACCTGCTTCAACACGCGCACAACCCGGTGGACTGGTATGCGTGGGGCGAGGAAGCGTTCGAGGCGGCGCGGCGGGAGGAGAAGCCGATCTTCCTGAGCGTGGGCTACTCGACCTGCTACTGGTGCCACGTGATGGAACGGCAGGTGTTCGAGAACCCGACGATCGCGCAGCAGATGAACGAGCGGTTCGTGAATGTGAAGGTGGACCGCGAGGAACGGCCGGACGTGGACGACCTGTACATGACGGCGGTGCAGTTGATGACGCAGCGCGGCGGCTGGCCGATGAGTGTGTTCCTCACGCCGCCCGCTGAAGGCGAAGGGTGGGGCCTCAAGCCGTTCTGGGCCGGGACGTACCTGCCGCCCGAGCCGGGGCATGGGATGCCGAGCTTTCCGCAGGTGCTTGAAGGGTTGTCCGACGCGTGGAAGGAGCAGCGGGAGAAGGTGCTGGCGCAATCGGAGCAGGTGGCGAAGGCGGTGACGGACCACTTGCGGCATCGCGATCTGAGCGGGCCGTTGAGCGTGGAACTGGTGCAGGAGGCGGCGAACCGGCTGCTGCGGATGTACGACGCGCGGCATGGCGGCTTTGGCGGCGCGCCGAGGTTTCCGCAGCCGGACCAGTTGGCGTTTCTGCTGGCGGTGCAGCGGCACATGGAGGCGGGCGACATCGCGCAGGCGGTGACGCACACGCTTGACCGCATGGCCCGCGGCGGCGTCTACGATCAGCTCGGCGGCGGCTTCCACCGCTACAGCGTTGACGAGCAGTGGCTGGTGCCGCACTTCGAGAAGATGCTCTACGACAACGGCCAGCTCACCGAGTTGTACGCGGACGTGTATGCGCAGCAGCGCGAGAGCGAGCTTGCGCCGACGTGGGCGCGGGTGGCGCGGGAGACGTGCGACTACGTCCTGCGTGAGATGACGGATGACACGGGGGCGTTCTGGTCGGCGCAGGATGCGGAGGTGGAAGCGCGCGAGGGCGGCAACTACATCTGGACCCGCGAGCAAGTGGAGCAGGCGATCGAGGATGACGAGCTTGCGGCGATTGCCGTGCGCCTGTTCGGGCTGGACGAGGGCCCGAACTTCCGCGACCCGCACGACTCCGACGCAAAGCCGGCCAACGTGCTCTACCTGCCGCAGCCGTTGGAGACGCTCGCGGCCGAGCTGGAGGAGCCGGTCGATGCGTTGATGGCCCAACGTGCGAAGATCATCGCCGCGCTGAAGGCGGTGCGCGACCGTCGGCCGCAGCCGGGCACGGATGACAAGGTGCTCACGTCGTGGAACGGCATGATGATCGCCGGTCTGGCGCGGGCGGGTGCGGCGCTGGATGAGCCGACCTATCTCGACGCGGCCGAGCGGGCGGTGGACGCCATCATCGAACACATGGCCGACGGCGAGGGCCTGCTGCACACCATGCGCCGCGGCGACGCCCGCTTGCCCGCCTACCTCGAAGACTACGCCTTCTTCGTGCATGGCCTGCTCGCCCTGCATCGGGCCGGGCGCGGCGATGGCCGCCACCTCGATCGTGCGAAGCAGTACACACGCGTCGCCGTCGACCGCTTCCGCGCCGAGGGCGGCGGCTACTACGACACGCTGGCCGAGCAGAGCGACCTGTTCGTGCGTCTGCGTTCGCTGCACGACGGCGTCATCCCCACGCCCAACAGCCAGATGGTGCACAACCTGCTCGATCTGCACGAACTGACGGATGAACGGGCTTACCTCGAACGCGCGGCCGACGACCTGTTCGCCTTCGGCGCAGCGCTGCGCGAGCAGGGCACGGCCATGCTGCACATGCAGCACGCGCTGCTGCGGTTGATCGAAATCGACCCGGCCCTGCTGCACGCCCCCGCCGCGCCCGCTCCCGCCACCGAGGCCGGCCGGGTGCATCGCCCGGCAGTCTCCGCCACGGTGTCGCCGCAGCGCATCGACCTGGCCGAGGGCGAGGTCATGCTGGCGGTGAACGTGAGCATCGAAACGGGCTACCACCTCAACGCCGCTCGCCCCGGCGACGAGCAACTGACGCCGACGACGCTGGAGCTTGACCCGGCGGACGGGTGGACGATGAGCGTGGACTATCCCGCGGGCGTGCTGCGCGAGCTGCCCTACGCGGATCGGCCGGTGAACGTGTACGAGGGGCAGGTGGTGATCGAAGCGACGCTGCGCCACACCGGCGAAGGCGACATGCCCACCGGCACGGCCGGCCCCCGGCTCCCCCGGCTCCCCCCCCGGCTGCGGTTGCACTACCAGGCCTGCTCCGACACCGCCTGCTACGAACCGCACACGCTGGCACTGCCCGTGACGTTGGAGGGGTGAGTCGCCACCCGTTAGCCCCGCAGCGCATGCAGAGGGGTGGTCGCCGATGACGCATGGTTCCCGCGCCCTCCGCTGCGCTGCGGGGCTAAACTTCGATCCGTGGCCATCTGTGGCTATTTGGGGAGGCTTTTGGCCAATCATCGATCCGCTATGATCGCCCACCATGATCGACACGCATTGCCATCTGACGTTTCCGCAGTTGTTCGACCAGCTTGACGCGGTGCTGGCGCGGGCGCACGGCGAAGGGGTGGACTGCATGATCACGGTCGGCACGTCGCCCGACGATGCCGAGCGCGCGGCGGCCCTGGCGGCGGCGGAAGAAGACATCTTCGCCACGTCGGGCCTGCATCCGCATTACGTTGAAAAGTGGGACGACCGCCCGGCCCTGGTCGACCGGTTGACGACGCTGGCGGGCCATCCGCAGGTGGTGGCGATGGGGGAGATGGGCTTGGACTACCACTACCCCGACCCGCCGCGCGACGTGCAGCAGCGGGCGTTCGGCTGGCAGCTTGAAATGCTCGCCGACTTGCCACGCGACTTGCCGATCGTCATCCACAATCGCAAGGCGACCGACGACGTGCTGGCGATGATCCGCGACGCGGGCCTGCCCGGCGAGCGGTTCGTCTTCCACTGCTTCACGGGCGACCGGGCCGAGCTGGACGCGATCCTCGCGACCGGGGCGATGGTGAGCTTCACCGGCATCGTCACCTTCAGCAGCGCCCGCGACCTGGCCGAGGCGTCGGACGCCGTGCCGATTGAACGGCTGATGATCGAGACGGATTCGCCTTACCTCACGCCCGAGCCGCACCGCAAGGTTCGGCCCAACGAGCCGCGGTACGTCGCCGACGTGGCGCGGTTTCTCGCCA
>JBBDPC010000027.1:0-6510 GCA_040876735.1 Phycisphaeraceae bacterium | reverse complement strand
TGATCGTGTTCCTGGTGATGGCGATGGCGCCCGGGGGCATCGGCGGGATCATTCTCGACGAGTCGCAGAATCTCGACACCGAGGCCGGCCGACAACTGCGCGAATACTACGAACAGCGCTACGGCCTCGACCAGCCGCTGCTGGTGCAGTACGGCCGGTGGTTGAACCTCATCTCACCCGTCGGCACGATGACCGAGCACGACCCGGCCGAACTGCCTTCTCTCGGCCGGCTTCAGCCTGGCATCAGTTGGGAGGTGGAGGCCGACGGTCGCCCGGCCACGCGCTACCTTGGGCTCAAGTGGCCTGACCTCGGCGACAGCATGCAGGTCAACCGCCCGGTGAGCGACATGATCCGCGAGTCGCTGCCGATCACGCTGCTGCTGAACATCATCACCATCCCGATCATCTACGCCATCGGCATCACCACCGGCATCTTCGCTGCGAAGTTCCAGGGCAAGGCCTTCGACGTCGGCTCGGGCTTTACGCTGCTCGCCCTCTGGTCCGTGCCCACCATCTGGGCGGCGGTCATGCTCATCGGCATCTTCGCCAACACCGAAATCCTCTACTGGTTCCCCACCTCGGGCCTGCAAAGCATCGGCGCCAGCGACTTTCTCTTCCTGCCGAGCTGGACCGACGAAGGCTTCCAGCGCGGCTGGCTGCTGGACATCCTCTGGCATCTGGTGCTGCCGATCGTCTGCCTCAGCTACGCCGGCTTCGCGTTTCTCTCCAAGCTGACGCGCGGCTCGCTGCTGGAGAACCTCCGGGCCGACTACGTCCGCACCGCGCGGGCCAAGGGCGTGAGCGAGCGCGACGTGCTGTTCCGCCACGTCTTCCGCAACAGCCTGTTGGCGCTGATCACCGTGGCGGCGAGCATTCTCCCGGCTCTGCTGGGCGGGTCGGTGGTGATCGAGAAGATCTTTTCCATCCCCGGCATGGGCCGGCTGGCGGTCGATGCCGTGCTCGCCCGCGACCGGGAGGTGGTGCTGGCGGTGACGTTGATCGGCGGGTTCATCGGCCTGGCGGCGGAATTGATCCGCGACATCTGCTACGCCATCGCGGACCCGCGGGTGAGTTACGAATAAGTTAACTTTAGCCGCGCAGCGAAGCGCAGCGGAGCGCTCCGCTTCGCTGCGCGGCTAATGAGAAATTGATCGATGCATCATGACCCAGATTACAACCGGACAACCTGAGCCGCCTTCGCAGCCGCCGGCGCTGAAGCGCGCCGCGACGGGCGCGCAGCGCAGCATGCTGCGGCGGGTGCTGGGCGAACTGGTGCTTTACTGGAGCGCCCGCATCGGCCTGGTGTGGGTGGCGGTGTTGACGGTGCTGGCGGTGTTCGCGCCGTTTTTTGCCAGCAGTCATCCGATTCTGATGAAGACGGCCGAGGCGGAGTCGCCGGGCGAACGGCTGACGGTGTTGACGCGGTATGAGCCGGGCAGTTGGTCGAGTCCGTTGTTGCAGCATCTGACGGTGGCGGACGTGCTGCTGCCGGTGGTGCTGTTCGGTGCGCTGGCGGTGGTGTTCTGGCGTGGCGTGGGCGGGGGTCGGAAGCTGCTGGCGTTCATGACGTTTGCGGGGCTGGTGGTGGTGCTGGGGTTGTGGCGGGAGCAGCTTTGGCCGTTCGTGACGGGCGGGCATGAGACGTGGTGGCGTGACTGGCAGGACTGGCGTGGAGATGTGGAGCGGGTGGCGGGCGTGCCGCCGCGTGCGCCGGTGGGGCCGTTCGCGTGGTGGGTGATGTTGTGGGTGGGGCTGGTGCTGATGGTGACGGTGTCGGCGCTGGCGACGGCGGGGACGGTGATGAGCGTGGCGGGGCAGGCGGGTCGGCCGCAGACGTTCTGGCCGATCGCGGGGGCAACGGTGGCGGGGACGGCGTTGTGGGTCGGGCTGGTGGTCTGGCTGGGGTTGGCGGTGTGGCTGGCGGGGCTGGTGCTGGGCGTGGCGGGGGTGGTGCTGGCGGTTGTCTATCGTCACGATGTGCCGGGGCGGGCATTGGGGGCGACGGCGCTGGTCAGTGCGCTGCTGATCGGCGGCTGGCTGGTGCATGCGCCGGTGTCGCCGCCACGGCTGACGATTTTCGAGCAGTACCGCGACGCGGCCGAGGCCGGGGAGATCGAATGGGCGCTGCATCCGCCCGTGCCTTACTCGCCCGACGACCGGCTGCGCGACCAGCGCGGCATGCGCTTCCAGCCGCCCGACAGCGACCACATCCTGGGCACGACGCAATTCTCCGCTGACCTCGCCGCGAACATGATCCACGGCACGCGGATCGCCCTCTCGGTCGGCTTCATCTCCACCGGCATCGCCATCGCCATCGGCATCGTCATCGGCGGCCTCATGGGCTACTTCTCCGGCATCGTCGATCTGCTGGGCATGCGCCTCGTCGAGATGTTCAGTGCCATCCCCACGCTGTTCCTGCTGCTGGCGTTCGTCGCTGCGTTCGGGGCGAACCTTTACATCATCATGATCATCATCGGCCTCACCGGCTGGGTGGGCTATGCCGTGTTCATCCGCGCCGAGTTCCTCCGCCTCCGCCAGCAGGAGTTCATCCAGGCGGCGCAGGCGCTGGGCCTGCCGCTGTGGTCGATCATCTTCCGCCACCTGCTGCCCAACGGCGTCGCGCCCGTGCTCGTCGCCGCCAGCTTCGGCGTCGCCAGCGCCATCGGTTACGAGGCCACGCTGAGCTTCCTGGGCATCGGCCTGGACACCGAGGCAAGCTGGGGCCTGCTGCTGGACCAGGCGCTGCGCGGCGGGGCGTTCAACTGGTGGATCGCCGTCACCCCGGGCCTGGCGATCTTCCTCACCGTCTTCGCCTACATCCTCATCGGCGAAGCGCTCCGCGACGCGATCGACCCCAAGACCCAGCTTCGCAACACCTGATCGGAATCGCCATGCCAGACACACCCGCCAGCCACGAATCGCCCCTGCTCGAAATCCAGGACCTCAGCGTCAGCTTCCCGGGCAAGGGGGGCACGCGCTTCATGGCGGTCGACGGCGTCAACCTCTCGATCTACCCCCGGCAGACGCTGGCCGTGGTGGGCGAGTCGGGCTCGGGCAAGTCGGTCAGTGCGATGAGCGTGCTGCAACTGATCCCCACCCCGCCCGGCCGATACGAGCGCGGCCGCATCCTCTGGCACGACCACGCCGCCTCCCACAGTGCCGACCCCACCGACCTGCTCGCGCTGGATGACAGGCAGATGCGCAAGATCCGCGGCCGGGACATCGCCATGATCTTCCAGGAGCCGATGACCAGCCTCAACCCGGTCTACACCGTCGGCGACCAGATTCTCGAAGCCATCCTCCTCCACCAGCCGGTCGGCCGCGAGCAGGCGCTCCAGATCGCCGAGCAAGCCCTGGGCGACGTGGGCATCGCCGACCCGATCGCCCGCCTTAAGGAATATCCCCACCAGCTCTCCGGCGGCATGCGGCAGCGCGTGATGATCGCCATGGCGCTCGCCTGCCAGCCGCGCCTGCTGCTGGCCGACGAACCGACGACCGCCCTGGACGTGACGATCCAGGCGCAGATTCTCGAACTGCTCCGCCACCTGCAGAACACCAAGGAGATGTCCGTGCTGCTGATCACGCACGACCTGGGCGTGGTGGCGGAAAACGCCGACGTGGTCGCGGTGATGTATGCCGGGCGGGTGCTGGAGTATGGGTCGGTGATGGACATTTTCAAACGGCCGCTGCACCCGTACACCTGCGAACTGCTCAAGTCGATGCCCGTGCTTGGTCGGCGGGTGGACCGGCTGCCGACGGTGGCGGACGGGGCGACCGTGCCGGACGATTTCCCGCAAGGCTACGACGTCGCCCCGCACAAGGTCGAGGTCGAGCCGGGCGAGCACTACGGCGGTGCCGAGGCGAAGCTGTACGAGGTCGAGCCGAGCCACTGGGTACTGGCCACCGCCGCCAGCGCGGCCGTGCGCGACAAGGCTACGCCGCCCCGGCTGACCTACCGCCGTGAGCCGGCCGCCGCCGCAACATAACCCCCCATCACCCACACGCTTCCCGAACCCCCCGGTGCGACGCCGTGGGCTTCTTTCCACGCGCTGGCACGGCGTTTGTGACATGTCTGGTGTCGCCCCGCGCCGGCTCGCGAAGACGGGCGCCGTTGAAAAATCGACAAACGCCAGCACTGGCGTTGCACCGTTTACATGCCCCACCCACCGACCACAAGGAGATGCGACCATGGGTTTACTCAGCAGCGAATTCCGGACGATGGACGACCTGTTCGTGCAGCAGCTTGAAGACATTTACGACGCGGAGACACGGCTCGTCTCGGCGCTGGGCAAGATGGCGGACGCGGCGACCGCGCCGGACCTCAAGCAGGCGTTCGAAGAGCACCAGCGCCAGACCGAGGGCCAGGTCAGCCGGCTGGAGCAGGTGTTCCGCCAGATCAGCCAGGAGCCGAAGCGCGAGACCTGCCAGGCCATGAAGGGCCTGATCGCCGAGGGGGACGACATGATCTCCGCCAAGGGTGACGACAAGGTGCGCGACGCCGCCCTGATCGCCGCCGCCCAGCGGGTGGAGCATTACGAGATCGCCAGCTATGGCACGATGCGCACGCTCGCGCAGCAGCTCGGCCGGCACGATGCGGCACAGCTCTTGCAGGAGACGTTGGACGAAGAGAAGCAGACGGACCAGAAGCTGACCGACCTGGCCGAGGGCGAGATCAACCCGGAAGCCAAGGCGGCCTGACCTGGTCCGGCGCCACCCGATCCAGGCGCCACCACCGGAGGCGAAGGGAAGCGCCACTCGGTGGTCAAAAGGAGGCGGAGGAAGATCGAACCCCCGCGGCGACCGCTCGGTTCTTGGGTGACGAGCGGCCCGCCCGGGGGTTTTTTCGATTGCTGATTTGAGGATGCGGCCGTCATTTGCAGTCGATGCTCGGTACGGAACACATCAGCAATCATAAATCAGCAATTCATCACCTTCCCATCACTTCCAGCATCGCCCGGCAAAACGCGGGCAGGTCGTCGGGGCGCCGGCTGGTGACGTGGTTGCCGTCGACGCAGACGTCCCGGTCGACCCACTCGGCGCCGGCATTGCGCAGGTCGTCGGTCAGGCCTGGCGTGCTGGTGTAGGTCGCGCCCTTGACGATGCCGGCCGAGATGTCGATCCACGGGCCGTGGCAGATGGAGGCGACGCATTTGCCGGCCTCAAATATTTCGCGGGTGATGGTCTTCACCTCCTTGTACCGGCGGAGCTTGTCGGGCATCCAGCCGCCGGGCACGACCAGGCCGTCAAAGTCCTCGGCGCGCAGGTCGATCACCGCCGCGTCCGATTTCTGCGGGTAGCCGTGCTTGCCCTTGTAGAGCGTGTCGGCCTCCAGCCCCGCGACGACGACGTCCGCGCGGGCTTCGAGCAGGCGGTACTTGGGATATTGCAGTTCAAGGTCCTCGTACTCGTTGCCGACGAAGATCAGCACTTTCTTTCCGGTCAGATCGCTCATGGGTGGTCTCCTTGTGTTGCCCCAGTGTCGCCGTGAAGCTGCACGGATGCAACGTGGCCGAGGTGTAGAGAATTTGTACACTCTAGGCATGCAAGATAAACACCTCCGCCAGATTCACACGGCCCTGGACCAGTTCGCCATCGAACTCCCCTCATGGGGCTTCGCCGACACGGGCACGCGCTTCGGCAAGTTCTTTCAGGATGCGGCGGCCAGCAGCGTGGAAGAAAAGTTCCACGACGCAGGGCTGGTACACACGCTCACCGGCGCCTGCCCGACCGTGGCGGTGCATGTGCTGTGGGACTTCGCCGACGGCGCCGACCCCAAGCAGGTGGCGAAGCTGGCACGGCAGCAGGGAGTGAAGATTGGCTCGATCAATCCCAACGTGTTTCAGGACCAGCAGTACAAGCTCGGCTCGTTCTGCTCGCCCGACAAGGCGGCTCGCGAAGCGGCGCTGAAACACAGCTATGACTCGATCGACATCGGCCAGGCGGTGGGCTCGAAGCTGTTGACGTTGTGGTTGGCCGACGGCACGAACTATCCCGGACAGGACTCGATCTATCGGCGGAAGCACGACCTGCAAAAGGCGCTGAAAAAGATTCACGACCGCATGGCGAAGCAGTGGCGCGGCGCGACGCTGTTGATCGAGTACAAGCCGTTCGAGCCGGGCTTCTATCACACGGACATCGCCGACTGGGGCATGGCCGCGGCATTCTGTCGTCACGCAGGTGTGAAGGCGAAGGTGCTGGTCGACACGGGGCACCACCTGCCGGGCGCGAACATCGAACACATCGTCGCGTTCCTGCTGGACGAAGGCATGCTCGGCGGCTTTCACTTCAACGACCGCAAGTATGCCGACGACGACCTGACGCTGGGCAGCATCGATCCGTACGCGATGTTCCGCATCTTCGACCAGATCGCGCAGTATGCATTTGAGCGCGGGCTCAAACGGCCGCCGGCGATCGCGTACATGGTGGACCAGTCGCACAACCTCAAGCCGAAGCTGGAGGCGATGGTGCAGACGGTGATGGAAGCGCAGTCGCTGTTCGCCAAGGCGCAGC
>JBBDPC010000026.1:0-35284 GCA_040876735.1 Phycisphaeraceae bacterium | reverse complement strand
AGAGCCCCGCCTTTCAGCGACCACTCACCCACACGAAACCCGGAAGGTCCAAATTGGTTTTCGACGAAAACCAACTTCCCAGGACGCCTGCATCTGTGCCGGATTTAGAAGAACCTGCGTTCCATAGGACAAACGAGGCAAATAGCCCCACGCGTCCCGGGAAAGCGCGGGGCTATTGGATAACGTGCAACTGGAAACCCACAATCTCCTCAAACCTCTCCTGCATCGCCCATCGTCAACGGCCCCGTCACCCGTTACCCTTTACACCATGCGCAACGAAAACCTCTGGGCGCCCTGGCGCATCGACTACATCCGTGGCCTCGGCGACGCGAGCACTGCCACACCCGCCGCCACCGACGCCGGCTGCTTCCTCTGCGACGCCGCCGACGCCGCGCTCAGCGACGACGAACTAGTCGAGCGCCTCGTCCTGCTGCGCGACGAGCGTGGCCTGCTCATGCTCAACCGCTATCCCTACACCAACGGCCACCTGCTCGTCGCTCCCCGCGACCACCTGCCCGACCTCAGCGACATGACCGCCGACCAACGCACGGGCCTGATCGAGCTGACCGAGCTGGCCAACCGCCTGCTGACCACCACGCTCAACCCTCAGGGCGTCAACCTCGGCATGAACCTCGGCCGATGTGCCGGCGCCGGCGTGCCGGGCCATGCCCACATGCATGTCGTGCCCCGCTGGAACGGCGACGTCAACTTCATGCACGTCGTCGCCGGCGTCCGCGTTATCCCGCAAGACCTGCACCAGAGCTACCGCGATCTGAAACAGGCGCTGCAACGCATCGGTTAGCCGCGAGCGCAGCGGAGCGCGCTTCACTGCCCTATAATGCCCGCCCCCACAGGAGGCTCTGAATGAAAATCGCCCTCGCATGCGACCACGGCGGGTTCGCCCTCAAACAGCCCATCGCCGAACTGCTCAAGCAGCAGGGCTTTGAGGTGCTCGATCTCGGCGCCCACCAGCTCGACCCCGCCGACGACTACCCCGATTTCGCCCGCTACCTCGGCCAGGCCATCCAGCACGGCCAGGCCGACCGCGGCATCCTCCTCTGCGGCTCGGGCGTCGGCGCCTGCGTCGCCGCCAACAAGCTCACCGGCGTCCGGGCCGGCGTCTGCCACGACGCCTACTCCGCACGCCAGGGCGTCGAACACGATGACATGAACGTCCTCTGCCTCGGCGCCCGCGTCGTCGGCGACGAACTCGCCCGCGACCTCGTCCGCGCCTTCATCAACGCCAATTTTTCCGGCGAAGACCGCCACGCCCGCCGGCTGGAGAAGGTCAAAGCCATGGAAGCGTCGGGATGAGGCCATCCATGTCGAATATCGGATGGACAATGTCGAATGTTCCCGACACAAATGCCACCCATCTGACATCCGACATTCCACATTCCCCATTCCCCATGTCCATCCCCCGCGCCTTCTTCCGCCGCAGTGCCGTCGACCTCGCCACTGCCCTGCTCGGCCAGCGCCTCGTCCGCGTGCTCGACGACGGCACGCGACTGGCCGGCCTGATCGTCGAAACCGAGGCCTACCTCGGCGTCCCCGACCTCGCCGCCCACACCGCCAATGGACGCCGCACCGCCCGCAACGAATCCATGTGGGGCGAGGCCGGCCACGCCTACGTCTACTTCACCTATGGCATGCACCACTGCATGAACATCGTCGCCGGCGCACCCGGCCACCCCGTCGCCGTGCTCCTCCGCGCCCTCGAACCCACCGAAGGCCTCCCCGCCATGTACGCCCACCGCTCCGCCGCCGCCCGCCGCGACACCGACCTCTGCTCCGGCCCCGGCAAGCTCTGCCAGGCCCTGGCGATCACCCGCACCCTCGACGGCGTCGATCTCACCGAAGATTCGCGACTTTTCCTCGAACGAACCCGCCATCGACGGTATGCTAGGGCGTTGATCGTCACCACCACCCGCGTCGGCGTCGCCTATGCCGGCGCGTGGGCCGACAAGCCGTTACGTTACTATCTCAAAGGCAACCCCCACGTGAGCAAGCCGTAGGGTCCGCGGTTCGCGGACCTAACTCACAACCGTACCTCTCATGTCACCGCACTGGCCCACCCGCACGCTCGCCCCCACCGACCTCGTCGTCGGCCCCTGTGCCTGGCGCATCACCCTGCTCGCCGACGATCGGCAGGCCGGGTACGTCCGTGAGCATCCGTCGCTGGTGGTGGTCATGCCCGAAGATGACGACGCGGTGCTCGAAGCCGCCGCGCCGCACGTCGCTGGCCTGCCCGTGCTGCTGATCGTCGCCGAGCCGAGCTTCGCCCGTCGGCTGCCGGGGCAGATCGAGCAGCGCATGGCGGCGCTGGGCCGGTCGCATGTCGAAGCGTTGATGCTCCGGGTCGACGAGCCGACGGAACTGAAAAGCGGCGGCCTGCTGCAAACCCTCTTCGGCCTGCGCGACCGCGGCGCGGTCGACCACCTGGGGCTGGCCAGCCATGATCCGCTGGCGGTGGAGTGGCTGGCGGGGAACACGGCCGTGCGACTGCTGGGCCTGCCCTACAGCCTGGCCGACCAGACGGTGCGCTGGCGTGCCCTGGCGCGTGCGGCGGAATATGGTATGGCGACGATATCGCTGACCCCGCCCCCGGAACCCCCGGGGCCCCCGGAATCGCCCCCGCCGCGCCCGGTGGACGAAGCGGGGCTACGATTTGCGCTTGCCGAGGCCGGGCGCGTGCTGCCCTTGCTCGACCGGCCGCTGCCCGAGCCGTGGGCGCCGATGCCGGCCGGGCAGGCCGAGGCGGCGTGGGACGACTATCGTGCCCGGCACGACGAGCCCGCCCCCCTGCCGCGCGGCAGGCCGCCGGTGGGCGACGAATGATCGAGCTTTTGAGCAATCAGCTCTCAGCCAGCAGCCAGCGAGAAATCGCATGTTGGGGCCGTTTCTGGCTGACGGCTGGAAGCTTAAGGCTGAAAGCTCAAGTGACCCGGCCGGCCGTCGCGTGAACGGCTGGCGTGAGCAAACCACGGGCGGCGCTGGCGAACCGGAACACGGCCGAGTAAGCTTGCCACCCCCGTGACGACTTTTTGATCGAGCCTGGACACGCCGTGTTTGGTGTTGATGAGCCATGACTGAGCCGACCCCCTCGCAGCCGGACAAACAGACGCCGCAGCTCGACGACGAGCTTCAGGCCGAGATCGACGCCGCCCTGGGCGACCAGAACATGGACGACCTCATGGCCGCCTCCGAAGCCGAGGCCGCCGCGGCCAATGCGGCCGAGGCCGAGGCCGGCTCACCGGCCGGGCCCCCCGCGGACGCCGACGCCGGCACCCCCGACGCTACCGCCGAGCCCGCCGAGATCCACCACGAGATCCGGCGTGGCCGCATCGTCGCCATCCGCGGCGAAGACGTCTTCGTCGGCCTCGCCGGCGACGCGGGCAAGATGCAGGGCATCGTCCCGCTCGCCCAGTTCGACCGCCCGCCCCGCATCGGCTCGATCATGGACTTCGTCGTCGACCGCACGGACGAAGCGCAAGGCCTGATCTACCTCTCCCGCGAAGGCGCCATCAGCCGCTCCACATGGGACCAGCTCCAGCGCGGCGCCCTCGTCGAAGGCCGGGTCGTCTCCACCAATAAGGGCGGCCTCGAACTGGAGATGGTCGGCTCCATCCGCGCCTTCATGCCCGCCAGTCAGATCGACCTGCACCACGTCGATGACCTCGAAGCGATGGTCGGCCAGAAGCTCGAAGCGCAGGTGCAGGAGATCGACCGCAAGTCCAAGAAGGTCGTCCTCAGCCGCCGCGCCCTGCTCCAGAAGCGGGCCGAGGCCGAGAAGAAGAAAACCCTGGCCACCCTCGAAGTCGGCCAGGTGCTCGACGGCAAGGTCACCAACATCGTCGACTTCGGCGCGTTCGTCGACATCGGCGGCGTGGACGGCCTCGTGCACGTCTCCGACCTCAGCTACACCCACGTCGACAAGCCCGCCGACGTCGTCAAGGTCGGCCAGCCCGTCCAGGTCAAGGTCCTCAAGATCGATCCGGAAAAAGAACGCATCAGCCTCGGCCTCAAGCAGGTCCAGCCCGACCCGTGGGAAGGCATCGAAAACCGCTACCAGGCGGGCAGCCAAGTCGAGGGCAAGGTCATCCGCACCGCCAGCTTCGGCGCGTTCGTCGAGGTTGAGCCGGGCATCGAAGCCCTGTTGCCGATCTCGGAGATGAGCTGGAAGCGCATCCACAATCCCGAGGAGGTCGTCAAGGCGGGCGATACGATTCGCCTGGCTGTGCTGAGTGTCGACCCCGCCAAGAAGCGCATGTCGCTGAGCCTCAAGCAGGCCACCGGCGACCCGTGGGTGGGCGCGGAACGCAAGTACGCCGCCAACACCATCGTCGAAGGCAAGGTCATCGGTGTCACCGAGTTCGGCGCGTTCGTCGAGCTCGAGACCGGCATCGAAGGCCTCGTCCACATCTCCGAACTCAGCGACCGCCGCGTGGGCAAAGTCGAGGACGTCCTCAACCCCGGCGACACAAACAAATTCCGCGTGCTCGACGTCAGCGAAGACAACCGCAAGATCCGCCTCTCCCTCAAACAGGTCGACAAGCCCGAGCCCGAAAAGGCCAGCCCCGCCGACATGGCCAAACACGCCCAGTCCGCGAAACCCAGGCAGCCCCGCAAAGACCTCAAAGGCGGCATGGGCTCCGGCGGCGGTATGGGGATGGGGTTGGGCGATTTGAAGTTGTGAGCGTTTGGTGAGCACCACCGGTGGCTTGCCACCAGTGCCGATGGACATCCAACACCCGAACCCACTGGTGGACAAGCCACGAGTGGCACGCTGCAATAGGGCCCACAGACCTTCGTGTAGACAGATGCTGTGAAGAAGCCAGTGAAGATTATTGTTCAAATTATGTGCGGCGTACTTATTGGTGTAGCAGTGATCCTCGTCTTAGGAATTTTGGTGTTTAGAGGATGTGCTCAGTGGGATATGCCGCAAACATCGGACCCTGCGGTTCGCCATTCTCCCGCTACCTCCCTGGCAATGTAAACAGTTCGTAGGACCGGCGAGCCCTGCCCTACACGCTTCTAGATGTGATTCGTTTTCCGGGAGTGATCGATGTCCTTAGAATCATTCAGCGTTCGCCGGCGGCTTGGTCTTGCGTTGCTGCTAGGCTTTGCCCTGTTAATCCTGATGATCGCCAACAGCCTGCCGCGCAATCAGCCGGTTCAACTGAGCCAGATCATCGCGTGGTTCATTCCGCTTGTGGGATTTGTCTGGCTGGTGTTCTGGCTGGTGCACTTTGTCGACTTGATGGCTTCCCCGCCGCAGCGTTTCCCGGGGCCCCATGACAAGCCGATCTGGGCGGCGGTTTTTATTCTCCTCGTCCCCCTCGCCCCGTTCGCCTTCTGGCTTTGGAAGCAGGCGACCGACCGGCGTGGAGAGTAGTTCGCAAGGCAGCACTGTAGCAGGGCAAGCCCTGCCCTACCCGTTGTTGTAATGAACTGAAAGGTGGTCCATTGCAACGACGGAACGCCATGTCGGTCGTGTGGTTGATGGTCTCCATTCTCGCGGCGGTGCAGGGCCTGCTCATCGGGGCCCTGTTTGTGATCGCTTTGCTGGTGAATCTGATGTGGCGGCCAAGCCTTCCTGATACACCCTTGGAAAAAGTTGTGATCGTGATTCTCAACCCGCACTGGATGTTCGTGACGGGGTTGGTCACCGTGACGTTGACATGCATCACAGGCTGGCGTGCGTTCTGGTTTCGATCCCATGGGTGGTTCATGGGATCTGCGCTCGCCGTAGCCGCCACAGCACTGCTCCTCCGGCTCGCGGCGTCGTGGTATGTCGTGCATTACGGCCCGATTCAGTTAGCTGGTGAATCGATTATGCCGGGTCCCGCACATTATGAAACAACGCTTTACCTTGCTGCCTTGACTCAGCCTTCCGTCTATCTCGCAGCGCTCGCCTGGGTGTGGGACGCCTTCTGGGTGAAGCGTGAGAAATCTCACAAGATAGGGCTGGCGATTGGTCCATAGTTCGTAGAGCTGGACTTGCCCTGCCGGTTCGTTGCCGAGCACACAGCAACTCGGCAGGCGGATCACCTGTCACGCAGGGCGGCGAAGCGTTCGGCCTGGTGGTTGAAGCTGGAAGGGTCGCGGGGCTCGACGGTGTGCAACTGCGATGAACGGCGGACGATGGTGCGCAGGTGGGCGAGGTCGCGCACGTCGCCGTGGCCGATCGCCTGGGTGAGCGCGTTGCCCATGGCCGTGCCTTCGTAGGGGCCCACGACGACGCGGCGGTCGATGGCGTCGGCGGTCATCTGGTTCAGCAACTGGTTCTTGCCACCGCCGCCGACGATGTGCAGCACGTCCATGCGCTGGCCGAGCAGGTCTTCGAGGCTCGCCAGGGTAGCGCGGTAGGTCATTGCCAGGCTTTCGAGGCAGGCGCGGATGTACTGGCCGGGCGATTCGGGCGCGAGTTGGCCGGTGGCTTGAGCGAAGGCGTCGATCTTGGCGCACATCTCGCCCGGCGCGGCGAAGGGGGCGTGGTCGGGGTCGATGAGCGTGCGGAACGGCTCGGCCTGCGCGGCGAGATCGGTGAGCGCGGGGTAGTCGTATTCATCGCCCTGCTTCGCGTAGTCGGCGCGCACCTGCTGCACCAGCCAGAGGCCAGCGATGTTCTTGAGCAGGCGGATCTTGTCCGCCACGCCGCGCTCGTTGGTGAAGCCGGCGGCGCGCGAGGCGTCGGTGACGATCGGCTGATCGAGTTCCGCGCCCATCAGCGACCAGGTGCCGCTGGAGAGGTAGGCCCAGTTGGGCGTGGCACTGACGTCCACGGGCACGGCGGCGACGGCGCTGGCGGTGTCGTGCGAGCCGGGCGCGATCACGTCGATCGGCTCGACGCCGGCCTGCTCGGCGACCTCGGCGCGGAGCCGGCCGATGCAGGTGCCTGCGGGCACGATCGGGCCGAGCATCTGCGTGGGCAGGCCGAGCGATTCGAGCAGCGGCGTGGCCCAATGACCGGTGCGCGGGTCGACCATCTGCGTGGTCGAGGCGATGGTGGCTTCGTTGACCTGCTCGCCGGTGAAGAAGTAGTGCAGCAGGTCAGGCATGTTCAGCAGCCGGCGTGCGTGGTCGAGCGGGGCGCGCTCCGCGTCGCGCTGGGCGACGAGCTGGTAGAGCGTGTTCAGCGGCATGAACTGGATGCCGGTGGCGTCGTAGATCGCTTTTTCGCCCAGTTGCTCGAGCGTTTTGTCGTAAGCGGGCGGGTTGCGTTCATCGCGGTAGGCGAAGGGCAGGCCGAGCAACTGGCCGCTTTTGCCGACCAGGCCGTAGTCGACACCCCACGTGTCGACGCCGAGGCTGACGAGCGTGACGCCGTGCTGCCGCGCCAGGTCGCCGGCGTGGCGGAGGCCCTCGACCAGGTCGGCCCAGAGTTGCAGCAGGTTCCAGTGATAGCCTGACGGCAGCCGTTGCGGCAGGTTGGCAAAGCGGTGCGCCTCGGCCAGCGTCACCTGATCGCCCTCCAACATCACCAGCATCGCCCGGCCGGACTCGGCGCCGAGGTCGAATGCGACGTAACCCGTTTTGCTCATACCAATTCCTCCTCTGCTCGGTCCGTGACAAGGTGACAAGGTGAGGTTGGCTTTCTTCACCTGGTCGCCTGGTCACTCGATCAACTCATCATCATCCGCCTTCCCCGCTTCGGTCATCACGCGCACGGCATGAACGAAGTAGGGCACGCCGCTGATCAACGTGACGATCACCGTCAGGTAGACGAGGATGTCGCGCACCCAGTTCATCCACGCGTGGCCGGGCAGTTGCGGGTCGAAATAGACGATCAACAGCACGATGGGGATGGTGGTCGACTGGAGCACCATTTTCAGCTTGCCCGAGAGGTTCGCGCCGAACTGGATGCCCTGGCTTTCCAACTCGCCGCGGACGCCGGTGACCAGCAGTTCGCGGGCGAGGATGATGGCGACCATCCACGGGTAGACGCCGGAGATCATGATGAACAGCGTGCGGTCGTCCACTGCGTCGGGCATGACGAACCGCGGCCCGGCCAGGTAGATGAACGCACCGATCACCAGCACCTTGTCGCAGAACGGGTCCATGATTCGGCCGAAGGTGGACTCGACATGCCAGAGGCGGGCGAGGTAGCCGTCGAGCAGGTCGGTCAGCGCCGCGACGATGAAGACGGCGGTGGCGAACAGCAGGATCCAGTCCGGCGTCGTGCTGGCGTAACGGTACTGATTGAGGATCACGAAAAACAAGGCCGCCAGCACGAGGCGGAACAGCGTGAGCTGGTTGGGGACGTGACGTTGCATGGGCGATTCCGCGAACGGTGCGTCGATGGCCGCATCCTACCCCATTCCGCCCGAGGGTGTCGACGCCCACGACTGCGCGACCGCCTGCCCCGCCAGCCGGCCGGTGCACCAGGCCCATTGGAAGTTGTAGCCGCCGATGCGGCCGTCGACGTTGAGGATTTCGCCGCACAGGTGCAGGCCGTCGCGCCGCTTGCTCGCCATGGTGCGCAGGTCGACTTCCTCCAGCGGCACGCCGCCGGCGGTCACCTCGGCGAAGAGGTAGCCGCGGTCGCGCTCCACCGGCAGCGGCAGCGCGATCAGGGCGTGGATGAGGCGTCGGCGGTCGTCGCGGCGGAGATGGCCCAGCGGCGTGCCGGGGTCGAGCCGGGCCTCGTGGCGGATCACCGCCTGCGCGAACCGCTCGGGCAGCCAGCAGCGCGGCACGCTGGTCACCGTCGCCTTCGGCCGGCGATGCGATTCTTCCTGCATGATCCGCTCGACGTCAGCGAACTCGAGGTCGCCGGTGAGGTTGGCAGTGAGCTGTACGTTCGCGTCCTGGCCATGCGCCGCGATCCAGTGTCGGCTGATGTCCATCGCCGCCGGGCCGGAAACGCCGAAATGCGTCGCCAGCATCGCGCCCGACTGCTTGTGCAGCAGCTTGCCCGTCGCGGCCGAGAGCGTGAGCGTCACGTCCACCGCGATGCCTGACAGCTCCGTCAGCCAGTGCCCCTTGCGCAGCACCAACGGCACCAGCGCGGGCCACGTCGGCGTCACGGTATGCCCCAACGCCTCGGCGAACGCATAGCCCGCGCCGTCGCTGCCCGTCTTTGGCAACGCCTTGCCGCCCGTCGCCAGCACGACGCGCTTCGCCTGCAAAGCCCCGTGATTCGTCTGCACCACGAAGCCGCCCCCCTCGAAGCGTGGGTCCGAGTCCACCGCCATCACCCGGTGGTCCGTCCGCACGTCGACGCCCGCCTCGTCCATCGCCCCCAGCAGCGCATCGAGCACCGTCTGCGCCCGGTCGGTGGTGGGGAACAGCTTGCCGGTTTCTTCGCGTTTGAGTTGCACGCCGAGCGAGGCGAAGAACGCGATGGTCTGCCCGACGCTGAATGTCCGCAGCACGCGTTGCACCTGCTTGCCCGGTGTGCCGAAGTAGTCGCGCGGGTAGACCACGTCATGCGTGACGTTGCACCGTCCGCCGCCGGCCACGAGGATCTTCGCGCCCAGTTTCTTCGCCCCATCCAGCGCGACGATGCGCGTGCCCGGCGGCGCGCCGCGGCCGGCGAAGATGGCGGTCATCATGCCCGCCGCGCCGACGCCGACGATGGCGAGATCGCATTGCTCCGGGGAAGTCGTCACAGCCGGGTAGTGTAAGGCAGTTTCGCCCCGGCCGGCGCGGCGGGACGGGCACCGGTCGGCAGGCGGTCGACGGCGGCCGGCTGCTCGGGATGCGCGTCCGTCTGAACTGCCTCGTCCGCGAAGCGCACCTGCCACGTGACGCCGGCCGCCGCGAGGTAGCGCAACAGCACGTGGATGAAGACGATCAGCCCCGCCTGCTCGACGCATTCCTCCACGAGCGTGTTGGCCTGGTAGAGCGGGCTTTCGCCCTGGTGGTAGCCGATGTGGCTGTTGACCATCTCCAGCCCCACCGCGCCGCCGACGAACAACCCGCCCGCCAGCACGATCCGCCATCGCACCCACCCCGGCAGCTTCAGCAGAAACCGCAGGTAGATCAGCCCCACCACCAGCACGAACGGCAGCGCCAGCAGCGTCCACTTGAAATAGAACACCCCCGTCGTCTCCAGCCACGTCAACGCCCGCTCGCTGCGCTCGTGGAACATCGCCACGTCGTCGACCGACATCGCCAGGAACAGCACCGCCAGCCCCAGCCAGTACCGGGCGAACCAAGGGTCGCGCCGGCGCTGGCTCGCCCAGATCACCGCCAGCAGCACGGCACACCCCAACTCAAGCACCGACGACGCCCATGTCCAGACGGTCTGCTCGTGGTTGACCCAGAACAGGTCCACCAGCGTGTCCGCCCCCGGCAACCCCGGCCGCCAGATGAACACCGCCTGCGACACCCCGCCCAACAACGCCAGCACGCCGCAGATCACCGCCAGCGTGGCGGTCACCCGGCCCACCGGCACACCCGCCCCGTTCCGCTGCTCCATGCTCTGCCTCCCGCGTCCAGGTGGTGGACGCCCGCCGCACAGCCCTGCCCATCGCGCGGAAGTGTAGGGGCTCCGGCTTCCAGAGGCGCGGAAAAAACCCGCGGCGGGATGCCGCGGGTTTTGGGGATGGTTGGGAAGCGATGGGCACGTCAGGCGGGGGAGGGCCAGGCGCCGGGCGTGTCGTTGTCCAGGCCGGTCGTGTCGGGGCGGACGGTCTTGCCGTCGTTGTCGGTCGCCCGCGCCTTTTCACGCTCGGCTTCGAGCAGGTCGCTGACGGTGGCCTTGTCCAGCGTTTCGCCGTCCATGATTTTGCGGACCTCGTCGTAGGTCAGCGTTTCATACTTCAGCAGCGCCTTGGCAAGCGCGTCGAGCTGTTCGCCATGCGCTTTGATCAGGTCCTTCGTTTCGCGGTAGGTCTGGTCGATGACCGCTTTGACTTCCTCGTCGATCATACGGGCGGTGTCGTCAGAATAGGTGCGTTCGCCGCCCCAGGGGGTTTGCTGTGAGTCGTCCGATCCGTAGAGCAGGAAGCCCATCTTGTCGCTCATGCCGTACTCGGTGACCATGGCGCGGGCGATGGCGCTGGCCTGGCGGATGTCGCCGGCCGTGCCGTTGTACTGGTCGCCCGTGAACATCTCCTCGGCGATGCGGCCGCCGAAGCAGACGCGCATCTGCGCCATCAACTGCTTCTTGGAGATGATGTGCTTGTCTTTCTCCGGCAGCATGAACGTCGAGCCCAGCGCCTGACCGCGCGGGATGATCGTCACCTTGTGCAACGGCTCGGAGTTTTCGTCGTAGTACATCACCACGGCGTGGCCCGCCTCGTGGTAGGCGATCACCTTCTTTTCGTCTTCCTCGATCTTGTGGCTCTTGCGTGACCGGCCCCACTTGACCTTGTCACGCGCTTCCTCAAGGTCGTCCTGCTCGACGAACTCCTTGCCCTGCATCGTCGCGATGATCGCCGCTTCGTTGATGATCGCCGCAAGGTCGGCGCCGGAGAACATCGGCGTGCCGCGCGCCAGGCGTTCGAGGTTCACGTCCGGGCTGATCTTGATCTTCTTGGAGTGAACCTTGAGGATCTCCATCCGCCCCTTGATGTCGGGCAGCGAGACGTGAATCTGGCGGTCGAACCGGCCCGGACGGGTAAGCGCGGGGTCGAGCACGTCGGCGCGGTTGGTCGCCGCCATGACGATGATCTGGTCCGAGCTGTCGAAGCCGTCCATCTCGACGAGGATGGCGTTGAGCGTCTGCTCGCGCTCGTCATGCCCGCCGCTGGAGAAGCCGCTGCCGCGCTTTCGGCCGACGGCGTCGATCTCGTCAAGGAAGATAATGCAGGGCGAGCTCTCCTTCGCCTGCTTGAACAGGTCGCGCACGCGGCTGGCGCCCACGCCGACGAACATTTCGACGAAGTCCGAGCCGGAGATGGAGAAGAACGGCACCTCCGCCTCACCGGCAACGGCCTTGGCCAGCAGCGTCTTGCCGCAGCCCGGCGAGCCGATCAGCAGCACGCCGCGCGGCACCCGCCCGCCGAGGCGCTGGAACTTCTTGGGGTTCTTGAGAAACTCAATGATCTCGTTGACTTCGTCCTTGGCCTCCTCGATGCCCGCCACGTCGTTGAGGCGGATGGTCGAGTGCTCCTTGTTCATCACCTTGTGCTTGGAGCGGGCGAAGTTGCCCAGCATCCCGCCCGGGCCGCCGCCGGCGTTGCGCAGCGAGCGGAAGACGAAGAAGTAGACCAGCAGGATGATCAGGATCACCGGGCCCCAGTAGAGGAAGATCGTCCACAGGGCGTTAGTGCCCGGTGCTTCCTTGATTTCCACCCCCGCCTCTTCGAGCTGGATGACCCGGATGTTCTTGGTGTCGGAACTGATGGCGGTGTAGATGCGGTTGTTGGGCGGGTTGTCCGCGGCTTCGGCGGCTTCGTCGGTCAGGATGCCGATGATCTGGGTGTCGCGCACCTCGACCGGCTCGGCGAAGGCGTTGTCACGCTGGGCGATGTTGTAGAAGCTCTGCCACGACAGGTCCGCGCCCTGATTCTGCTGCGAGTTCATCAGCAGCAGCAAGGCGATGGCAAGGCCGCCCAGCAGGACCCAGCCGAGGATGCCGCGGGACATGAAGTTGCCATTGCGGGGCGGCTGCGGGCCACGTCCGCCATTGCCGCCGCCGTTCCCGCCAGAACCGGAGCCGTTCTCACGGGGCTTGCCCTTGCCGGCCGAATCGCGATCGCGGTTGGTGTCCTTCTGTTCTGGCATCCAGCAATCCTTCATCAAGACTCGGGAAGAAGCGGTACAGACGCTCCTTTGAGATCGGCCAGGCGCGAGCCCGCCAATCTTATTCTAGGCGGGTTTCCACTCGGCCGTTGTCTTATCGGCCGATTCGGCGTTGTCCGTCTGTTTTACAGGGGAAATCCCGTCACCACACTGCCGACCAATCTTACTGTACGACGGGGAGGGGGCGTGGGTTTGCGGATGATTCGAAGTTGGGGGTGGGGATTGGGGGGCAAAACCGCCCGCCCCTGAGCGAGTCCGCGAGCGAAGGGCGGGATGAGGGGGGAGAGATTTCTAACTGCTGATTTATGATTTGAGCAATCAGCAATCAGCAATCAGCAATTAGAAATTAGAAATCAGCACCCCTGATCCGGGGCTTCGCGAATTCAACTCTCGGCTTGACATCACTCCACGTCCCACGCCCTGCACCTCCCGCCCCACGTTCCCGTCGCCAGCCCCTAGAATGTCGGCCATGAACCGCGACGCCGCCAATCCCTGGACCACGCGCCGCCTGCTGGAGTGGACGGCCGAGCACCTGAAGCGGCGCGGCGTCGACAATGCCCGGCTGGCGTCGGAGATGCTGCTGGCTCACGTGCTGGGCGTGCAGCGCCTCAAGCTTTACATGGACCCGCATCGGCCGGCGACCGACCTGGAGCGCGCCACCTTCCGCGAACTGGTCGCCCGGGCGTCGAACCATGAGCCGGTCGACTACCTCGTCGGGCAGGCGCCTTTTTTCTCCATGCTGCTGGACGTCAGCCCGGCCGTGCTCGTGCCTCGGCCGAGCACGGAGACGGTGGTGGAGCATGTCATCCAGCACGCCCGCCGCACGCCCGGCTTCCACGCGCCGCTGGTCGCCGACGTGGGCACGGGCAGCGGCGCGATCGCCATCGCCATCGCCAAACACATGCCCCACGCCCGCGTGATCGCCACCGATCTGTACGACGATGCGCTGGCGGTGGCGAAGCAGAACGCGGCGAAGCATGAGGTCGCCGACCGCATCGAGTTTCGCCAGGGCAACCTGTACGAGCCGCTCAAGGGCGAGCGCGTGCGGTACCTGCTGAGCAATCCGCCTTACATCAGCGATGCGGAGTGGGAGGCGGTGGAGCCGAACGTGAAGGACTATGAACCGGAGCATGCGCTGCGCGGCGGGGTGGATGGGCTGCGCGATCTGCGGGTGTTGATCGCTCATGCGCGGGAGCACATGGACCGGCCGGCGCAGGCGGTGTTCGAGATCGCCGCGTCGCAGAAGCAGGCGGTGCTGGCACTGGCGGAAGAGGCGGACGGACTGGCGAACGCGCACGTGCTGGCGGACCATGAAGGGCTGCCGCGCGTGCTGGTGGCCGATGCGCGGTGAACGGGGTGAGAGTCGCGCGTCTGAAACTCCCCTCCCTCCGGGAGGCGTTGGGGGAGGGTGCTTCCGGGCGCCTTGTGTCCTCGGCGCGAACGGTGCACCAGGGCGGCCGGTGATCCCCTCCCCCGGCCCCTCCCGGAGGGAGGGGAGCCGGAGTTGACCACACGACCTCCCGAGAGTTTCCATGAACGGGCCGACGCACGACAACCCGCACCAGCCTTGGCCGCCGCCGGGCACAGGACCCTGGATGGTGGCGTCGATGGCGCTGTGGACAGTGGTGCTGGCGGTGAAGCTGTACCCGTTTGCGTTCGCCTCGGCGGGGGCGGGCGGAGAAGGGTTGCTGTCGCTGGCGGCGCGGCCGGGCGGGACAATTGCGTGGCAGATCGCGCTGTTCGTGCCGTTGGGCGTGATCGAAGCGCAGGTGGCCCGTCGGCTGCTGACAGGCTTTTCGGGGGCGACGTTGATGCTGGTCGTGCTCGACGCGGGGCTGCTGAGCCTGGTGGGTGAGACGGCGCAATGGTGGCTGCCCGCCCGCACGAGTTCGATCATCGACCTGGCGGCGAACGCGATCGGCGGTGTGGTGGGTTACCTGCTCTGCCTACACATCAGCGACCTGCTGGGGCGGCGAGGGCGGACTTGATCAACCCCGTTGCCCGGCCGGCTCGCTCCGTGCCCCCGCCGGGCCGCGCCGGGGTGTGCCTATAATCAAGGTAGTGTCATCGCTTGGCTGTTCACCGTTTCGCAGGAGCCTCGCCATGCCCGCCGAACCGATCACGCCCCACATGCGCGTCGCTGAAGTCATCCGCAAGCACCCGGAAACCTACGAGGTCTTCCGCAAGCACGGCTGCCCTGACATGCGCCACGGCATCTACGCCATCTCCGCCAAGTTCATGAAGGTGCGCTGGGCGGCGAAGGCCCACAAGATCTCAGAAGACGCCCTGCTGCGCGACCTCAACGCCGCCGTGGCCGAGCAGGAAAAGGCCGCCGCAATCTGATGTCGTGGCAGGAATCTGCGGCTGCGCCGCAGCCCGGCTTCACAGAAGCCGGCTCGGACGAACAGGGGTGAAGCGGTACCATGGGGATATGGCACGCATCGCTGGGGCTGGCAAACGCCCACTCATCTCGACCGATGAGCAAGGCCGGCTGACGACCGACCTGCTTTGTCAGCAATGCCGGTACAACCTCCGCACGCTCCCCGCCGACGCCACCTGCCCCGAGTGTGGCGAGGCGGTGGCGACGACGGTGCAGGCGGCGAACGACCACGCCCACGCCGGCCCATGGCTGCGGCAGCTCTACAGCGGGGTCAAGTGCATGCTCACTGCGCAGCTCTGCTTCCTCGGCGGCATCCTCGGCGCCTTCGCCGCTGGGGAAGGCGCCTTCGTGCTGGGCATCCTGATGGGGTTGCTGCTCATGGGCATCGCGATGTTCCTGCTGGCCACGCCCGGATCAAGGGCGATGGCTTATGGTTGGAGGCGACGGCACCAATATGTTGCCAATGGCCTTTTGGCGTTGACGGTTGTGGGGATGTTTCTGCTCTTGGGGATGACCGGCAAGGGGCCGAACAGCGCACAGGTCATGATCGCCGCGGGGATGAGCACCGCTGCGGGCTTTTTCGGCACACTGACGCTGCTGCTGTGGCACGGCAGGCTGGTGGCGCGATGGCTGGACAGGCCCATGCTCAGCGCGTGTTCACTCACGCTGGCGGTGGCCGTCGCGATGATGGGCGTGACGCTGCTCGGTGCGGGGACGGGCGCATGGCTCACGCACCCTTCGGGGCCGCGCCTGATTGATCGGCAGACCTGGTGGGCTGTCGATGCGTGGCTCTGGCCGATATGGGGCACGACCACGTGTGCGGTCTACATTACCAGCGCGGCGCTGTTGGTGGCGTTCATCGTGACGTTCCGTCGGGCGCTGGCTGAAGGTGACGCAGCGCGCAGGCGGCAAGACGTTTACTGAACCTCAATCCCCCCCAATCCCTAATCCCTAATCCCTCACGCGTTGTACGTCGCCGCTCGCACCGCTTCGATGATGCGCTTGGCGTTGGGTAGGTATTCCTGCTCCAGATTCCGGTTGTACGGCGGCGGCACGTCGTGCGCGTTCACACGGTAGACCTGGTTGTCCAGCAGGTCCATGCCCTGCTCGTAAATCCGCGTGCACACTTCCGACGCCACCGAGGCGAACGGCCAACTCTGATCGACCACCACGCAGTAGCTGGTTTTCTTGATGCTTTCGATGACCGTGTCCATGTCCAGCGGGCGGTAGGTCCGCAGGTCGATCACTTCGCAGTCGATGTCTTCCTGCTCCAGGGCTTCCGCCGCTTCAAGGGCGAAGTGGACCGGCCGGCCGGCGGTGACGATGGTGCAGTCGGCCCCCTGCTTCACCACGTTGGCTTTGCCGAAGGGGACGGTGAAGTCGTCATCTTCGTCGGCGGCGGGCGGGGCCCAGCGGCCGTCGGCGAGGTAGCGGGAGAAGTCCTTGTCGCCGCGAGCGCCGAGGCCGAGCATGCGTTCGGATTCGAGGTAGAAGACCGGGTCGTTGTCGCGGATGGCGGTCTTGAGCAGGCCCTTGGCGTCGCGAGGCGTGCTGGGGACAGCCAGCTTCAGGCCGGGTACCTGGGTCCACAGCGACTCGACGGACCAGCTATGCGTCGAGCCGAGTTGTCCGCCCGCGCCGTTGTTGCCGCGAAAGACACAGGGCACGGAGAACTGGCCGCCACTCATGTAGAGCATTTTGGGCGCGTTGTTGACGATCTGGTCCGCGGCGACAAGGCAGAAAGACCAAGACATGAATTCGATGATGGGCCGCAGGCCGTACATGGCCGCGCCGATCCCGAGGCCGGAGAAGGCGGTCTCGCTGATGGGCGAGTCGACCACCCGGCCGGGGCCGAACTCGTCGAGCATGCCTTGGGAGACTTTGTAAGCGCCTTGGTATTCCGCGACCTCTTCACCCATGAGGAAGACGCGCTCGTCGCGGCGCATCTCTTCGACCATGGCTTCACGAAGGGCTTCGCGGTACTGAATTTTACGTTCGGTGGCGGTGGCGGTCATGGTTGTCGGGTCTCGGGTATCGGGGCTCGGGTCTCGGTGGAGGCCGGGGAGCCGGTTTTCAGCGATCGAATCAACTGCGTGAGCATTTGCCCCACGCGTTGAGCCAGTTGCCAGACCGGAGCAGCTTGCTCGCGGTCCACGTAGCCGAGCCGCACGGCAATGGTCAGGTGCGTCTCAAGTTCCATCAATGATCCTCTCGCAAAGGAGAGGTGCCGAAGGTAATCACCGCGATGATCTCGACCGTAGCCTTCGGCAATGTTCGCCGGGACTGATACAGCCGCTCGTTGCATCTGGCTGGTCAACCCGAATCGTTCACTGGCTGGCAGTTCGTTCGCTACTTCGTACACAGCCAGGACAAGATCCATCCCGCGCGGCCAGACATCCAGTTGCCGATAGGCCGACTCAGCCATTCTCCCCCCTTGCGGCGGCCGTCATATCAACACCGGACCCCGAGACCCGCCCACCTCACTCCCCGCTGTTGTCGTTGCGGATCATGGCGGGCAGCTCGCCCTTTTTGAAGTCGCCGAACGGTTCGCTGAACACGTCGGTGTAAAGCTCGTCGATGCCGGGCTCGGGGGCGGACTCGGCGTATTTCACGGAGGCTTGGGCGGTGTCCTTGGCTTTCTTGTCCAGCTCGTCGATCTTCTCCTGGCTGGCGTGGTCGTGCTCGATCAGGTAGTTCACCAGCAGGTTGATCGCGTCCTGCTGCTGCTGCTCCTTGACCTCGTCCTTGGTCCGGTACTTCTGCGGGTCGGACATGGAGTGGCCCTGGTAGCGGTAGGTCTTGACGTTGATGAAGCAGGGGCCTTCGCCCTTTTCTTCGTCGACGCCCAGGGCCTTGCTGGTCGAGCCGCGGGTCTTGTCCGCTTCGCGTTTGAAGGTGTCGTAGACCTCGAGGATGTCGCTGCCGTTGCACTCGGCGTAGCGCATGTCGTAAGCGGCGGCCTTCTTGCCGAGGTCGTCGGCGGCGGCGGTGCCGCGGGCGATGTGCGTGCCCATGGAGTACATGTTGTTTTCCACGACGAAGATGATCGGCAGACGCCAGATGGCGGCCATGTTCATCGACTCGTGGAAGGCCCCCTGGTTGATGGCGCCGTCGCCGAGGTAGCAGACGGTGACCTTGTCTTCCTGGTTGTACTGCGTGGCGAAGGCGAGGCCGACGCCCAGCGGGCACTGGCCGCCGACGATGGCGTGTCCGCCGTACATGTGCCGGGGCTTGTCGAAGAAGTGCATCGACCCGCCCTTGCCCTTGGCGCAGCCGGTGAGCTTGCCGAACAGTTCCGCCATGGCGTAGTTGGGATGCATGCCGCGGGCGAGCGCGTGGCCGTGGTCGCGGTAGGCGGTGATGACGGGGTCTTCATCGTGCAGGGCGGCGATGGAGCCGGTGGCGACGGCTTCCTGGCCGATGTAGATGTGGCAGAAGCCGCCGATTTTCTGCTGCATGTAGCTTTGCATGGTGCGCTCTTCGAAGCGTCGAATGAGCATCATCATGTAGAGCATGTCGAGCAGCTTGTCGGGCGACAGCTCGCTGGAGGGCCGGGCATTGGCCATGGCCTTGTCCTCGGTGGCGGTCGGCATGGGGCTTCCTTGTTACGTTCTTATGGCGTTCTTGTTGCGTGGCGAAACGGCGGGCGATGTCAGGCTACAGCGGTGCGTGGCTGGGGCCGGGGAACCGGGGGCCGGGGTCCGACGTCCGGGCTTCCGGGGCCCGATTCGAGCCGGGCGGTCTCGGGTGTGGGCTGGCCCGGCGTCCTCCCCGGAACTGCCTGCGGGGAGGCACCCCCAACGCCCCCGCGTTCCGCTGTGGCCGGTGCGGCGCACCGACGACCGCCTTGACGCATCGTCCAGGTGGACGAAACAGTTTAGGGGGCGGGATGGATGCCAGCAAGTAGGCCGGGCGAAAGGCGGGACGTCCCCCGATCCTTTCAGGCTCCTTCCCCCACTTCCGGGGTCGAGTCGGATTGGGGAAGTGGAGCTTGACAAACCGGCGTCAATTATTATCGTAAGTGTTATCAATTGGCTTTTGTGGTGAAGTGCATGCCTGTACCGTCGCGTCAAAAACTGCTGCTCCAGACGCTCTGGCAGGCGGGCCCGCTGAGCCGGTCGGATCTGCGTGAGCGGACGGGGATGCGGCTGAACACGATCGGGGACGAGACGGCGGCATTGATCGACCAGGGCGTGCTTCGGCTGGAAACGCCGACGACGGAGGGGCCCGGTCGGCCGCGGGTGCCGCTGGCGGTGGACCCGGACCGCCGGCAGGTGGTGGGCGTGGCGTTGCGGCCGGGACGGGTGGAACTGACACGGCTGAACCTGCTGGGCGAGCCGGCGGGCCCGAGCGTGGTGCGGAGCGCGGCGGCGGGCGCGCCGACAATCCGGGCGGCGGCGTCGCTGCTGAGCGATCACGTGGACGCGCGGACGCTGGCGGTGGGCGTGAGCGTGCCGGGGTTCATCGACAAGACGGGTCACCGGCTGCTGTTCAGCTCGGCCGTGCCGGGCGGGCGGGGGGCGAGCCTGCAACCGATCTACGACGCCGCGGGCGAGGTGCCGGTGTCGCTGGCCAACGACACGCACGCGCTGGCGGCGCGGTGGGCGATGGAGCGTGGCGATCGCGCGCTGGTGGAGCCGGAGGACACGCTGCTGGTGCTGCTGGGCGACCGGCAGCTCGGGGCGTCGTTGCTGATCGATGGCCGGCCCAACCGCGGCTCGGTCCACGGCGCCAACGAGTTGGGCCACACCCGCCTGCCGCTGGAGACGCCGCGCTGCTACTGCGGCGGCGTGGGCTGCATCGAGACGATCGCCTCCAGCGACTACCTCGCCTACCGCCTGGGGCTGGCCGAGCCTGCGGAAGACCTGCTCGCCGACCGCTTGGCAAAGTTCACCCCTGCGTTGGAGGACGCCGCGCTGCGTACAGTGCTGGAGATGGTCGCGCTGGTGCTGGCCAACACGGTCAGTTTCACCCGCGTCGGTCGGCTGGTGCTCACCGGGCCGTTCTTCGACTCGCCGGCTTTCACCGCCGCCCTAGTCGAGCAGATCCGCCAGCGCACGCTCAGCCAGATCGAGCATCGATTGCACATCGACTTCTGGCAGCCGCCCGCCACCAGCCCCGCCCAGACCGCCGGCGACCTGGTGCTCGCGCAACTGTTCTGCCCCCATTGGGAAGCCCTGACCACTATCGGCGGCCAGGTGCAGGCCACAGCCTGAGTATGAACCCCAGAGGCACGGAGGCACACAGAAGAGAAGGATCGTAAGTGGAGCCGGTCGCAGCCTGTTTCTGATTTTTGACCGGATGACAGGATCGAGCCGGATGAACAGGATCAAGACAGGAAGCCAGGCAGAGCGGAAGTAGGGGCAAGATCAAAAACCCCCGGCCCGTCAATCCGGCCGATCCTGTCATCCGGTCAAAACCCGGCCACCATTGATCCACGACCTCGCAGACATCTTTCCCGATCCGTGCTTTCAACCGTTGCTAGCGAATCGTCCCGGCATCGTTTCTTTTTAATGGATGAGCAATCATGACAACCACCCTCTCTCCCCGGCAGTTGGGCCTGTGCAGTTGGTCCACCCATCCCAGCGGACCGGCCGACCTGATCGACCGCCTGCGCGAATTGAAGCTGACGAACGTGCAACTGGCGCTGGACCCGGTGCGGAAAGCCCCCGACGCCTGGCGGGACGTCAAGCCGCAACTGGCCGAGGCGGGCATCACGATCGTCGCGGGCATGTTCGGCGCCACCGGCGAAGACTACTCGACGCCGCAGACCGTCCGCGCCACCGGCGGCCTCGTGCCCGACCGGCATTGGCCGACCAACTGGGCCAACGCCCAAGCCAACGCCGCCCTCGCCCGCGACCTCGGCCTTCGGCTGGTCAGCTCCCATGCCGGGTTCATCCCCGAAGACCCCGACGCCCCCACCTATGCCAACCTCGTCGACCGCATCCGGCAGATCGCCGACCTGTTCGCTGAAACCTTCCAGGGCACGCTGCTGCTGGAGACCGGGCAGGAGACCGCCGACACGCTCACCGGCTTCCTCAAGACCGTCGACCGCGACAACGTCGGCGTCAACTTCGACCCGGCCAACATGCTGCTCTACGGCATGGGCGATCCCGTGACCGCCCTCCGCAAGCTGATGCCCCACGTGCGCCAGGTGCACATCAAGGACGCCAAGGCCCCCACCGAGCCCGACACGTGGGGCCAGGAAATGGCCATCGGCGAAGGCGAAGTCGACTGGCCGAGCTTCCTGACGGTGCTCGAGGAAAACGACTTCGACGGCCCGCTGGTCATCGAACGCGAGGCGGGCTCGGACCGGGTGGGCGACGTTCGCACCGCCATCCGATTCATTCACGCTCAGATTGAGGAACTGGCTCATGCATAAGTGCATCAGTTACTGGTCCATGCCCGGCGGCATGGAGAACACGCTGCCGATCGCCGACGCCCTGGCGCAGACGCAGGCGGCGGGATTCGCAGGCCTGGAGTTGGGCGTCGGTCCCGAAGGCGTCATCACCCCGCAAAGCACGCAGGCCGAGTGCGAAGCGATCCGCGCGCAGATCGACGCCTCGGGGCTGGTCGTGGAAACGCTGGCCAGCGGCATGAGCTGGGGCGTCAACCCCACCAGCGACGACCCGGCCGTGCGACAGAAAGCGGTCGACCTGCACACCGCGGCGTTGCAGCGCGCCGCCTGGCTGGGCTGCAAGGCGATGCTGTTCGTGCCCGGCGTGGTCGTCAGCCCGATCGCGCCGAGCGAGATCATCCGTTACGACGTGGCGGTGCAGCGCGCCCGCGAGGCGACGACGCAACTGCTCGACGTGGCCGAGCGGGTGGGCGTCGACCTCTGCCTGGAGAACGTCTGGAACGGGCTGCTGCTGTCGCCGCTGGAGTGGATTGACTTCCTCGACAGCTTCCAGAGCGACCGCGTGGGGATGTACTTCGACGCGGGGAACCTGCTGGGCTATCACCAGCATCCGCCGCACTGGATCGAGATGCTGGGCCAGCGGATCAAGCGCGTCCACATCAAGGAGTTCAAGGACACGTTCGGCTTTGAAGGCCGGTACAGCTTCGCCCGCCTCGGTGAGGGCGACGTGCCTTGGCCGGAGACGGTCGCGGCGCTGGAAGCGATCGGCTACGACGGCACCATCGTGGCGGAGATGCTGCCCCCGGCCGAGGGTCTGCTCGAGCAGACCAGCGAAGCGATGGACCGCCTGTTCCACTTTGAAACCACCGGAAAAGGAAGCACGCGATGACAAAGGTTGGCATCATTGGACTGGGCATGATGGGCTCGACCCATCTGGACGTTTACAGCCAGCGCGACGACGCGACGGTGTTCGCCGTCAGCGACATCATCCCCGAGCGTCTCGCCGGCAAGGCCAAAGCCGAAGGCAACATCGAAGGCCAGGCCCAGGGGGGGGCCGACCTGTCGCAAGCCCGGCGGTACGACGAGGGCATGAAACTGATCGCCGACGACGAAGTGGAGCTGGTCGACATCTGCCTGCCCACGCCGCTGCACCGGCAGTACGCGGAGGCGGCGCTGGCGGCGGGCAAGCACGTGATGGTCGAGAAACCGCTGGCCCGCACCGCGGCCGACGCGCAGGCGATCGCCGAGGCGGCCGAGCGGGCGCCGGGCATGACGATGGTCGCCCAGTGCATGCGATTCTGGCCCGGCTGGGACTGGCTGAAGGCGGCGATCGACGACCAGCGGTTCGGCAAGGTGCTCGCCGCGCACTTCCGTCGGCTGGCGTCGCACCCCGGCGGGCCGTTCTACAGCGACGGCAAGGCGTCGGGCGGAGCGCTGGTCGACCTGCATGTGCACGACACGGATTTCGTCCACCACTGCTTCGGCCTGCCCGAGGCGGTCTACAGCCGCGGCTACAGCACCATCACCGGCGAGCCGGACCACCTGATCACCCACTACCTCTACGGCGACGCAGGCCCGATGATCTCCGCCGAGGGCGGGTGGGCGATGGCCAAGGGCTTCAGCTTCCAGATGCAGTTCACGGTCAACTTTGAGAAGGCAACCGCCACGTTCGACCTGGCGAACCAGCCCACCGTCACGCTCTTCCGCGACGGCCAGGCCGAGCCGGTCGACGTCGGCCCCGGCATGGGCTACGAGCATGAAATCGCCTACTTCCTCGACTGCATCCGCACCGGCCAGCCACCGCAGACGGTGACGGTCGCCGAGGCGGCGGCGACGATCCAGCTGGTCGAGGCCGAGCATGAGAGCATCCGCACCGGCCAGATCGTGCAGGTCGACCAGACCGCCCCCACAGCCACCGGCGCGTGACCCGATCCGGTCCGGCAATCTGGTCTAGCGCGTGCTGAAGCCCACGGATGCCATCCGTGGGCTTCATTTTTTTCTGATGTGTGCAAAGCCAGGCGGCAGGGACGCTCGGGGGCTCAGCGCTGGTAGATCGGCAGGTAACGATAGGGCACGCCGAGGATGAGGATGGCCATCGCGGTGCCGAAGGGGTTACCGTGGCCGGCGTTCCACGAGCCGTTGTCGTTCTGGCGCTGGATGAGCAGGTCGTGGATGCGCGGCTGCCACTGGGCGTAGGGGCGTTCGCCGGCCTGGTACATCGCCTGGATCGCGTAGTACTGGGCGTAGAAGAAGTGGCGGTTGTCGAAGGCGGTTTCCGCGTCGGTCTGCATGAGGTAGCGCAGGCCGTTCTGCACGGCCTCGTCATTGCGTGCGCCGCCGAGTTGCAGGGCGAGCGTGCTCGCCGCCGAGCGGGCGAATCCCGGATCTCTGGGGCCGCGATAGCCGAACCCGCCCTCCTCGGTCTGCCGCCCTTTGAGGTACTCCGTCGCCCGCGCCATGACTTCCCGGGGCACGAGGATGCCCGCTTCGTGGGCGGCGGCGAGGGCGACCACCACCATGGCGGTGACGGACGTGTCGTGGTCGACCGGCATGGGCTGGTAGCGCCAGCCGCCGGAGGAGTGCTGGGCGCGGAGGATGACCTCGACGCCGGACTTGACGGCATCGCGGATCTCGTCGCGCTGGCTCATGCCCCACGCTTCGGCCAGGGCGAGCGTCGCCAAGGCATGGTGGTACATGTTGCCGCCGAAGTAGCCGCCGTGCTGGCGGGACTGGTTGAGCAGGAATTGCACTGCCCGGTCGAGCCGCTGGCCGTGCCGGTCCGGCCGGTCGGGGTCGGGGAAGTAGCCCTTGAGCATGAAGGCCATCAGCACCACGGCCGTGTGGGCGGGGCCGCCCCAACTGCCGTCTTCATTCTGGCTCCCGGCCAGGTAGGCCAAGCCGCGATCGATGGCCTGCTCGGCTTCGGGGCTCAGGTCGGCGACGCGCACCGCCCCTTCCTGCGCGTAGGCCGGCGTCACCGGCGCCACCAGCAGCGTGCTGATCAGCATGGCGACCGCGACCGTCCGCGCCGTTTCCCGGCAATGGGCACGGAACCGCGCGCCGCCACGCATCAGGCGAAAACAGGTCCGCACGTTCAACTCATTCAGCCAAGGCTTCATAGTATGCTTCCAGCAATTGTCGGTGTTCCACGGGCAGTTCACGGGCGAAGCGCTGCTGGAGCGACTGGCGCTCGCGAGCGCCGAGCGACCGCCAGCGGGCGTCTTCGTCGGTCGGCGTGGGGCCGTCGGCCGCGGGCCCGCCGGGCGGGTCCGACATGCCCATTCCGGGCATTTCGCCGCCCATCCCCGGCATCATCCCAGGCATCATCCCGGGCATCATGCCCGGCATCATGCCCGGCATCATCTGGCCCATCTCCCCCATCGCCATCGCCATCGCCTGCTGGGCCTGCTGCAACGCCGCCAGCGCCTCCTGCTGGGCGGCCTGGCCGGCTTCGCCCTCGCCCTGTCCGAAGGCCTGCGCCGCTTCGCCCATCGCCGCGGCGGCCTCCTGCACCGGCGACTGCATCATGCCGGGCAACATCTCCGCCAGTTCCCCGGCCTGCTCGCCCAGCCCTTCCTGCTGCTGGCCGATCTCGCTCATCGTGTCGGCGTCGGCGGCGGCGCCGGCGTCGGTCAGGTCGCTCTGGTCCTGCACCAGGCCGTCGAGTTCGCCGAAGGCGGCCATCATCTGCTCAAACTGCTCGAAGGCTGCATCGCTCGCCGCCGCGGCCTGGTCCAACGCGGCCATCGCCTCGGCCTGGGCCATCTCCATCGCCTGCGTGTCGCCGGCCTCCATGGCCTGGGCCGCCGCTTCCATCGCCGACTGCGCGTCGGCCATCGCCTCCGCCGCCTCCGCGCTCGGGGCCTGGTTCTGCATGTCCGACATCTGGTCCGCCAGGCCTTCCTGCTCCGGCTGATGCTCGGCCACGTCCTCGCCCGCCTCGGCGGTCGCCTGCGACGCGTCCGCCAGCGCCTGCTGGTCGCCGCGCATCTGCTCCAGATCGTCACGGATGTCGCTCGCCAACGGCTGCTCGAGCGCCTCGGCCTCGGCAATCTGCTGATCCAGTTCCGCCAGCGCGTCGTTCAACGCCGACTCCGCCTCGGCCTGGGCCTCGCTCGTGGCGGGCTGGTCGGCGGCGGTCAGGGCCGTCTGTGCCTCCTGCATGGCGGTCTGGGCCCGTTCCAGCGGCGACTGCGGCGCGGCCGGAGCGTCCATCTCGCCTGCTTCGGGGGCTTCCGCCGCGGCGTCCGCATCGGGGGCTTCGGGCGCGTCCGCGGCGGCATCGGGGTCAGGCGTGTCCGCGTCCGCCATCTGCGAGCCCTCCGCCGGGTCCGCTTCGTCGGCGCCCTCGGCCTGGTCGGGCATGTCCGCGTCCGCCATGGCGTTTTCGTTCGCGGCCGGGTCCGGCATCGGCGCGAAGTTCTCGTCGGCCAGCAGGTCGGCCGTGGCCTGTTCGAGGTCGCCCTGCTCTGCTTCCATGGTGCTGCGCTGCTCTTCAAAGGTGTCGGCATCCGCGGCGTCCGTCTGCTTGCGCAGCCGGGCCTGCTCGTCGCGCAGCGCCTCCACGTCGCGTCGACGCGCTTCGAGTTCCTCCAACGACGGCCCCATGTCCGCCAGATCCGGCTGCTCCGGCTCATACTCCAATGCGGCCACCGCCTCGCGCATCGCCTCCAGGGCTCGCTCCTGCTGTTCCATCGCCGCGAACGGGTCGTCCTCGCGGATCGAGTCCGCCGCCGCGTCAAGCTGCTCGGGCACCTGGTTCTCGTTCAGACGCTCGGCCGCACGCTCGGCCCGCTCGCGGTCCAGCGGGTCGGTGGCCGTCTGCCGACTCTCTTCGAGCTGCGCCTCGAACTGCTTCAGCGCGTCGCCAAGCTGGTCCTGACGCTCGGCGATCTCCTCACGCTGATCGGCCGCCGACTCGGGATCGGTCAGCGTCGCCCGGCCCCAGTCCTGGGTCTGGGCGTTCAGGTGCGTCTCCTGCTCGACCAGCGAACGCAACTCGGCCGCCTGCGCGTCCGAACGCACGCGCGTGCCCACCTGCTCGATAATCCGCTGCAACGCCTGCGCCACCACGTCCAGCTCGTCGCCGGCGGCGCCGAGGCTCGGCCGCATCGCCTGCAACTGCCGACGCGCTTCCTGCAAGTGTGTCGCCGCGTTGGGCACGTGCTGGCCGTGCACACGCTGAAGCGTCTGCGTCACCTGCACCAGTTGCGCGGCGTTGCCGCGGTCCAGCAGATCGTTCTGCGCCAGCTCCGCCACGATCACACTCAACTGCTCCATCACACGCTCGGTCTGCTGACGCACCGTGTGCTGACGGTTCGCCTCGCGCAACACCTGGTCGGCGATGGCGAGCGCCCGCTCGTCCGCCTCAGTCGCGTCTTGCGCGAAAAGCGGAGCCGCCGGGGACCCGATGATGGCCAAGCCCAGTGCGAGTGTCATCCATCCGGCCGCGATGCGAGTGTACCTGCGCATGATTGCTTCTCCTGTACCTTCCTGTTGCCTTCCACCCCGGTTCACCTGTCCGCTGCGAAAGCCCGCCGCCGTCGATCACGGCGCCTCGCGCTGGAGCCGGCGCACGTCGTCACGCCAGTCATTGGTTTCTTCGCGAACCCGCTGCAACTGCTCGAACGATTCGACCTGGCGCTCGGCCATGTGTTGCAGGAACGCTTCGACGCTGAGGATTTCGATCGACCGCCAGGGCTCCGCCCGCGACCGTTGCCGGCCGTCGTCGTGTACGCGGTTGTCCTGTACTTCGATGGTGTATTGAATGCGATCGCCCACCGCCAGGTCCTCCACCGTTTCGCCCAGCGACCAGTTGAAGTTGCGCTCGACCGTCTTCTGCTCCAGTTCGTCGATGTGGACCTGATGCACCTCGTCCGAGCCTTCCCGGCGGTAGACCACCCAGGCCTCCGTCAGCTTGTGGTCATCGCTGGCGCGGAACACCAGCGGCACGGTCTTGCTCATGGTCCCCACCTGGTTCCGGCTGACCGGCTGGAGCAACTGCACCTGCGGCGCGGCGTCGGGCACGGCCTGCATCTGATGCCGCACCGGATCGTCGAAGACGAACGTCTCCACCGAGCCGGTGGTGTTCGTCGCCCGCGTCCAGCGCAGCCGGTAGTTCATCGTTCGCACAGGCAGCGCAAGCGTCGCCGTCCGCCCACCGTCGGCCAGGTCCAGCGCCAGCGGCTCGTCGGTCGGTTCGCCATCACCGCCCAGTTCCAGCAGTTCGGCCTTCGTGACCGGCCGGTCCAGCTCGAGGCGCAGCTCGGCGTCGGATCCTTCCGGGGCGCGGATGTTGAGGCTTTCGCTGACCTGTTCGTCCAGACCCGTGTATTCCGGATGGTTGAGCGTCACCGCCACGCGGCGTACGCGCGGCGGCGCGACCACCGTGACCTGCGCCTGCTCCGATCGGCCGTCGCCGGCCCGGAAGCGATAGGCGAAGCTGCGGTCCGCGCTGGTCAGGCGATGGTGCAGCCGACCTTCATCGTCCACGGTCAACGGCAGGCGTTCCCAGTCGCCGGTCGCCTCGCCCTCGTCGTCGAGGTAACGCAACTCCAGCGCGCCTTCGACCGGCACGACGCCGGCCACGGCCGCGCCCAGCGTCACCGGCGCGCCGCGAGGCACATGGCGGTCCTGTTCCAGCAGCGCCACCTGCGTCCGGGTCGGGTAAGCCCGCTCGCTCAAGGGGTTGACCAGCCGTTCCCCGAACGTCGCCAGCGCCACCGGCCACTGCACGCCCACGCCCGCCACGACCGCCACGGCCACCAGCGCGCCAAGCACCAGCGACCGCAGGTCGCGGAAGCTCACCAGTTCGACGAACGACAACCGCTCAGCCAGTTGCACCGCCTGCTGCCGCGCCGCCGCCGCCAGCGCCTGCGAGCCGTCCGGCTGCGGTCCAAGCTGCACGTAGGCAATCAGCGCGCTGCCCAGTTGCCGGTGATGCCGTTCCACCTGAAGCGCTGCCCGCCGCGGGTCGTACGGCCGAAGCAGCACCCACCATTGCCGGTACGCCACCGCCCCCACCGCCGCGATCATGCCCAGCAGCAGCAACACCCGCGGCACCGGCGGCAGGAAGATCAGCCAGTCGATCAGCAGGCCGCCGACGATCAGCGCCGCCAGCGTCAGCGTCACTGCCGCCAGCCCCCGCCCGTGCGCGTGCCACCGCTGTCGACGCCAGAGGCTGCGCAGCTTGCGCTCCAGCGCGCTGCCGTCGGATACCGGGGCCCCGTTGGTATGGATCGTCGCTTGGCTCATGGGCGTCAGGGTCGGGGGTCAGAGGTCGGGGGTCAGAGGTCGGAGGTCAGAGCTGCTGGTGTCGGCGGCGGATGAACCACTCACCGCTGAGCAGCACCACCAGCAATGCCAGCAACCACGGCTGGCTCCAGAGGTCGCGCTCGTGCCGCACCGTCACCGGGCGCGGCTCGCGTTCGAGCAGTTCCACTGCGGTCGGCCAGTCGGCCGCCGTGAGGTAGCGCCCGCCGCTGCGCTGCGCCACTTGACGCAGCAGTGATTCGTCCATCGCCGGCTCGACCAGCTCCAGCGCGACCGCTTCGACGCTGAACGTCGCGGGCAGCGCTTCGTCCGGCTCGGCGGGGTCGCTGACGCGGAACGTGCCCGCCTCGGCGGTGAAGCTGGCCTCGAACAGGCCGGCCGTGCCGGGCACCGCCTCAAGCTCTAAGACGCGCCGATCGGTCTGCGGTTCCCGCTGTTCCAGTTCCAGGCGGTAATTTTCCGCGGCCAGCGGTTCGTAGCCTTCACCGAGCACATGGGCGGTCACCTGCACCCGCTGGCCGGCGCGGTAGCGTTCGGCGTCGGTGCTGATCTGCACGCGGTTGGCTTCGCCCATCACGCGCGCCAGCGTGAGGAACTGGATCGCCTGGCTCCAGAACCGGGCGTGGTACTCGTCGCCCCGCCGGAAGCGCAGGCGCCAGAGCTGGTCCGTCGCCAGGAACAGGCTCCGCCCGCTGCCGAAGCGCTGCCAGGCGAGCAACGGGTAAAGCTCGTCGTCGGTCACCAGCCGGGCGTCGTCCAAGGTCGCCAGCGCGGTAGCGCCGGGCTTGAGGCCTTCCAGTTCCGGCAGGCGGATCATCGGCCCCACCAGCCGCCAGACCCGCTCGTTGCGCGATTCGTCGGGGACCAGGCGCGTCATCGCGCTCCGTCGGCCGGCTTCGGTCACCACCGGTCGGCTCGAATCGCTGACCATCACCGGACGCCGGCCGCCGATCCGCACGGGCAACGCTGCTTCCAACGGCGTGTCGGCATAGCTGGACGGCGCGTGCTCCGGGCCTGCCAGCATCGCCAGCGCCCCGCCGCGCTCACGCACCAGTTCCGCGAGCAGTTCCAGTTGCCGGCCGCGGAAGTAGCGGGACGGCACGTCGCCCAGGATTACCAGGTCATACTCGAACAGCGCTTCGGGGTCCGCGGGCAGGCCCGCCAAGTGTTCGCTGCTGACCCGCGCCAGTTCGCGGTCGCCCTCGGTCATCAGCAGATGCACGTTCAGCCGGTGGTCGCGCAGCAGCACGGCCCGCAGGTAGCGGAACTCCCACCGCGGCTTGCCTTCGACGTAGAGCACCTTGATCTTCTCGTCGATCACCCGCAGGTTCTGACTGCGATCGTTGTTGGCATGGCTCACTTCGTCGGGCAGTTCGCTGACGCTCACCTGCAGGTCGGCGGCCTCGAGCGGGTCGTCCACCGAGAACGGCAACTCGACCCATTGCGAACCGGCGTCCAGCGTGACCGTCTGCTCCGCCACCGGGTCGCCGTCGAGCGTGGCTGTGACGCTGACCGACCGGCCCTCGAAGCCGGCCGACCGCACCTGCACGCGCAATGGCACGCTGTCCCGCACGAACGTCACCGGCGGGGCGACCATCTGCTCCAACACCACGTCCGGCGGCTCGGGCAGCCCCAGGCCCACCGGATAGACGCCGATGCCCCGCTCGCCCAGCCGCGACGCCACCGCCAGCGGGTCCAGCCCGCGGTTCGAGCCGCCGTCGGTCAGCAGCACCACGCCTGCGATCGGCCGGCCGGCGTGACGGGCCACCGCCTCGTCCAGCGCGCTGCCCAGTTGCGTGCTCGGCTCCTCCGCCGCGGCTTCCAGCAGCGCCGACCGCGGCGCGGACGCTTCGCCGTCGTCACCCGGCGGCGGACGCAGCTCATCGCCGAAGCTGAAGTAGCGCACCGCGTGCCGGTCCTCCAGGGCGTCGAGCACCCGCGCCTGCTCGCCGTCGAGCAACCCCCGGGCCAATTCCAGGCGCGAGGGCATCGTCGACAGTTCGCCGCCGCTGGTCGCATCGCGCCGCACGTCAGCCGAGAGCGAAGCCAGTTGCGCGTCCACCTGCTCGCGCAGGGTCGCGTGTGTCCCGGCCAGCTCCGCCTGCTGCTCTTCCGTGGGGTCGACCTCGCGCGTCCAGCGTTCCAACTGGTCGCCCAGCCGGTCCGCCTGCTCCGCCCATTGCACCACCGCCTGCCGCAGCGCGTCGGCGTCGCCCGGCTCAGCCTCCAGCGCCGCCAGCCGGGCACGCCAGGCGGTGTACGCCTCCAGCAGCGCCGGCCACTGCCGCCGTTCCAGCGCCGCTTCCGCCTGCCCCAACTGCCGCCACAGCCCCGCCAGTTCCGTCTGCGTCGCGGCGTGCCGGTTGGCCTGCTCGCCCAGCGCCAGCCGGGCCTCGGCCTGGTCCGGCGCACGCTGGCGTTCGTCGCGCATGTTCATGCTCGAGGAGACATCCAGCAGCACCAGCACGTGCTGGCGCACCTGGTCGGCGGCCTCCACCACCAGCACCGGCTGGAACAGCATCGTCAGCACCACCGCCAGCACCAGCCCGCGCACCACCGCCAGCGCCCAGCGCCACCGCCGCGCCATCGTCGTTCCGCGGTAGAGCCAGAGCGTCAACGCCGCCGCCGCCACCAGGGCCAACGGCAGCAGCCACGCGGCCGAGGGTGAACGGAAGCCCACGTCGGTCTGCCCCAGCGTCACCAACGCCTGGCTTGTCATCCAGCTTGTGCTTGCAAAGTCAGTCATGGGGGTCCGGGGTTCGGGATTCGGGGTTCGAGACGCGGGACCCATGTTCGTCCATCAACGCCCGCCCCTGAGGAGCAAAGCGACGAAGGGCGGGATCAGGGGCCATCAGCAATCAGCAATTAGCAATTAGCAATTAGCAATTAGCAATCCATTATCAGTCATCCCGGGCTTCGCTGCCCTTCGCCGCGGGCGCGGGGGTCATGCGGCCTGCCGGGTGGTCATGCGGCGGCCGAACCAGCGGGCCACGTGCAGCCGGCGCCGGCTGGTGACCTGTTCGTCGGCGGCCATCCGCCCGGTGAACCGCCGCGCCAGCACCGCCTCCACCACCAGCACGATCAGCCCCAGCAACAGCAACGGCCACCACAGTTCCACGCCCACACGGGCCTGCCGGATCGCCTCGGCCAAGTCACGGCCCGGCTCGACGATCGCCCCGGCCACCTCGGGCCAGGCCATGGTCAGCGCCGCATGGTCCAGCACGCGCACGTTCGAGTCGCGCGTGTCCACGTTGACCGCACGCACCACGCCGCCGAGGGGCAGCGCCGCCGGGTCCCCGCGTTCGACGTGCAGTTCGTAAAAGCCCGGCCACTCGGGCCGTTCCAGTTCCGCCTGTGGCTGGTCGTTGCGCACCTGCGGGCTCAACACCGCCTGCTGCTCGCGCGGGCCGGTGAAGCGCACCTGCTCGACCGTCGCCGCCGGGTCCAGCGACACCACCAACGGCTGGCTGACGCGGGCGTCGCCCACCGTCGGCTGCGTCAGGTGCGCGACCATCTGCTGCCAGAGGATCGGCCAGGCGGGGTGAATCACCCACTCGCCCCACCGCCGCTCGGCCCCGCTGGCGAGCAACAAGACTCGCCCGCGTCCCAGTTCACGCTCGATCAGCAACGGCGCGGCCGTGGACGTCTCCCCCGACGCGTCCGCGTCTTCGTCGTCGGCGGCGCCCAGGGCGAACACCACCTGCGCGCCCTCGACCGGCTCGGCCTGCCAGTGGCGATGCACCCGCGCCTCGGCCAGCAGGTCGCTCGGCAAGCCCGCCAGCGGCCGGGCCAGCGGGTGGTCCGGCCGAGCCAGGCGCAACGGCCAGCCCGACTCGGTTTCGACATCCATCTCCCGTCGGTCGCCCAGCCGTGCCGGCGCCAGCGCCTCGTCGCCCGACGCCAGCCGGGCGTTGAACAGTGTGGCGTCGGTCTGTTCGCCGGCGATGATCACCAGCCCGCCGCCGGCTTCGACGAAGCGGCTGAGGCTGCGCACCTGCGGCTCGGCCACGTCGGGCAGGTCCGCGAGCACGATCGCGTCAAAGTCCGCCAGGTTCTGCACCGCCAGGTCCATCCAGTCCACCAGGCGCACCGCCAGCGACGCCCCCTCGCCCACCGCCATCTCACCCCGCGGTTGCAGCGCCCGGGCCACGAAGCCACCGGCGTCGCGCGACCAGTGCTCGCCCCGCCGGCCGGAGACGATCAGCACCTGCACACGGTCGCGCACCTCGGCGACGGCATAGGCGGCGTTGTCCGCATCCAGTTCGTCGCCTTCCAGTCGGGCGGCCAGGCGATGCGTCCCCGCTTCGTCCATCGGCACGACGAACGACGCCGACGCCGTGTCGCCCGGCTCAATCTGGTCCAGGGTCGCCGAGCCCACCGGCGTGCCGTCACGATGCAACCGCACCGTCACGTCATACCGCGCTTCGCTGCCGGTGTTGCGCACCTGCGCCGCGTAGCGGGCGCTGCCGCCGGCGCGCAGCGAGCCGCTGGCAAAATGCAGCGCGTCGATGGCCAGGTTTTCATGCCGCTCGTCGCCGACGGACATCATCAGCAGCACCGCCTGCTCGTCCAGGGCCGCCAGTTGCTCGCGCACGGCGGCGGGCGTCTCGGCGAAATGCTCCGCCTGCATGTCGCTGACGATGTATAGCTCTTTCGATCCGCTTTCGAGGCGCTCAAGCTGTTCGCCGAGCACTTCCAGCGACCGCGCGAGATTCAGCCGTTGCGGCCGGGGCTCGAGGTCTTCGAGGATCGTCTCGATCTGCTGCGGGTCGTAGCGGCCTTCGTGAAGCACCTGCGGAACGTCGCCCATGAGCACCAGTGACAGCGGGGCACCGGGTTCGAGCGTTTCGAGAATCGTGCGGACCCGGTCGACGCCGCGGTCGAACCGGCTGTTGAGGCCGGGCGTATGCCCCATGCTCATCGAGCCATCCAGCCCGATCACCGCCGCCGCCTGCCCCGCGCCGCCCGCCAGGCTCGCCCCGGCCCCGGTCAGCGTCGGGCGGGCCATCGCCAGCGCCAGCAGCGCGATCGCCAGGCAGCGCAGCAGCAGCAGCAGCAGGTCTTCCAACTTCACCTGCCGCGAGCGCGTGACCATCGCCCGGCGAAGCAGCTCCATGGCGCCGAAGTCCATCGGCTTGGGCCGGAATCGGCTGAGCAGGTGAATGGCGATCGGCGCCGACACCGCGAGCACGCCCAGTAGCATCAGAGGATTCAAAAAACTCATAGGCAGTTCAAGCAGTCAGGGAAGGTCAGAAGTCAGAGGCCGTGCGACTCAAGTCGCACTGCTTGTGGGGGGGCTCACTCATCCGCACCGGTCAGCAGTAGCGGGTCGATCAACTCCACGCCCAGCGGGAAGGCCATCGGCTCGCCGTAGTCCAGTTCCAACGCGACCTCCCGGACCGCGCCCAGTTCGATATTCAGCACTTCCGCCTCGGCGTCGGGCGCGATCTCGCCGGACCACGCTTCGGCGTCGTCGCCGAACACGCGCAGCGTCACCGGCCCCCGCGCCCCGCGCATCGGCGCCACCTGCGCACGTAGCCAGATCGCACCGCCCTCGGCCGTCACCGCATCGGGCAACGCATACACCTGCCGCAGCTTCGGCTGCAACGACCAGGCGTCCAACGCGCCCGCCCGGTCAATCCGCTCCACAAACACGTCGATCGGCAGCGACTCGACCAGCAGCGGCTCGGCCTCCTGCGCCGTCGGCTCAAGGTCAGCCAGGTAAACCACCGCCGGCGTCCGCCGACGCAGCGCGGTCACCAAGCCCCACTCCAGTTCCAATTCGCCCAGCCAGCGGTGTTCGAGCGCCACGCCCGCGGCCGAGGGCCGCACCGTGCCGTGCAGCACCGCGCCGCCGACCAGTGTCAGCTCGTCCTGGCCGGCGTCGGCGTCGGGCGATTCGCGCTGCTCGAAGATGTACCGCCGGGCAAGGTCGCGGCGGACTTCCAGCTCGCCCAGCGGGCTGTCGACCGCCAGCGTCTGTTCGCCGATGCGCAGCAGCGTGGAGGGCACAGGGCCGCCTTCACGGCGTTCCAATACGCCGTACCGTTCGGGCGGCCAAGGCAGGTCCTGCACGAAGTCGATCGCGGTCAGCGCGTCTCGCGGCAGCACGCGCTCGCCCAGAGCGGGCACGTCGATCGTCAGCTCCTGCTCGTCCAGCGCCAGCACCCGGCCGGGCCATTGTTCGCCGCCGACCAGATGCACGACATGCGGGCTCGCCAGCGTTTGCCGGGGCGCGTCGAAGCTCATGGTCAACAAGCGGTCCCACGTCAGCCGGGCCGAGCCGACCCGCACTGCGTCGTCATCGAATTGCAGATCGCCGCTTTGCCGGCTCTGGGCCGTCTGCACCGTGCCCGCGGCGGGCTCCGCCTCGTCGGCCCACGCGTGGCCGGCGACGAGCAGCAGCGCCAGGGCGACGAGGGGAAGAGGCACGCTTCGCAGATGAGGGATTCGTTTGTGCATGGCGATGGTTCCACTCTCCAGCCCGTCGACGGGGCACGCCGCGGGGCTCGGCTTCTCCAACCTGTGTCCTTACCCTCTACCGCCCTTCCGCCCGGCCGACGAGGTAGCCGCTGAGC
>JBBDPC010000025.1:0-36256 GCA_040876735.1 Phycisphaeraceae bacterium | reverse complement strand
GCCGCCGGCCCTGGTTGCACGTTGGTGCGCCGGGGGCGGCGGTGCGTGTGCGCGCCGCTGGCGTGAGCCTGGTGCCGGCTTCCCGGGCGCTTTTGATCACCACCGGAAGGTCGTGGGTCAGTTTGAATGAAGTGGCGCGGGCGCCACTGACGATCAAGAGATTCAGACTGACCCACGACCCACCGGAATGGGTGATCGACCAAGTGAAGAATGGTCGATAAGATTGGCAGGGCCCCGTCTCTCTGCACTCGCGAAAGGACATCTGATGAGTCTGCACGGTGAAGCGCGTTGTCCGCAGTGTCATGCCCAGATGGAAGAAGGGTATATCCCCACGGCGGGCGGGCTGCATTGGTACCGCCGACGGGAATCGTCGGGTCTGGACTTTGCCGAGGCGCTGCCGGGCACGTTCAGTTGGGACCGGCGGACGCGGTTGCCCGCGTGGCGGTGCAAGCGGTGTCACCTTATTGCCTTCCGGTACGGGCAAGGCGTGGCGCGCGATCTGGAGAATCGCACGGCTGAGCCGACAGGCGCGACGGAGGAGGAAGACGACTCGACGTCGGCGTCACCCGAGTCGGACACCGGCTCGCCTTCGTGATGATGGCGAGGGGGCTTAGCGCAGGGTCGCGCCCACGGCCTCGCCGGCCAGCGCGGGGCGGGCCGATGCCCTGGCGGGGGTGGCGGCGTCCGGCAGGCCGGGCGCTTCGCTGAGCACTTCGAGGGCGAGGTTCAACCGCAGGCAGCCGTGGGCCTGATCCATCGAGAGCGCGTGCCAGGGGATGGCGAACCGCTTGCGTGTGACGCCAGCGGAAGCGGGATGGATGAGCACGACGTAGGCGATGAAGCCACGGCCGGCGTCGATCACCAGTTCTTCGATCTCGCCCAACGACTGCCCCTGCAAGTTGCGGACGGGATGGTGCAGGAGTCGACTGACGCAAGTGATGGGAACATCGGCCATGAGAAAGTTCCTGATCAGAGGAAGCGGGACAGCACCCACAGAAACGCCACCTGTGCCGTGATGGCGGCATATACGCGATGTTGCGCCGGGCCGGGCGTCGCACGGTTCAGGCCTTCCCGCCGACGCGGCCGCATGCTTCTTGTATGCATTCGCACAAATGCAGCAGTGACAACAGTGCAACTGCTGTGCCATCAGCGACCGGTGACGTGCCCGCCAGCCGGAAGGGCGCTGCGCCTTGGATCGGAGGTCGGCATGAGCCGGCTCATGGTTCATGAATGCGATATCGCGGGGGCGGGGGTTTCACGCAGGCGTCCATGCGGGGCCGCTCGCATCGGCTGGCGGGGGCGGAAGATCATGTAAAAGTTGCGGTCGCTTGTAACCGCTACAGCCGTCACCGGCTTCACCGGAACATCATCCGCCTCGCGGGTCGGCGATTTGCATTGAGCAAACGCGTTGCCGTCGGCCGAACTTCTGGCCTGCGATGCCGCGGGAATCGCGGTCCCTGGTGCCGCGGCCCGGGGTGTTGGGGCCAATTCTCACGCCCTCCTCAGCAAGCTGGCTGGCCGCTTGCACACATGCGGTATGCCGATTGCAGTTGCTGCCCCTGCAAGGGCGAACGGTGCGCGACCTGCGGCGGGGGAGGGACGACCCCGCCGAGGGGAAGCAGGAGGAGCATTCTCGATGGGGCAATCCGTATTGATCACCGGTGGGGCCGGCTTCATCGGCTCCCACCTGGCGGACCAACTGATCCGCGAGGGTCATCGCGTCCGCGTGCTCGACCGGCTTGAGCCGCAGGTGCACGGGGCGGACGCCGGCCGGCCGGGGTACCTGCATGAGGCGGTCGAGTTGATGCGCGGCGACGTGTGCGACCCGTTCATCGTCCGCCGGGCGGTGCAGGGGATGGACGCCGTCTACCACTTTGCCGCTCGCGTCGGCGTGGGGCAGAGCATGTACCAGGTCGCCGACTACACCACGACGAACGACACGGGCACGGCGGTGTTGCTTGAAGCGTTGTTGCAGCATCCCGTTCGCCGGCTCGTCGTCGCCTCGAGCATGAGCATCTACGGCGAAGGGCTCTACCACGACGCCCACGGCCAGCCGGTCGACGACGCCGCCCGCCAGGTGGAGCAGATGAAGGCCGGCCGCTGGGAGCCGGTCGACGCGGCGGGCGATCCGCTCACCCCCCTGCCCACGCCCGAGGCCAAGCGGCCGCGTCTCGCCTCGGTCTACGCGCTGAACAAGTACAGCCAGGAGCAACTGTGCCTCATCGTCGGGCAGGCGTATGGCATTCCGACGCTGGCGCTGCGGTTTTTCAACGTCTATGGCCCGCGCCAGGCGCTGAGCAACCCGTACACCGGCGTGCTGGCGATCTTCGCGTCGCGGTTGCTGAACAATCGGCCGCCGATTGTGTATGAGGACGGTCAGCAGCAGCGTGACTTCGTCAGTGTGCACGATGTCGCGCGAGCCTGCACGCTGGCGCTGACCGCATCGCTGCCCGACGAAGCCAAGCCGGTGTTCAACATCGGCAGCGGCCAGCCGCGCACGGTGCGCGACGTGGCCGGGCATCTCGCCGGCGTGCTCGGTCGGCGGATCGAGCCGCGGATCAGCGGCGAATACCGGCATGGCGACATCCGCCACTGCTTCGCCGACATCACGCGTGCCAAGCGGGTGCTGGGCTATGAGCCGGCGGTGAGCTTCGAAGACGGCTTGACCGAACTGGCTGGCTGGCTGTCCCAGCAGGCGGCTGACGATCACGTGGATCGCGCCCGCGCAGAATTGTCAACCCGAGGACTGACGGCATAGGGGGCCACCGTCCAAACAGCCCATGGAGGGGCGTGTCAATGCGTAACACCACCAGCAGCAAGCCGGTCCACAACGTCGGCCGGATCAAACGCGAGCACCCGGTGCTCGTCACCGGCGGAGCCGGATTCATTGGCGCCAACCTCGCACACCGACTGCTCAGCGAAGGGCGCGAAGTGCTCGTGTTCGACAATCTCTCCCGCGCCGGCGTGGAACACAACGCGAACTGGCTGCGGCGCGAGCATGGCGGGCGCGTCCGTATCGAGATCGGCGACGTGCGTAACCCGCAAGCCGTCCGTGAAGCCGTTCATCAGGCCGGGGCCGTGTTTCACTTCGCCGCTCAGGTCGCCGTCACCACCAGCCTGGTCGATCCGCGTCACGACTTCGAGGTCAACACCTGCGGGACGCTCAACGTGCTCGAAGCCTTGCGCACCTGCGCCGAACCGCCGCCGCTGTTGTTCACGTCCACCAACAAGGTGTACGGCTCACTGGGGGCGATCGAACTCGAACGGGCCGAGCGGCGCTACCGCCCCGCCGACCCGCTGATCGCCCGCCACGGCATCGACGAGCAGCGCCTCGACTTTCAGAGTCCGTACGGCTGCTCCAAGGGCGCGGCCGATCAATATGTGCTCGATTACGCCCGCAGTTTCAACCTGCCCTGCGTCGTGTTTCGCATGAGCTGCATCTACGGCCCGCACCAGTGCGGCACGGAGGATCAGGGGTGGGTCGCCCACTTCCTTCGTCGGGTGATCGCGGAGCAACCGCTGACCCTGTTCGGCGACGGCCGGCAGGTGCGCGATCTGCTGTTCATCGACGATCTGGTCGATGCGATGACCATCGCCCTGGGCGGCATCGCCACGTTGCAGGGCAAGGCGTTCAACATCGGCGGCGGCGTCGAGCAGTCCGTGAGCCTGCTGGAGCTGGTGGGCCTGCTCCAGCGTTTGCGCGGCCGTGCGCCGGAGGTGCATTTCGCCGACTGGCGGACCGGCGATCAACGTTACTACGTCTCGGACATTCGCCGCTTTGCCGCCGCCACCGGTTGGCACCCGCGCATCAGTGTGCGCGAAGGCGTTGGCCGACTCCACCGCTGGCTCACCGATCAGGCGAGAGACGCCGCGGCCGCGTCGGTTCGGACGGTCGCATGAGTGCCGGCCGGAAGCGAAGGCGCCTGACACAACGTTTGGAACAAGGGGATCCTGATGACCGAAGCCGCCCGTACAGAGTCGACGATGCCGCATCACCGCGCACCGACCGCGGCGACCATGACCGCCGCCACGATCGTCCGCCCTCAGCGCATGTCCCTACAACGCGTGCCGCTGCCTCGGCCCGGTCCGGGGCAGGTGCGTGTCCGGCTGGAAGGCTGCGGGGTGTGCGCGTCCAACATTCCACCATGGGAGGGTCGGCCGTGGTTCGATTATCCGCTTGCGCCGGGCAAGCTGGGGCACGAAAGCTGGGGCCGGATCGACGTACTGGGCGAAGACGTGGCGGGCCTGAACGAGGGCGACCGCGTGGCGCTGCTTTCCGATCATGCCTATGCGGAATATGACGTCGCCGACGTGGAGACGGTCGTGCCGCTGCCCGAGGCGTTGCACGACCAGCCGGCGCCTGCCGAGCCGCTGGGGTGCGCGGCCAACATCATCGACCGTTGCCAGATCGAGCCGGGCCAGACGGTGGCGATTGTTGGCATTGGTTTTCTCGGTGCATTGCTGACACGGCTCGCACGGCTGCAAGGGGCGCGGGTGATTGCGCTGACGCGCCGGCAGCACGGCCTGGCGATCGCCCGGCAGATGGGCGCGGACGACACGGTGGCCATGGAGGACCATGCCCGGGTGCTGGAGCAGATGGGGCGGATCACCGGCGGCGAGATGTGCGACGTGGTCATCGAGGCGGCGGGCGCGCAGTGGCCGCTCGACCTCGCCGGCGAACTGACACGGGTGCGCGGCCGGCTGATCGTCGCCGGCTACCACCAGGACGGCACGCGTCAGATCAACATGCAGCAGTGGAACTGGCGCGGCCTGGATGTCATCAACGCACACGAGCGCGAGCCGGCCATCTATCGTCGCGGCATGGAGCGGGCGATCGACCTGGTGGCGCGTGGCGAACTGGACCCGACGCCGCTTTACACCCACACGTTCCGCCTCGGCCAGCTCGACGAAGCCTTGCAGATGACCCGCGAGCGTCCCGAGGGTTTTGTCAAAGCCTTGATCACCATGTGAGTGGACCATGAATGTGCAACCCGACATGAAGGTGTTGATGACGACGGACACCGTCGGCGGCGTCTGGACCTACGCGGTCGAGCTCGCGCTGTCCCTGCGCGCCGAGGACGTGCAGGTTCGCCTGGCCACAATGGGGGCGCCGATCAACAGTGTGCAGCGTCGGCAGATTGACGCCTTTCACCTGGATGTTTGCGAAAGCGAATACCGGCTGGAATGGATGGCCGACCCGTGGGCCGACGTGGAGGCGGCCGGTCGGTGGCTGCTGGACATGGAAGCGGAGTTTGAGCCGGACGTGGTGCACCTGAACGGGTATGCCCATGCGGCGTTGCCGTTTCGGGCGCCGACGCTGGTGGTGGCGCACTCGTGCGTGGTGTCGTGGTGGCATGCGGTGCATCACGCCGAGCCGCCGGACGAGTGGGAGCTGTATCGACGTGCGGTGGAGCGTGGGTTGCAGGCGGCGGACCTGGTGGTGGCGCCGACGTGGGCGATGCTGGATGCGATCGAGCGTTGCTACGGTTCGCTGCCGCATGTGGGGGTGGTGTCGAACGGGCGTGATCCGCGCTGGTTTGCGCCCGGGCGAAAAGAGCCGTTCGCCCTGGCGGCGGGTCGGGTGTGGGACGAGGCGAAAAACGTGACGGCGGTGGAGACGGCAGCGCGGGGGTTGCCCTGGCCGGTGTATCTCGCCGGTGAAACGCAGCATCCGGTGACTGGCCGGGTCGCCCGGCAAGGCTTGCGTCCGCTGGGCATGCTGGATCCGGAGGCGATGGCGGAGTGGCTCGGGCGGGCGTCGATCTTCGTGCATCCCGCGCGGTACGAGCCGTTCGGCCTGGGCGTGCTGGAGGCGGCGTTGTCGGGGTGTGCGCTGGTGCTGGGCGACCTGCAAAGCCTGCGCGAGTTGTGGGATGACGCCGCGGTGTTCGTGCCGCCGAACGACCACGAGGCGCTGCGCGCGGCGATGGCGCGTCTGATGGCGGATGACCTTGCCCGCCGGGATCTCGCCCGGCGCGCCTGCCAGCGCGGCCTGCAACTGACGCCGGAGCGGATGGCCGCGGGCTATTGCCGGGCTTATCGGCAGCTTGTCAGCCGATCGTCGAACGTCGCCTCGCCTTCTGTTGTACGTCCGCTGACCCCGGACGCGTGAATGCTGTGCCTTCCGGAGCCTCGACGATGCGTATCGCCTTGTTCTATCACTCGCTGATTTCCGACTGGAACCACGGCAACGCCCACTTCCTGCGCGGCATCGCCACGGAACTGATGGCCCGCGGGCACCACGTCACCATTTACGAGCCGGCCAATGCCTGGGCGGTGGCCAACCTGTTCGCCGAGCATGGCCGGGGCCCGATCGACGCGTTCCACCAGGCGTACCGTCATCTGCAAAGCCAGACCTACCATCTGGCGCAGCTCGACCTCGATGCGGCGTTGCGCGAGGTGGACCTGGTGATCGCGCACGAGTGGAACTCGCCGGAGTTGATCGCCCGGCTCGGCGAGCATCGCGCCTGCCATCCGCATTACCGCCTGCTCTTTCACGACACGCACCACCGCAGCGCCAGCGATCCGCGTGCGATGACCTACTACGACCTGCGTCAGTTCGACGGCGTGCTGGCGTTCGGGCAGGTGATCGCTGACATCTACCGCCGCGAGCGGTGGGCACAGCGGACGTGGGTGTGGCACGAAGCCGCCGACACGCGCATGTTCTATCCGCGGGCAGATCGGCCGAGCGAGGGCGACCTGGTCTGGATCGGCAACTGGGGTGATGGCGAGCGGGCGGAGGAGCTGCGTGCGTTTCTGCTTGAGCCGGTCAAGCGGTTGGGGTTGCGGGCGAAGGTGTTCGGCGTGCGTTATCCGGAGGCGGCGCTGGCGGCGCTGCGGGAGGCGGGAATCGCCTATGGCGGCTGGCTGCCGAACTATCTCGTGCCGGAGGTGTTTTCGCGTTACCGGGTGACGGTGCACGTGCCCCGGCGGTATTACGCGCAGCAGTTGCCGGGCATCCCGACCATTCGGCCGTTCGAGGCGCTGGCGTGCGCGATGCCGCTGGTCTGCGCCCCGTGGGACGATGCGGAGGGCCTGTTCGAGCCGGGCCGGGACTACGTGCTCGCGCGTGACGGCGACGAGATGACGGAGCAGTTGCGGGCGCTGCTCGCCGAGCCGCAGCGCGCGAAAGCGCTGGGCGAGCATGGTCAGCAGACGATCCAGCAACGCCATACCTGCGCCCACCGCGTGAACGAACTGATCGAGATCTGCCGTGAGCTGGGCCTGCCCGTGCCGCGGCGCGACACGGTGCGCCGGCGACCGATGATGCGGCACACGCACTTCCCCTGCTTCGACCCACCGGCGCCCGCTTCCACGCCTCTTGCCCCCATAAAGGACAACCCGGCATGACGACCGGCCTGAATATCGCCTTCTTCGGCTCCAGCCTCGTCTCCGCCTACTGGAACGGCGCGGCGACGTACTACCGCGGCCTCATCCGCGCCCTGCACGAGCGCGGCCACCGCGTCACGTTCTACGAGCCGGACGCCTACGACCGCCAGGCGCATCGCGACATCGACGACCCGCCCTGGGCCCGCGTCGTGGTCTACTCGGCCGACGACACGGACGAGCTGCGCCAGCATCTCGATGCCGCGCGCGACGCCGACCTGATCGTCAAGGCGTCGGGGGTGGGCGTGTTTGATGAATACCTCGAAGCCGCGGTGCTGGAGCTGAAGCGGCCGGGCAATCTGGTCGCCTTCTGGGACGTGGACGCCCCGGCCACGCTCGAACGGATGGCGAACCGTGCGGACGATCCGTTCATCGCACTGGCGCCGCGATACGACATGATCCTCACCTACGGCGGCGGCGATCCGGTGGTGCAGGCGTACCGCCGGTTCGGCGCCCATGCCTGCGTGCCGGTCTACAACGCGCTGGATCCGCAGACGCATCACCCGACCGACCCGGACCCGAAGTTCGACGCCGATCTGGCGCTGCTGGCCAACCGCCTGCCCGACCGCGAGGCGCGCATCGACCGCTTCTTTTTCGACGTGGCCTGCCTGCTGCCGCACCACCGCTTCCTGCTCGGCGGCAACGGCTGGCAGGACCGGACAACCAGCGACAACGTGCGCTACCTCGGCCACGTCTACACGCATGACCACAACGCGTTCAACGGCACGCCGCTGGCGGTGCTCAACGTCAACCGCGAGAGCATGGTGCGTTTCGGTTTTTCGCCGGCGACGCGGCTGTTCGAGGCGGCCGGGGTGGGGGCGTGCCTGATCAGCGATGCGTGGGCCGGGCTCGAACAGTTTCTCGAACCTGGCCGGGAGGTGCTGGTCGCCCACGACGGCCAGGAGGTCGCCGAGCACCTGCTCCGCCTCACGCCCGCCATGGCCCGCGCGATCGGTCAGGCCGGCCGGCGGCGCATCCTCGCCGAGCACACCTACGCCCACCGTGCCGCGCAGCTTGAAACCCTGCTCGACGCCGCGCCGCGCGACCGCGCCAAGCGCCCGCTGTTCCCGCAGGACGTCGTTCCGCCATCACGGTGACTGAGTCTTTGAAGTGCCACCACGCATCCGGCCCTTCGCTCGCGGACTCGCTCAGGGCTCGGCTTGATACCCCTAACCCCAACCACTAACCCCCAATCCCCAACGCTCATGCCACAGAAACTCAACATCGTCATCCTCGGCCTGTCGATCACCTCGTCGTGGGGCAACGGCCACGCGACCATCTACCGCGCGCTCGTCCGCGCGCTGGAACAGCGCGGCCACCGTGTCCTGTTCCTCGAACGCGACAAGCCCTGGTACGCCGACAACCGCGACCTCCCTCAACCGCCCCACGGCCGAACCGCGCTCTACCAGTCGCTCAACGAACTGAACGACCGCTTCCGGCACGACGTCCACGAAGCCGACCTGGTCATCGTCGGCTCCTACGTCCCCGAAGGCGTCGACGTCGGCCGATGGGTGCTGCGCACCGCCGCGGGCCATGTCGGCTTCTACGACATCGACACGCCCATCACCCTCAGCAAGCTCCAGCGCGGCGACTACGAGTACCTCACGCCCGACCTCATCCGCCAGTACCCGCTCTACCTTTCGTTCACCGGCGGCCCGATCCTCGACCACCTCCAGAGCGACTTCGGCTCGCCGATGGCCCGGCCGTTCTACTGCTGCGTCGACCCCGACTTTTACGGGCCCGACCCCGCGTCCGCCGACCATCCCGACTGGGACCTGGGCTACATGGGCACGTGGAGCCAGGACCGCATGCCCAAGCTTGAGCGGTTGCTCATCGAGCCCGCCCACATGGCGCCCCAGGGCCGGTTCGTCGTCGCCGGGCCGCAATACCCCGCCGACTATCCCTGGCCGGTCAACGTCGAGCGCATCGACCACCTGCCGCCCAGCGGACACCGCGCGTTCTACAACCGCCAGCGTTTCACGCTCAACCTCACGCGGCAGGACATGGTCACCACCGGCTACGCGCCGAGCGTCCGGCTGTTCGAGGCCGCCACTTGCGGCACGCCGATTATCAGCGACCCCTGGCCGGGCCTGGCGGAATTCTTCGAGCCGGAGCGCGAAATCCTGCTCGCAGACGGGCCGCAGCAGGTGCTCGAAGCGCTGAACACCATCAGCGAGTCGGAGCGGCGACAGATCGGCGAACGCGCCCGCCAGCGCGTGCTGGCCGAGCACACCGCCGCGCATCGCGTGCAGGAGCTTGAGCAGTATGTCGCCCTGTTGCGCGATGGGGCGGGAGAGTCCGAAGCGTCACGGATGGCAGGGTGAAGACGCGGCGGCTGCGCCGCACCGCTACGCGAAGGGGGGGGACCGTCTGCAAAATCACTGCGACGCATATCAGGCTTGCGCATGCGTTTCGGCCGACGAGTCTGCGCGGCCGTTGCCTTCCGTCGACCGGGCGGGGCGGCGCAACTGCGCCAGGTCGTGCCCCGTCGGCTCCTGGAACAGGCGCAGGCCGAACTCGCTGGCGACGGCAAAGATGTGATCGAAGATGTCCGCCTGCGCGCCTTCGTAGACCGGCCAGTGGGTGTCCTTGATGTAGTGATACAGCTCGATCGGCAGGCCGTGCGGCCCCGGCTCAAGCTGGCGGACGAGGCAGGTCATCTCCTGGTGGACCATCGGATGCTGGCGGATGTAGGCGTCAATGTACGCGCGGAACGTGCCCACGTTCGTCAGATGCCTGCCGTTGGCCGTGACGTCCGCGGCGTCTTCGGGGCAGTGTTCCCGGTTGTACGCCGTCAGCGCCTCGGTCTTCTCGTCGATGTAATCCTTCAGCAGGCGGAACCGTCGGAACCGGTCGATTTCCTCCTGCGTGAGGAAGCGGATGGTCGTCAGGTCCACGTGCACCGCCCGCTTGATTCGCCGGCCGCCGGTTTCGTGCATGCCGCGCCAGTTCTTGAACGAGTGCTCGAGAAACTTGTGCGTGGGGATGGCGGTGATCGTCTTGTCGAAGTTCAGCACGCGGATGACGTTGAGTTGGATGTCGATCACGTCGCCGTCGGCATCGAACTGCGGCATCTCGATCCAGTCGCCGACGCGCACCAGGTCGTTGTTGACCAGTTGAATGCCCGCCACCAGCGACAGCAGCGTGTCGCGGAAGATGAGCATGATGATCGCCATCATCGCGCCCAGACCGCTTAGGAAGATCACCGGCGACTCGGCCATCAGCGCCGCGACGATGAGGATGCCCGCCGCCACGTAGGCGACCACCTTGACGACCTGGAGATACCCCTTGATCGGTCGGCCACGCGCAATCGGGTAGCGGTTGTAGATTTCGTGGATCGTGTTCAGCACCGCGCCGAACGCCAGCGCCACCACCAGCACCACCGTCGCCTGCGCGACCCGCTGCACCGATTCGGTGACGACCCCCGGCAGATGCGGCACGAACTCCACGCCCTGGCCGATGATGATTGTCGGCACCAACGGCACCAGCCGGTGAAACACCTTCTGCTCACGCACGACCCGGACCCACCAGCTCGGCACGCGCCCCATCAACGCACCAATGCCCCGGATCAGGTACCGCCGCACCAGCAGATGCGCCAACCACGCCACCATCAGCAGCAGCGTCAGCGCCAGCAGCGTCTGCGCCCACGGGTAGTCCGATAGCCAACTCAACCAGCCGTCGAACAAGGCGGTCATCGCCTCGTCGACCAGGTTCGGCTCATCGGCGTTCATCGGTTCGCCCGCGCCGTCGCCGGGCGGACCTTGCGCCGGCTCGTTCGCCGTCTCGTTTTCACTCGCTGCCATCGCAACTCTCCGTGCGGCGAACCGCTTGCCGTCACGCTACACCGACGATCGCCCGGCGACCCACATCCACACACCCGCCAGTGTCACCAGCAGGCCGTTGAACGCGATGAACAGCATCAGCAGCAGGCTGATGTCGTACTCAACCGCCAGCCCGATCGCGGTGAGGATGGTGACCAGGCCGGTGAGGATGATGTAGAGGCCGAAGCGCTGGGTGAGCATGGTGGGTCGTGCGGGTCAGACATCGCGTTTAGCCGCGCCGCCTACGGCGGGGCCCGTTGGTCGAAGGCGCCCCCGCGTGGGCGCGGGGGCTAAACATGCTCAATCAAGAGTACCCGCATGCACCCCCGCCTCAACCGGCGGCCACGGCATCCACCTGAAGCGGGGCGGCGCCGGTGATCGTGAGCATTCGGTCCAGCGCCCGCAGCGACCACTGCCGCACGGTCGGATGCACCTTGATCTGGTTCACCACCTTGCCCTCGACGAGGTTGTCCATCGTCCAGAGCAGGTGCGGCATGTCGATGCGGTACATCGTCGTGCACAGGCACTGGCAGTCGCTGAGGATGCGGGCGGTGACGCCGCGCTGCTCGGCCAACTTCGCCAGCCGGTTGACCAGATGCACCTCCGTGCCGATCGCCCACCGGCTGCCCTTGGGCGCGGTCTCGATCGCCTGGATGATGCCCTCGGTCGAGCCGGTGCGGTCGGCGAGCTTCACGACTTCGTGGTCGCATTCGGGATGGACCATCACCGTCACGTCGGGCCAGAGGTCGCGGATCTGCTGCACATGCTCGGGCCGGAACAGCTTGTGCACCGAGCAATGCCCCTTCCAGAGCAGGAACGTCGCCCGCTGGATCGTCTCGTCGTCGAGGCCGCCGAAGCCGTCGGCGTGGCGCGGGTCCCACAGGGCCATGTCGCGCTGCACGTCGTAGCCCAGCGCCGCGGCGGTGTTGCGCCCAAGGTGCTGGTCGGGCAGGAAGAGGATCTTCACCTGCTCGCCCTCGGCCAACGGCGTGTCGCCGCCCGCCAGGGCCCACTGGAACACCTTGTGGCAGTTGCTGGAGGTGCAGACCGCCCCGCCATGTTCGCCGACGAACGACTTGATGGCGGCCGAGGAGTTCATGTACGTCACGGGGATGACGCGCGTGTTCGTGCCCTCGGTCGCCTCGTGAATCTCGTTCCATGCTTCGACGGTCTGGTCGTAGTCGGCCATGTCCGCCATGGAGCAGCCGGCGCTGAGGTCGGGCAGGATCACGGCCACGTCGTCGGGCGTGAGGATGTCGGCCGACTCGGCCATGAAGTGCACGCCGCAGAAGATGACGTACTTCGCCCCGGCGGCCTTGACGCGGTCGGCGGCTTCCTGGCTGAGCTTGAAGCTGTCGCCGGTGAAGTCGGCAAACTGGACGACCTCGTCCTGCTGGTAATGGTGGCCGAGGATGATCAGGTCCGTGCCCAACTCGGCCTTGCGCGCGGTGATCGCGGCGGCCAGCTCGGCTTCGGACATGGAGGTATAGCGTTCGGGCAGCGGTGGTTGCCACAACATAGGCAAAAGCCCCCTTTCAGGGTGAATCAACCATTATACCGGACCATCCCCTGCCAGGGAAGGCGGCGGCTGTTGGCAACCGGCGGGACGTTCCCTACAATCGACGAATTGGCTTTTTTCGCAACCTCCATGGACGCTATGGGGAGGAATCTCAGTATGTCCGTCGACGCAGGCCCTGGTGACGAAAACGCGCAACTCAAGCAGAAGGCTCGCGCCACCGAGCAGCGCAGCTCCGTGGTCGTACGCCTCGCCGGCGACTCGGGCGATGGTATGCAGCTCGCCGGCACGCAGTTCACCGACACGTCGGCCATCCTGGGTAACGACATTGCCACCCTGCCCGACTTCCCCGCCGAGATCCGCGCCCCCGCCGGCACCGTCGCAGGCGTCTCCGGCTTCCAGATCAACTTCGCCAGCCAGGATATCTTCACCCCCGGCGACCAGGTCAACGTCCTGATCGCCATGAACCCCGCCGCCTTCAAGGCCCACATCGCCGACGTCGAGCCCGGCGGCATCGTCATCGTCAACGAATCCGAATTCGAGAAGGTCTCGCTCCGCAAGGCCGGCTACACCGACGGCTACAACCCGATCGAAGACGAAAAATACGTCCGCCACTACAAGCTCTACAAGGTGCCCATCACCCGCCTCAACGCCGAGGCCCTCGAAGAGACCGGCATGGGCGCCAAGGACGTCAACCGCTGCAAGAACATGTACGCGCTGGGCCTGATCTACTGGCTCTACGAACGCCCGCTGGACACCACCGTCCACTACCTCGAAGAGTACTTCGGCAAGAAGAAGAAGCTGCCGCAGGTCGCCGAGGCGAACGTCAAGGCCCTCAAGGCCGGCTACTTCTTCGGTGAAACCGCCGAGATCTTCCCCGTCCGCTACCAGGTCGCCAAGGCGGCCATCGCGCCGGGCAAGTATCGCAAGATCACCGGCAACGAAGCGCTGGCGATGGGCCTGATCACCGGCGGCAAGCTGGCTGAGAAGTCGATCATCTACTGCTCGTATCCGATCACGCCCGCCAGCGACATCCTGCACTACCTCGCCGGCATGCGCCACTTCGGCGTCAAGACCTTCCAGGCCGAGGACGAGATCGCCGCCGTCGGCGCCGCCATCGGCGCCAGCTTCGCCGGGCAACTCGGCATCTGCGGCACGTCCGGCCCGGGCCTGGCGCTCAAGGGTGAAGCCATCGGCCTCGCCGTCATGACCGAACTGCCGCTGGTCGTGGTCAATGTCCAGCGCGGCGGGCCCTCGACCGGCCTGCCCACCAAGACGGAGCAGGCGGACCTGCTGATGGCCCTGTTCGGCCGCAACGGCGAATGCCCGGCTGTCGTCCTCGCGCCGCAGTCGCCCGGCGATTGCTTTGACATCGGCATCGAGGCCGCCCGGCTGAGCCTGCAGCACATGGTGCCCGTGATCGTGCTCAGCGAAGGCTACCTGGCCAACGGCGCCGAGCCCTGGCCCGTGCCTGATGCGTCGCAGTTCGACAAGATCGAGGTGACGCACCCGACCGGGCCGCTCGCCGAGGGCGAGGCGTTTGAGCCGTACAAGCGGGATGAGAATCTCGTGCGGCCGTGGGCTTTACCGGGCACGGCGGGGCTGGAGCATCGCATCGGCGGGCTGGAGAAGGCGAACGTGACGGGCAGCGTTTCATATGAGCCGGACAACCACCAGATGATGACCCGGCTGCGTCAGGCGAAGCTGGAGAAGATCGCCGAGCATATTCCGCCGATCGAGCCGTCCGGCGACGCGTCGGGCGACCTGCTCGTGCTCGGCTGGGGCGGGACGTACGGGGCGATCCTCACCGCCGTGCGCCAGGCGCGGGCGGAGGGCAAGAAGGTGGCGGCGGCGCACCTGCGTCACCTGAATCCGCTGCCGCGCAACCTCGGCGACGTGCTCAAGCGGTTCAAGCAGGTGCTCGTGCCGGAGCTGAACACCGGGCAGTTGCGGATGCTCGTGCGTGGCAAGTATCTCGTGGACGCCCGCGGCCTGAACAAGATGCAGGGCAAGCCGTTCCTGGTCGAGGAAGTGCATCAGGCGATCAACCTGATGCTCTCGGGCGACTGGGGCGATGCGGAGTCGCTGATGCCGGTGGACGGGAAGGTTGATCCGAAGGGGCAGGGGTTGGAGATATGATCAGGGGGTCATTCACTGGAACGAGTTGAAAGAAGCCCTCCATGCTTACCGATCCAAAACAAGCGTTTGTTCTATCAGCATCGCTCGTGGTCGCTGGGGCACTCGTGGCTCTTCCATCGGTTATCTCCACGTTCCCATTGAATCTGCTGTTGCTGGTGTTACCTGTCGGTGTCTGCCTGCTGATTCCCTATCTGCACCGGAAAGATGACCGACTTGATGCATCACAAACACTGCTTGAGGTCGCAGGAACGTGGATCGGGTATGCGGCGGCGTTTCATGCGTACCATGGGTTTTGGGATGGCCAAGGCATCGGAGTTGGTTTGGTGGGCTTCGTCATAATGGGGCCGGTTACCATCCTCCTGGCTCGGCATCAGCGAGCTTCTTCAATCGCACACTCGACGAAGGGGAACGGTTCAGCATGACGATCGACCAACTGCGCCAACTGTGGAAGGCTGAGCCGTTCCGGCCGTTTGTTATTCACCTTGCCAACGGTAAGGAAATCTCGGTGCAGTACCCCGAGTTTCTCATGCCGCTTCGTGGTGGCCGAACAGTGCTCGTCGCCTCGCCGACTGAAGAAGACGCATACGACATCATTGATGTCATGCTCGTCACGAATCTGGAAGTAAAACCCGCATCGAATCGCCGCAACCATAAAAAGGCGGGTTGAAGGACGTTTCACACCATGGCCGACAAGAACCTCACCGTGCTCAAGCCCAAGGACTTCGCCTCCGATCAGGACGTGCGCTGGTGCCCGGGCTGCGGCGACTATGCCATCCTCAACCAGGTCCGCAAGGTTGCGGCCAAGATGGGCCTGCGCAAAGAGAAGACCGTCTTCGTCTCCGGCATCGGCTGTGCCGCGCGGTTCCCGTACTACATGAACACCTACGGGTTCCACTCCATCCACGGCCGCGGACCCACCTTCGCCACCGGCATCAAGCTCGCCAACCCCGACCTCGACGTCTGGGTCGTCGGCGGTGACGGCGACATGCTCTCGATCGGCGGCAACCACCTCATGCACGTGCTCCGCCGCAACGTCAACCTCAACCTGATGCTGTTCAACAACCGCATCTACGGCTTGACCAAGGGGCAGTACTCCCCCACCTCCGAAGTGGGCAAAAAGACCAAGTCCAGCCCGATGGGGTCGCTCGATTTCCCGGTGAACCCGATCTCGATCGCCCTCGCCGCCGAGGCCAGCTTCGTCGGCCGGGGTGTGGACATCGACAAAGATCTCGGCGACCTGCTCGAACGCGCCGCCAGGCACAAGGGCGCGTCGTTCGTCGAGATCTACCAGGACTGCAACGTCTTCAACCACAAGTCGTTCGAGTACGCCACCGACAAGGACACGAAGGAAGACAACCTCCTCCGCCTCCAGCACGGCAAGCCGATGATCTTCGGCAAGGACCGCGACAAGGGGCTGCGCCTCAACGGGCATCGCCTGGAGGTGGTCAAACTCGGAGCCAGCGGCGATGGCGTGAGCGAGGACGACCTGCTGTTCCATGACGAGACGGACGAGGGGCTGGCGTTCATGCTCAGCCGGATGCGGCATCCCGAGTTCCCCGAGCCGGTGGGCGTCTTCTACGCCATGGAGGACCACTGCTACGAAGACCTGCTCGGCCAGCAGGTGCAGCAGGCGATCGAGGCCCGCGGCCCCGGCTCACTCGAAGACCTGTTCAACGACGGCGACACCTACATCATCGCCAACGCCAGCGACGCGGCGCACGGCTTGCACGACTGACTCACCGCCGCTTGCAGCGATCTACCGAAGCCCACGGCCTGGCAGTGGTGTCCTTTGCTTGCCTGGTGAGGCGGGCTTTGGCGCCCGCCCCACTTTGAAAGTATCCCACTACCCACGGCCTCACGTCGTGGGCTTTTTTTCTGGTTACCCCCCGCGCCCCCCTCTCTCACCACGACCGCCCGCTCCGCGCCCGCCTTGACAGGCCATCGGCGTCGCCCCCAATCCGACCCCCGGCTCCCCCGGGCGCAGCCGACCCGCCCGCCCCCGCCCGCACGTGGCCATGCACGTAACCTTCGCAAACACCACGTTTTGTAAACTCGACAACACCGCCCCGCCGCCACGATCTCAACCTTAAACCGCTATACCAGAAGAAGCTATTGCGATCCAGGGATCGGAGCGTCATTGCCTTCTCCACCCTCCCGTGCCAATAATTCGGACGGAGACACCGGCATTCGGAGCCATTCACCCTGTCGGGGAACGGACTCGGGGGGCGGCAGGCCAACGTTGCAGCCGGGGAGAGAAAGACCTACCCAGGAGAAAGAGAAGGAGAACCATGGTGGCCAGAAACCCGATCCGTGGCGACACCACGCAAGCAAACCGACGTTTTATCCTCAGTCCACGACGATGCCTGCTGACAGTCGCCGCCTCGCTGGCGGTGGCGGCAGCAAGCGTCGCCCCAGCCCAGAACCGCAGCAGTCTGGACAGCTTCGGCAGCGGGGTCCAGACGACCGGCTTCGACGCCTCAACCGACCTCGTCGAGCCAGACAGCCGATTCAATTTCGCCTTCGACGTCCATACCGCCGGCGATGACGCGTTCCGCACCGGCTCGCTCGTCGACTCCGGCGGGGTCCTCACCGCCAACGGCCTGTCCGACAGCCTTGTCACCCGCAGCAACGGCAACGGCGGCTCCAACGCCTTTGTCGTGGACCTGAGCGACTTTGCCGGCGCAGGCCAGTTCCAGTGGCAGGCGGAAGTCTTCGCCTTTGACGCCGGCGCAGACCTGTCCGCCCTCGGCGACAACGGGGCCACCGTCGGCGGCGCCGACCAGGGCTTCCTCCAAAGCCCGCAGATCACCTCCGAGGAAGACTTCGGCAACCTGATCAGCTTCCTCGGCGGCAGCGGCGAGCACGTCGGCTCGTTCAGCGGCGTGGTCGACCTGAACGACGGCGAGACGACCAACCTGCTCATCATCATCGGACTCGTACCGGTGGATGAGAACGGCCTTGGCGGCAACGGCGGCAATGGGAGTGTGAATGGCCCCGCCATGGTGCCCACCCCCGCCGCCGTGGGGCCGGGCCTCGCCCTCCTCGCCGGCCTGCTCCTGAAGCGACGGCGGCAGTCTCCTGCCCCGCTCTGATCCATCCCACCATCCATCCCCGCCGGTGACTCCAAAACCCCGGACACCACCCCGACAGCCGGGCGACCACGCGTCGCCCGGCTTTTTTTCAGCCTCGCTTCCCAAGACACAGGATCGCCTGAAGGCTGTTCCGGGTTTAACGCGCCGCGGATGAAGGAGCATCGCGCGGCTCGGTGATCGACGGAAACCAGCGCCGCTGATCGGCCTCTCGCCCGAGTGGCGTCTCGCCGCAGCGGTTGACCAGCGCCTTGTAGAAGCGGTCGGCCGCCTCGGCGTCATGCGGCGCCAGCCATTGGCCGGCGATGATGAAACGCTCAGCGGTGCGGTCGTGGTTGTCCGGCATCAGCGCCAGCGCCGACCACGCATGGTCCGCGGCGGTGTAACGGTAATGCCATCGCTTGTCGATGTCGGGCAGTGAGGCACGCAGCCGGTCACGCTCGTCCTCGCTGGCGGCGGCCACGCCCTCCTCCGGCCGACGTTCCGCTTCCCTCGCCGCACTGCCAAAGGAAAATTGCCCGCCATAGATCTGCCAGTCCGGCCCCAGGGCCGTGCCCAGCAGTTCCAGCCCGTCATGCCGGGCAAGGCGCGCCGCCTGCCAGAACGACTCGGCCCGCTCGTCGGCGTCAAGGTCGCGATTGTGGCCGCGGCGGATGGCGGTAATGTAAGCATCCAGCACCGGGCGCAGGTTGGCGGGATAGTACGGCCGGCCCTCGCGCCACTGGCCCTGGCGGGTCAGCCGACGCGCCAGCAGGTGACGCACTTCCCGCGCCATCTGCGCCGGCGACATGCGCTGCGTCGGATAGGACGGGTCGGCCTGCCGCTCCGGTTCCGGCCAGTGGGCATCGACGTAAGCTTTCAATTCCTCCACGCTCAAGACGCGCTCGGCGATGTAGGCCGAGTCGGTCCAGTAGCCGGCCCGCAGCAGTTGATCGAGCGCGTCGATGTACTGCTCTCGCGCCAGATGAAGCACGCCCAGTTCGCCACGCACACGCTCGGCGACCGGGGCGATCGCGCCGTGGGCCATCCGCTGGTTTGCCGTCCGGTGCGCCCGCTCGGCCGGGAAGGCGGCGCTGGCGGCAGCGAGCCGCTCCATCGCCGGCTCCATCTCGCCAGCCCGCAGCGCCAGCTTCGCTTGCAGCCACTGCGTCATCGCTTCATCCGGGTCCGCGATTCCCAGCCACCGCTCCGCCAGGCCGAAGTCGCCCGCCTGGTACGCCAGCCACGCCAGCCGTTCCGCCCCTTCCGCAAGATCGAGCCCGGCTCCACGGACCACGCCCAGCCACTGCTCCGCCAACGGCTCATTCGTCCAACGGCGATGAGCCTGTGCGAGCAGGTAAGCGGTCACCACCCGACGCGACGCCTCATGCCGAACGACGCGCTGCTGCGTCGCCGCATCGGCACGCAGGACCCACCGGGCGCAGATCGCCAGCGAGGCGTAGGCGCTGTTGTCGCCGGTGGCCAGTTGTGCCAGATAGAGGTCGATCGCCTGCTCGTACCGGTCTCGGTCCAGGGCCGCCCGGGCTTCCCACCCAAGGCTCGCGGCCGCCAGACCCAGCGGGTCGGCGAACCCCGCGCGGGCCAGGCGGCGCGTCTGCTCGAACCACGCCCCGGCCTCGGCAGGCGCATCGTCCACGTAACTGCGGCCGACCATGTACGCCGCCCACGTCGAGCGATACGCCCGCTGCTCGGCGGGCAGCTCCAGCAGTCGGCGCCACTGTTCACGAGCGGCCGGGCCGTCGCCGCGGGCATGTTCGATCGCACCACGCAGGTAAAGCGCGAATTCCACCGGCAGGCGGTCGAGCGTATCTTGCCAGTCCGGCTCATCCGCCCATGGCAGCGCGTCAGCGGCCCGCTCGTCGGGCTCAAACTTCTCCCGATGGTCAGCCAGCTTTGTGTGGCGGGCGCGGAGGTGGTCGCGCAGGCGGTGGTAGTCGGTCAGCAGGTCGCGCCGTGCCTCGGCGGGCATCCCGGCGGCGGTCAGCGCTTCGAGCAACTCCGCCGCATCGACCGCGGCCGTCTGTTGATAGGGCTCTTCATCCTCGTCGGCCGGCACGGCGGTCAACCCGGCCGGCGGCTCGGGCGTGAGCCGGTCGATCTCGCGCGGGAACTGACCCGCCGGGGCGGCGAAGACCGCCGCTTCACTTTTCGTCAGCAGGCGCTGCTCGAAGTACGGCCCGCACGCCCACGTCACGCCCGCCGCCAGCGCCAACCCCGCCGCCCCCGCCACCACCTGCCATCGCCAACGTCGCTTACGGTTCGTCTGCCTGGACATGCGCCTCGACCTCCGTGTCCTGTGCGAATCGCATCCATGCGATCCCGATTCGTTCCCCGGCCGGCAACGTCCACGCCGGCTCCCGCACCGGCGGCGTCAACTCCGCCCGCCCCGGCTCCACACCCGGATCGTCCCGCCGCCACCGAAAGCCCGCCAGCGCATCGCGGGCGATCGGCCGCACGTCCGCCGGCCAGCGCAGCGACACCGGTCCGTTGAGCGTGGCGTCGGCCGAGCCGGCGTTGACCAGCACGACATCCACCAGGCCGGTTCCGTCCGCGACCGGCTCGACGGTCAGCCGTGCCGTCGGCGTCCGCCCGGCCATCACCGCCGCCAGCGTCGGCCAGCGCCAGTTGCGCTGGTCCCGCGCCGTCGGCAGGCGGTACCAGATCACGCCCTGCATCATCATCGGCCGGCGGGCGGTCCAGCCTTGCACAAGTTCCGCCATCGCCGCCGGGTCCGCCGCCAGCTCGCGCAGTTGCGTCCCCGCCGGCCACTCCGGCATGGGCCCCTCGGCCGTGAGGCCGGTGAACCGCCCTGCATCATCGAACGCCAGCAGATAGCCGTAGGTCGGCAGCGCCACGCGAAACGGCACGTCATGCCGGGCCGCCTCGCGCACCCATTGCCGGGCCTGCGCCGGATCGGCCAGCTTGGCCGGGGCGTCGACGTGGGCCGGCCGGTCCAGCGCGTGAACCTGCAACACGTAGCCGTCCGTGGCGCGCACCAGCGGGCCGAACGCGCGCGAGCCCATCCAGGTCGGCAATGCGGTGATCGTCACCGGCACGGGATGCACCGCCTCGCGCACCGCGTCCACCCAGACGCGGTAGCCGGCGAGGTGTCGCGTGGCGGCGTCGAAGTCGAGTTGCACCTCGGCGGGCTCGATGCCCTGCTCGCGCATGGCCGCGACCTGCTCGCGTGCCAGGTTCACGATCGTGGTGCCGACGGGGTCCGACGCTTGAAACGGGCCGGCGTAGGGGCCGATGCGCAGCGCGAGGCCGACCGGGCGATTTGCGTCCCGCAACGTGTCGTGATTGAGAGGCGCCGTGATGCTGCGCGGCCGGCCGGCGTCGAACTCGATCTCCGCCGCCAGCACGAGCAGCCGGTCGAACGCCGCCGCATGCTCGGCCACCGCCTCGCGCACCGGCTCGTTCCACTGCCGCTGCCAGACATAGGCCTGCTGCACCATCGGCCCGCGGGTCGTGGTCAAGCGGGCCTGCCAGAACCACCCGCCCGCCGCGAGGCCGAGCACGACCACGAGAATGCCGATCCCACGCCAGCGTCGCATGCCAGCCAGTTTACTGCCCCACGTCAACGACGCGGGCTTCCACGGCCAGCGAACGTCTTGCCCGCCTACTCCCTCTGGCTCACCCCCCACTGCCAGACTGTTGACACCGCTTGCCCCGCCAAGCGGGTATCCTGAACCGTCGGAACGTGCCAGGCCAACGAACGGCCGCATCGGCACGGCCGAGGAGGTGCATCATGATTCTCCGCGTCGGTCCTTTTCTCTATCGCGTCCGCTTCGTGGACGGCTACATCGACCACGAAGGCGAGAAATGCCTCGGCCTCTGCGACAACGACGCCCACGAGTTGCTGGTTTCAACAGTGGTCAGCGAGGCGCAGCAGATTCAAGTGATAAGCCATGAGTACATGGAGGCCTGGCTGTACCACTTCGGCGCAAGCGTCACTGACAAGGAAGACTACTGCGACCTGTTCGGCATGGCGATGACGCAGTTCGTGCTCGATCTGACACGGCAACTGCGCATCTTCGCCGGCGAGGCGGCAGAGGGAGCCGTCGAGGCGGACGCCGATCCTGCTGATGCGTTGGTGTCAACTGCGTCGACGTCAGCATCGCAAGCGCCGGCTGACGTCGACACGATGCTGCGATGCCTCGGCGAGGCGGCCCGGGCCAGCGACACGGCGAACCGCGAAGCCCCGGCGACGCCGTCACCACGCGTGGCGACCAAGCTCGCCCGTCAGGCGGCGCGGGTGGGGCTGCGGGTGCGCGATGTGTATGAGGGGAAGTAGCCGGTCGAGCGGGTTCGATTCAAACAGGTGGCCGTATGCCGTGGGCGCTTACTCGTCCGCCGCCTGGTCATCGTCCGAGGGGTTCGGCAGACGGCGGACCGGCTTGCGGGCCGGGCGGGCCTTCTTCGCCGCCTTGGCCAGGCGCGGCGTCTCGGCGGGCGTTTCGCGCGTCTGGATTCGCTCGATCTGTTCCTTCTTGGCGCGGGTGATCATCGAGTCCACGCCATTGCGAACGTCGGCGATGAGGATGCGCTCCAGCGCATCGCCCTGCTCGGAAGGGTCGGCTTCGAGAAAGAGGAGGATCGCCGCACTGAGCACCAGCCCCTTCTGCTTGGCGTGGCCGTAGTGTCGGCAGACCTCGTTGAACTCGGCAAGCAACGGCTCGGGAACGGCCAGATTAATCGTCTTCTTGCGGGACATGGGGTGCATTACACTGTCGACTATTGCAAAACGTCAATCGCCGCATTATCATTGAAGGTTCGTGATATTATTGTTATGCTTCACCGGTTTCTGGGAAGGTCGTAAAATCCCTCTCCTTGTGACCGCGGACGGGAAGGCGCATCGAGCGCCCATTCGATCACTATAACATTGTGATTCGCACGGGGCGGGTGGTGTCGGGGCACCCCGCCCCGTTTTTTTTCGTTTCATGCCTGTGTTGCTGCACAACCGAATCACGCGGTAAAGGCGGTTATTGTATCCGGCATGACAGGTTTGTTCTGGCTTCTGCTTGTCGCCTTGCTGCTGGTGTGGATCGGCGCCGCCCTGGCTGTCGCCCGTAAGCTTCGTCGGCCGCCGCGCAAAACATACGCCACGGTGCTCGGCCGAGGCCTGCCCGCGTCACCGGAAGAGATCGGCCGGGTGGCCGACGACCTGACCCTGCGCCTCGCCACCGGCCACGACACGCCCGGCTGGCTGATCGCCGGCGACGCGCCCGCCGGCCCCGCGGTCATCGTGCTCCACGGCTTCGCCGACGCGCGCTACGGCGCGCTGACCTGGGCGCCGCTGCTCCTGCCACACGCTTCGCAACTGCTGCTGTTCGACCTGCCCGGCCACGGCGAGTGCCGCGCCCCCACCAGCGCGCTCGGCGCACGCGAGGCCGACGACGTCATCAACCTCCTCGACCAGATCGACACGACCCGCGGCGTCGTGCTCTTTGGCTACTCCATGGGCGCGGGCATCGCCATCGACGCGCTGGCTCGACGCGACCCGCGCCTCCGTGCCGCCATCGCCGACGGCCCCTACCGCTTCTGGCATCAACCGATCGCCCGCATCCTCCACGCCCGACGCTGGCCCGCCCGGCCGATCCTGCCACTGGTCGGCGCCGCGCTCCGCCTGCTCAGCCCCGGCTGGCGCGCGTACGACCGCCTCGAACAGGCCCGCCAACTCGACCGCCCCCTGCTCGTCCTTCACGGCTGCCGCGACGAGTTGTGCGCCTACGACGACGCCAAAGCCATCGCCGACGCCGCCGCGCAAGGCCAGCTCGTCACGTTCGAGACCGGTGGCCATCTCGATCTGGCCCACTGCGATGAAAGCCGGTACCGTACCGCCCTGCGTACGTTTTTCGAACAACTTGAGGATGCGGGAGATGAGGGAGTGGCGAGGTGATAAAGCAGTTCGCTTGACTCCCCGCCCTTTGGGAGGGGCGTTCAGAGACAGCCCCTCACCTGTTCACCGCCTCACCGCCTTCATCCGTCCCACCCCGGAGCCCGCCATGCCGTCCGCCATCGCCGCCGCCATCGACCATACGAACCTCAAGCCCGAGGCCACGGCCGCCGACATCGACCGCCTTTGCGATGAAGCGCTTGAGTACGGCTTCGCCAGCGTCTGCGTCAACGGCTGCTATGCGGCACACGTCGCGCGTCGGCTGGCGGGCAGCGGGGTCAGGCCCTGCGTCGTGGCCGGCTTCCCGCTGGGGGCGATGAAGCCGATGATCAAGGCAATCGAAGCCACCAGCGCGTGCAAGGACGGAGCGCTGGAGATCGACTTCGTCGCTCATCTGCCGCACCTGCTCGCCGAGGACGCCGCCGCCGCGGAGGCGGCGTACCTGGAGCTGACGCGGGCGGTGCGTTCGGTGAATCCGGAGGTGGTGGTGAAGGTGATCATCGAGTCGGCCGCGCTGATGCAAGACGTGGACGCCGCGACGGCCGAGCGGCGCATCGTCGCCGCCTGCCGCGCCGCCCAGGGCGCGGGGTGCGACTTTGTGAAAACGTCGACCGGTTTCCACCCCGCCGGCGGCGCGACGGTCGAAGCGGTGCGGCTGATGAAACAGCACGCCGGGGCGATGCAGGTCAAGGCGTCCGGCGGCATCCGCACCGCCGACGACGCCCGCGCCATGCTCGACGCCGGCGCCGCCCGCCTCGGCTGCTCCGCAGGCGTGACCATCGTGCAGGGCCACGCTGCGGCCGGCGGCGGCTACTGAGCCCGGACTGACTCAGCCGTCCATCGCCTCACGCTGACTCACGTGTGTATCGTCGCCACGACCGGCTCGACCAGCCGCTCGTAATCGGCGTAGGGCATTCGGATCAGCTCGTGGTGCGAGCCGGCCTCGAAGGCGATCTGCACATCCTCCCGCAGGTGCGCGTCGACGAACACCGGCAGGTCGTACAGGTTGCCGAACGGCGGCATCGCCCCGGGCTCGCAGTCGTCGAAGAGCACCTTGAAATCATCTTCGCTGGCCAGCCGCACCTCCGCCGCACCGGTGACATGGCGCAGCCGTTCAAGGTCGAGCTGGTCCGTGGCGGGCAGCACGACCATCGCCCACCGGCCGTCGATGCCGACGATGAGCGTCTTGGCCATCGCCTTGCCCGGCGTGTGCGTGGCGGCGGCCGTCTCCTGGGCGGTGAACGTGGGCAGGTGCGGGATCAACTCGTAGCGGACGTGATGCTCGTCAAGGTATTTTCGCAGGCGTTCCAGTGGCATGGCGACCTCCTGTCTGGCTCGGCGATCCGCCGAGCGGGTGGCCCCCAAGGGTCAACAACAACACCTGTATTTTACCTTCGACCGTCCCCTCGCCTGCGGCGAATTGAGATTTATCCCGCCCCACGCCGAGGCGACGCGCGGCGACATCCGTCTCAGCATGACGTCGAGGACGTTGCTGTCGCCTGATACAAATTTCCGTTGAAACCGATACAGCCAAAGCCCGCACGTACCTGCGGGGCTCTGCATGCCAGCGACAGGCCGAACTGACGGGGTACGCTGGCTGACGGCTGAAAGCTGACAGCTCAACGCTACCTAAAACGCCACGTACGTCGCCGGCGGCAGACCCGTCTGGATGAAGTAGACGATCCCCACCACCATCCAGATCGCCGCGCTGAACAGCCCGCCCGCGATGATCCCGCACATCATCGGCAGCAACTGGTGATACCCCCGCGCCCCCGCCACGCCGACCACGCCCGACTTCACCAGCCAGCCCAGCAGAAACGACACGCCGAACGTCACCAGACCCCAGTTGCCCAGCAGCACGAACATGATCGGATGCACCGGCCACCACGGCAGCCGGTAACGCGCCACCGCACACGCCACAAACAACACCGCGCCCAACCCCGCCCAGCCCAGTCCCCACCGGCTCGGCGCCATCCGGCCAAGCCGGTCCATGTCACTCAGGTCCACCGCGTCCGCCAGCGCTTCGCGCGACGCCAGCTCCGTCGCCGTCTGCGCGCTGAACACCATCGAACTCACCGCCCGCCTTTCCACCACCGCCTCGTCCCGGCCGAGCATGCCGAAGTGGTACTGCACGCTCAACGTCACCACCAGCGCCACCGCAAACCCCGCCACCGCCGTCGTCATCAGCCCCGGCACGAACGTCGCCTGCCGCGCCCCCATCCGCCGCGACAGCTCCAGCCCCGTCGTCATGTACGCCAAGGGCGTCTCCCACATCTCCAGCGCCAGCACCACGCTGATCATCGCCAGCAGAATGATCTGCGTCGGCCCCACCGCCTCCAAGCCGAACAACGACACCACGATCCCCACCGGCAGCACGCTCATGCCAACCCGGTAAAGCCCCGTCTCGCACACGATCCGCGCGTTGACCACCCACAGCAGCAGCACCAGCCCCACCGCCAGCGTCGCAAACAGCGGCGAACCGCCGTGCCAGACGATGTGCCCCACCGCCAACGGCACCAGCACGAACAACGCCCGCAACGCCCACACCGACGCCGCCGGCGTCGCCCCCAACGCCCGGCCCAGCACCGCCGACGTCGCCACGCTTCCGTAGTACCGCCGACCCGTGTACAGCAGCACCCCGGCCAGCGCCACCATCGCCCCGAAGTTCACCATCCCCTCAAAGCCCACCTGCGCCTCGGCGTCGTTCGTCCGCATCCCCCGCCCCACCAGCATCGCGAACATCGCCAGGAACACCACGTTCGTCAGCCCGAACGTCAACGTGATCGCCCGCGGCAGCAGAAAGGCGAAGGCAATCACCGTCAGGTTCACCGTCGGCGTAAACACGCCGTTCGACTGCCACGCCCGCGACGCGTTGGGAAACAGCACCCGCAACGCCGAGAAATCCAACTGCATCGGTAAGTGCGGCAGGCTTGGAAACCAGGCGTGCAGCCCGTTGACCAGGTGCAACCCCGTCACACTGAAGCCGACCCAGAACAGCCGCGACCGCGCGATGTCCGGCAACGTGCCGCCGCCGCGCCGCTCGAGCATGAGCTGCGCAAACTTCACGATCGGAAACGCCAGCCGTTCATGCTCCGCCCACTGCGGCCGAACGATCACCGCCAGGCAGATCGCCGCCACCACCAGCAGCACCATCAGCCCGCCCCACAGCCGAATCACCGGCCACCAGGCGTCCCACGGCACACGGCCGACGCTCGGCCACGTCCCCGCCGGGTCGCCGAACAGGAAGCCGTCCATCAACTCGCTGTCGTACATGCCATCGTTGAGCAGCACGCCCTGCCCCGGCGGCGGCCGGGCGAACATCTCGGGCAGCGCCGCCTGCAACGCCCGCCGGCCCGCGGCGACCCGCGCCGCCTCGCCCGCCACTGGCTGGTCAAGGAAACCCGGCTCCGCCAGCGCCTGGTTCACCAGCCGCGCCAGCCGGTCGCGGTACGCTCCCCCGTCCCCCGCCACCTCGGCCGCCTCACGCCAGACGCGCCGGTCCGCCTCGCCCGCCAGCCACCACAGCCGGCCCGCCACCGTGTCCGCCTCACGCTCCGCCACCACCGCCCGCGCCAGCCCCGCCGGATCAAGCAGTTGCCCCGGCGCCACGCGCCCCACATGCCCGGGCACATACGCCATCACTTCCGCCGACTGCCACGCCGGCCGCGTCTTGACCGCGTGCGCCGGCATGGTCGTCATGCTCCCGAAGTAGCGGAAAAACGACGACCCGGTATACGCGCACACCCCCAGGCTCAGACAGACGATCACCGCCAGCTCCTGCCCGCTCAGCGGCGCACGCGGGGAGAGCCTTGCCAGCAGCGGATTGACCGCCAGCACAAACACCGCCAGCGTGGCGAACACCACCAACGGCAGCGCGCCGCCGATCATGCCCGGCAACTGCGCAACGTGCTGATTGAAAAACCCCAGCCCGCAGATGACCAGCACCAGAACCGCCGTGATGACAAGTGCTCGCAAGGTCATCGACGCAAGCCTCTCCAGGTGAACCGCGATCCCCGGCCCTGCCTACCCGCAGGCGCAGGGCCGCATGAGACACCGGGCGGCGAAGAATCGCAAGCCCGCCCCGGCAGAAATCTTGAGCCAGTGGCAGCCCTTGCTCTCCCGGGGGGGGACGGGCGCCCCACTTTGAAAAGAGCCCACGACCCAGGGTTGCAGGCCATGCCGGAGAATGGATGATGGTCAGGCCTGTCAGCCCATTATTTCTGAATGGCATCGCTCGCACGTTCATCACATCTATAATCAACTTGAACCGTCACAACCAGGAGCAGCCCATGGGTGTACGGGAAACAACCCGCGACATCACCGACCCCAGGCAAGCGGATGAGAAGCTCCGCCACGAGAATGACCTGCAGTTCCGTGCAATCTTCCAGGCCGCCACCATCGGCGTGGCACAGGTGGACCCGACGACACGCCGCTTTCTCCGCGTCAACCCGACGTTCAGCGCCATCACCGGCTACGACGAGGCCGAACTGCTGAACATGACCGTCGACCAGCTCAACCACCCCGACGACCGCGCCTCGGACCAACAGCGTTACCAGCAGCTCCTGCAAGCCAACGGCGATTACCGGCTCGAAAAACGGTACGTCCGCAAGGACGGCAGCGTCGTGTGGGTGCGCGTCAACGGCACCGTCGTGCACGATGCCGACGGCCGACCTCTCATGGCTACGGCGATCGTCGAAGACATCTCCCAGCACAAGCAGGCCGAGGCCGCGCTGGCCCAGGCTACCGCCGCGGCAAAACAACAGAAGCGTCTGTATGAAACCATCCTCTCCAACACGCCGGACCTGGTCTACGTCTTCGACCTGAACTACCGGTTCACCTACGCCAACCCCGCGCTGCTGAACATGTGGGGGCGAAGCTGGGAGGATGCGGTCGGCAAGCGTCTGCTGGAGATCGGCTACGAGCCGTGGCACGCCCGGATGCACGAACGGGAGATCGACCAGGTCGTCGCCACCGGCAAGCCGGTGCGCGGCGAGGTGCCATTCCCCCACCACAGCCTCGGCCGACGGATTTACGACTACATCTTCGTCCCCATCCTCGGGCCCGACGGCAAGGTCGTGGCCGTCGCCGGCACGACCCGCGACGTGACTGAAGCCCGCCGGGCCGCGCAAGCCCTGCGCCGCAGCGAACAACAGCGGGAGGTGGCGATGGACGCCGCCCGGATGGGCTTGTGGACGTATGATTTGGCCACCGAGGTCCTCCAACATGATCACCGGGCCGGCGAGTTGCTGGGGCTGACCGGACGCCCGCAAATCACGCGGCAGGACGTGCTGGACCGCATCCATGAGGACGATCGCGCCCGAGTGAGCCGCGAAATCGAAGCGGCGCTCGCCCCCGGCTCCAACGGCCGGTTCGACAGCGAATACCGCGTTCGCCGGGAAGCGGGCGGTTACCGCTGGGTCCATTCCGTGGGGCGCGCTCAACTTCAGTCGGACAAGACGCAGCCGCATACCCGGTTCGTCGGTGTGCTGTTGGACACCACCGAGCGGAAGCTGGCCGAGCAACGGCTCCAGCAACTGAACGACACGCTGGAACAGCGCGTCACCGAGCGGACCGCCGAAGCCCGACAGCGCGCCGACCAACTCCAGCGTCTCGCCGCCGAACTCACCGACACCGAGCAGCGCGAGCGCCGTCGGCTGGCGCAATGGCTCCACGATGACCTTCAGCAGATCCTGGTGGCGGCGAAGATGCGCCTGACGCCGCTGCGCGAGACAGGCGAAGCCCGGGCGGTCGATGAAGCCGAGCAACTGCTGGCGCAGGCGATCGAGACTTCCCGTTCACTGACCATCGAGCTGGCCCCGCCGGTGCTGTACGATCTCGACCTGAACACCGCGATGGCGTGGCTGGCCCGGTCGGTGCGCGAGAAGTATGGCCTGAACGTGGACGTGGTCGCCGACGACACCGTCCCGGTCGAGCGCGAGCAGCTACGCGTGCTGCTGTTCACGGCCGTACGCGAACTGCTGCTGAACGTGGTCAAGCACGCCAGCGTGGACCACGCCCGCATCATCTTGCAGCGCGGCGACGGACAGCTTCGCGTGGCGGTGGACGATCGCGGCGCCGGCTTCGACATCCAGACCCATTACGCCAGGGCCGAACGCTCCGGCTATGGCCTCTTCTCCCTCCAGGAGCGCCTGGAACTGCTGGGCGGCCAGGTGCGGATCGACAGCGAGCCGGGCAAAGGCACGCATGTCGAGATTCTCGTGCCGCAGTTGGCCTCGCCACAGGCAGACTCGGAAGCGCCTGCCGTGGAACGCGAATGCGAGCCGGACCCACCGGCCGAACCGCTTCCCGCCGACCCCGCCGCCACAGCATGTACGCGCGTGCTGCTGGCCGACGATCACGAGGTCGTCCGCCGGGGCGTGGCCCAACTGATCGAACAGCAGAAGGACATGCAGGTGATCGCCGAGGCTGCTTCGGGTGAGGAGGCGGTGGCGCTGGCGCGCCAGCATCGGCCGGCGGTCGTGGTGATGGACATCTCGCTGCCGGGGATCAGCGGCGTGGACGCGACGCGGCAGATCATGGCCGAGCTGCCGGAGGCGTGCGTGATCGGCCTCTCGATTCACGAAGAACAGGACGTGGCCGCCGCGATGCAGGCCGCCGGGGCCCGGGCTTATCTGAACAAGAGCGAGGCGGCCGCCGAACTGGTGCAGGCCATTCGCCAGTTCGCCCCCCGCACCCGTGACAGGAACAAGCAACCGTCCGCCTGATCGCGACCACGCCACCAGGCGCCATCTCACGGCCACCGCGTGGTGGGGCCATGAGACAGAGCCTGGCCCCCGGCAGCCGCCCCCGTCCGCATGGGCCGTCCGATCGAACCTGACACAGTGCCAGGCCCAGCGCGGTGGTACACTCTGCCCTTGCCCGTCGGGCAGCCGCGCAACGGTCCCGACCCGCCCGGACGTGCCATCGTCTGACAACCCCTTCGACCCCGTAGCCCAATCGGCAGAGGCAGCGGATTTAAAATCCGTCCAGTGTGGGTTCGAGTCCCACCGGGGTCACTTGAGCGTGCCGTGGCCGGGCCTCGCAGCCGGCGTGACCCGGGCTCGGTTTGACCAGACGACCTCGGATCACTGAAACAAAAAAAAAGACTCCTCAACCACTTTACTGATGTGAAACGTCGCATGCGCGCACCGCGCGGTGGCGCAGCGTCCCTACAGGGGGCACTGTTTTTTTTGATAGTGGGACATTTTCAAAGTGGGGCGGGCGCTCAAGCCCGCCCCACTTCATTCAAACTGCCCCACGACCCACGGATGGACAGGATCAAGACAGAAAGACAGGGAAGAGAAACACAAGAATAACAAGGCAAAACTCCTCATCCTGTTGATCCTGAAAATCCTGTGATCCCGTCAAAACCCGGTCACCGTCGATGCCCTGTCACGCCCGCCACGTCGCGGCGGCGTCGTAACCTGTTCTTTGACATGTTGTTGAAAATACAACGCCCACCTGACCCGGCGAGCCCCTGCCCGACGGGGTGGCACGTCATAAGATCCTAAACAGAGGTGATTTAGAAAACATGACAGGGCGGGAGGGGGAGGGGCGGGTGGCGGTCACCCGGCGAGGCGGCAGCGGTGTGGTTCGCGGGCGACGGGTGATGTGGCGTGGAGGCAACACGCGGGCGTGGCCGGCAGAGGTTGCCGGGGCGTCAAAAAGCCTTTTAAGCCCTTGTTTTGTGGGGATTTGATGGTTCGCCCGGCGATTGGTAACGGTTGGCATCGTGGTTGCGGGTGTTCTGGGGTCGACCGGAGGGAAACGTCGACGCGCCTCGCCCGGGTGGAGGGAAACGGGCGAGGCCTGCGGGGGCGGTGGCTGTGCTCTGAAAGGGCTGGCCATCGTCGCCCTTTTGGATCGGAAGTGGGGGTCGGGAGCGAGATCAGGAGAGGGCACAGGCCGGTTGGAGGCGGCCCTCTCCCACAGGCAATCGCGGCGGCTGTGTGGTGGCTGGAGCCGGGGGCGGAACCCAGGGACAGGAGTGACGCAATCATGAAGTACCGCATGGTTTCGATGTCGATGGGATCACTGGCGCTGGTGGCGGCGACGATGGCGGGGCCGGTGGCCGATGCCGGGGCGGCCGATCGGGGCGGGGCGTACGTGGTGACGCGAAGCCACGCCGCACCGCCGGCCGAGCGTACGGTGCGGTACGAGGCGGTGGACCCGCTGCGTCGCACGGCGGCGCGGGTGGTGCATCGGCCGGTGGTGGAGCCGGCGGCGGTGGTGAGCCGGTCGCTGAGCGAGCAGCCGGTGCTGCCGCACCTGGTGGAGGTGGAGTTGGGGGGGACGACGATGCTGATCGACCCGCAAGTGCAATATCCGCGTCTGGATGAGAACCACACGATCCGCTGGGCGCAGCGGGTCTACAAGCACGCGCAGCCCGCGAGGCCGGCGCGGGTGATCCGGAATCCGCATGCGGGCGGTGCGTCGTCGGCCGAGCGTTCGCCGCACCCGCTCATGCCGCGGGCGATTTTCCTGCACCCGGACTATATGGACCAGATGGACAAGACCCCGCCGGCGGAGCGTGACCGGCCCGGGTTGCCCGAGGTGCAGGATCGGGATGGTTCACCGGAATCGCCCAGCGTGCCGATGCCGCACGTCCCGGCGCCGCCGCGCGCCAAGGCGGACCTGCTGGTGCAAGGCGACTGAGCTGAGCGCGGCGTCGACGGTTTTTCACCCGCCCGGCGCTGCTCACGCGGAAAGGTCCGACGCCTCGGCCGCCTCATAGGCCTCCGTGAGTTGGCGAACCGCTACGCTCGTGCCCGCCGGTTCCCAGCCGAGGTCTTCGGTGATCTTGGTGATGTCCACCAGGCTGGTCATCTGCTCGGCGGGCTGGCGCAACGGGACGTTGGGGTAAAAGCGGGCGATCGCATCGGCGACCGTCCAGCCTGGACGCATCTCGCGAGCGGACGGGAAGTACTGCCGGTAGCCCGGACGCGGTTTCTCCAAGGCCAGGCGAAGCAGGTCCGCCCCGTCTTCGTAAGTCAGGAAGGAGAAGGCCTCGTCAAGCTTGCTGACGCCCCACTTCCGGCCGTACCGGTTGATCCAACGGAGCATGCGCGTCACATCGCTCTCCATCAGGAACGGCAGGCGGACGGCGGTGTAGCAGCCCTGCTCGTTGAGGAGGGCGAAATGCTTGAGCATCTCTTCGCTGGCCTGCTTGCTCAAGGCGTAGCTGTTGCCCGGCCGTGCCGGCGTGTCGCTGTCGGCGGGCAGATAGGGCAGCATGCTGGGCAGGTCCGGGTCGTCACTGTCTCGCCGGCCGGCGAGCACCTGCACGGAGCTGGTGAAGGCGATGTTGTTCACGCACATGTCGGCGGCGGCCTGGAAGACGTTGATGTTCATCGCCGTGTTGATGCGGTAGACCTCTTGCGGCTGGGCGGAACGGGCGAGGCTGGGGATGTTGCCGACGTGGGCGACAGCGTCACAGCCCTCGAGCAGGCGGTAGGCCGCCAGTTCCTCGGTCAGGTCGGCCAGTTCCAGCCGGCCGGGCAGATCCGGACGGTAACGCACGTCGGTGCCACGCACCTCGTGCCCGGCGTCCAGCAGCGTCTGCCACATCGTCTGGCCGAGTCGGCCAGCGGCTCCAGTCAACAAAACTTTCACGATGCAGATCCTTCCAGGCGTTGATTATCGAGGGAAACCGGGCCGCAAGGCATGCGGTCGGCGGAACCAGATTACCAGAATCGTCGGCGGGGCGTCACGGCGTGACGACGTCGCCTCACACACTGCCGCCACGGTGAGCAAGGTATTGCCGTAATGACTCAAGCACCGGCCGGTCGGTCCGCACCAACTGATGATCCGCCCCGCGCCCCTGGCAGCCCCGCCGAACCGCCGTGAGATGGTCGGCCATGCGGCGGTTGTACGCCGCCGCCGACCCCGCCAGCCTGACGTCCACCGCCTGCGACGACTCCGCGTCCACCAGCCGACGCCAGCCCGCCCCGGCGTGTGACAGGTTCAACTCGTCCGGCGAAAGCACCTGCAACACGATCACCTCGAACCGCTCATGCCGAAGCCGGGCAATGCCATCAAGCACCGGGCCCGGCGCATCGAGCAGATCGGAGATGAGCACCACCAGCCCCCGACTCCGCCGCCGCAAAGCCTGCACCTGCCGCAGGCACGCGCCGAGGTCGCCCGTCGTGCCGGCCTCGCCCGCCTCGGCCCGCTCCAGCGCGGCGCACAGCCGTTGCAGATGCGGCCAGCCGCCTTGCACGCCCTGCACGTCACGCAGTTGGCGGTCGCCCAGCGCCAGCCCGACGCGGTCGCCCTGGCGGATGGTGAGAAACGCGATCGCCGCCGCCAGTTCTTTCGCCACGGTCAGCTTGCTCGGCCGGCCGTCGCTCGCGCCCGCCAGCGAGGCGAACGCCATCGACGCCGAGACATCCACCAGCAGTTGCGCCGACAGGTCGCTGTAGCGCTGGTAGCGGCGAAGGTAGTAGCGGTCCGTTCGGCCGAACAGCTTCCAGTCCACCGCCGCCAGGTCGTCGCCCGGGGTGTACGGCCGATAGTCATGAAACTCCAGGCCCGGCCCGTGGCGCGGCGAGGCGTGACCGCCGGCGTACAAGCCGTCCACCAGCGTCTTCGCTGTGAACAGCAGGCCCTCCAGCCGCGACCATGAAGTGGGGTCGAACACGCCAACAGTTTACCGAACGCGGCAGGGCGACTTCAGTCGCCCTGCCTCAGGCGTGAAGATTACCCCCCTCACTCCTTCACCGCCCGCACCTCGCGCACCGGCAGGTCCGACTCCGGCGGGCCCATGATCACCCGGCCCCACGCGTCGTAACGCCCGCCATGGCACGGACAATCCCACGTCTTCTCCGCATCGTTCCAACTCACCAGGCAACCGCGATGCCGACACACCGGCGACATCGCATGCACCTTGCCGTCCGTATCGCGATACACCGCCAGCTTCTCGCCCCCCACCTCCACCAGCCGGCCCGCACCCTCCGGCACCTCGTCCACCGACGCCACTTCCCCACCGCTGAGCCGGTCGCCCACGAAATGCCGCGCCACATGCAGCACGCCCGCCGCCAGCCGCGCCGCCGCCTTCGGATGCGCCAGCGACCGCACGCGCGACGGCGAAAACTGCTCTGCCCACGCATTCTCCCGCCCCATCACCGCATCGCTCAACAGCAGCCCCGCCAGCGAACCATACGTCAAACCATCCCCCCCAAAGCCGGTCGCGATCATCACCCCGGTCATGCCCGGCACTTCGCCGATGTAGGGCAACCCATCCGCCGACACCCACAACTCATGCGACCAGCGATGCTCGATCCGCTTCACCGTGTAACGCTCGTGCACGTACTGCTCCAGCGCATCGAACGCCTGCTGCTCGTCGCGCACCCCGCCCGTCGGGTGATCCGCCCCGCCCACAATCAACAGGTCCGGCTCATCCGTCGCCGCCAGACGCGTGTAGTGATACGGCTCGGCCGTGTCCCAGTACAACCCGTCCGGCACGTCCTCCTCCACACGCAACGCCAGCACGTACGACTGATACGGATACACCCGCGGCTCCGTGCTGAACAGACCCAGCATCGGCCCGTGACCGGCCAGCACCACCGTGCCCGCCGTCACGATCCCGCCGTTCGTCTTCACCTCGCAGGTCTCGCCCTCCCTCGGCTCGATGTTCTCCGCCCGCGTCTGCTCGCACAGCACACCGCCCGCTTCCACAAACGCCGCCGCCAGACCGTACACGTAAGCCAGCGGCGAAAACCGCGCCTGCCGCGGCAACCGCACCGACCAGTCGATATCGAACGGCAGCGGGTCGCCCTCGCGCAGTTCCGCACGCAACCCCAGCCGCTGCGCCGCCGCCAGTTCCTGCTTCACCAGGTCGCGGTCACCCTGCGTCTCGGCGTAGTAGTACGCCGGGATGCGCTGGAAGTCGCACGCCAGGCCCAGCATCCGGCAGTTGTGTTCGACCAGGTCGATCCCCGCCATCCGCGCCTCGACCACGATCCGCGCCGCAGGTCGGCCGAACTGCTCAACCAGGTTGTGCAGCGACGGCTCGACGTGGGCGTCAAGGTGCCCCGTGCTATGCCCCGTCGTCCCGCTGCCAACCCGGTTCAACTCCAGCACCGCCACGCTTTTGCCTTCGCGCTGCAACTGCAACGCGGTGCTCAGCCCCGTGATGCCGCCGCCGACGACCGCGACGTCGACACTGATGTCACCCTTCAACGCCGGGTGCTCCGGCCGCGAATGGCGCTGTTCCCAATAGGAAGGATTCCTGCCAGGCAGAATCATCGCCGGCTCCTCTACACAAGGAGCCCACCGCTACAGCCCACCCGAACGATAGGCAGGTGCGCGGATGAAAGAAGCGGGGATCGGGGATCGGGGATCGGAAAAATTATAGCCGCTTCAGACTTTCGTGTGGGTCGTTGACTCGGGATGCAGATCCAGATCG
>JBBDPC010000024.1:0-7007 GCA_040876735.1 Phycisphaeraceae bacterium | reverse complement strand
TTGCCGCCTTACGTGCTCGGCCGTCTGAAGCAGATGATCTACGATCGTCGCAAGGCCGGCGCGGACGTGATCGACCTGAACATGGGCAACCCCACCGACGCCCCGCCGGACCCGGTGGTGGAGAAGATCCGCGAGGCGGTGATGGACCCGCGCAACAGCCGATACTCGGTGAGCAAGGGCGTCTACAACCTTCGCCGCGACATGGCGCTGAAGTACGAGCGCAAGTGGGGCGTCGAACTGGACCCGGACCGCGAAGTGATCGCCACGATCGGCTCGAAGGAAGGGTTCAGCCACATGTGCCTGGCGCTGCTCGGGCCCGGGGACATCGCGGTCGTGGCCGACCCGGCATTCCAGATTCACACCTATGCCGTCGTCCTGGCCGGGGCGAGCACGGTCAGCGTCCCGCTGGGCAACGACGCCGCCTTCCTCGCCCGCATCGACGACGTGCTCAACCACCTCACGCCCAAGCCCAAGTGCGTCGTGCTCAACTACCCGCACAACCCCACGAGTATGACCGTCGAGCCCGCCTTCTTCGAGCAGGTCGTCGAACTCGCCGCCCGCCACGAAGTGATGATCATGCACGATTTCGCCTACGGCGAAACCTGCTTCGACGGCTACCGCGCCCCGAGCTACCTCGGCGCTGCCGGCGCCAAAGCCTACGGCGTCGAGTTCTCCACGCTCAGCAAGCCCTACAACATGGCCGGCTGGCGCATCGGCTTCTGCTGCGGCAACGCCGACATGATCGCCGCCCTGGCGACCATCAAGGGCTACTACGACTACGGCATCTTCCAGGCGGTGCAGATCGCCGCGATCATCGCCATGCGCGAAGGCGACGCCCACGTCCAGAAGCAGGCCGGCATCTACCAGCAGCGCCGCGACGTGCTCGTGCGCGGCCTCCAGCGCCTCGGCTGGCAGTGCGACCCCTGCCGGGCCACCATGTTCGTCTGGGCGAAGGTCCGGCCCGAGCACCTGGCCCCCTACGGCGGCAGCACGGACGAGTTCTGCCTCGCCATGGTCGACCAGGCCGACGTGGCCATGACCCCCGGCGCAGCGTTCGGCCCGCGCGGCGAGGGATACGTCCGCCTCGCCCTCGTGGAAAACGAGCACCGCATCCGCCAGGCCCTCAAACAGCTCCAGCGCGCCGTCAACCGCACCGCCCCCACCGTGGCGTGAGGGGACTGAGCCCGCGAAGTCCCGAATCTGACGCCCCCGGGAGGGGCCGAGGGAGGGGGCCTCCGGACACCCTGCGTCACCTGTGCAACAGTAGATTCAGGGCGGCCGGTGACCCCCTCCCCAACCCCTCCCGGGGGGAAGGACGTTCCCTTTCTGCTTTTCTTGCGGTTTCACGGTTCAAACTCATGTTCCCACTGGGGGTGTGGCCGATGTCCGATAAGGGGATCGCGGACTTCGGACCGGGATTCCAGTTGTCTCGGGCCTCCGTGCCTCCCTAGAATTCGCCACGCTTGAGCCGCCGTGATGAACCATGATGAACATTGATCCCCAACAGTTTCTCGACGTCGTTCGTCCTCCGCTGGCCGAGGGCGACGCCGCCCGCCTGGCGGAGGTGGTGCTCGCCCGCTGGACCGGCCGGGACCTGTGCCCGCTGCTGCAATGCCCGCAGCGCGACGTTCGGCAGGTCGTCGCCGTCACGCTCGGTCTCGTCGGCGACCACACCTGCGTCGGCTCGCTCAGCCAAGCCCTGCATGACGAGGACGAGCAGGTCAACCAGATGGCGGAGCATGGCTTGTGGTCGATCTGGTTCCGCGCCGGCCGGCCCGCCGCCGCCCAGTTGTTCCACGAAGGCGTCGCGCTGCTGTCGATGGAGTCGCACGACCAGGCGATCGAGAAGTTCAGTGACGCCATCGCCGTCGACCCCGACTTCGCCGAGGCGTACAACCAGCGGAGCATTGCCCATTTCCTGGCCGGCCGGTGGCAGCCCGCTCTGGCCGACGGCGAGCAGGCCGTGCTGCGGATGCCGACCCACTTCGGCGCCATCGCCGGCATGGGCCACTGCCACGCCCATCTCAACGAGCTGGAAAAATCGCACGACTGCTACCGCCGGGCCCTGGCGATCAACCCCCGCATGCCCGCGATCGCCCGGGCCGTGGAGCGTCTGGAGCAGAAGCTGTACGGCAAAGCCGCCCCCGCCAATACCAATACCCCCTCTCCCAAAAGCGCCCGCCGGTAAAGCAACGTCTATCCCGCCTCGTAGCCCACGCTTTGAAAACGCGGGGTTTTTTGTGTGCGCGCCCATGAAAAAACCCACGGCCGGTTGGCCGTGGGTCGCGCGATCGAATCGCGTGGCGAAGACGGATGGACGGCGGCAGGGCGGTCAGGCCGCCTTGCTCTTGCCCTGGCGTCGGCGTCGGCCGACGGTGCGCTGGTCGGCTTCCATGCGGCGGTCGGGCTGCTCGGCCATGACCTGGACCAGTTCGCCGGGGTCGTTGGCCCAGAGGTCGGCCCCGATTTCCTCGGCCAGCCCCTCGGCCCGGTTGAACACGCCGCCGCCGACGATGATCTGGAGCTTGGGGCAGACGCCCAGCTCGTGCAGGCGGTCGATCAGCAGCCGGGTGTAGGGCACGGTCTGGGGGACCGCACCGAAGATGACCAGCTTGTGGGCGTGCATCTGACCCACCTGTTCGACGATCTCGTCGTTGGCGATGCCGCCGCCGGCGTAGTAGACCGTGTAGCCATCGGCTTCGAGCAGGTCGGCGGCCATCTGGGCGGCCAGTTCCTCGGCCTGTTCCGGGCCACAGGCGACGAGCACGGTGGTCTCGCGGGAGGGCTTGCGCTCCAGGCGGAGTTGCATCTGGTCGACCAGTTGCCGCAGCAGCCGGGTGGCGAACTGGTAGGCGAGGTCGTTGAGCTGGTCGTTGCGGTGGAGGTTCTGGAAGTGTTCGAGGCTGGGCCAGAACAGGTGGGTGAGGATCTGCTCGGCGGAGGCCTCGGCATCGAGGGCCTGGCTGACCACGTGGCGTGCGGCCTCGCGATCGCCGGAGATCAGGGCGTTAAAGAACTGCTCGTGAATGACATTGCGTCGACTCGCCATGCGTACTCTCCAAAATACGGTTGCAGCAAGCCAGAATCACGGGCTGACGACCCTGTCGTCCCGTTGGCCGGGTTTTTCATGCGTGTGGCCCGATCATCCTGACCGGCCGTGCAAGCCCCCCTCAGGGGCTGCTGCGCGTTGACCTTAGGTTCATCGGACGGGGGGCCGTAGATCTTGACCAATCGGCACAGACCGCCCCGCTTTCCACTTCCAGATACCGGCGATTTGACGTAAAGCGTTTTCAGGCATGTTTTTGCATCATAACACACAAGGTCCTATAACCTTTTATCGGTCGCCCTGGTGTTTTCCGGCCACTATTTCGCGGCGGGCAAGGGGGCGGTCTGGCTCGCCCCCGAAACAGGCCCGCCTACGCCGATCGCTCCTGATAGCCCCGGCCGACGGGGCCGGATTCGGCGACCGTGAACCGCATGCATCCGCAGCGAACCTTCGGTTTCCGCTGGGGCGACTGGTGTTGAGCGAACGCCCTTGCCGGCACATCCCGACCACGCGGGCAAGGGGCAGTCGACGATTCAGGCGGGGCCGGAGCAAGGCCTGCCGCGGAAATTTCCACTTTCCCGGGGCGGGTTGAAACAGACGTGCCGGCTGGTTCGTCTATGCTTTAGGCACGGGCGCCCCACGCCGTGGCGGCGCTGCCGAGCCTGACGCGTTGCGAATCTTGACGAGGTCCCCCCCATGAAACTGCCAGGTATCCCGCAATGGTTGACCGTGCTGTTGCTGACCGTGCTGCTGAGTGTCGCGCCGAGCTGCCGGGTCAACCCGGCCACGGGGCAGAGACAGCTCAACGTGCTCACCGAGCAGGAGGAGATCGCGATCGGCGAGGAGAACGCGCCGCAGTTTCTCCAGGAGTATGGCGGGCCCATCCCCTCCGAGCGGGTGCAGCGTTACGTCAGCGAGATCGGCATGGAGATGGCCCGCGACAGTGAACGGCCGGACCTGCCGTGGGAGTTCCACACCGTCGATTCGGGCGTCATCAACGCCTTCGCACTGCCCGGCGGTAAGGTGTTCATCAGTCGCGGGCTGATGTCGAAGATGCAGAACGAGGCCCAGCTTGCCGCCGTGCTCGGCCACGAGATCGGGCACGTCACGGCCGAGCACATCGGCCAGCAGATGTCGCGGGCGGTGGCGGCTCAGATCGGCCTGGGCTTGCTCGGGGCGGCGGTGAGCGACTACGAGTGGGGCCAGATCCTCGGCCTCGGCGCGGAGCTGGGCACGGGGGTCTACCTCATCAGCTTCGGCAGGGAGCAGGAGAACGAGGCGGATGTGCTGGGCCTGCGCTACATGACCGATGCGGGCTACAACCCCGTGGCGGCGCTGGAGGTGATGGGGATTCTCCGTGCCGCCGGCGGTGGTGGGGGGATCGAGTGGCTTTCGACCCACCCGGCCCCGGACACCCGGCTCCAGCGCATCCAGCAGATTATCAACGACGAATACCCCGACCACACCGACCCGGCCCGCTACCGCTTCGGTCGTGACAGCTTTCAGGAAAACGTGCTCGACGTGTTCCGTCAGCTCCCCCCGCCCGAACATGGCGCGGAGCAGCCGCAGGGCATGCTGCCCATGCCCGCCCACGCCCACGCCGACTGCGCCGCGTGCGGCTGAAGTCAGAGGTGAGAGGTCAGAAGTCAGAGACGGGCGTTGTCTGACCTCTGACTTCTGACCTCCGTCACGCTGCCCGCTACACTGTGCCCACTGTGAGTTCCCCGACTTCCCCAAACCAGCCCGCGTGGACCGATCCGGACCTGGTCAACCCGCATGCCGTGCAGGACAAGGCACGGCGGGTGGAGCAGATGTTCGCCGCGATCGCCCCAAGCTACGACCTGAACAACCGGCTGCACTCGATGTGGCGGGACCAGGCGTGGCGGCGGAAGGCGGTGCGGATCGCCCAGGTCGCCCCGGGCCGGGACGTGGTGCTCGACGTCGCCTGCGGGACGGGGGACCTGGCGATGGCCTTTGCCCAGGCGAAGGCGAAGCGGGTGGTCGGCGTGGACTTCACGTACAACATGCTCCGCATCGCCGACGTCAAGCGCGCCGGCGACGCCCGGCTGTCTTACCACGCCGGCGACGCGATGCGCTTGCCGATCGCCGATGCGAGCGTGGACGTGGTGAGCATCGCCTTCGGCATCCGCAACGTCACCAACGCCCCGGCCGCGATGCGCGAGTTCTACCGCGTGCTCCGCCCCGGCGGCCGGCTGATCGTGCTCGAGTTTTCCATCCCCGAAAACGCGCTGCTCAAAGCGGGCTACATGTTCTACTTCAAGCAGGTCATGCCCCGCACCGCCGCGCTGATCGCCCGCGACCGCAGCGGCGCCTACCGCTACCTGCCCCAGAGCGTGAGCACCTTCATCGACCGCCCCGGCATGGTGAAGCTGTACGAACAGGCGGGCTTCGAACAGATCGCGCTCAAGCCGCTGACGTTCGGCATCGCGGTATGCTATCGTGGCCTAAAAGCATGCCCCTGAGGCCGGGCGACTTCAGTCGCACGGCTCCCCCCACGTGGACCCGCACCATGCCCACCGCTGCCTATCCGCTCGCGTTTGAACCGATCTACAAGGAAAAGGTTTGGGGCGGCCGCGCACTGGAAAAGCTCGGACGCACCCTGCCCGGCGGCCCCGAGACGCGCATCGGCGAATCGTGGGAACTGGTCGACCTCGGCGCCACCTCCGCGTCCGGCGGCGGCGGGGGGGCGGAGCGGTCCACCATCGCCAATGGCCCCTGGAAAGGGCAGACGTTTCACGAGGTGCTCGCCGCTCACGGCCAAGCGTTGCTCGGCAGCCTGCCGCTGAACGGGTTCGGCGAGTTTCCGCTGCTGCTGAAATACCTCGACGCGCGGCAGAACCTTTCTGTGCAGGTGCACCCCAGCCCCGCCTATGCCGAGGCGCACGAGGACGCGCACCTGAAAAGCGAGGCATGGTTCATCGTCGCCGCCGAGCCGGGCGCGGTGATTTACAAGGGCATCCGCGAGGGCGTGACGCCGGAGCAGCTCCGTGCCGCGCTGGAGGCGAACCACGACGAGGCGGTCGTGCCGTTGCTCATCGAAGTGCCCGTTCGGCCGGGCGATTGCCACTACCTGCCCAGCGGCACCTGCCACGCACTCGGCGCGGGCGTACTGGTGGCGGAAGTGCAGACGCCCAGCGACACGACCTTCCGCGTCTACGACTGGGGCCGGGAGGGGCGCGAGCTGCACATCGAACAGGCGATGCAGTGCATCCACTTCGGCCCGGCGGAAACGCGACAGTACGAAAAGCTGTCGCTGCTGCGTCACAACGGCACGACGCGCACCCGCCTGGTCGTCTGCGAACACTTCCGCATCGACCGCGTCGAAGTGCCCGCCGGCTTCGACGAAGAGTTGCACTACGACAACCCCGCCGCATGGATGGTGCTCGAAGGCCAAGGCGTGATCACCCCCGGAGCCCCCAGCGCCCCCGGTTCGGACGAAACGCTCGCCCTCCACGCCGGCCGCACCTGCTACCTGCCGCCGAAGATGCCCGCCACGCGACTGCGCGTCGAGCAGCCGATGAACTGGCTGGAAATCACCTTCCCCCAGGCCACCCCCAAACGGTTGGCGTAGGGTCCGCGGTTCGCGGACCACGGCTTGCCGGGAGTGACCAGACCGATGGCGCGCGAACCGCGTACCCTACCGCCACCATGCACCTTGCGCTCACGGCACCGGCGGCCGCGGCAGCTCCGGCTCATACAAATGATCCGCCGGGTACGGCTCGGGCCTCGGCTCACGCCACGGCGGGGCGGGCACTTCACGATGCCCCACATGCCAGCGATTCGTTTCGATCGACAGGTCTTCCGTCAGCCGGCGGTTGCGGATCGATCGCAGCGGCGACCGCGGGTCCCACACCGGCCGACCCGACACGTCCACATACCCGAAGCTCGGCGGCTGCGCCACCCGCCCCAGGTCGCGGAAAAACGGCAACGCCCACGCAAA
>JBBDPC010000023.1:0-7098 GCA_040876735.1 Phycisphaeraceae bacterium | reverse complement strand
GGCAGAGCCCCGCCTTTCAGCGACCACTCACCCACACGAAACCCGGAAGGTCCACAAATCTTTCCGATCCCCAACCCCCAACCCCGAATCCCGAACCCCGAATCCCGAATCCCGAATCCCGAATCCCGCCCCCCCCATGGACGCGCTCTACCATCACATCCAGACCCTCGCCGACCCCAGCGTGGACCGGGCGATGGCGGCGGCGCTGCCCACGGCCGATACACCGGCCATCCGGCGCATTGCGCCGCTGTTGCTCGAACGTGACCATCCCGAAGGCACGCTCGGGCTGGTCATGCAGTACCACCGTCTGCCGGCCGACCTCCAGGCGCGGGTGGTCGACCATGTGCCCCGCCTCTTCCGCCCCCTGCGCGAAGCCGCCGGCCGACGGCAGGGGCATGGGCCCGCCAACGTCATCGCCCTCGTTCAACGCGCCCGCAACACCCGCTTGGCCTACCTCGTCAGCGAGCAACTGCGCCACGGCGCCGAAACGCTGCACGCGCCCGCCGGCGGCTGCCTGCTCGCCCTCGCGGAGCTGGCGGCCAGCGATCCCCGGCCCGACCGGCTGCCGAGCCTCGACGCCGAGGCCGCGGCCTACCTTCAAACCGCCATCGCCGAGGCCGTGCAAAGCTTCCCGCGCCACCATCAGCCGGCCGTGCTGCTGGCGCTCGCCTGGCTGCTGCCACGCCCGTTCGGCGATGCGCAGCCACCGCTGGCGGAGGCGAAGTCGGCCACGGCGACGGCGATGAGCACGCAGTTGCGCCGGGCCGACCACCTCGCCGCGCGGCGGGCGCTGCTGGCCATGCTCGCGCTGCCCGCCCAGGCGGAAGCGGCGATGGACGGCCTGCGCCGCTGCGGCGAGCAGGGGCTGATGGGCGACGTGCTCGGGCATCATCACCTGCTGCTGCTGCCGGCGGTGCGCAAGCCGTTGGCGCGGTTGAAGCAGGTGGAGAAGGTCTGGCCCAGCGAGCCGCAACGGGAGGCGATGGAACTGACCGCGCTGCGCGGTCTGCCCGCCTGGCTCGATGCACTGCCCGTCGAGCCGGCACAGCGCCAGGCGATGCTGACGGAATTGTGCGAAGCGGCCGACCCGGCCACCCGGCTGGCGGTGCTTCGCCGGCTGCTTGCGCTCACGCGGGAGCAGGCGAAGCCGGGCCAGGCGGAGGAGGAGGTGACCGCCCGGATTGTCGCCTTCTGCCACGACCCCGAGCCGGCGCTGGCGAGAATCGCGCTGCGGCACCTGATCGCCACGCAATATCCGACGCTGCCCCGGCTGCTCACCCGGCTGGTGAGCAGTCCGCACGAAAGCGTCCGCCGCATCGCCAGCGAACAACTGGCGCCGCTGGGCTTCGCCCGCCTGTGGGCGCTCTGGCCCCGGCTGGAATCGGCGCGCCGGCTGGCGGCGGCGCAGGCGCTGATGAAGATCGACCCGCACTTCCACCACATGGTCGGCGAAAAGCTGAAGCTGGCCGACCGCACCGCCCGGCTGCGGGCGCTGTCGATGATCGAACAGCTCAACCAGGGCCCGTTCTTCGAGCCCGTGCTCCAACGGCTGTGCAGCAGCGACGACGAACGCATCGCCTCCGCGGCGGTGCGGGCGCTGGGCTCGGCCGAGAGCGCCTCCGCCACCGCGTCCGTCGAGCAGGCGCTGGAGCATCCCGACAGTCGGGTGCGGGCCAACGCCGTCGAGGCGCTGGAGCAGCTTGGCGAAGCGACCGACGACACGCAGTTGCACCGGCTGATGGTGATGGCCGAGCGCGAGGACAACCGGCCGCGCGCCAATGCCATCCACGCCATGATGCTCTCGAACACCGGCGAGGCGATGCGGGCCCTGGCGGTGATGCTCAACGACGACCGGCCCGAGCACCGGGCATCGGCGCTTTGGGTCGTGCGCGAGATGGGGTTGCTGGCGGTCGCCCGACAGGTGGCGGAGATGTCGCTGCGCGACCCGGACGACAACATTCGGCAGCGGGCGGACGACGTGGTCCGCGAACTGGTCGAACGCCTCGCTCAACAGCAGCCAGACAAGGATGCGTCCAACCAGGGAAAGGCGTCGGCGGGATGATCGCAAGCGCGGCGACAACTTCCACGGCCTGGCCCGCCATGCTGCTCGCGCAGGTGACGTCATCCGAGCACGTGCTGCCCGAACGGCTGCGCGCCATCGGCGACCACTGGGGCGACACCACGCTGCCCGCTAACTCGGTGATCGTGGCGGGATCGATCCTGCTTGCGGTGATGCTGCTGGTGGCGTTGTGGATCGGCTGGAAGCAGCGCCGCGCCCAGCCGCGGCCGTGGCGGGTGTTTCACCGGGTGGCCCGGCACATGGGCTTGACGTGGCGGGAGCAGTGGCTGTTGGTCCGCATCGCCCGGCATGGGCAGTTGCCTTCGCCGTTGACGCTGATGCTGTCGCGGCGCACGCTGGGGTATTACACGAAACAGTACGTGGCCGGCCGACCGCCGCGCCGCCGCGCGACGGTGGTGCGGCGGGTGGTGGCGATCCGCCAGGCCCTGTTCGATCCGCCAGACAGCCTCCCGCCTCACACCCCCGCAACCCCGGGGCCGGCTTGATGCCAGCGCGCATCGCGAGTCCAATGTTGAGCTTTGAGCCATCAGCTTTCAGCCATAAGCCAGCGACAGGTCGAACGGACGGGAATTCTGGCTGACACTTAAGGCGGACGGCTCAAGACTCAATAGACGGTCGGCCCCGGCCTGCCCGCGCCGCCCGGCGCGGGGAAGCAGAGCGCCCGGCCACAACCAGGAAGGAACGGCTTTTTGAACGTGGAAATCGAAGCGAAAATGCGGTTGACCGATCGCCCGGCGATCGAGCGCCGGCTCAAGGAACTCGGCGCGGAACGCGCGGCCGAGTTGCTGGAAATCAACACCTACTTCGACACCGACCAGCGCCAGCTCAAAAGCTCCGACCAGGGCCTGCGCGTGCGCATCGAAGAGACCGCCGACGGCCAACGGCAGGCGACCATCACGCACAAGGGCCCGCGCGCCCACGGCCGGCTGAAGAGCCGGAGCGAGACGGAGGTGGCCATCGCCGACGCCAACGACGCCGCGCAACTGCTGCGGGCGCTGGGCTACATGCCCGTGCTCAGTTTCGAGAAGCGCCGCCGGCGCTGGCGGCTGGACGGCGTGCATGTCGAGCTGGATGTGTTGCCCTACCTTGGCGCGTTCATCGAGATCGAAGGCCCCAGCGACGAGGCGGTGCTGGGCGTGCGCGAGAAGCTGGGCTTGAACGATACGCCGCTGATCCGCGCCAGCTACATCGCCATGCTGATGAGCTACATCCGCGAAAACCAGTTGCGAACCCAGTCGGTTCGCTTCGACGGTGAAGCCGAGGCCGTCGCCGACGTGCAGGTCACGCCGTGAGGTGAACCACAAAGGCACAAAGAAGAGGATGAGATTGAACGCGGATGCAGACGGATGATAACAACGCCAAGTCGCCAAGACGCCAAGTAGAGACAAGATCAGTCACGAAGGACACGAAGGCGGAGAAGGACACGAAGCAGAGAAGAAAAAGCATGAATGACATGTTGTGGTAAGTATTGCCTGTTGCCAATAGCCCCATGCGGAAGCGTGGGGTTGATGGCGTTCAATGATCCAAAATCCCACGTTTCCGCGTAGGGCTATTGGATTTACGCTCTCTTCTTCATCACATGCTTCGTCCTTCTTCGTGATCTTTGTGTCCTTCGTGTTCTTCGTGGTTTGTCTTGTCTCTGCTTGGCAGCTTGGCGACTTGGCGTTGTTCCGATCCGTGTGCATCCGTGGTTTCAACTTCTTCTATGTGTCTCTGTGGTGATTCGCGTTTTGATGTTGATCCATTTGGAAGGGGGCGTCCTTGAGCGCAGACTATTCACGCGTGCATCGGCTGATCCGGATTCTCACGCTGGTGCAGGGGCAGACCGGCTGGAACGCCAGCGCGCTGGCCGAGGCGTGCCAGACGAGCGTGCGGAACCTTTATCGCGACCTGAAGGTGCTGGAGACGGCGGGCGTGCCGGTGTCGTACGATCGCAAGACGCACGGCTACCGGGTGCGTCGCGACTTTTTCATGCCGCCGTTGGAACTGACGCTGGAGGAGGCGTTGGCGCTGGTGTCGCTGGGCGAGCGGGTCACGGAGGACGAGCAGGTGCCGTTCACCCGGCCGGCGGCGCGGGCGATCGCGAAGGTGCGCGGCGGCCTACCGCGGCAGGTGAACGAGGCGGTGTCGGCGATGACGCCGCACGTCGCCATCCGTCTCGCCGCCGCGCAGCCGGGCGACGGGCTGGCGGACGTGTACGACACGGTGCGACTCGCACTCGCGCAGCGGCAGGCACTGCACTGCGTCTACGAGCCGGTGCAGAGCGCAGACGCCCCGGTGGAGGCGAAGCCCGAGCCGTTCCTGTTCAAGCCTTACTGCCTCTTCTTCGGCCAGCGCGCGTGGTACAGCGTCGGCTGGCACACCGGTCGGGACGAGCTTCGCACGCTCAAGCTCAGCCGGTTCAGCGAGTGTCGGTTGACCGAGACGACGTACACCATCCCCGACGACTTTTCGCTGCCGCGCTACCTCGGCAAGGCGTGGCGGATGATCCGCGGCAGTCAGACGTACAAGGTATCGCTGCGCTTCGAGGCGAAGGTGGCCGACACCGTCGCCGACACGCACTGGCACGCCACGCAGCGCGTCGACTGGCACGACGATGGTGCGATCACCTTTCACTGCGAAGTGGACGGCCTGGACGAGATCGTCTGGTGGGTGCTCTCCTATGGCCCGCACTGCCAGGTGCTCGAGCCGCAGGCCATGGCCGACCGTGTCGCCGAGCTTGCCGAGCAGACGGCGGCGCGGTACCGCAGCGACGGGGCGTGATGTGTCGCGTGGTCTGGTAATCATGTTTAACCCCGCGCCCACGCAGGGGTGCCGCCGGATACCCCGACCCCGCCGTAGGCGGCGGGGCTAAACCCCACACCTGTCGTGAAACTGCGCTAAACTGTGCGAACATGAACTTCCTCGCTCACCTGCATCTGGCCGACGCCACGCCCGCCTCGTGGGTGGGCAACCTGCTGCCCGACCTCGTGCGCGGCCGGCTGCCTGACGATCTGCACCCCGACGTCGCCGCCGGCGTCCGCACGCACCGCGGCGTCGACGCCTTCACCGACACGCATCCCCTCGTCGCCCGCAGCAAGGAGCGTCTGCGTCCCGCCCACGGCCGATTTGCCGGCATCCTCGTCGACGTCTTCTACGACCACTTCCTGGCCCGCGACTGGCATCGCTTTCATCACGCCCCGCTCCAGCAGTTCACCGGCGAAGTGCATGGCGCGTTCGCCGCGCATCCGCACCTGATGCCCGAGTCGATGCGCGATGTGGTCGTGCGCATGCGCGAACAGGACTGGCTGTGCATCTACGCCCAGCCGGCGGGCATCGAGCTGACCCTTCGCCGCATGTCGCGCCGGTTCTCCGAGCGCCTCCGCCGGCGTGTCTGCCTTGAACAGGCCATGGTTGACCTGCACGCACACGAACAGGCGCTGGCGGACGACTTCGCCCGCTTCTTCCCGCAGCTTGTCGCGTGGGTCGAGGCCCGGCAGGACACGGCCGACGCGGGCGGTGCGCCGCGAACCGGTGCATCCACCGCCACGTTGGGCAGCGTACCTTTCCAAGGATGATGAACCACGCCATGAATCAACCTCTCTCACGCGGTACGGCCGTGACCGCCTTGCTGGCCTTGATGCTGTGCGCGGCCGGCCACGTTCATGCCCTCTCGCTTGCGCCGGACGCGGTGGACGAACCGCCCCCGCCCGCCGACCAGCGCGAGCACGATCCTTACGTCCTGGACATCTACTGGGAAAACGATGGCGGCGTGCTCAAGCCCAACGGCTCGCACGATCGCTACTACACCAACGGCGTCGCGCTCAGCCTCGCCCACCGGCCGCGCTGGGCCGAGCAACTCGCGCCCCACATGCCCTTCGCCGACCGCTTCGGCCCGGCCCGCACCGCCGCGGGCTACACCGTGGGCCAGCTCATGTTCACCCCCCGCCGCATCGAGCCTTCCGAACTGCTCGTCGACGACCGGCCCTACGCCGGCTACCTCTACGCCGGCGTCTACTGGCAACGCGCCAACGAACACACCTTCGACCACTTCCAGCTTGACCTCGGCCTCGTCGGCCCCTCGTCGCTGGCCGACCACACGCAGGACTGGATTCACGACATCTACCGCGCGCCGGAGCCGCAGGGCTGGCGTCACCAGCTTCGCGATGAGCCGACCATTCAGTTTCGGGTGCGCAAGAAATGGCGGGCCGACCTCGCGTCGTTCCACCTTGCCGACCATCGCTTCGATCTGCAATGGATTCCGCATGTCGGCGTCGCGGCAGGCACCGTCCACCGCTATGCCGAGGCCGGTGCCATGCTCCGCCTCGGCGGCAACCTGCCCGACGACTTCGGCCCCGGCCGCGTGCGCGACATCGCTGCCCACACCGGCGATCCCGGCCGCGGCTGGGGGGCGTACGGCTTCCTCCGCCTCAACGCCCGCCTCGTCGAGCACAACCTCTTCTTCGCCGGCAACACCTGGAAAGACAGCCACAGCGTCGACCACGAGCCCGTCGTCGGCGAAGCCCAACTCGGCTATGCCGTGCAGTACCGCGGCGACCACTGGGCCGGCCAGTTCGCCTATTCGCAAGTCTTCCAGAGCGATGAGTTCAAGGGCCAGCGCGACAACCACGCCTACGCCACGTTCGCACTGTCGCTGACGTACTGGTTTTGAGGGCACCAAAAGCTGAGTCTTGAGAATCGCAGCGAAAAAGGGTTGGATCGATCATGATACTGATATGATGTGTACGTGAAACAGCAGACTACTAACTACGCGCCTTGGGTGCCACCTGTGCGAACTGGTTACATTGTTGCAACCATCGGCTTTATCCTGCTGGGCACCACGACGTCCATCACCCTACCTGGCGCGCCGACGATGATGGCAGGGCCGAGATTACAGGTGACCCTTACGGCGTGGATGGCGATACTCGTTCTATTCTTTGCGGGAACCATCTTGTTATACGCATCTCCCGCACTGCGGCGGAGTAGTGACCTGCCCCCATTTCATGTACCAGTCGCTGTGAGAGTCGGTGCATGATCCT
>JBBDPC010000022.1:2818-7173 GCA_040876735.1 Phycisphaeraceae bacterium | reverse complement strand
CAACCCGAACAAGCGCCGTACCGCGCCTGCGAATTATTCGCGATGCGTATGATGCGGAGCGCACTTGAAACGCGGGCGTCGCAGCAGGCGCACCGTGAGGCTCCGCACGTCCATGCGGGGCTATGACCGTATCGGTGTGAACGAAAACCCGTATGGCTTGTGGATGGGACAACGTCTACTGGGTTTCGTGGGCCGGGCCGTCGCTGCGTGGCAGCTTCGCCGCCGGATCGTCGTCGGCCAGCGTCGCCTGCTCGTCGGCGGGCTCGAGGTGGGCCGTCGCGTTGGCCTGGCCGAGTGACTTTTCGATCCGGCCTTCGATGCGGGATGCCAGTTCGTGGCCGGCGCGGATGCTCATGTCGCCTTGGACGTGCAGGTGCATGTCGACCCAGTGAAACGCGCCGCTCTGGCGGTGGCGAACCTTGTGATAGCCGAGGATCTGGCCCTGGGCGATTTCCTCGTCGAGGATGGCGGTGATGGTGCGCGTGCTCTGGTCGCTGGTGCGATCCATCAGGCCGTGGAACGACTGCCACAGCAGCCGCCAGCTTGTGAAGAGGATGATGGCGGCGACGAGGATGGCGACCGCCGAGTCGAGTCGCTGGTAGTCGGTCCACTGCACGAGCAGCAGGCCCGCGAAGACGCCGACGGTGGAGGCGACGTCGGTCATCAGGTGCTTGCCGTCGGCGACGAGCACCTGGTTGTTCAGCCGCACGCCCGACCGCCAGACGTAGATCGCCAGCGCGGCGTTGAGCACCGCCATGATGCCCAGCAGCCACAGGCCGAGCGTGAGCTGTTGCAACTCGACCGGCGCGACCAGCCGGCGGATCGCCTCGAAGCCGATGAGCGTGCCGGCGACGAGGATCAGCCAGCCTTCGAGGCCGACGGCGAGGAACTCGATCTTGCCGTGGCCGTAGGGATGTTCGCGGTCGGCGGGGCGCGAGCTGTACCAGATGCTGTAGAGCATGATGCCGGCGGCGACGACGTTGATGATCGACTCCATCGCGTCGCTGAGCACGGCCACCGAGTGGGTGATGAAGAAGATGGCGAACTTCAGGGCCGTGATGAACAACCCCGCGACCAGCGCAATGCGGGCGACGCGCATCGCCTGCGTCGAGTTGCCGGGAGTGTCGCGCATGGCGGCACTGTAGCGAGCGGGCGACGGCCTTGCCAGACGATCGCGCGGCGATCGCGCCGGTGGTCTAAAATGCTTTCACGCGCCATTGCAACCCTGACTCGATTCGCCCATGGAGCACCGCATGCCATCCGACTCGCTGCAACTCGACAACCAGGACTTCAAGGCCGGCCGCATGATCCTCGGCTTCGCCGGCTGGATGGATGGCGGCGACGTCTCCACCGGCGCCGCGGAGTGGCTGATCGAACAGCGCGGCTACGAGCCGATCGCCGAGATCAATCCCGACGAGTTTTTCTTGATGAACTTTCCCGGTTCGATGGAAGTGACCGCGATGTTCCGCCCGCATGCCCAGGTCGAGGCCGGCATGATTAAAACCTACGAGCCGCCGAGCAACACCGTCTACTGGTCCGAAGCGGACGATCTGCTCGTGCTGATGGGCAACGAGCCGCACATGCGGTGGCAGGCCTTCGCCGACTGCCTCTGGCAGATCATGGAGCAGGCGGGCACGCGCGAGCTCTACTTCGCCGGCTCGGTGGCGGGCGTCGTCCCGCACACCCGCGACCCGCGCATGCGCTGCTCGGTTTCCGACGAATCGCTCAAGCCCCGGCTGGAGAAACTCGGCATGCGGTTCGTCGACTACGAAGGCCCCGCCAGCTTTCCCACGCACCTGATGCACGAAGCGCCCGACTACGGCGTGCAGATGACCAGCCTCGTCACCGAGATTCCCGCCTACATCCAGGGCCGCAACCCCAAGGGCATCGAAGCCATCCTCCGCCAGTTCGGCACGTTGATGGACCTTTCCTTCGACCTCGAATCGCTGCGCGACCTCGGCGACCACTGGGAAAAACGCATTAACGAAGCGGTCGACGAACGTCAGGATCTGGCCGAGCACATCCGAAAGCTCGAAGAAGATTACGACCACGAAGTATTCGACACGCAGATGGGCGACCTCAAAGACTGGCTCGAACAGCAGGGCATTCAAGTCGATTAACCCTCTCCCCCAACGCCCGCCTCTGAGGAGCGAAGCGACGAAGAGCGGGATGAGGGAAGAGATTGCTAATTGATGATGTCTGATTTCTGATGTATCAATCCGCGCTTAGACATCAGCAATCAGCAATCCGTTCCGTGAGCGCAAAAAAAAAACGAGCCCACGCGTGGCGCGTCGTGGGCTCGTGGGGTCGGCAACCGTAGTTGCCGATGTGTTTCGTGTTGTGGTGTTTTAGAGGTTCAGGGCACGTCCCGTCAAGCGCTGATACGCATCCAAGTATTTGCGTTGCGTGTTGGCGACGATCTCGTCGGGCAGTGGCGGAGCCGGCGGTTCTTTATGCCATCGGTCGGCGTCGACCAGTGCTTGAAGATAATTCCGCACGTACTGCTTGTCGAAGCTCGGCTGATCGTGCCCGATTTCGTACGTGTCCGCGGGCCAGAAGCGCGAGCTGTCGGGTGTCATCGCTTCATCAATCAGGATAGGACGTTTCGCGTTTCCATCAAGGGGCAGGCCGAACTCGAACTTCGTGTCGGCGAGAATGATGCCGCGCTCGATCGCGTAGTCATGCCCCATCCGGTAGACCGCCAGCGACAAGTCGCGCAGCGTTTGCATCAACTCGCGCCCGACCGCTTCGCAGGCTTCGCCGAACGTGATGTTCTGGTCATGGCCTTGGGCCGCCTTGGTCGAAGGGGTGAAGATCGGCTCGGGCAGTTTCGCGCACTGCTTCAGACCGGCGGGCAAGGCGACGCTGCAGACCGTGCCGTGCTTCTGATATTCGCTCCAGCCCGAGCCGGCGAGGTAGCCGCGCACAATGCACTCGACGGGCACGACCTGAGCCTTGCGGCCGATCATCACCCGGCCTTGCAGCCGTGCAATGTCTGCATCGCCCAGCCCCTGCACGTCGGCGGGGTCGGTCGAGAGCAGATGGTGGTCGAGCTGGTCGCCGAGCTTTTCGCCGATCATGTCGAACCAGAACTTGCTGAGCTGCGTGAGCACCTTGCCCTTGCCGGGGATGGGGTTGGGCATGACCACGTCGAAGGCGGAGATGCGGTCGGTCTGGACGATCAGCAGCGCGGGCTCGCCGGCGGTGGTGGTGGCGTCGTAGACATCGCGCACCTTGCCCTGGCGGCGGCCGGGCAGGGGCAGGTCGGTCGTGAGCAGCGTGTCAGTCACAGCGTGGATTCCAGGGGTGGCGCGGCAAGGGACGGCCGGCCGATCGGGCGGATCAGAACTGGCGGAGGAAGCGGACGTCGTTCTCGAACAGCCAGCGGATGTCGCTGATGCCATACTTGCGCATCGCGATGCGTTCGATGCCCAGGCCGAACGCGAAACCGGTCCACTTTTCCGGATCGTAGCCCACCGCCTCGAAGACGTTGGGGTCGACCAGGCCGCAGCCGCCGATCTCCATCCACTGCCATTCGCTGCTTCCGGGGGCGCCGAGGTTCGTCTTGATGTACAGCTCGGCGGAGGGCTCGGTGAACGGGAAGTAGCTGGGCACGAGCCTCACGTCCGCCTCGGGGCCGAAGTAGGCGTGCGCGAACTGGAGCAGCGTAGTCTTGAGGTCGACCATGCTGACGTGGCGGTCGACGTAGAGGCCCTCGATCTGGTGGAACATCGAGTAATGCGTCGCGTCGTGTTCGTCCGGGCGATACACCCGGCCGGTGGAGACGACGCGCACCGGCGGCCGGGTCTGCTCCATCACGCGAACCTGCACGGTCGAGGTCTGCGACCGCATCAGGTTCGGCCCTCCGGAAGTGTTCGCCTCGTCGGGGTCGGTGATGTAGAAGTTGTCCAGCGGATCGCGGGCGGGGTGTTCGGCCGGGATGTTGAGCGCGACGAAGTTGTGGTGCTCGTCTTCCAACTCCGGGCCGGTGGCGACGTCGAAGCCCATTCGGCCGAACACGTCGATCAGCTCGTCGACCGTCTGCGTGATGATGTGCTCCCGGCCGAGTCCGCCGGCGATGGGCGAAAGGCCGGGCTCGGTGACGTCGACCTGGGGCTTGCGACCTGCGGCTTGCGGCTTGTGGCCGATCGCCTGCTTCTTCTCGTTGAACGCCTGCTCGACCTGCTGGCGCAGCGCGTTCGCCTTCTGACCGAAGGCGGGCTTGTCGGCCTTGGGCACGTCCTTGAGCCGGGCCATGAGTTGCTTCAGCTCGCCCTTTGTGCCCAGATACTTGATGCGGAACTGCTCCAACTCGTCGGGCGACGAGACGGCGGCGAGGTCGGCTTTGGCGGACG
>JBBDPC010000022.1:0-2718 GCA_040876735.1 Phycisphaeraceae bacterium | reverse complement strand
TGCGTGAAGCTGCGGGCGTTGCAGTAGTGGCTGACGAACGATCGGCGGAAGCGGTCGGTCGTCCAGTTCTGCTTCGAGCGATGCAGCACGTGGCCGTTGAAAAACACCACGTCGCCCGGCTCGGCGCAGACGAGCACCTGGTCATACCTGTCCGCCACCTTCGACAGGTCGTTGCTCGCATCGTCCGGATCGCTGACGCCCTGCACGTGCTTGATGTTGTCCACCAGCTTGTCGCCGAAGCCGTAGCCCGTGCTGGGGCAGGGGGGATAGACCGGCTCGGCCCCCGACCGCCGAGCGAACCACATCGCGCCGTTGCGCTCATCGCATGGGTCGATCGCAATCCACGCCCCGCAAAGCGTGTCCGGGTGCGTCGGAATGTAGTAGCTGTCCTGATGCCACCCCTGCCCCGGCTTGCCCGGCGGCTTGAGAAACAGCATCGTCTGCAACGCCAGCACGTCCGGCCCGATCAACACCTCCAACACGTCCAGCACCCGCGGATGCAGCAGGTATCGCTCATGCAGTTCCAACTTCCGGTGCAGCATGTGAATCCGCAGGAAAAACTGCGCCTTCTCCGTCGGCGACAGATGCTCCGGCGGGGCTTCGAGCCCCTGCACCGTCACGCCGCTGTCCCGGTTCGGGTCGCGCTCGCCCATCCGCTTGCCCTGCTGCTCGGGCAGCTTGCCCTGCATCAGGTCTTCGGTGTGCTGACGCAACTCTTCTACATCCGCCGGCGGCACCAACCCGCGCACCACCGCGAACCCGTCACGCCGAAAGCTGACATACTCCTCCACACTCACGCGATACCGCTGCGACTCATCCCGTTGCGTGACAGACTGGCTGGAAACGCTGGACGTGCTGGCGGACATGAGACTCACCCCTGCTGTTGTGATGACAACGGCTCCCGACTGCTTGGACGACGTGGCCGATTATAGCTTGCGCGGCGGCAGGTGCGCCTATTTCATCACCCGGCTACCGATGTCCCGCCGGAAGAAGGCGCCGCGGAAGTGGATCTTGTCGCAGGCGGCGTTAGCTTTCTGTTGGGCTTCCAGGAGCGTCTCGCCCATGGCGGTGACGTTCAGCACCCGGCCGCCGGCAGTGACGAGCTGGCCCTTGACCAGCTTCGTGCCGGCGTGGAAGACCTTCACGTCCGGTTCGCTCTCGGCGTCTTCGATGCCGGTGATCGGGATGCCCGTCTCGTACTTGCCCGGGTAGCCGCCGGAGCACATCACCACGCAGCAGGCGACGCGCTTGTCCCAGTCAAACTGCACTTCGTCGAGTCGGCCCTGGCAGGTCGCGGCCATCAGCTCGTAGAGGTCGCCCTTGAGGCGCATCATCAACGGCTGACATTCCGGGTCGCCGAAGCGCGTGTTGTATTCAAGCACCTTCGGGCCGCCGGCGGTGAGCATCAGGCCGGCATACAGCACGCCCTGAAAGGTGATGCCGTCGCGGCGCATGGCATCGACCGTGGGCACGAGCACGTCGCGCTGGATCAGCGTCATCTGTGTGTCGTCGACCAGGGGCGTCGGGCAGTACGCGCCCATGCCGCCGGTGTTGGGGCCGGTGTCGCCTTCGCCGACCTGCTTGTGGTCCTGCGACGGGTCGAGGACGTAGATGTTTCGACCGTCGACGAGGGCGAGGATGGAGACTTCCTGGCCAACGAGGCGCTCTTCGATGACAACCGTGTCGCCTGCTTCGCCGAACTCCCGGTCGGCCATGCAGCGTTTGACCGCGTCGATCGCTTCCGCCTGGTTGGAGCAGACGATTGCGCCCTTGCCCTTGGCCAGGCCCGCGGCCTTGACGACGACGGGTGTTTCGCGGTTTTCGACGTAGGCGGTGGCGGCCGTGTAGTCGGTGAAGATGCGGGCCTCGGCGGTGGGAATGTTGGCGGCGCGCATGAGCTGCTTGGCGAACGCCTTGTCGCCTTCGAGACGGGCGCCGGCCTGCACGGGGCCGAAGACGAGGCGGTCCTTACCCTGGAGCCGGTCGGCGAGGCCTTGTGCGAGCGGGTCTTCGGGGCCGATGACGATCAGGCCCACCTTGTTCTGCCGGCAGAACCAGTCGATGGCGTCGACATTCTTCGTGTTGACCGGCTCAACGTCGAGCTTGACATTTTCGCCGATCGCGGCCGTGCCGCCGTTGCCGGGCGCAAAGTAGATCTTGGCCGTCTGCTTCGACTGCTTGAGCTTCCAGCCCAGCGCGTGTTCGCGTCCGCCACTGCCGATGATAAGCACGTTGGTAGGCATAGGCGGGTCAGGGTAGCGGGTTGCGGGGGAAGTTTCGAGTTGCCAATCACGCGCGGAAGCCCACGGATTCAATCCGTGGGCTTCGGGCGCCATTTTCCACCAGAGCTTCGGCTCACGCTTCCACCTGCGGCCGGCTCTTCTCGGGCCAGTCGACGTGGAAGAACTTGCCGCGCGGCTGGTCGACGCGTTCGAACGTGTGAGCGCCGAAGTAGTCGCGCTGGGCCTGGAGCAGGTTCGCGGGCAGCCGGTTGCTGCGGTAGCCGTCGTAGTAGGCCAGCGCCGACATGAACGCCGGGGCGGGCACGCCGTTGGTCGCGGCGATGCTGACGACCTTCCGCCAGTTGGCCTGGGCGTTCTCGACCGCCTTCTTGAAGTAGGGGTCGAGCATGAGGTTGGTCAGCTCGGGGTCGCGGGCGTAGGCGTCGGTGATCTTCTGGAGGAAGCGGGCGCGGATGATGCAGCCGCCGCGCCAGAT
>JBBDPC010000021.1:0-37503 GCA_040876735.1 Phycisphaeraceae bacterium | reverse complement strand
CCTCCAGTTCAGCGAAACTGATGTCCTGGTTGACGGCAATGGCCTCGGTGTTCAGCACGATGGAACGGGTTTCGTCGAACATCGCCCGCACATCGTTGCCCAGGATCAGCGGCGACGAGGTGACGCACCAGAGGCTGAAGTGCGTCTTCTGTTCGTCGAAGTTGAGCACCGGACTGCCGTCGGGGATGTGTTGGCCGACCTGCAGCATGTCCGGGTCCGGCCAGGCGCCGGGCGCGCCGCCGCCGTCGGTGTACGTGCCGATACAGTCCATCACGCTTTCCCACGTGTTGCCGATGTCGCCGCTGGTCCGCCACATGTTGGCGACCTCGGGCCGGCCGTCATTGCCGCCGGTATGGATGCTGTAGAGGATCGGCCGATCCGTCGCGGCGAGTGCATCGCGCATCGTCTCCCAGGTCGGGTTGTCCAGCGACGTGGTCCAGTCGTCGTGCTTGAGAAAGTCACAGCCCCACGTGGCAAACCGCTCGGCCACCTCCTGCTCCTGGCCTTGGGCAGTGTCGCAGTAGATGCCCAGCATCAGCCCCTGCTCGTGAACATGATCCGCCACCGGCGCGATGCCCGCCGGGAACTTACTCTCCTCGGGCAGCCATGTCCCGCCGGCACGGTTCCAGCCACCGTCGATGTTGACGTAGTTGTAGCCGACGTCTTTCAGGCCGCTGGCAACGAAGGCGTCCGCCACGTCCTTGATCATCTCGGCATCGTAATTGCCATGCCAGCAGTTGAACGTGTTCCAGCCCATGGGCGGGGTCTCCGCCAACCCGTTGTCCAGCGCCAGGGCAGGGGCGGTGAGCGAGCAGATCAGCGTTGTCGCGACGGCGGGGAGCGTGGCAGCTTGTGTCATCGGGAAGATCCTTGGCCCGGACGAGAGAGGACAGGCCGGCCGCGGCACGCACAGCCTCGGCGTTTCAGTAAGCGGTCACCTCCGCATGCATGCGAGAGGATCAACACCTGCTTTCACGTGTAAGTTACCAGCGGACCGCCCCCCCAGTCAAGGTTCCGCCGGCCAAGCCACGCACGCGCCACGGCGGAAAACCCACGACCACCCCAGACGCTGCGGCAGCCGTTCATTGAGGCGATGCGCTGCGTAAGCGACCCGCCGTCGCGGACCGCTCGGCTGCCGCCGACACGCCTGGCTGGGTCAGTTCGGCGGCGTGGTGACAGGCGGCGTGGTGAGCGGGCGTCTGCTCCGGGTGAGCCTGGTTTGCCAGCACGGGCATTTCCTGCCGGCACCGCTCAGTGGCGTGGGCGCAGCGCGCGGCGAATGCGCAGCCACCGGCCTCGGCGGGCGCGGGCTCGGAGGCCGTGTCGGCCTCGGGCTGATGCTCCAGCCAGGGCGCGTGCGGGTCAGGCGTGGGCGCGGCGTCCAGCAGCGTCTGCGTGTACGGGTGGCGGGGGTGCGTGAACAGTGCCTCGGTCTCGGCGTGCTCGACGATGCGACCCTTGTACATCACCGCCACCTCATCGCAGAGGTAGCGGATCACGCTCAGGTCGTGGGCCACGAAAAGAAACGTCAGCCCCAACTGGTCCCGCAGCCGTTGGAGCAGGTTGAGAATCTGCGCCTGCACGGAAACGTCCAGTGCCGAGACCGGCTCGTCGGCGACGACCAGCGACGGCCGCGGCGCCAGCGCCCGCGCGATGCCGATCCGCTGACGTTGTCCGCCACTGAACGCGTGCGGATAGCGGCGAAGGTAGCGCGGGTCCAGCCCGACGAGTTCCATCAGTTCCTGCACCCGCGCCTGCCGGTCGCGCCGCTTCCAACCTTGGGCCCGCAGGGGTTCGGCGATCAGCTCGAACACCGTCATCCGCGGGTTCAGCGAGGCCATGGGATCCTGAAACACCATCTGGATCTCGCTGCGCAGCGGCCGAAGGGCTCGTCGATTCAGACTCGCCAGATCGACCACCTCACCGGCGGGTCGACGGAAAAGGATGCGGCCGGCGGTGGGTTCGAGCGCGCGGAGGATCATGCGGCTGGTGGTGGTCTTGCCGCAGCCGGACTCACCCACCAGCCCCAGCGTCTTGCCGCGGCGGATCTCGAAGCTCACGTCGTCCACCGCCCGCACCGTGCCCACCTCGCGACGCAGCACGCCCCGGTGCACCGGAAAGTGCTTCTTCAGATGCTCCACGCGCAGCAGCGCCTCGGCAGGCAGTTCATTCATCCCGAACCTCCGGCGTGACGGGATGCGGCTCGCTCTCGTCATCATGCTTGAAGCAGGCGGCATGGTGGCCCGGCCCGACCGTGTAGTGGTTCGGCCGCTTCTGCCAGCACACCTCGCCCACCGTCTGGTCGCAGCGCGGGTGAAACGGGCAGCCCGCGGGCATCTCGGCCACATGGGGCACCGCACCGCGGATCGGCTCCACGGGCCGGCGCGACGTCAGCGACGGGATCGACTTCAGCAGCCCCTGCGTGTACGGATGGCTCGGCCGGGCGAAGACTTCCGCCACCGGCCCCTCCTCCACGACGCGGCCGAGGTACATCACGTAGACGTAATCCACCATGTGTGCCACCACGCCCAGGTCGTGCGTGATCAGCATCAGCGCCAGCCCCAACTCACGCTGCAGCCGCTTGATCAGCTTGAGCACCTGGGCCTGCACCGTCACGTCCAGGGCCGTGGTCGGCTCGTCGGCGATCAGCAGGCTCGGCTTGCACGCGAGCGCCATGGCAATCATCGCACGCTGCCGCATGCCGCCGGAGAGCTGGAACGGATAGTCATTGGCCCGCTGCTCGGCGTCGGGAATGCCCACCAGGCTCAGCAACTCGACCACCTGCCGCCGGGCGGCCGCGCGGCCCAGCTTCTGATGCAGGCGAACGGCCTCGGCGATCTGGTTGTGGATCGTGTGCACGGGGCTGAAGGCGGTCATCGGCTCCTGGAAAATCATTGCCGCGTCGCCGCCGCGGATCCGGCGCATCGCCCGGCTGTCCGGGCGCATGCGCGCCAGGTCGACCACGCCGCCGGCGGTCTGGCTGCGCAGGCTCATCCGACCGTGGGTGATCTCGGCGCCGTGCGGCAGGATCCGCAGCAGGGCATGGGCGGTCATCGTCTTGCCACAACCACTTTCGCCCACCACGCCGACCGCCTGGCCGCGGTCAACCGACAGGCTCACGCCGTTGAGCGGGCGGAGCAGGCCTTCGTCGCGCTGGATCTGCACGGTCAGGTCTTTGACCTCGAGCACCCGCTGCGGCGGCATCGCATCCTCTGGCGGCGGAGCGCGGTGACGTCGCGGCGAATCGGTGAGCGGTGGTGAAGTGTCAGGCATGGCGAGACGGCGCCTTTCAGCTAGCGGACGGCGTAGGGGTCGGCGGCGTCGCGCATGCCGTCGCCGACGACGTTGAATGCGAGTACGACGAGGACGACGAATACGCCCGGCAGCAGCAGCCAGGGCGCCATCGCCACGGTCTGGACGTTCTGGGCTTTCTCCAGCAGCACGCCCCAACTGACCACTGGCGCCCGCAGACCGATGCCCAGAAAGCTCAGGGCAGTCTCGCCCAGGATCATGTAGGGCACGGCGAGCGTGGCGGAGGTGATGATGTGGCTGAAGAACGACGGCAGCATATGCTTGAAGATGATGGCGACCCGGCCGGTGCCGCACAGCTCGGCGGCGACAACGAAGTCCTCATCGCGGAGGGAGAGAAACTTGCCGCGCACCACGCGGGCGAGGCTGGTCCAACCGATGAACGAGAGGATGATCGTGATGCCGAAGTAGATGCCGATCGGTGGCCATTCGGTGGGCAGCGCGGCCGAGAGCACCATCCACAGGGGCAGTTGGGGGATGCACATGATGATGTCGATGGTCCGCTGCACGAGGCCGTCGACGATTCCGCCGAAGTAGCCTGCCAAGCCGCCGAGGAAGATGCCGATGGTGAAGGTCATCCCCACGCCGACCAGCCCGATGGTCAGCGAGATGCGCGCGCCATAGAGGATTCGGCTGAAAAGGTCGCGTCCCATTTCATCCGTGCCGAAGAGAAACAGCGGTCCGCCGTCGGCCCAGAGCAGGTGCCGGTCGGCGGGCAGCAAGCCCCACATCGTGTAGTCCGGGCCGTGGGCGAAGAAGGAGATGGGGTAGCGTTCGGACGTGTCGGTGACGTAGGCGCGCTCCCATGCGCCGGCTTCGCCCGCGGGCTTGAGGCCGTAGACGAACGGACGCAGGTGGAACCGGTCGTCTTCGTCAAAAAAGTGGATGCCGCGCGGCGGGCAGTGCACGTACTCGGGGTGGCGCATCTCGGGGGTATAGGGGGCGAGAAACTCGCAGAACGCCGCGGCGAGATAGAAGATGATCAGCACCGCAGCGCCCGCCATCGCCAGCTTGTGCCGACGGAAGCGTCGCCACATCAAGCGCCAGGGCGACGCCATGGCGAACGCCTGCTCCGGCTGTTTCGGCGGCGCCGGCGACGGGCTCGGGCGAGGCGGGTTGGCGATGGCCTGGGCCATGGTCGAGTCGCTCCTACTCGTAGCGGATCCGCGGGTCGCTGATCGCCAGCAGCACGTCCGACACCAGCGTGCCGATCACCGTCAGCACGCTGAGCATCAGCAGGAAACTACCCGCGAGGTACATGTCCTGGTTCATCAGCGCTTCGAGCAGCAACGGGCCCGTGGTGGGTAAATTCAGCACCACCGCCGTGATCGCCGAGCCGGAGATCAGCGTCGGCAGCATCCAGCCCACCGTGCTCAGGAACGGGTTGATCGCAATGCGCAGCGGGTACTTGATGATGAGCTTGACCGGCCCCACGCCCTTGGCCCGGGCGGTCGTCACGTAAGGCTTGCTCAGCTCATCGAGCAGGTTCGCCCGCATGATCCGCATCAGCCCCGCCATGCCGGCGGTGCCCACCACCACCGCCGGCACCCACAGGTGAGCCAGGAAATCCAGCAGCCTGCCCCAGCTCCACGGCGCCGCGGCATACTCCGGCGAGAACAGCCCGCCCACCGCCACGCCGAACCACGCGTACCCAAGGTACATCAGCAGCAGCGCCAGCAGGAAGTTCGGCGTCGCCAGCCCCAGGAACGCCAGCGTGGTCGCCGCATAGTCGCCCAGCGAATACTGCCGCAACGCTGCATACATCCCCACCGGAAACGCCACCGCCCAGGTCAACAGCGTCGAAGCCAGGGCAATCAGCAGCGTGTAACCCAGCCGTTCCCACAGCAGGCTGTTGACCGGTTGCTCGTACAGCAGCGAATAGCCCAGGTCGCCCTGCAGGATGCCCCCGATCCACCGCAGGTACCGCACGGGCATCGGGTCGTCGAGGTGGTAGCGGGTGCGGATCTCGGCAATCCGCGCCTCCGACACCGCCTGGCCCTGCTGCTGAAGCTCCGCCAGCCGCGACGTGACGATGTCCCCCGGCGGAAGCTGGATCAGCACGAACACCAGCACCGAGATCACCACCAGCGTCGGGATCATCACCAGGATGCGGCGGATCAGATAGTTCAGCATGAGTCGCGGCCTCGTTCGCGCTTACACTTGACGCCGATCATTGCCTGACCACTCACTGCCGGGCAACGGCGTCCGGCTCGTCCGGTTGCAGGTACCACGTCTCGGGGTGATACGCCATCGACCAGCGCGAGTCCCAACCCCAGTAGCCCTGCCGGGGCACGTTCTTCAAGGCGTCGCTGACCACCAGCGGCTGCGGCGCCATGCCCAGCGTGCCGATGCTCCAGAGTTGCTCCGCCTGGCTGCGCAGGATTCGCCGGCCCAACTCCGTCCGCCGTTGTTCATCCATCGTCGTGCGCAGTTCCTGCCACCAGTGCAGCAGGTCCCGCGCCGCCGGCGACGGCTCCTCGCCGCGTTCACCCCCTGACCCGTGCCACCACACCCACTCGTTCCACTGACACATCTCCCAGCCGGCGTACATCGGCACATACCAGAATGGCTGGATCGGAAACAGAATGTCCGAGTTGCGGTCCGCGTGCCAGACGGTCATGTCCATCAGCCCCGCCGAGGAACGCGTCGCCTGCAGGCTCGCGTTGACCGGCTTGAGGTTCACGTGCAGTCCGCGCTCACGCCACTGGGCCACGATCAGCTCCAGCACGATCCGCTTGGGCGTCTCCATGTCCAGGTACTCAATCGTCAGGTGCACCGGCTTGCCGTCCGGGTGCTCGCGCCGGCCGTCGTCGTCACGATCGACCAGGCCGACCGCGTCAAACAATCGCTCGGCCTCGTCCGGATCAAACTGCGCGTAGCTCTGCTCCATTGCCGGCTCGAAGTAGCGGCTGGTGGGCAGCACCGTGTTCTGCCGTGGCACGGCGTGGCCGAAGTAGACGATCTGGTTGATCTCCTCCCGGTTGATCGCCAGCGACAGGGCCCGACGGAACCGCACGTCCTGAAACAGCGCCCGGCGGCGCGGATCCGGGTGCGTGTGGTTGGGCTGGAGCACCACGTCCGCCCCGATCACCGACTGCCAGATGTAGGTCGTGTAGTCGTTGCGCTGCTCCCACCGCCGGAACAGCGGAATGTCCGAGCTGCGCAGGCCGCGCCCGGCGAAGGTCATCTGCCCGGTCGACGCCTTGAAGGCCATCATGTCCCGGTTGGCCACATGGTGCACCTCCAGACGGTCGATGTAGGGAAGCTGCTGGCCGGCGGGATCGACCTTGAAGTAGTACGGGTTCCGCCGGTACTCGGTTACGGTGGGCGTGCGGGCCGTACGCACGTAGGGCTGGAGCACCGGCCGATCGAGCGCCAACTCGCTCCACGGACTGATGATCACGTCAAACAACGGCTTCCACCCCGCGAACCCGTGCTCGCGCACCAGCGCGTCAAGCTGCTCGGGGTCGGCAAAGTCGGCGTGATAGTCCACCAGAAAGTGCCGCGGCAGTGCAAAGCCCCATTGGTGGCCGATGGCCATGTACTCACGCAGCAGCGGCGTCGGACTCTCGAACCGATACTCGAACGTGTGGGCGTCAACCTTGTGGAACGTGGCGTTCTCGAACGGCGGGCCGACCACCGGCGTCAGCTCATCGTTCATCAACACGTGCTCGAACCAGAACTGGTAGTCGTCCGCCGTCAGCGGATGGCCGTCCGACCAGCGGATGCCGCGTCGCAGGTGCACCGTCACCGTTCGGCCGTCGTCGCTGAAGGCGATCCGCCGGGCCACGTTCGGCAGCGCCCGGCGAACCTGCGGGCCCATCCGGCACAGCGGCTCGGGCGGGTTGAACACATGAATGTCCGTGTCGAACGTCCGCACCACCCCGCCGTGCCGACCGATCGAGGCATACGGCTCGACCACCACCGGATCCTCCGGCAGCCGCTGCGACACCGGTGGCAACGTGCCCGCCCGCACCTGCGCCGCCAGCATCGGCGATTCGCTGAATTGCTCGACCCCCAGCGCCGAGGCGGTGGGCGGCGGCTCGCTCCAACTCGCCGGCCAGGCGTCGCGGCCGATCGCCTTCCCCCTTGCATCGGCCTCATCGTCTGCGCCGGCCTGCCTAGCCACGGGCACCGAGCCACCAGCAGCCGGCCGCGCGTCCGGCTCCATGTCACAACCCGCTGACACGCCCACCAGCAGCGCCGCGCCCAACCACGCCGGTACCACGCCACCCCTGACGAAGCATCGCCCGAGTTCAACTGCGTTCCTGCGTCGGATCATCGGCGTTCTCCGATCGAGTGGGATGCACGCCTGGGGATCACCAGACCGGTGGGACGCACGCAGCCGATGCCTTCTCGGTGAGCCCTTACAACCCCAATCAAGCCGGCCTCGAGGGTGAGAACAAAATAAATAAAGTTGACACCGCCTCGCTTGGCGTGTAGGTTACACGTGCAACCAATGCGACGCAACTTATTGCTGCTGTTGTAGCTGTCCGCTCCCGCCAGAGGGGTAGACGACCCGTGGCGCAAGGTTGTGCGAAGACGCAGCCGATTTCGTTTGCCGGCGAGGGCTTCGGGACGGGCTGTTTGTGCATGTTGGCCGCAACGAGTCATATATCAGCGGCGGCTGAGCAGTTGGTTCACCGGCTGCGGCAATTTTGGGGCCGTGTCCATGGCATGTGGCACAGCAATTTCAGGCAGGTTCCTTATCCGAGTCACGCAGGGCGCATGGGCCCGGCGTAAGCCATTTCTTTCTCCGGGGCAGGTTCTGATCGTTGTCTGTCGAGGGTAAGACAGCGTTCCTCGACAGGCTTTCTTTTTTCATGTTTCTCGTGTTCCACTTCCAGAGGAGAATCGCAATGGGTTTGAAAACAACGTTCAGTGCAGCAGTGGTGGCTGGCTTGGTCGTCTCGCCGGCGATGGCGGCGGTGACGACGTCCACCGACGCGGCGCCGGGTGGCGTCGTGGTCTCGCAGCCGAACCAGGGTCCCAACGGATGGGACAACGCGGACGTTAAAGGTGGTGCTGGCGAGCCGATCAACCACTACGGCTCGACGTTCGAATCGCCCTCGGACTTCGACCTCGGAGGGGTGACCGTTTTGTTCGGCAATGGCTACGAAACGCATTCAATCAGCCCTGGCTCGGCCGACGTCACCGCGACTGTCTCGATCTACACCGCCACCGACTTCAATGACTTCAACACGTACACCGAGATCGGCTCGGGCTCCGGCGTCATGCCGACGAGCGTTGACGACCAGACCTATGTCACCACGATCTTCGATTCGGCGGTGGCGCTGACGGATGGCAACATGTACGCCTTCCTGTTCAACTTGTCGCACGACGGCGACGAGGGCGAGGCGCTCGCCCGCGTCCGGCACGGCGGCGGGGGAACTGACCACTACGCCGACGGCGGCGTCCTCTTCATCAGCGAGGATGGCGTCAACGATGGCAGTGGTGTGGGATTTAATGACGACGGAGACGTTGTCGACGCCACGTTCTGGATCCACGACGCCAGCGTCATCCCCGAGCCCGCCAGCCTCGCGCTGCTGGGCCTCGGCGGCCTGGCCATGCTGGGGCGGCGTCGACGCATCGCCTGATTCGCTGACTTGATTCAGCGATGTGACTACAACCACACGCGAGACGCCGCCTGACCGCGGCGTCTCGCCTTCGCCTCGACGCAAGGCAGTAGGCTTCCGCCGTTCCGGATTCATTTTCACACGCCTCGCAAGCGATTCCACGCATCCACCACAGGGAGTACTAGGCATGCACATTTCGGTACCTTCGCAACCGACAACGTCCACCGGCCGGGCAACCGGCTTCACGCTCATCGAGTTGCTGGTGGTCATCAGCATCATCGCTCTGCTTATCTCGCTGCTCATGCCTGCCCTGGCCCACGCGCGATCGGCGGCGCGGACCAGCGCCTGCCTGAGCAACATCCGCCAGCTCGCGCTGGCCCACATGTACTATGCCGAGGACTACAAAGGCTCGCCGCCGGAGCTCAACGACTGGATGACCACCAGTTGGACCGGCGTGGGCGGAACCTACCCGGACATCGGCCTGGACAGCATCCTCGTCGAGATGGGACACCTCGGCGCGGCGCGGGAAGTCTTTGCCTGCCCCGAGGACGACCAGGTCCGTGCCAACGCCAACGCCGTCGACCCGCCGCTGGTCAGCTACACGCGCAACGGCAACATGAACGATCCCGACGGCTCGTGGCCACCGTCGGCTTTGTGGGCTACTGAGGAGAACTGGAAGCAGGACCTGCACAGCCTGCCCTCGCCCGGCCGGACGATGCTCCTGGCCGAGGGCAACCCCGATGACGGGAGCTTCGGCATGTGGGACGGCTATGTCTTAAACGGCGATACGATCGGCCGAACTTGGCACCCGGACCGCAGCGTCATGGTCTTCGCCGACGGCCACGCCAAGTTGATCGACTCGCTCGAATACAACCTCCAGTCGGGAGCCTGGCGCATGGAAACCTACCTCGCACCGGATTGACACAAGCTCCCCCCACGCGGGCCAACCTATCAAGCGCACGAACGCATCCACAACAGAGCCCGGCTCGGTTCGTTGAGACTGTGTTCGTATGAGATCACAATGCACACGTTGACGGGCAATGCATAGAACAAAAACGATCGGCGTCAACCCGGCAGGTTCGCTGCCTGGCGGACGCCGATCGTTGGAAGGTGCTTTGCCGTTTGCGCTCGCTCAGTCCAGCGGCGGATGCACGACGTCGGCGGCAGGGCCGGCGCCGGGCTCAAAGGCCTCGGGCAGGTCCGCCACGTGGGCCACGTCGACCTCGGTCACCTGCACGCCATCCTCGCCCCCGAACGGCTGGTGGGTCAGATCGCTGGGCCAGTCGCCCTTCTGCGTGCCCTCGGAGAGTGCGTTGACGACCCGCACATATTGCGCGGTCTGGTCCTCAAACGTCAGCGCACCATAGTTGTCCGGGCCGATAAAGCCGCTGTAGACCTGCTGCCAGTTCTCGCCATCCTCGGAAACGTGCACCTCGAGTCCGTGTACCGACGCGTAGACGGTGTAAGGCCTGAGCGCCCGTTCCACACGGGAAAGCGGCGAGTTCAGCAGCACGGTGTTGAAGGTCTGCGGCTCCTGCATGTCGATCGTGAGCACGTTCTCGTCCTGCGTGCCCTGAGCCATCACGGGCGTGGACATGTCGCCGTCCAGGTAAGCCTGCGGGTTGCCCAGATTCGATTCGATGCTCCAGCCCTCGCGGTCGAGCGGCTGGATGGGTGTGGGGGCTTGCGGGGCGGGGAACCAGGTCGCCTCGGGCTCGGCCATCGGTTCACTGCCGGGCACGATCTTGAGGAACTTGCAGCCGTGCGGGGGCACCTGGGCGGCGTAGCGGTTGGTGAAGCCGCCGAGGTTCTCGTGGGCCCAGAGGTCACGCACCTGCGCCTCGCCCTCGGGCAGGCCGGCCTCGGACCAGCTCACGCTCAGCTCCTGATCACTCTCGCCGGTGTTCACCAGCAGCACGGCCCGGGCGCCGTCGGCCAGCGGCTTGACCCAGAGCTGCATGCCGTCGCTCTCTCGAACGCGCTTGCCCGAGCCGAACGGGTTGTCCTCCAGTTCAGCGAAACTGATGTCCTGGTTGACGGCAATGGCCTCGGTGTTCAGTAGCACCGACTGGACGTCGTGGAACATCGCCCGCACGTCGTTGCCCGCCAGCAGCGGCGAAGAGGTGACGCACCAGAGGCTGAAGTGCGACTGGTCTTCGTGAAGGTTTTCGAGGTGGCCGACGTGGAGCATGTCCGGATCGGGCCAGCCGCCGGGCTGGCCGCTGCCCTCGGCGTTGGTGGAAATCGACTCCAGAACGCTGCGCCAGGTGCGGTCGATGTCGCCGCCCGTCCGCCACATGTGGGCGTACTCGGCACCGCGGTGGCCGTGGATGCTCAGCAGGATCGGGCGCGAAGCCTCCAGGGCCGCGTCGCGCAGCGCCGCAAAGTCTTCCTCCTCCGAACCGGACCAGGCGTCCCACTTGATGTAGTCCACGCCCCACTGTGCATAGGCCTCCATGTCGCGGTCAATGGCGCCGTTCGCCGCGTGCTGGTCCATCAGCTCGGGCATGCAGTAGAGGCCGATCTTCAGCCCGAGCCCGTGAATGTGGTCGGCGACGTGCGGAATGCCGTCAGGGATCAACGCTTCATCAACGACGATGACGCCATTCTCGTCGCGCCGTGCCTTGCCGTCCGGCTGCTGATCCTTGTAGTGCCAGTTGCCGCAGTCCTGGTTGATGTAGAGGTAGCCCGCCTCCTTCATGCCGTTGCGGGCCACGGCCTCGGCGGTGAGCATCCACCGCTGTTGGTTGTAGGCGGCAATAAGGCTGTTGTAAGGATTCACGCCCATCGGCGGGGTCTCGGCCAGGCCGTCGTCCAGCGCCAGGGCCGGGGCGGCCATCGCGCCGCTCAGGCCAAGTGCGAATGCGAGCTTCACCATGCGGTTGTTCATTGAAACACTCCCTGGGGGTTTCGATATCAGACCTGTGAGCAGTGAGGTTGTGGTTTCAGGGCGTAAACTGGCGGGGCTCGCTGGCGAACGCCAAGGGCGACGCCGCCGCGCCGTGCCGCCCGATCATGCATCGCTGGTGATTCGTGCTATAGCTCGCAAGCGACCCGGTTCCTGCAGCATCTTGCCTTGCGGATGGCCGCCGTTCCGGCAACTCGCTTTCACGTTTAACCACCCAAGGCTAAAGGTTCCCCCACAGCGTGTCAAGCCCCATCGTCACGTCACGGTCTGCGCGGCCGACATGGCACCGGTCGGCTGATCGGCGTGCGCGCCAGCTCCTGCTTGATCATTCGTGGCGCCGTGGCCACCGGTCTTACGGAGCGACCTTGATAGCTGATGCAAAAGGCGGCGACGATGAGCCGCAGCGCCCCACGGAAGCGGGCAGGTTGGGGAGGTGGTGACTCCTCGGTGACGAACCGCCATGCTCAGCCCCAGCCGGTCGTCGCCGGGCACAGTTGCCTTGTAGCCGGCTCCCGAGGGGCACGCCAATCTGAAGATTTCCACTTGGCACGAACCGGGATGATCGGTTACACCATTAACCACGGCGCTGACGGTCAGCGCACGACCCGTGAATCGGGCCACCCGATCCCATCACTTCTTCTTTCGCCCTTACGGTCTCTGCTTGAACCATGGTTGCCAACGCCACCCAACGCGAACGCGTCGTGCAACCGGCGTCGTGCCCGTGCCTGAGTCGGTCTGAATACGGCTACGCCTGTGGCGATGCCGGCCAGACCGCCAGCCGACTCTACCGGTCCAACAAACAGGACGCAGAACACCAGCAGCACCCGTGGCGGAACTCGGCTCCAGCCGATCCGTGGAGCCAGTGGCGGAACGAGTCGTGCGCTCCGATGAGCCGCACCATGCTTCCCGGGGAACAGGAGGACGAAAATGAAGCGATCTGAGATCAACCGGATCATGCGCGACGCCCTCGCGTTCCTGGACGCGCAGAGCTTCCGGCTGCCGCCGTTCGCCACTTGGACGCCGGACCAGTGGCGGGACAAGGGGCCCGAAGCGCATGAGATCGTCGAGCAGCAGCTCGGGTGGGACATCACCGACTTCGGATCGGGGGCGTTCGAGCGGGTGGGGCTGTTCCTGTTCACGATCCGCAACGGCACTCTCGCCGATCTGAAGAACCCGCTGGGCAAGCACTACGGCGAGAAGGTCCTCATCACGGGAGTAGGCCAGGTCACGCCCACGCACTACCACCATCAGAAAATGGAAGACATCATCAACCGCGGTGGTGGCGAGTTGGTGATCCAGCTCTGGAACGCGACCGAGGACGGTGCGGGCCTTGCGGACAGTGAGGTGACGGTGAGCTGCGACGGTGTGCGGCGTCGGCTGCCGGCGGGCGGCACGTTGCGGCTTGCCCCCGGCGAGTCGGTGACGCTGCCGCAGCGGCTTTGGCACAAGTTCTGGGCCGAAGGAGCACCGGTGCTGGTGGGGGAGGTCAGTCGCGTCAACGACGACCACACCGACAACAAGTTCCACGAGCCCGTGGGCCGGTTCCCCGTCATCGAGGCGGACGAGCCGCCGCTGCACCTGCTTTACAACGACTACACGGACTACTATCCCCACGCCTGACCGGGCCGGGAGCGCTGCATGGCCTGCCTGGGACTGGACATCGGGACCACCGTCTGCAAAGCCGTCGCCTTCGACGCCGACGGCGCGGTGCTTGCGCAGGCCCACCGCGAGTACCCGTTGCACCACCCCGCTCCGGCACAGGCGGAGCTGGACAGCGACGAGGTCACCGCGCGGTGCTTCGAGGTGATCGCCGAGGCGGCCGGGGCGGCGGGCGAGCCGGTGCGGGCGATCGGCGTCGCCAGCCAGGGCGAGGCGTTTGTGGCGATGGACGGGCAGGACCGGCCGCTGTGCCGGGCGATGGTTTCCTCCGACACCCGGGCCGCGGGGCTGATCGGGCCGTGGGTCGGAAACTTCGGGCAAGACCGGCTCTATCGCATCACCGGGCACACGGCCCACCCGATGTTCTCGTTGTTCAAGCTACTGTGGCTGCGTGAGCACCGGCCCGAGCTCTGGGCGCGCACCCGCCGGGTGCTGTGCCTGGAAGACCTGCTGCACCTTCGGCTGGGGCTGGAGCCGGCGATGAGTTGGCCGCTGGCCGGGCGGACGATGCTCTTCGACGTGACCCGGCACGCCTGGTCGCGACCGATCCTGAACGAGCTGACGCTGGACGCGGGCTGTCTGGCCCGGCCGCTGGCCTCCGGCGAGGTGGTGGGCGAGCTGAGCCGGGCAGTGGCCGAGCCGCTGGGCTTGGCGCCGGGGGCGCTGGTGGTCGCCGGCGGTCACGACCAGCCCTGCGGGGCCCTCGGTGCCGGCGTGGTGGACCCGGGGGTGGCGATGTATGCCACCGGCACGGTCGAGTGCATCTGCCCGGCCCTGCCTCGGCTCCGATTCAGCGACCAACTGCGCGAGGCGAACCTGGCGACCTACGACTTCACCGTGCCGGGCATGGCCACGACGGTGGCGTTCAGCCTCGCCGGCGGGAACCTGCTGCAGTGGTACCGCGACCGCTTCGGGACCGCTGAGGTTGCCGAGGCTGAGCGCCGAGGCGTGAGCGCCTACCAGGTGCTGCTCGAGCGGATGCCGACCGAGCCCACCAGCCTGCTGACGCTGCCCTACTTCACCGCCTCGGGCACGCCATATTTCGACACCGACACGCCTGGGGCCGTCGTGGGCCTGCGGCTGACAACCAGTGCAGGCGAAGTGCTCCGCGGGCTGCTGGAGGGGGTGGCCCTGGAGATGCGGCTGAACCTCGAACTGATGGCCGGCTCGGGCATCGATGTGGGCGAGTTGCGGGTCATTGGCGGCGGGGCGCGGAGCGAGCGATGGATGCAACTCAAGGCGGACGTGCTGGGTCGGCCCCTCGCCACGGTCAGCGTCACCGAGGCCGGCTGCCTCGGCGGCGCGGTGCTCGCGACCTCGGCGGCCACGGGCGAGCCGGTCCGCACGCTGGCCCGGCGGTGGGTGACCCCAGGCCGTCCGTTCGAGCCGGACCCGGCGCGGGCGGCGGCCTACGACGAGAAGTTCGAGGCCTACCAGGCTTTGTATCCCGCGGTGCGCGGCGTGACTCGGCGTGTCGCTGCCTCCGCGCGGTCGGCAGAATAACACGCGCACCATCTGGATCCCCCCAATGCCCCACCCACGCGTCACTCTGGAGTCCGGCTACTTCCGCATCGACGGCGAGCCGTTCTGGCCCATCGGGTTCAACACCTGGCCCAGCCGCAGCGGCGTCAACTGCTGGCAGCAGTTCGACCTCCGCGAGTGGGAGCAGGACTTCGCCGCCATGGTCGACCGTGGCTACAACACCGCCCGCCTGTTCCTGCTGTGGGAGCACTTCCAGCCGGCCGAGGACCGCATCGACGAGGCCATGCTCGACCGGCTCGGCCAGGTCTGCCAGGCCGCCGCCCGCCATGGCCTCTGGGTCGTGCCCACTTTGTTCCAGGGGTGGATGAGCGGGATGAACCACGACCCGAGTTGGCGCGCCGGACGCAACCAGATCGCGGATCCCGCCATGCAGGCGGCGATGAATCGCCTCGCCACGGCCGCGGCCCGCGCGCTGGTCGACTGCCCGAACATCCTGATGATCGACCTGGCCAATGAGATCGACCTCTGCCAGGGCGATGTTGATGACGAGGCGGTGCGAACCTGGACCGGCGGGCTACGCGAGGCGATCCGGCGCGGCCGGCCGGACACGCTGGTGATCAACGGCGACGGCTGCATCTGGGTCCAACGCGGGTGGAGCTACGAGGCCTGCGAGCTGGACTGCTTCAGCCTCCACGGCTACCCGATCTTCAGCGCCCCGCTAACGACCGGCCGGCTGGGCAACACCACCACGTCGCAGGTCTTCGCGCCGCTCACGGCCTGGGTCCGCGCCTACGGGCCGGTGATGCGGGAGGAGTACGGCAGCGCCATGGGCGGTGACGGCCCGCACGTGGAGGGATTCGTGCGTGCCGCCTCCACCGCCAGCTACCTCGCCGGCGCCAACGGCTTTCTCTACTGGTGCTGGCGCGACTTCACCAACGAGGAGCCGCCGTACCAGCGCGAGCCGTTCGAGACCGCCATGGGCTACGTCGACACCGACCTCGAGCCCAAAGCCTGGGCGAAGGGCTACGATGACCTGCGCGACTTCATCCTCGCCAACCCCGATCTGCGCCCGGCGCCCGCCGATGTCGCGATCTACACACCCCAAAGCTACAAGCGCGGGGCCTCGACCTTCCTCCGCGGCCTGCCCTCGGCGTACCTGAACCTGCTGGCCAACGGCGTCACGCCCGAGGTGACCTGCGCCATCGACGACCGCTACCGCCTCCTGATCGTGCCCTATGGCGACCTGGGAATCCAGGAGCAGCGCGAGCTGGAGGCCTACCTCGACGCGGGCGGCCGGGTCATCCTCGTCAACCTGATGTTCCGCAGTTGCGGCCACCACTGGGAGCGGGTCAGCCGTACGCGACATGTCGATGTGTACCCCATGCCCGACCAGATGGAACTGGCGCTGGGCGAACAGCGACTTTCCATACCGACCGCAGCGGTTCCCTACCCGATGTCGATTCTCGAGCCGATGGACGATTCGGTGACCGTGGCGGCCGCGTCGGGCGACATGCCACACGTGCTGCTCACCCGCCGTGGGCAGGGCCGGCTCGTTCAGTGCGTGCTGCCCCTGGAGCAGGTCGACTTCCCGGAGGTGGACGAGACCCTCGCCGGGGTATGGGCGGAGTTGCTGGGCCTGGCAGACTACGAGCCGGCGATCAGAATCTCCGATCGCGGCGTGCAGGCTACACGCCTGAGCGACGGCGCGCACCGGCAGGCGGTGATGCTGCTCAACCACCGCGCCCACCCGGTTTCGGTCGAAGTCGAGGCGTTCGGCGAGACATGGTCGGCAGACTTGCCCGCCAAGCAGTTCGCCCTGCACGAGTTGGGTCCGCAGGCCTCCGCCGAGGCCGCGGCCGCTGAAGCGGTCAATGCATAGCATGAGCCCGTCCCTCGTGTGGGGTCCGATCGATCAGCAAGCCATAACCGCTTCTGCCAGGGTGTAAAAAACGACCAGCGCGGGCGCGGCAGGTTCGCTGCCTCGCTCACGCCGGTCGTGGGTTGGTATTTGACCGTTCGCGGGTCGCTCAGTCCAGCGGCGGGTGGACCACGTCGGTGTCGGGGCCGGCGCCGGGCTCGAACGCCTCGGGCAGCTCCTCCACCTGGGCGACCTTGATCTCGGTCACCTGGCCTTCCCCGGGCCCAAAGGGCTGGTAGTCCAGGTCGCTGCCCGGCCCCCCCTGCGTGCCCTCGGACAGGGCGTGGACGATCCGCACGTACCGCGCGGTCTGGTCCTCGAAGGTGAACGCGCCGTAGTTGTTCGGGCCGATGAACCCGTCGTAGACCTGCTTCCAGCTCTCGCCATCCTCCGAGACGTGCACCTCCATCTCGTGCGCCGAGGCGTAGACGGTGTAAGGCCGAAGCGCATTCAGCTCGCCGGTGTACCTCGAGTTCAGGAGCACCGTGTTGAAGGTCTGCGACTCCTGCATGTCGATCGTCAGCACGTTCGGGTTCTGCCCGCCCGAGACCATCGCCGGCGTGCTGGCGTCGCCATCGATGTACTCTTGCCCGTTGCCCAGATTCGTCTCGATGCTCCAGCCGTCACGCGCCAGCGGCTGGATGGGTGTGGGGGCTTCCGGGGCGGGGAACCACGTCGGCTCGGGCTCGGCCATCGGTTCACTGCCGGGCACGATCTTGAGAAACTTGCAGCCGTGCGGGGGCACTTGCGCCGCGTAGCGGTTGGTGAAGCCGCCGAGGTTCTCGTGGGCCCAGAGGTCACGCACCTGCGCCTCGCCCTCGGGCAGGCCGGCCTCGGACCAGCTCACGCTCAGCTCCTGATCACTCTCGCCGGTGTTCACCAGCAGCACGGCCCGGACGTTGCCCTCGAGGGGCTTGACCCAGAGCTGCATGTTGTCGGTATACCGGACGCGCTTGCCCGAGCCGAAAGGGTTGTCCGCCATCTCGGCGAAGCTGATGTCCTGGTTGACGGCGATCGCCTCGGTGTTCAGCAGCACCGACTGGACGTCGTGGAACATCGACCGCACGTCGTTGCCGGCCAGCAGCGGCGAAGAGCTGACGCACCAGAGGCTGAAGTGGGACTGTTCTTCGTCCATGTTGTCGAGGTGACCCACTTCAAGCATGTCCGGGTCGGGCCAGCCGCCGGGCTGGCCGGCGCCCTCGGCGAGGGGGTTGATCGAACTCAGGATGTACCGCCACTCGCCGTCGATGTCGGCGCCGGTCCGCCACATGTGGCCGAAGGCCGGCCCGTGGCGGCCGTGGACGCTGAACACGATCGGCCGGTCCAGGCTCTCGATCACCTCCGCCGCCCGCACGAAGTCCTCTTCTTCCGAGTCCATCCACGCGTCCCACTTGATGAAGTCCGCGCCCCAGTCGGCGAAGGCCTGGAAGTCCTTCTCGATCGTGCCGCGCTCGGCCGTCTGTTCGATGATCGCCGGCATCACGTAGTAGCCGATCTTCAGGTCGAGGTCGTGGATGTAGTCGCCCACGTAGGGCAGGCCGTCGGGGATGAACTCGTGGACAATGATCCGGTCGTTTTCATTCCGCAGGCCCACCGTGTGCCCTTCAGGGCTTGTCTCGGAGGCCCAGGTGCCACAGTCGTTGTTGATGTAGATGTAGCCCGCCTCCTTCATGCCGTTGCGGGCCACGGCCTCGGCGGTGAGCAGCCAGCGCTGCTGGTTCCAGAGGCGGCCCTGGTGGCTGTTGAAGGGGTTCACACCCATGGGCGGCGTCTCGGCCCCGCCACCGTGGTTGTCCAGCGCGAGGGCCGGGGCCGCCATCGCCCCGGTTAGACCAAGTGCGAACGCGAGCTTCATCATCCGGTTCTTCATGGAAAGGCTCCCTTGGGTTTCGATTCAGACGTCGAAGGATTGAGACTGTTGGCATCCCGGTGTCGGTGTCATGTCGCCCGGCCCATTTTCTTCCTTCGCCGTCAAAGCCCTTTCTCAACGGCCTGCTACCGCGAGGGCGGCGCGGGGTCGGTGGGATTGCCATCGATGGTGACGGCCCAGTAGGGTTCCAGTTCGAGGGGCACGGCGGCGCTGACCTGCTGCTGCTGGCCCAGTTCGGGCAGGCTCATCAGCGGGACCAGACGCAGGGTCTGGCGCTTGCCGGCTTCCCAATCGGTGACCGGCGTGTGCTCGGCGTCGCGCATGCCCCAAAAACCTACGGCGATTTCTTCCTCGTCGTAGCTGCCGTCGATCACCCGCACGACCCGGTAGCGCGCCAGCGTAATCACTTCGCGGTAGGGCGCGATCTGGCGGAAAGGCGGCACGGGCGAGACCTCTTCCAGCACCGCTTCGACTTCGATCGTTCCCGGCGCCGGCGGCGGCTCGGCGTTGACCGGCAGGCCGTAGGCGGTGGTCAACGCCTCGGCTTGGCGCAATCCGAATGACTCTGAATGCTCTGCGCGCAACGTCTCCAGCAGCGGAACGATCCGGGCGATCGTCGCGGCGTTGCGCTGCTTCCAGGCGTCGTTGCTCCAATGGGCCTCACCGTCCACCGGCGCGAGCTGGCGCGTAAGGATTTCCACCTCTCGGGCCAGGCGCGCGGCTTCCAGTTCCCGGCTCAGCGCCGGATCGTCCAGCGCCTCGCGCGCGGCGGCGGCCACCGGCGTCTCGGGCAGGCGTTCGACCAGCGCACGCAACCCGCCACGGCGCAGGAACGGATCATTCACCGACTTCAGGCGTTCCAACTCCGCCCTGCCCTGCTCCAGCGCTGCATCCGGCGCGAGCGCCTGCCAGCGGGCATGGGCATCCTCGCCCTCCTCCGGCCGATCGACGCCTTCCAGCCACAGATGGGGCGAACGCCAGCCAACGCCAAGATCGCCCAGCACGACAATTTCGCTGTCGGAGATGCGCACCAGCGCCAGATAATACTCGCCACCGTAGCGAAGGATGGCCATGGCCCAGTCGGGATGATTCGACCAGCGCGGCGTCTGCCATTCTTCGGAACCTTCGGGAATTTCAATCCGCCGCAGGGGGCGGTCGAAACGGTCGCGAATGTGAATCCAGTCGTGCGGCAGCGCCAGATGCATGATCCTGCAGGTGTTATCCGGGCTGATTGTGCCATTGCAGCCCTGTTCGCCGTCATTGAGCAGGTAGGCCTCCTGACTGGCGGTGTTGACCATGAGCACGTCGCCGTAGGCTTCGGCCAGGAACGCGCCATCGATCGACAGTCCGCCGTCGCCGGGCACATCCGCCAGGCGCACCGTCTCGCCGGTGGCGAAGTTGGTGCGGAACGTGGCGCCGTGCGGCTCCTGGTCTTTTTCGGCGTACCGGAACTTTCCACCGCTGGTGGCATAGACGATCCAGTCCTGGCCGGTATCGGGATCGCGCCACCAGTTCGGATCGTGCACTTGCTCGCGGTCTTCCAGCACGCGCTGCGGCGTGCCGCCGCCGGCGTCCACCAAGTAGGCCTTGCCCCCGGCAGCATAGACCACCCGGCTGCCGTCCGGCGACCACCAGGCGCGGCTCATGTCGTCGGCGGCGTCCTCGGACACTTCCGCCAGCACCGTCTGTTCGCCGGTGGCCACATCGATGCGGACGATCCTGCGGCCGTGCTGGGCCAGGATCCTGGCAGAATCGGCCGCTGGTCCCAGCAGGCTGCGCGCATCAGCCAGCGTGGTGTCCGGACGCCGGTCTCTCGCCGATGGCACCGGTTCCGGCGGCAGCGAGCCGTGGATGGTGAACGGCTGCGAACGGAAGTAGCCCTCGCCGATGTACGCGCGCAGGGCGACCTGCGCCTTGTCCGACGCCACGTTCGGGACCGTCCATGAAAAGTTGCCCCACCGTGGGTCTTCATCGTCGACGGGCCGAGCGATCTGGCGCCAGGAGGCACCGCCGTTGTCGGAGAAAAGCAGCCAGACCTCCTCCACTTCATTGGCGCTCCAGCGGATCTGCACCACCTCGCCTGGCTCGAAGGATTCGCCGCCCTCAGGGGCCAGCAGTTCCAGACGGCGCTTCGCACGGGCTTCCACCGTCAGCGATGCGCTGCCCGATGCGCCCGCGCCTTCGACCGTAAGCGTCACCGTATAGCTGCCAGCGACCGGAAAGACCGCGTTGGTGCGGGCGCGGTTGGGCATGGCGAAGCTGACTTCGCCGGGCCCCGTGGCCGACCAGGCGTAAGTGAGATCCGCGTCCGGCTGTTCCGGAATCGTGGCCCCTTCCGGCATCAGGAACATGGGATCGCCGACGGAGGTGCTGGTGCTTTCAGGATCGAACTGCACGACGACTTCAGGAGATGCCTCTTTCGCAGGCACAGAAGCGGAAGCGCCGTCTCCCTCCGGTTGGGGGCCGGAGCAGGCGGCGATGGCCATCAGAAGACTGGCGGCGAAACAGGCAATGCAGCGGCGAAACATGTAAGACGACTCCTGAACGGGTGGCGTCGTTTCAACGGTCCCTTGCGGCCGGGAATCTCGCGCGACGCAAGCGATTCCTGCGCGAGCCTTCGGCGGATTACTCCGCCAGAAGTCCGCTCAGGTCGTTGCGGTCGGGCAGAGGGTCCACCGGGTCACCCGGGCTGTGGCCCTCGACCCAGAGATCGCCGAGATGGTCGCTGAGTCCGTCGCCGAACTCGTGGTGGGTCAACGGCACCATCTGCTGCCTGGCCCAGTTCACCAGGACGACGTTGCCAGCATTCTCCGGGCCCTGATCATCCGTGATCAGGCGCACCATCAGCCACTCATCGCTGTTGGTGGAAAAGCCGTTGATGCCATGCTTGGTCCCGACGGGATAGGTAAACCACGGCGTGGGCGTGCGGCCGTCGTACGTTCGATAAAGCACCGTTGCAGCTTCCTCCCGCGTCTCCCAGTCGATGATGTGCACGCCACTGTGGGCTTCGTTGCCGGCCAGCAGGTACCTGCCGCTGGGCGACAGTCCGCCCTGGCAGGCTCCCATGTTATCTTTGTACCGTGGCAGACCGGGAAACTCGTTGTGGGCGCCGAGATGGCCATCGTTCTTGACCAGGTCGTACACATAAATCCCGCCGAGGGGGCCGATCATCATGCTTTCGCCATCGTTGGTAACCTGGAAGCGCCAGACGCGAGTGCCTTCGATTTCCGCGACGCGTTCGTCCTCGCCAGTGTTGGCGTTGACCCGGCGGAAGCGTCTGGAGGTATCTTGGGTCCACGAGCCGAGGTTGTAGTAGATCCAGCCGTCAGCGGCGAAATCGATGTGGCTGCCGGGATTGGCCTGGACCAGATCCTTCACCGGGCCGCCTTCCGCGGGCATGACGGCGATGATCCCGCTGGCCTTGAGAAAGGCGACCTGCTCGCCATCGGGGCTGATGGTCGGCACACGCGCGGGGCCGGCATGAATCTCGCTGCTGCTGGTCACCTCGCCGTCGCGGATCTCGTGGCGGACGATCACCCCCGGCTTGCTTTGGTAGGCCTCCGGATGGTCGCCAAACGCGCCATGACTGGTGACGGCAAAGCCGTCGAGGGCCTGGGCCGTGGCCGTGGAGGCGGCCAGCATGGCGCTGGTCAGGGTCAAAGACATCAGAAGGGTTCGGAACATCGGTTTGCGCTCCTGCTCAAGGCTGTTCCTGATCTGGCGCGCCTTCGTCTGGAACAGCGACTGAAGAAAGAAAGCCCGGCCTTGCCACCAGATCGCTTGCACGTGAAAGCTGCGTGAAATTAGTTTACAGTGGTCGCCATGCTGAAATCAAACTGGAGTGAGCCCATGTGGTCTATTTGCCGATCCCGGTGGACGCAGGCGTTGAAGGTCTCATGCATCGGCCTTGCCGTTGCGGCGTTTTTCACTGCGAGCACGGCGTACAGCGACGCGCCCTCCGGGGAGGATCTTGAACGTGAATTGCTGGCCCTGACGGATGGGGCGCGTGTCAAGCTGGTGTGGCCGCGCAATGTCGACCCCGAGGGGCTATCGCTTTACAACGAGGCGGACGGGCATGAACTGGTCGTTTTCGACACGGCGGAGGGCGCGGAACGGGTGCTCGTGGAGGAGCCTGGCAGCTTTGTCAACGTGATGGTGACGCGTGACGGCAAGCGGGTGATCTGGTCGGACCTGGTCAATGAATGTGCGTGGATCATCGACTACGACGGCAGCAACCGGCGGAAGCTGCTTGAGGGTGATGACTGGGTGGTTCTGTCCACGCGTTGGGATGCCGAGGAGCAGGTGGAGTACCTTTACACCGCGGCCGATTACGTGCGTGTGTGGGAGTTGGGCAACCGTCATGATGAGGATGAGAAGGCTCGGGTGTACCGCTACCGTCTGACGGACGAGGGGGTGGACCGGGAGTCTGCCGAACTCATCTGGGATCAGACGGGCATCGAGAGTCAGTTCACGCTGTCTGCGGATGGGCGATACGCCGCGGGCTCGTTTCCGTGGCCGAACGTCGGCGTGATCGATTTCGAGACGAACACGTGGCAGGGGCGCAACGAAGGTGGCTGGGGCTGCTGGCCGGCAATGGCGCCGGACAACAGTTATCGCTATTTCTACATGCGAGGCAATCACGCCGAGATCATGGTCTACGACCATGACAGTGAAGGCGCGCGGCGGATTTCACTGAACGAAGACATGCCCGGCAACCTCGGGACGATGGATTGCGCGGCGCCACGCTGGACGAATCACCCGCGTTTTCTGACCGCAGCCTATCCGCTTGATGGGTCACGTGAGGAGAACACGGTTCGTGGGGATCTGCTGATCGGGCGGTTCGACGAGCGTTTCGAGCGCATCGAACAGTGGGTACAGGTTTCGTCCTCGCCCAACCGTGAGGCGAATGGTTATGCTTGGATCGAGACAGGCGTGACGCCGGAACACCCGGAGGGCACGGGCGAGACGGGGTCGGCGACGGCGCTGCCCGCGGGGGGCGGCGCCGCGGTCGAGGCGGCGGACCAGTGGCCGGTGAGCCGGACGAATCTGCTGTTTTCCTACTCCAACCGCAGCCAGATCGTGGCGCTCGACATGGAGGGCAATCCGCTGCAGGGTTACGGTATCGGGCCCAACGGGCTGCGACCTCAGGGCCAGGCCTACGAAGGACCTCACGGCGCCCTCGTGATGCACGCAGGCCACTACGTCGCCAGTCGAACGGCAGAACCGCTTTCCGCCGCATTGGGCGAGTCGCGTGCTTTTTCATTCCAGCTTCGCATTCATCCCGCTGACATGCTGCAGCAAGGCGACATTTTCTCCGTGCCGGGCAAGGACGATCAACCGAATATCGTCTTGTCGCAGCGGGACAACCGGCTGCTTTTGGCGCTGGGCAGTGCGGACGAAGGTGCCGAGCCGGAGCCCGTGGAGTTGATGATCATGGGCGGCGCGGCGGTCCACGTCGCCGTCACCTGGCAGGACGGTGAACTGCGATGCTATCGCGATGGGCAGCGGGTCTACCCACGAACCGGTAGCGAGCCGCCGGTGATTGATGGCCCGGACGTGTGGGAAGTGGATGACATGATTCTCGGCGACGCGGACAATCGCTGGGCGGGGCGGATCCAAAAGTTTGCCTTTCACAGTGACGTGTTGACGCCGGAGGAGGTTGCCGCTGAGGCCGCGATGCTCGCCGCTCTTGAAGCTGACCGAGCACCTGCGCCGCGCCTTCGCATCACCGGTCGGCTGCTGGAGAAGTCGAGCCCGCCCGACCTGACCAACGCACCATATTATCGTGGTCTGTCGGTATACCTTTATGAAGTTGATGCGCTGGAAGGCGAGCCCTTGGAGGGCGTCAAGCTCTACGAGAATATCCGTGTGGCTCATTGGACGGTGTTTGACCGCGAGGCGGTGCTTTTTACGCAGGTGGAGGAGGGGCAGATGATCGAGTTGGTCCTCGAGCCGTTTGAGCGCCACGAAGATGTGCTCGGGCCTGAGTTTCTTGTTGACACGGTGGCCGACCTCGAAGCTCCAATGTTTTTCGATGTCGGCGGCTCATCGTTGCGGGAGCGGTGAGCGTGTGGCGGTCACGCTGAGCGGCGCCATGTCTGCGTGGCAAGGTTCGACCAGGCTTTGAATGGGTCAGAAGACGGGTGTTGTCGGATCGAACTGGTATGCCATGCAACGCTGGCCGACGTGTCGGGCGCGGAAAGGCAGGCAATTTCGTTTAGCGAGGCTTGATGGTCTTCAGCTCGCACCTGTTCGTGTTCTACTTCCTGCCGTTGGCGCTGGCGCTGTATTACGCGCTGCCATGGCGGCGCGGCCGGCACCTGATGCTCACGGGGCTGAGCTACCTGTTCTACGGGTGGGCGAACCCGGCGTTCGTGCTGCTGATGCTGTTTTCCACGGCAGTGGACTACATCGCCGGGCTGGTGATTGCGCGGCGGCTGACGGACTGGCGTCGGCCGATCGAGACGCTCACGCCCGGCACAGCCCGCAGCGGGGCGCAGAAGTGGGCGGTGGCGGTGTCGGTGGTGACGAACCTGGGGCTGCTGGGCTTTTTCAAGTACTTCAACTTCGGCGTCGACAGCTACAACGGCCTGCTGCAGATGCTGGGCCTGGAGGCGGCGCAGTGGCAGACGACGCTGCGGGTGGTGCTGCCGCTGGGCATCAGCTTCTACACGTTCCAGTCGATGAGCTACACGATCGACATCTACCGCGGCGAGGCGCGGGCGATGCGGCACCCGATCGACTTCGCCTGTTATGTGAGCATGTTTCCGCAGCTCGTGGCCGGGCCGATCATCCGCTTTCAGGAGGTGGACGATCAGCTTCGCCACCGCAGCCACACGCTGGAGAAGTTCGCCCGCGGCGCGTCGCTGATGTGTCTGGGCCTGTTCAAGAAGGTGGCGCTGGCGAATCCGTGCGGCATGGTGGCGGACACGTGCTTTGACGCCCGCGGGCTGGGTGTGGCCGACGCGTGGTACGGCGCGGTGGCCTACGCGATGCAGATCTACTTCGACTTCTCCGGCTACAGCGACATGGCCATCGGCCTGGGGCTGATGCTCGGGTTCGTCTTTCCCAAGAACTTTGACAGCCCCTACCGCAGCCGATCGATCACCGAGTTCTGGCGGCGCTGGCACATCAGCCTCTCGACGTGGCTGCGCGACTATCTCTACATTCCGCTCGGGGGCAACCGCAAGGGCCCAGCGCGCACGTACGTGAACCTGCTGCTGGTGATGGTGCTCGGCGGGCTGTGGCACGGCGCGGCGTGGACGTTCGTGGTCTGGGGGGCGATCCACGGCGGGTGGCTGGCGTTCGAGCGCATGCAGGGCAAGGGCAGCTTCTACCGCCACCTGCCGGGGGCGGCGCAGGTGGTGCTGACGTTCGTGGTGGTGCTGGTGGCGTGGGTGTTCTTCCGGGCGGAAGACCTGCCGCACGCGCTGAGCTACCTCGGGGCCATGCTCGCCCTGGCCGAGCCGACGGCGGGCGCGGCGCTGGTGGCGGGGGTGATTCACGATCCGTACTACGTGGTGATGGTCTCGGCGGCGGTGGCGGTGGCGTTCTTCGCGCCGCAGAGCTGGGACTGGACGCGCGCAATCACCCCGGCAAAGGCGGCGGCGTGCCTGGCGCTGATGTGGGCGGCGCTGGCGCTGCTCGAGGCGCAGTCGTACAACCCGTTCATCTACTTTATCTTCTGACCCGGAGCCGGCCGCATGGCCCATGACGCGCACCAACCCGATGCCCCGCACCCCGGCGAGCCCACGCCGACCATGGGCGGGCCGCGCACGCGCCACCTCACGCGCGAGCAGGTGGCCAGGCTCGAGCTCGGCCACACGCGCATCGGCCGGGCCACCGCCTGGCTGCTGGTGCTGGGCCTGCTGGCGACCGTGGTCAGCGTGCCGCTGGGCCAGCACGCCGCGGCGGTGCTCGCCTGGCTGCAAGCGCCGGAGGATCGCGAAGCGGCGTTCGAGCCGCCCGCGGTGTGGGGCGTGACCGAGCTGGCCCCGGACCCGGCGGCGCTGGTGCGCGCCCGATCGTGGGGCGAGGTGCAGGCGGCGCTGCCCGCGCCCGAACGGCTCAAGCGCTTCGAGACGGCAGTGGAGGAAAACTCGGCGCTCGCGGCGTGGCTGCTGCCGCGCGTGCAGTGGGCGCTCATCGCCTTCGGCGGCACGGGCAACGAACAGGCGGTCACCGGCGAGCAGGGATGGCTGTTCTACCAGCCAGGCATCGACTACCTCACCCACGGCCCGTTCCTGGACCCGGCCCAGTCCGATGCCAACGATCCCGCGGCCGACCGCGTCGCCGACCCGGTGGCGACCATCATCGACCTGCGCGACCAACTGGCCGAGCGCGGCATCGAGCTGATCCTGCTGCCCACGCCGGTCAAGCCGCAGGTGCACCCGGAGCGCGTCACCGCCCGCTACCGGCCGCGCACCGACGGGCTGCTGCAGAACCCCGCCTACGCCACGTTCCGCGAACGGCTGGCGGCCGCCGGCGTACACGTGCTCGATCCGGCTCCCACGATCCTCGCCGTCGGCGAGGTTGCCGACGCGCCCGCCTACCTGAAAACCGACACCCACTGGCGGCCCGCCACCATGCAGCGCGTCGCCGCCAACTTGGCCCGCACGCTCCGCGGGCGCTTCGACCTGCCCGCCGGCGAGCCGGGTCGCTACCGCCGCTCGCCGCACATGGTCACGCAGCACGGCGACATCGTCACCATGCTCAGGCTCCCCGAGCACCAGCAGCTCTACCCGCCCGAGCGCGTCACGATCCAGCAGGTGCGCGATACGCAGGACGCGTGGTTCACCGCCGACGGCCAAGCCCCCGTGCTGCTGCTGGGCGACAGCTTCTCGAACATCTATTCGCAGGCGGGTCTGGGTTGGGGCGAGCACGCGGGCCTGGCGGCGCAACTCGCGGTGGAGCTGGGCCTGGGCGTGGACCGGATCGTGATCAACGACGGCGGAGCCCACAGCACACGCCAGCGCCTGGCGGCCGAGCTGGCACGCGGGCGCGACCGGCTGGCATCGACGCAGGTGGTGGTGTGGCAATTCGCCCAGCGCGAGCTGCTGATCGGCGACTGGCGGCGCATCGAACTGCCCGAGCCCGCCGCCGGCACGTCCGGCGATGACAATGAAGAAGACGACACGGCGACAGACGCCGAGGCCGCCGACGTGGTGATCGAAGCTCGGATCGAGGCGATCGGCCGGCCGCCGGAGCCGGGCAGTGTGGCGTATGCCGACTGCCTGGTGGCGGTGCACCTGCGCGAGCTGGCGGTGGTGCAGGGCGAGGTCGACGCGGAGCAGGTGCTGGTGCTGACGCTGGGCATGACGGACAATGAATGGACGTCGGCCGCGCGCTGGGAGCCGGGCCAGCGCGTGCGCCTCTCCCTCGTGCCATGGGACGCGGCCGAGGCCGAGCACGGGGCGACGCAGCAGCGGATGACCGGCACGGACGCGGACTTCACCGTCACGAGCTGGTGGTACGCCCCGATCGAACAGGCCGAGGCGCTGGAGTGATGCAAGATGCCGGACCTGGCGGACAAGGAGCGTGACATGATGAGCGGGAGACCAATGGGGCGATGGAACATGGCGCTGGCGGCGCTTGGCGTCCTGGCTGTGATGGCGGCGCCGACGTTCGCCGCCGAGCCGGAGCCCACCGACTGGCAGGCCGGGCTGGCCGAGACGGCCGAGCGGGCGCAGGCCCAGGAGCAGATGGTGCTCGAGGGCGCGGACGGCTGGTTGTGGTTCGTGCCCGAGTTGCGGCACCTCGGGGTGGGAGCGTTCTGGGGCGAGCGGGCGGTGGAGGTCTCCGAGGCCGCCAACCCCGACTGGGCGGACCCGACCCCGGCGATCCTCGACTTCCATGCCCAGCTCGAGCGCGCGGGCATCGAGCTGATCCTGCTGCCCGTACCGGCGAAGGCGGTGATCTATCCGGACAAGCTGCCGGCGGACGCGGGCGCGGGCGTGGCCGAGCAGCGGCTGGACACGCACCACGTGCGGTTCTACGAGCGCCTCGAGGCCGAGGGCGTGGAGGTGCTCGACCTCACGCCGCGCCTGCTCGCGTGGCGCCGCGAGGCGGAGCTGCGCGGGCCGCTGTACTGCCGGCAGGACACGCACTGGTCGGGCCTCGCCAGCGTGTTCACTGCCGAGCTGCTCGCCGAGCGGCTGCGCGCCGCGCCGTGGTTCGAGGATGTCGCGCAGCACGACTACGACACCGAGTGGCGGGACGTCACCATCACCGGCGACCTGTACCAGATGCTGGAAGACCCGACGATGGAAAAGGAGACGCTGCCCTTGCGGTTCGTGACCGACCCGGCCAGCGGGCAGCCGGTCGAGCCGTGGCGCGAGAGCCCGGTGCTGCTGGTCGGCGACAGCCACACGCTGGTGTTCCACGTCGGCAGCGACCTGCACGCCACCGGTGCCGGCCTGGCCGAGCAGCTTGCCGCCGAGCTGGGCTTCGCGCCCGACGTGGTCGGCGTGCGCGGCAGCGGTGCCACCCCCTCGCGCATCGCACTGCTGCGCCGCGGCGACAACCTCGCAGGCAAGCGCGTGGTCATCTGGTGCTTCAGCGTCCGCGAGTTCACCCAAGGCCAAGGCTGGCGCGAGGTCCCGGTCATCCGGGAGTGAGGCGCGTCTCCGACCACCGGCCTCCCTGTTCACAAATTCCAACACAGACCAGGGGGCGGGCTGCCAGCAAGATGTGGAGCCATTCACTGAAACGAAATGTCACGGCTGACGGTGGCTTCGCGTCGATGAAGCGCTGTGTTGGGAACGTCGATCGTGGCGGATGAACACGCACCGCGCAGCGCCAGCCATCATCGACAATGCGGCGATGGCCCTTCAATCCCATACGACTTCCGTTCAGGCGGCCTGCCGATGATAGTGGCGCAGCAAGCCGCCGAGCCGTTCGCAACAGGACATCTCGCCGTGCAGGTTCGACGGCGCCAGCTCGCGGTGGGTGGCGTGGGCGATCATCTTCAAGAGCGGACGGCACAGCCTGGGCATCGGAGTATCATCCCCGTTGCCGCGTCCCTGCGACGGATGACATGGTTTTTGAACAGGGCCGGGAGCGACCATGGTACGGCGGGAGCGGGGCATCGGCGACACGAGGTTGCGCAACCTCCGGCCGCAGCCAGACGGGCAGAGGCAAAGGGCTGCTATCCGGGTGAAGGCCCCACGCGGCGGCCGGCACCGGTCACTTTGAGAACTCCAAAAAGTTCTCTGTTTCGTCGTTTGACATGAAGGCGCCTCAGCGCAACCCATCAACGCAAAGCAAACATTTCGTAGCGTTCGACCCTTCTACGGGGCTCGAACCCGTTCGCGCTTTTCGCGCGCGACAATGATCGCCTCAAAGTAGTGTTTAACAGGAACAACCGCCCTACCACACGCCACTTACGCTGCGCGCGAACTCGCGATTTTCAGCCGCTGTCACTGTTAAAAGAAGGCGCGAACTTTTCGAGAGAAATGCCGGTTGATGGGTTGCGCATAGGGAGCGGCTCGATCGGACTCAGGTCCGGCGAATACGGGGGCAGGTACCACAGACCGGCCCCGGCGGCTTCGATCGCCTGGCGCACCCCGCACACCTTGTGCGCGGACAGATTGTCCATCACCACAATCTCGCCGGGCCGCAACGTCGGTACAAGCACCTGCCATGCCAAGTGCGGATCGACTGGTTCACCTTCGCGGACGTTGTCGAGGGCCTCGTCGATCTGAAGACCTGTCGCGATCTGGACAGCTTCGAGTTCGATGCTCGGGCATTCGAGTACGTGCATCAACTGACGTTTTACCGTTCGGTCGTCTGGCAGGTGCTGGGCGACCTGGTCCCGGTGCACCTGATTGCGGTGGAAAAGAACGCTCCCTATCGAACCGGCGTGTGGCGTGTTGGCCAGGACGTACTCGCCAGGGCTCAGCAGGAAAACGAAGGGATCATGAAGCGGCTGCGGAAGTGCCAGCAGACCGACCACTGGCCGACCGGGTTCGAGGACGTGCGCGTGCTCGACCGGCTGTGACTGAAGCGTTTTGGGCCAGGGATGGCCCACGTAGGTGGCGGGCGGCCACTGGCTCGCGGATGTGTCGTTCGCGGCTCCGGCGGCACGGATGACCGCGGCGGTCCCGCCTGTCCGAGGCAAGCCCGGCCGGCCGCGTCGGCGACCGCGAAAGCTCTACGCCGACCGCGCCTACGATTCCGCCCCACACCGCGAAGCGCTGCGGCAAAGAGGCATTGAGCCCCACCTGGCCCGGCGCAACACGTTGCACGGCAGCGGCCTGGGCGTCTACCGCTGGGTGAGCGAACGCACGCTCAGTTGGCTGCACCAGTTCCGCCGCCTCCGCATCCGGCGGGAGATCGACGATGCCTTGCACGAAGCCCTCATGAAGCTTGGCTGTGTGAGGATCTGCCATCACCAACTGCGGTTGTGTTAGGGGCTCTAAATCAAACGCCAGGCGCGCCAGCGGTGAATGTCCATAGCACCTGGCAGAGGAGGGAGTTGGCAATCGCGACACGTGACTGATAGCTGTTGCGGGCAATGAACGGCCACTAAACGCATCATTGGACCGGCTCCTCAAAACATGCCCGAGCGACTTTTTTAGCACCACGCTGTCCGTTTTCCCTTTGACCAGAAGAACAAATAATGTATAAGTTTAATTGGTTTCCGTATGAGTACACCATGCCAGCGAAGTACGCACAATTCGCCGAAATGCTCGAGACGCGCATCCGCCGTGGCGACTACGCCCTGCGTGAAATGCCCACCGAGCAGGGACTGGCCAACGAGATCGGCGTGTCGCGCATGACCGCCCGCCGAGCCATGCTCGAGTTGGTCGACCGTGGCGTGATCGTCCGCAAGCCCTACGGCCGGATCACCGTCAATCCCGACCGGTTCAAAAGCCGCACCCTCCGCCTGGCGCTGCTCACCCCAAGCCACCCCGCAAGCCAGTACCAGAAGTGGAGCCATTCCACCGAGCGTGTCGCCTACGCCGCCAAGGCCCTTGTGCAGGCCGTCAACTACGCCCACTGGGACGATCCGATCATCGGCCGGTCGCTGTCGAGCTTCGACGGCGTGTTCATCGTCGCCACGTCCGAACCCATGCCCGCGCGCGTCCGCACCATGCTCAGCAAGGCCGGCAACGTCGTCGCCCTCGACTCCGACTGGACCGACATGGCCGTCCCTTCCATCCGCATGATGCGCCCCGAGTTCGTCCACCAGCTCGGCGACCATCTCCGCAAGCTCGGCCACACAAGCATCGACTGCCTCAACGCCCAACCCGGTCGCGGCATCATCGACGACCTGATCGAACAATGGTCGCTCTGGAAATCCCTCAACCACGTGCAGGGAAAAATCATCAACGAACCGGTCGAACCACACACCCTGTCGGTCACCGGCGCTTACCACACGATGAAGCGCGTCCTCAAGGAAGGCCGGTTCAACGCCACATGCGTGCTATGCCTGACCAGCGCGGTCGCGACCGGTGCCATCCGCGCCCTCCACGAAAGCGGCCGGGTCACCGGGCGCGATGTCTCGGTCGCCTGCATCGACAGCAACAACAACACCACTGCCTACGAAACCCCCTCACGCACGTGCCTGATCACGCCCATGCCCGACAAGTTCGTCGGTATCGCCGTCCGCTGGTTCTATGATGGCAAAGGTCAGTGGAAACACCCGATGCTGCTCGAGCCGGCGTCGGCCGAACTGTTCGAGGGCGAGTCTACCGTCGCGGTGGCGCCCGACGAACCGTAATTTGCGCACGTCGCGTCAATCATCGCGGCGTGCATTCATTTCAGGGGACATTCTTCACGTCCCGCATCTGGAGGAGATTGACATGCAACGTTTCAGCCCATCCACACATCAATGCCGGCTCACACTCGCCGCCACACTGGCCGCTGCGCTCATTTGGCCCGCCCCCGCCCACGCCGCCGACGTCGTATGGGACGGGGGCGGAGCAGATGATTTCTGGTCCACGGACGAAAACTGGGACACGGACGCAGTGCCCTCGGACTCAGACGATGTCTATGTCGGCAACGCCAGTAGTTCAAGCAACCCGGTGATCATCAATTCAGCCGTCGATGTCAACAGACTGAATATCGGCCACGACGCAGCCAACAATCCCGAGTCGGGCTACGTCACCCTGACCGGCGGCGCGTTGTCTACCGCCAAACAAGCCCGTATCGGCCATTTCGCCGGGGGCTATGGCAAGCTGAATATCGAGGGTGGTACCGTCGAATTCGTTGCTGGCAACAGCAACGACGCCTGGCTCATCGGCTTAAACGGAACCGGTGTTGTCAACATCAGCGGCGGCACGGTCATCGGTCAAGGCGGCGGCGACGAGACCCTCCTCGGCACCGATGCTGGCAATGGCACCATGTCGATCTCTGGCGCCGCAAACATCACCTTCAGCGAGAGCTTCACCGTCGGTGGCGGTACCGGCAGCGGCACGCTCGTCCTCGACGGGAGTATCACCGGTGGCGGCAGTGACGTGGTCATGAACCGCGGGGGCAGTAATCGCATGCAGTTCCTGGACAACTCGACCCTTCGCGCAGTCATTGACCAGGACGCGATCGACGATCCGGATGTCATGCGCCAAATCCTCTTCACCAGCACCCAGAACTCAAGCAGCAATGTTCTGTTTGCCGACGGTTCTCTGCTGGACTTGGGCTTCGCCAGCGGCGTGACGCCCGCCTCCGGCACCTGGACCCTGGTCTCCACCGCCGCGGGATTGACTGACAACGGCTTGGCCCTCGCCCCCGGCGTCGATGCGGGCTGGTCATTTTCCACCGACGGCGGCCAACTGACCGTCAGCTACATCCCCGAACCGACCTCCGCCTCGGCCATGCTGATCCTCGGCGGAATGATCGGCCTGATGCGACACCGTCGCTGATGCGAAACCGATGAGCCTTCCTCCCAGGCGGCCGGCCGCTTTCCCGGCCCACCGTTGGGCGGAGCCGACGCACCAGCAAGCCGCGCGCATCATCCCGTGAAGGAAATGGCCATGTTCAGCCAGCGAATGGATCGCCGTGATTTCATGCGCATAGCCGCCGCCACCGGTCTGACCGGGACGTTGCCTGGGTCGCTCTTTGCCCAGCCGGGCGCAGCGAATCGGCCGAACATCGTGCTGATCATGGCCGACGACCTGGGCTATGAGTGCATCGGGGCCAACGGCGGCCGGTCCTACAACACCCCGGTGATCGACAAGCTGGCACGCGAGGGCGCACGATTCAATCACTGCCATTCCCAGCCGCTGTGCACCCCGTCGCGCGTGCAGATCATGACCGGTATGTACAACGTGCGCAACTACACGGGCTTCGGCAAGCTCCATCGCAGTCAGACGACTTTTGCCCATCTGCTCAAAGCACGCGGTTACGCCACCGCCATCGCCGGCAAGTGGCAACTCGGCGACAAGCCCGACGATGCCCAACACTTCGGCTTCAACGCCTCGTGCCTCTGGCAGCAGACCCAAGGCCGCACCGATCAACAGAAGCACGACACCCGCTACCCTAACCCGCGGCTGGACATCAACGGTGAAACGCAGCAGTTCGACGGCGCCTACGGCCCGGATGTCTGTACCGAGTTCCTCTGCAAGTTCATGGAGGAGAATCGCACCAAGCCGTTCTTTGCCTACTACCCCATGATCCTCCCCCATTGCCCGTTTGCCCCCACGCCCGACTCGCCGGAGTACAACCCGGCCAATCGCGGCTCCAGGCGTTACAAGGGCAACCCGAAGTATTTCGGCGACATGGTCACGTATATGGACAAGCTCGTCGGCCGCATCGTGGACAAACTCGAGGCCTTGGGCCTGCGCGACAACACGCTGGTGGTGTTCACGGGGGACAACGGCACCGACGAGCCCATTGTCTCGCAACTCGGCGACCGCGAATGGGCCGGCGGCAAGGGCAGCATGACCGACGCCGGCACGCACGTCCCGCTGATCGCCAACTGGCCCGGCAAGATCGACCGCGGCGTCACCCGCGACGACCTGGTCGATTTCAGCGACTTCCTGCCGACCTTCTGCGACCTGGCTGGCGAGCCGATCCCCGATACGCTGCCCATCGACGGCCGAAGCTTCCTGCCCCAACTGCTCGGCAAGGAAGGCGACCCACGCCAGTGGATCTACTGCTGGTATGAAAACAAGCGCGGCAAGACCCAGGCATGGGCCCGCAATCGGCAATACAAGCTCTACGACACCGGCGAGTTGTACGACGTGCCCGCCGACCCGCTCGAACGCCAGCCCATCCAAAACCCCAGCCCCGATGTCCAACGCGCCCACGCCATGCTCCAGCCGGTTCTCGACCACTACGTCAAGGCCCACCGCTCGGCACTTGGCTAGAAATCGCTGCGTACCCTCCCTGTACACAACCCACCAGTCGACTTAACCGGAACCGCCCACTTCACATCCTTCACCATTTCCCCACCGGGCACCGCTCGCGCATGGTCATTGGAGGCGGTGCCTGGCACGGTAGCTGGTGGGCGGCTCGCCAGCGTGTTTGCGGAACATCACGCTCATGGCTGCGGCCGACGTGTAGCCTGCCGCGCGGGCGATCGCGGGCATGGGCAGGTCGGTGAGGCGCAGCAGCTCACGGGCTTTGCGCAGATGGGTGCGTTGGATTTCTTTGAGGGGCGTGTGCCCGAGGTGTTCGCGGAACTTTTTTTCCAGGGCCCGCCGGGAGATGTTCAGGTGGTCGAGCACATTTTCGACACTGGTGGGCCGGTCGGCGTGGTCGCGGATGAAGCGGATGGCGCGAAGCATGGTGGGGTCGCTGAGCGCGATGGTGTCGGTTGAGCCGCGGGTCGCGACGCCGACCGGCTCGATGAGCAAGTCGTCGACGGGCAGGGGCTGACCCTGGATTTGCAGGCTCAGATGCCGGGCCGCCTCGTAGCCCACCTTTTCAAGATTCAGGTTCACGCTGGACAGCGGGGGGTAGCACATTTCGCAGGCGTCGGGCTCGTCGTTGCAGCCGATGAGCGCGATGTGTTCAGGGATGGGGATGCCGGCGTTGAGGGCGGCCTCGGCGACAATCCGCGCCCGGCCGTCGTCGTGGCAAGCCACGCCCGTCGGACGGGGCATGCCAGCGAGCCACCGGCCGGTCGCGCGGTCCATCTTTTCCCAATCGGCGGGCCAGCCGGCCTCGAAGGGGGTTTGGACCCGCACGGTCAGGCCCTGCTCCGCGGCGGCCTCGACAAACCCCGCCGTACGCAACGCCGCTGCCATCCCGGCGGCCTTCATGTACACCAGTTCCCGGCACCCGCAGTCGATCAGATGCTCAGCCTGAAGCCGACCCGCGGCGTGGTTGTCAGGTCGCACCGCCGGCGCCCCGGGCAACCGTGCGGCGCTGACCGTGACGATCGGCCCGGGCAGGGCTTCAACGAGTTGGCTCCAGGGGCCTCCGTGCCAGCTCACGATCGCCCCCGCCGGCCGCCAGCCGTGCACGGCCGCGGGCGTATCGGGGCTATAGGCGTTGTGGACCGCCCAAGGGCCCGCCGCCCTCGCGTAGCGCATGATCCCCCGGCGGATCACGGCGAGGTAGGCCGACTCATCTCCCACCACCACAATCCGGGTCGGACTTCTGGCCATCGCGGTACTCCAGATCAATCAAGCCGGGAAAGTCCGGCGGCAAAGGCAATACAAAATCTAATCGGCGCCGCAAACGCACCTGTTTAAATGTTATGCGCAATATGGCATGGTCGCCACCATCGTATGGGGTACGCTTGATGACGTATGGCCGAGGGCGCGTTGCAACGCCCTCGGCGTGGTTTTTGATTCGTGGCCCGTCTGCGGTCACAGCACATCTTTTCTATTTGGAGGACGACGATCATGTTGAAGAATCTGACTCGAACGACAACGGCGCTGGCGCTACTACTCGGTTTTGGGGCGGTGTCCGCGCAAGCGTCTGTCCTGATGCTCGATGTCGGCGGTAATGGGGCTTACACCGGCAACAATAGCCCCGGACACGCCGCGGGGGCGATCGCCTCCGGCTACACCACCTGGGCGCAACCCAATGCGTCCGGTGTGACCTCTGTCACCGACAGTGACGGCAACTCGATTGATGTTGAATTCGGGCGTGCCAGCACGGCGTCCAACACGGAAACCGGAACCTTCCTCTTCAGCCAGACTCCCAGTGCGGTCAGCGCCAGCGGCACCAGCGGCATCTGGGACACCGACCTGACCACCGACGCGTTCAGGGGGCACTCCTCCGCGTCGCGCGATCCGGTGGCGATCCGCCTCAAGGGCTTCGCGCCAGGTGAGTACACCCTCTTCGTCGCCGCCCACTACGCAGGCAATCTGAATGTTCCGCTCGATCTTTACTATGAAGTCAGCGACGACGCTGGATTCAATAAGCTGTCGGATCTGACGAGCTTTGCAACCGGCGTCACGCCGGATGGCGATGCGAACAGTTGGACGGAAGGCAGCGACTATGTGCGAATCGATTTCACTATTACAAGCACAAGCGACTACCTCTATTTCGCGGCGAACGATCCGGTTTTTGAAAGTGGCAGTGCATCGCTTTCATCTGTCCAGATTGTCCCCGAGCCCGCCAGCCTCGCGCTGATGGGCCTCGGCGGCGCGATGATGCTGGTGCGCCGGCGTAACCGGCCCGCGAAGTCGCTCGCCTGACGCGACCGTTGACGTGGCAATCCTCCCGGCCCGTCCGTTACCGCGGGCGGGCTGGTTTCGCCATCACCACGCATCACGTTCCGGAGTACGCATCATGCACCGCACGACTGCCCCTCGCCGCTCGCGCTGCCATGGTTTCACGCTCATCGAGCTGCTGGTGGTCATCAGCATCATTGCGCTGCTGATCG
>JBBDPC010000020.1:0-7321 GCA_040876735.1 Phycisphaeraceae bacterium | reverse complement strand
GATCGCGCAACCGAACAAGCGCCTAACGCGCTACGAATGGATTGAAGGCGCTCTAGCTTTAAGCTATTAGCCAGCGATAAGCCGAACGGAGGGGGCATTCTGGCTGAAAGCTAAAGGCTGAGAGCTGACGGCTCACGGCTCACGGCTCAACAACCTGCCGTCGCCAACGCCTGCTCGGCGGCGTCGAGCAGTCGGCGGCCTTCGTCAAACGTCAGGCGGTCGCGGGCTTCGTTCGCCTCCAGCCAGGCGCAGCCGTGCAGTTCTTTGGCGCAGGCGGTGGTGGCCGGGTCATCGACGTGGCCGAGGAAGTAGGTCACGGTCTTCTGCACTTTGCCGCCGGTGCGTTTGTGGAAGATGTATTGCTCTTCGAGCACGGGCTGGTCGAGCAGGCGGACGCGATGCACGGCCGTCTCCTCGGCCAGTTCGCGGCGGGCGGTGTCGACGGGCGTTTCACCGGGCTCGGGGTGGCCCTTGGGGAAGCCCCAGTGGCCGGCCTTGTGCTGCACGAGCAGGTACCGCCGCCGGCCGTGGGCGTCGCGGTGGATCGGGATGACGCCGTAGGACTGGTCGTGCTGCATGGGTGGGCCTTCGCCGCGCAGCGCAGCGGAGCGCGCTCCGCTGTTCACATTCAAATGTGGATCGCCCGGTCGTCCACCGCCATCGCCGCTTCGCGCACGGCCTCGGCAAGCGTCGGGTGGGCGTGGCTTGCCATGACCAGATCTTCCGACGACGCGCCGAAGGCCATGGCGGTGGCGCACTCGGCGATCAGGTCGCCCGCGCGCGGGCCGAGGATGTGCACGCCCAGCACGCGGTCGGTCCTGTCGTCGGCGAGGATCTTCACCATGCCGTCGGTCTGCTCCAGCGCCCGCGCCCGGCCGTTGGCCAGGAAGGGGAACGTGCCCTTGCGGTAGGCGACGCCCTGCTCCTTGAGCTGGTCTTCCGTGCGGCCGACGCTGGCGATCTCCGGGTGCGTGTAGACGACGGCGGGGATGGCGTTGTAATCGACGTGGCCTTGCTCGGTGGCGATCATCTCCACGCAGGCGACGCCTTCGTCCTCCGCCTTGTGGGCGAGCATCGGGCCGGCGATCACGTCGCCGATAGCGTAGACACCTTCGACATTCGTGCGGAACCGCTCGTCCACCGCCACCCGGCCGCGCTCGTCGAGCGTCACGCCCGCCTCGTCCAGCCCCAGCCCGTCGGTGTTGGGCTTGCGCCCCACCGCCACGAGCACGCGATCGGCCTCCACGGTTTCGCCGCCGTCGAGTTCGACCACCGCGCCTTTGCCCTTGCTCTTGGCGCCGGTGACTTTCGCGCCGAGCTTGAAGTCCAGCCCCTGCTTCTTGAGCAGCTTGTGGGCCAAGGTCGCCAGTTCGCTGTCCATGCCGGGCAGGATGCGGTCGAGGTATTCGATCATCGTCACCTCCGTGCCGAGGCGGCGCCAGACCGAGCCGAGTTCGATGCCGATGTAGCCCGCGCCGATGACCGCCAGCTTTTTGGGCGCCTTGTCATAGCTGAGCGCGTCGGTGCTGGTGTCGATGCGCTTGTCGGCGAAGTCGATGCCCGGCAGCGTCGCGGGCGTTGAGCCGGTGGCAAGGATGATGTGCTTGGCGGTGAGGGTCTGTTCGTCGCCCTTGGCATTGGTGACGACGACGACGCGGTCTTTGGTGAGTTTGCCGCGGCCGGTGTAGGCGGTGACCTTGTTTTTCTTGAACAGGCTGGCGACGCCGCGCGTCAGCGTCTGGACCACCTTTTCCTTGCGCTTGAGCATGGCGGCAAGGTCGAGCTTGACGCTGCCGATGTTGATGCCGTGCGCGGCGAGATGGTGGACCGCCTCGTCGTAGCGCTCGGATGATTCGAGCATCGCCTTGCTCGGAATGCAGCCGACGCGGAGGCAGGTGCCGCCGAGTTCACTGTTCTCATCGATGCAGGCGACGTTCATGCCAAGCTGCGCCGCGCGAATGGCCGCGACATAGCCGCCTGGCCCGGCCCCGATGACAATCAGATCGTATTCGCTCATGACAGACCAGCATACCAATCGTCGCCGGGCAGCGCAACGTCATCCCGTTCGATCCGTAGCCGCGCAGCGCAGCGGAGCGCGCTCCGCTGCGCGGCTAAAGTTCGAACGGGGTGACGAACGACCAGTGTTGCCGGGGTTTGCCTTCCTTCAACGGGTTGTTCTCCACGTACCGGATTGCCCGGCGCACCTCCGCCGGCTTGTTCAGGTAGACCGTCCACTGGCCGCGCGCCCACGGCGTCGGCGGTCGGCCGTGGCGTTCGCGTTCGTGGGTCAGCGGATGCAGGTCTTCTTCGTTCAGTTGCCGGGTGGCCGCAACCTTGAGTTGCTCGATGGTGCGCTCGATCGCAAGGTGATGCGGCACGAACACGAGATGGACGTGCTCGGGCAACACGGCGCAGGCGTGGATGACCAGCGCGGAGCGACGTGCGTAGTCCGCGAACCCACGGGCCACCGCGCGGGCTTGTTCGCCGGTGAAGACGACGGGCGGATACTTCAATGTACGTTTCATCCGGTCGCGCCGGTGGCGATCGAACGGCCTGCGGGCCAGCGACTGTCGTGTGTCCACTTTCGTGGCCGGGCCGAAGTGGTGCAGTTCGTAGGAACCGACGAAATCAGACCACGATCCGCGCTCGTCATTGGGCAGCCAGAACCCGTAGGCGCTCAGGATCGCGTGGCACGCGAGCATGACGGTTCCCCCTGGTTTTTTAGCCGCGCAGCGCACGCGGAGCGCGCTCCGCTGCGCTGCGCGGCTAATTTGGAATCAGATTTCCATCAGCATGCGGCTGGGGTCTTCGCAGGCGTCCTTCAACCGTTTGAGGAAGCTCACGGCTTCGCGGCCGTCGATCACGCGGTGGTCGTACGTCAGGGCGATGTACATCATCGGCCGAATCTCGACCTGGCCGGCAATGGCGACCGGGCGCTGCTGGATCGTGTGCATGCCCAGCACGCCCGACTGCGGCGGGTTGAGGATGGGCGTGGACATCAGCGAGCCGAACACGCCGCCGTTGGTGATGGTGAACGTGCCGCCCTGCAACTCTTCGATCTTGAGTTTGTTGTCGCGGGCGCGTTTGGCGAAATTGTTGATCGACTGCTCGATCTCGGCGAAGCTCAACCGTTCGGCGCTGCGCAGCACGGGCACGACCAAGCCGCGCTCGGTGCTCACGGCGATGCCGATGTCGTAGTAGTTCTTGTAGACGATGTCGCGGTCGCGGATCTCGGCGTTGACGGCGGGGAACTGCTTGAGCGCGTCGATCGCCGCCTTGACGAAGAAGGACATGAAGCCGAGCTTGATGCCGTACTGCTTCTCGAAGCTGTCTTTGTAGCGGCTGCGCAGCGCCATGATGCCGGTCATGTCCACCTCGTTGAAGGTGGTGAGCATGGCGGCGTTCTGCTGAACCTGCACCAGCCGTTCGGCGATGCGGCGGCGCAGCGGGCTCATGGGCACCGCTTCTTCCTGGCGTTCGCCGGCGGGGGCGGCGGCCGGCGCGGCGCGGTGCGGCGCTTCGCTTTGCGGGGCGGGTTCCGGGGGGGCGGCCTGGGTTTCGAGGTGGCGTTGCACATCTTCCTTGAGCAGCCGGCCGCCGGGGCCCGTGGCCTGCACGTCTTCGGCACGCAGGTCATGTTCATCGAGCAACCGCTGGGCGGCGGGCATGACGCGCGTTTCGCCGTCGCCTTCACGCTCGGTCGAGGCGGCCTGGGCTTCGGTCTGGGCGCGATCGCTTTTCTGCGCCGGCGTGGCGGTGGCGCCCTTGTCGGCGGCGGTGGCTTCGGGCTCGCTTTTACGCTGCTCGGCGGCCGTGTCGGCAGTGGTCTTTTGCGACGCGCCGCCGTCGGCCGCGCCTTCGCCTTCCTCGAAGTGGCCGATCACGTCCCCCACGCGCGCGGTCTCGCCCTGCTGCTTGAGCACCTTGCTCAGCGTCCCGTCGGCCGGGGCGACCAGTTCCTGCGTGACCTTGTCGGTCTCGATCTCGACGATCAGCTCGTCCTTGCTGACGTGCTCGCCCTCTTGCTTGTGCCACGTGCCGATCTCGACTTCGGTCACGGACTCGCCCGCCTCAGGCACTTTCAATTCCACGGCCATGGTTGCTCCAGATCCATAAAGAGCGCGTCACAAGCGACGCGGTTAAATGCTCGACTCACCCTTGCTTCACGACACCGACTGTCCCCCACCCTCCCCGAACGCCTCGGCGAGCACGCGCTCCTGCTCGATCTGGTGCGCCGCACGCGACCCCGTCGCCGGGCTCGCCGACACCGGCCGGCCCACGCCCGTGAACGATTGACGCTCGAAAATCCGGTGGCAGAACCGCATCCGCAAAAACGGCCACGCCCCCATGTTCATCGGCTCTTCCTGCACCCAGATCACCGGCGTCTCGTCGCTGTACGCCGCGAGCACCTCCCGCAACGGCTCTTCCGGGAACGGGTAGTACTGCTCCAGCCGAACGATCGCCACGTCCGACCGCCCCAGCTTCTCGCGCTGCTCGGCCAGCTCATAATAAACCTTGCCCGAGCAGAGCAACACCCGCGACACGTCCGGCCGCGGCTCGCCCGCCACGTCGGGCATCACCCGCTGGAACTTGCCCTTCGCCAGCACGTCCAGGTTCGACACCGCCGTCGGATGGCGCAGCAAACTCTTGGGGCTCATCACCACCAACGGCTTGCGCCACGGGCGCAGCACCTGCCGCCGCAGCAGGTGGAAGTACTGCCCGGGGGTCGTGGGGTTGCAGACCTGGATGTTGTCCTCGGCCGCGAGCATGAGAAACCGCTCCAGCCGGGCCGAGCTGTGCTCCGGGCCCTGCCCTTCGAAGCCGTGCGGCAGCAGCAGCACCAGCCCGTTGAGCCTCCGCCACTTGTCCTCGGCCGAGACGATGAACTGGTCGATGATCACCTGCGCCGCGTTCACGAAGTCGCCGAACTGCGCCTCCCACATCACCAGCCCCTCGGGGCAGTCGAGGCTGTAGCCGAACTCGAAGCCCATCACCCCCGCCTCGGAGAGCGGGCTGTTGACGATCTCCACCGGCGCCTGGTCGTCGCTGAGGTGTTGCAGCGACATGTAGGCGTCACCGGTCTTGACGTCGTGCACCACCGCGTGGCGATGGCTGAACGTGCCCCGCTGGCAGTCCTGCCCGGAGAGGCGGATGCGGTGGCCTTCCACCGCCAGCGTGGCGAACGCGAGCGCCTCGGCGCTGGCCCAGTCCAGCGGGCGCTGGTCCTCGGCCATCTGCCGGCGGATGCGGTGCAGCCGTTTGATCTTGGGATGGAAGTTGAACCCCTCCGGCAGCCGGGTCTGCTTTTCCAGCAGCGCCATCAGCCCCTGCTTGTCATACCCCGTCTCCACGTCGGGCGCCTGTTTCTCCAGGCCGCCGCGGTAGCCTTTCCAGATACCCGCCAACTCCTGGGGCTGGCTGACATAGTCTTCGCTGCGCGCCACCGAAAGCTCCTTCTCCAGCAGCTCGGTGCGGCGGTGGGCGATGCGGTCGGCGTCTTCCTGCGTCACGCCGCCGAGTTGCAGCAGGTGGTCGAGGTAGCCTTCGCGGACGTCCTTGCGCTTCTCGATGGCGTCGTACATGATCGGCTGCGTGAAGCCGGGCTCGTCGCCTTCGTTGTGCCCGCGCTTGCGGTAGCAGTACATGTCAATCACCACGTCGCGCTTGAACTCGCGTCGGAAGTCCATCGCCAGGCGGACGACGGAGGTGACCGCTTCGGGCGATTCGCCGTTGACGTGGAAGATGGGGATCTGGAGCATCTTCGCCACGTCGGTGGCGTACCGGCTGGAGCGGCCCTCGCGCGGGCTGGTGGTGAAGCCGATCTGGTTGTTGACCACGATGTGCAGCGTGCCGCCGACGGTGTAGCCGTCGAGGTTGGAGAGGTTGAGCGTTTCCTGGATGATGCCTTCGCCGGCGAAGGCGGCGTCGCCGTGGATCAGCACCACCATGCCCTTGTCGCCGCGGCCGGCGAGCCCGGAGCGGTCCTGCTTGGCGCGCATCCGGCCGAGGGCGACCGGGTTGACGAACTCCAGGTGGCTGGGGTTGAAGCAGAGCGAGAGGTGGATGTTCTGCCCATGGCGGGTGCGCCAGTCGCCGGAGTAGCCCTGGTGGTACTTCACGTCGCCCCGGCCCATGTAGAGGTCGGGGTCGACGTCTTCAAACTCGCGGAAGATCTGCTGCGGGCTCTTGCCGATGATGTTCGCCAGCACGTTCAGCCGACCGCGGTGGGCCATGCCGATGACGATCTCGCGCGCCCCCTGGTCGCCCGCCTTCTCCAGGCAGAGGTCCAGCAGCGGGATGAGGCTTTCCGCGCCTTCGAGCGAAAAGCTCTTGGCGCCGGTGAACTTTTTCTGGATGAACTGCTCGAAGATGACCGCGTCGGTGAGGCGGGTGAGGATGCGGATCTGCTCTTTGCGCGACAGCTCGACCTTGTTCTCCCCCGCTTCCATGCGCTCCTGGAGCCACTGGCGGACGGTGAGGTTGTCGATATGCATGAACTGCGCGCCGATGCCGCGGCAGTAGGTGTTGCGCAGTTGCTCGATGATCTGGCGCAGGGTGCGGAGGTTCGGGCCCGGCATGGTGGCGGTGTGGAAGGGGCGGTCCATGTCGGCCTCGGTGAAGCCGTAGGACTCGGGGCGCAGTTCGGGGGGCTCTTCCTGCTGCCGGTGGCCGAGCGGGTCGAGTTGGGAGGCGATGTGGCCGCGGACGCGGTAGTTGCGGATGAGCTGGTCGACGCGGTCCTGGAGCGAGCTGAGGCTGAGGACCTGGCGCTGGATTTCGCGTTCGACGCCGGGGCGGGCGGCGGCGGGGGTGGGGGCCCGGCCGTTGCCGTTGCGCTCGGCCTGGCCGTTGGCGTCGCCGGCGGGGTTGAAGATGCTGCGGGCTCGGAAGGAGGGGCCGAGCACGGCGGTGCGCGCCGGCACGTCCTCACGGGCCCAGCGGTCGAAGTAGCTTCGCCACTGGTCGTCGAGGGAGCGCGGGTCTTCGAGGTAGCGGGCGTAGAGCTGCTCGACGTACGCGAGGTTGGTGCTGTCAGGCCAGGGCAGTTCGGTCTCGTCCACGAGGGGCGCCTTTCGTTGCGGATCGAAGGTACGGCTTGTCGTGCGTTCCGGGCAGGCCCCACCGCCATCTCCGCCAAGCGAAGTCGCCTCAAACGCCTTAAGTAGAGTAACACATCGGGCCGGCGGCGCAGCCGACTTGATACCGCTCATGCTCAACGGGGAACGAGGCGGCCGGGGGCAAATAAATCATACGCAGGGTGGGGGTTCGGGGATCGGGGATCGGGGATCGGGGATCGGGGATCGGGCAGAAGTGTAGAAGC
>JBBDPC010000019.1:0-37987 GCA_040876735.1 Phycisphaeraceae bacterium | reverse complement strand
ACGGCAAATCCAGAATCCGCCCCGGCCGCACATCCCGCGCCTCGGCATACATCAGGTCCCCCACATTCTGCAGCGCCACCCGCTCCCCATGATCCGCCGCGCACTGCACCACCTGTTCGAGGTAGTGCTTCTTATCCATCCCAACCTGCCCGGTAACGATCGCGCGCATGCGGTTTCCCCTGTCATGAAACGTTGCAAACAGGCGGATTATAGCGAAGGCCGGAAAACGCGCATTTGCGCATGGGTTTACTGTCTTAAGAAGGAACTGCCAACAACCAAAGTGTGAATCCGATGCCCATGAACACAAGAAATAGCGCCACTTGGCCGAGCCTAAACCAGCGTGCCCATGACACGTGAGGCTCTAACGCCGAACATGCCAATCCGCTCAACATAAGTGGCACCACCGCAAACAGCAGTGGCCCCATACACCCCAGTTGGAATACCAGCGGTAATCGATCGAATTCGATGACGCCGGCCATGGCAGCTAAAAGTCCAAGTGTATAGCCGACCCAGACCGTAGCCATTGCTCCCGCCACAGCCATCCCGAAACCAACGAGAAGTCGCGTGCGGTTGCGAGCGATGGGCTCACCCTCCGTTTGGTCGTTCAGCTCTGCCCCACCGTCACCGGCACCGGCTGCGGGCGGACACGGTGCGTGCCCGGAATGGCGATCTGCAACGGCAGGCGTTTGCCGTCGGGGCCCTTGGGCGGGATGCGGTCTTCGTCGATGATGCGCTGGATGGCCATGATGCCTTCGATGAGCTGCTCCGGCCGCGGCGGGCAGCCGGGGACGTAGACGTCAACGGGGATGAACTGGTCGACGCCCTGCACCACGGCATAGGTGTCGAACACGCCGCCGGTGGAGGCGCAGGCGCCCATGGAGATGCACCACTTGGGTTCGGTCATCTGCTGGTAGATGCGCTGGAGGACGGGCAGCATCTTCACCGCGACGCGGCCGGCGACGATCATCAGGTCGGCCTGGCGGGGGCTGAAGCGCATGACCTCGGCGCCGAAGCGGGCGAGGTCGTATCGGCTGGAGGCGGTGGCCATCAGTTCGATGCCGCAGCAGGCGGTGGCGAACGGCATGGGCCAGATGGCGCTGCGGCGCGACCAGTTGATGACCTTCTGAAGCTGCGTGGTCAACACGCCGTCCATCGGCAGTGCGGTTTCAAGTCCCATGGCTGAACGTCCTCTTGCGCGTGCGGTTGGCCGGCCTGCTGGCCGAGTGAGGAATCTTAGGCGAAATGGCGGCGGAGGAAAAGGCGGCGGGGATCGGGGATCGGGGATCGGGGATCGGGGATCGGAATGATTGTAAGCCGAGGGCTGAGTCTGCGAAGCCCCGGATGAGGGTGGCGAATTTCTAATTTATGATTGCTGATTGCTGAATGCTCAATCAGACATCAGAAATCAGCAATCAGCAACTCCTGCCCCCCTCATCCCGCCCTTCGTCGCTGCGCTCCTCAGGGACGGGCGTTTTTTCCGAACCCCGAGACCCGAAACCCGAAACCCGAATCCCATCCGCTATGATGATCTGACGCCGACATTGCAACCAACCTCTGACCGCCGGAGCCGCCTCATGTTCGACCAGATGAAGAACTTCAAGAACCTTGCCGGGATGCTGGGCAACGCGGGCGAGTTGCGGGAGAAGTTTGAGAAGCTCCAGGCCGAGCTGGCCGAGAAGCGCATCGACGCCGACGCCGGGGCCGGGGCGGTGCGTGTCACGGTCAACGGCAAGTTCGAGGTCGTCAGCCTCGAGATCGACCGGGCCATGCTCACCGCCATCGCCGGCGAAGGGACCGACGCGGACAAGGAAATGGTCGAAGAACTGATCCTCTCCGCCACCAACGCCGCCCTCCAGAAGGCCCAGCAGGTGGTGCGCGACGAGTTCTCCCGCGCCGCCGGCGGCATGAACATCCCCGGCATCGAAGGCCTGCTCGGCGGCCCCGGCTAACCCCCGCCTGCCCGCCAGCAGACAAATGCCCCAACATCCGCAAACCAGACTGGCCGGCGGGACGATCCTCTGCAATAATGGATACTTGCCTCCCGTTTTGTCCGCTATAAGGAAAACAGGCCATGCCTGACCTCATGCTAAGTTCCACGCTCGGCTTCCTCGGCCCGTTCGGCCCCACGGAGCTGGTTGTCCTGGGCATTCTGGGCATCCTCATCTTCGGCCGCCGGCTGCCCGAAGTCGGCCGCAACATCGGCCGCGGCATCATCGAGTTCAAAAAGGGCCTCTCCGGCATCGAAGAAGAGCTCAACGAAGCCACCACCCAGCAGCCCCCGCGGATCGAAAAACAGGACCCCACCGCCGCCAACGCCACCGCCGAGCACGAGAAGTCCAGCGCCCCGCACAGCTCCGCTTGACGACCGCCCCGGCCCCGGTATGCTGTCCTGCTCGATTGCGGGCGATTAGCTCAGTTGGCTAGAGCGCACGGATCACACCCGTGAGGTCACAGGTTCGAGTCCTGTATCGCCCATTCGACATGACTCACGTCCGACTCGCCAGGTATGGCGAGGCCCGCCGAGAGCGGTGTTGACCAAGAGGCGAAAAGCGGCGCGGAAACTTCCGCGACAGCCTTTTTGGAGCAGCGCCGCATCATGGCAAAACGCTGAAACTTACCCCACTGCCTCGCCGGCACCGCCAGCCCGGGCCGGTCGTCGTGATGCTTTGCTGGGCCATCAGCGGCAAGCGTCGCGACGTACTGCTTGGCGAGCATGATCACGGCCGCGTCATGCTCACGTCACCGCCGTCGAGACTTTTCGCGATCGGGGAAGTGCTGTGGCGGGGCCTAGCGGCCGGTGACGCTGGCGGACGAACGAACGCCCTACTCGCGTGAGGCTGCGATGCGTCGCAGCACTGTTTGCGCCAGCTGGTGCGGCCGCCGGCTCGGATCGGGCTCGAGTTCCAGCAGCCGCCGGGCTGTCGCCTCGGCCTTCGCCAGGTCCCGGCTCGTGAACTGCCGATGCAGGCGGATCGTCAGGGCGGCCGGGGCATCCGGATGCTCGGCGAGCAGTTGCTCGGCATGGTCGTAGGCGGCTTGGGGCGTGTCATGCCGCAGGGCTTCGATCACCGCCGCATGGCGCACCTCCGTCACGAATGCGGCCGGGCCGCGCCCCTCGGCTGTGTCGATGGCCTGGTCGAACGGCTCGAAGGCGGCGTCGGCGGCATCGAGGCGGCGCAGCAACCGGCTCATCCGCTGCACCGACCGGCTGGTCAGTCGCCGGCCAATTTCATACTGCCTCACGCGAGCGTGCAGTTCCGCTTCGGGATCGCTGTCGACGATCGCCTGCTCGATCTGCGCCTCGTACCGCGCATCACCTTCCGCCCTGTCGTGGAACGGCTGGTAGGCCCGCAGGCGATCGGCGATGTTCTCGCCGGTGACCGTCTGCACCGCGGCGAGCAGTTGGCGATCGGTTCGCCCTTCGCCTGCCGCGACATGGTCGAGCACCTGCCCGATGTGCCCGGGGCCGTGCCGGTCGATCAGGCCGACGGCTTCGTGCATGGCGAACGCGTAGCGGGCGAGTCGCAGCCGTTCCTCGGCCGCAAGCGGCAGGCGCATTTCATACGTCATGGCCGGCCAGGTCAGCAGGTTCGCCTCCCGCTTCACGTCGGCGTACTGTTCGACATCGCGGGCGGTCACGAAACGCGTCACGGCAAAGTCGCCGATGTGCTTTCGCAACAGGTGAACCGTAAGCGCATCGGCATACCCATCGGTGAACCATCGCACGTGCGGATGCGTCGGCCGCAGCCTCGCGACCAGGGTTATCTCGACCGCCTCGTGCAGGGCGAGCGGAGCCATCAACTCGTGAACCACCGTACCGAACGCGTTGACATACTCGGCCGCGGCCTCCGGCGCCTGCTGCACATCGGGCACGGCGATCACCACGGCCGACGCCGACTCGCTCCCCGGTTCGTCCGGAGCGCTCCGTCGTGACCACGCCCAGGTCTGCGTGACCTGCCCTGTCGCCTGGTCGTAGCGGAAGCCCGGCAGCGTGCCGCCGTCGCGCAGGTGGGAGCGGATGGTGTCCTGCAACAGGAGGTAAATTGGCGCCGGCTCGTCGTCCTCGCCGTCGAGTCCCAGCACCGGCGGCACGCGAAGGATGGCGCGGAGAATCGCCTGCTGATCGACCGCGCCTTCCGCCTCCGCCTCATAGCCGACGAGCCGGTTCAGGTCCGCCAGGATCGGCTCGGCCCGGGCCTCGAACGCGTGCACCTCGGCGGCCGAGGCGCGCAGCGCGGCCAGCGGCGCTTCCACGGCTTTGATCAACGCCTCCAGGGCCGGCGCCAGCACCGGCTCGTAATACACCGGCACGCCCGCGATGTGCGTCTTTTCAAGGTCACGGCCGGCCATGGCGTCGATCGCCGCCGCCGACGGCGCGAACCATCCCAGCACCAGCGTCGCCAGCAGGCCGCTGGCGGCACGCTCGATCTTCCCTCTGTTCATGGCCGTTTCCCCAGGCGATCAATGTGAATGACATGCGGGTTCACCTGCCAGCCGCCGCTTCGCCAGGCGGAGGATCATGGGCATCAACCGCTCCGTCGGCTGGCAAGGTGGTGCTGAACCAACTTTTTCCCTCTGGCTTCCCCGGCGACCACCGCCGACGAACGAGCCAGTCTACCGCGTGACGAAGGCGCCGAACAGCACAATCCTGTACGGGCCGGCGGTGCCTCGATCGGCCGTGCCGGGCGACTGAATACGCCGCTACGCACGTTCGGTCGTCGGCCAGGCTTGCAGAGCGAGGTCGGCGACCTGCTTTCTTGAGCCTTGAGCCGTTCGCTTGAAGCCATTCGCATGACAACGCGGGAGCGTTCGGCCCTGCGGGCCGAAAAAAGCGGTGCAAGCACCGCCGCGAAATGTTCGCAAACCCCAACCCGCGTTATCGTATGACTCCAGCGGCAGGTCGAACGGGGGGAAACATTCTGGCGGAAGGCTGAAAGCGAACGGCTCAAGGCTCAATCATATTTGTCGTGCTCGATATATGATCTTGTGCAGAGCCGGCCGGGCCGAGGCGACGCCACGCCCGCCCGCCTCGTCTGGAAGGGGCATGACATGGCATCAGGCATTGACAAGGCCACGCCTCAGGTGCACGTCGGGGAGCTGATCGACGCATGGGCGCAAGCCATCCGCGACAAGGACCTCGAGCGCACGATGGCGATCTATGCGCCGCAGGTGGTGGCGTCCGACCCTGACACCGGCAAAGCCTGCACGGAGTTTCAGTCATGAGCGACACCGCTTCAAGCAAAGTGAACCTGTTGAACAAGGACAACGCCGCCCACCCGCCGATCGCGGAACAGGCGGCATGGCTGGAAGCCCGCAAGGCGCTGCTGGAAAAAGAGAAGGAGCTGACCCGGGCGCGCGACGCGGCCAACGCTCAGCGTCGCCGGCTGCCGATGGTCCGGCTCGAGAAGACATATCACTTTCACGGGCCCGCGCCGCGTGAAGACCAGGCGTCGCTGCTCGACCTGTTCGACGGTCGGCGGCAGCTCATCGTCTACCACTTCATGTTCGATCCGGCATGGGACAAAGGGTGCGACGGCTGCACGGGCTATGTCGATGCGCTGGGCGATCTGTCGATGCTGGGCGAGCGTGACACGAGCTTCGCGCTGATCTCCCGCGCCCCGGTGGCGAAGCTGGACGCCTACCGGACGCTCAAGGGCTGGAGCCTGCCGTGGTATTCTTCCCTCGGCAGCGACTTCAACTACGACTTCCACGTCACGCTGGACGAGAGCCACGCGCCGCTGGAATACAACTACCGCGACAAGTCGGGCTCGAGCTACCGGGGGGAAGCTCACGGGTTGAGCGTTTTCTTCCGCATCGGCGACGCAGTCCACCACACCTATTCGACGTATGCCCGCGGGGTGGAGACCCTGACGGACGCGTACAGCCTGCTCGACACGACGCCGTGGGGCCGGCAGGAGGACTTTGAAGATTCGCCGCCCGGCTGGCCGCAGAAGCCGACGTACGGGTGAGCCATGCGGCGCTCGGCGTGCGTTCATGGAACAGGCCGGGCCGGCGTAACGACGCGACCGGAACATACAGCAAACCACAGCGAGGCAATGATGCAGACACCACGCGAGGGATGGATGGTTTCGACCGGGCTGCTGATCCTCCGGCTGGGCATCGGCGGCTACATGCTCACCCACGGCTGGGGCAAGGTCGGCATGCTGCGGGCGGGCAACTTTGAGATGATGGACGATCCGATCGGCATCGGTGACACGGCGACGCTGCTGCTGCTGGTGCTGGCCGAGTTCGTCTGCGCGCTGCTGGTGATGATCGGGCTGGCGACGCGGCTGGCGGCCGTGCCGGTGGTGATTGCGATGGCGGTGGCGGCGTTCGTGGCGCACGGCGGCGACCCGTGGACAATGGACCAGGCTGTGGCACTGTTCATGGAAGGCGAGACGCAGTTCCCCTTGAGCAAGCAGCCGGCGTTGATGTTCCTGATCCCGTTTCTCGCGCTGGTGTTCACCGGCGCGGGCAGGTTCTCGATTGATGCGTTGATCTGGCCCCGGCTCATAAGCAAAAAGGAATGAAGCGATGGGCACGACCGACAGCGAAAAGATGTTGGAAGGCATGACCGACGCCAAGCCGCAGGCGCAGCACCGCTGGCTGGAGCAGCTCGTCGGCGAGTGGACGTTTGTCAGCGAATGCCCCGCCGCGCCGGTCGGGACGGCGCAGCAGTTTGCCGGCGTCGAAAGCGTGCGGTCGCTGGGCGGGCTCTGGATCGTCGCCGAGGGGCGGGGCGAGATGCCCGGCGGCGGCGAGGGGCAGATGCTGATGACGCTCGGCTACGACCCGCAGAGAGGCCGGTACGTCGGCTCGTGGTGCGGTTCGATGATGACCCACTTCTGGGTCTACGACGGCGAACTCGACGCCGACGAACGCGTGCTGACGCTCTACGCCGAGGGCCCGGCCTGCGACGCCCAGGGCAACGTGACCGACAAGCCCGCGAAGTTCAAGGACGTGATCGAACGCATCAGCGCCGACGAGCGCACCCTCACCGGCCACATGCTCGGCGAAGACGGCCAGTGGCAACAGCTCATGACCGCCCGCTACCGGCGAACGAAGTGACGGCCGGCCGGTTGCGCGGATGTGACCTAGCTGGTGTCCGAACCCCGGCCTTCCGGCCGGGGCTATGAGGTCAGCAGGCATTTCCAACCAGTGTGTTGTCAGTACCGCAACTGGGCGCCGAAGCGGAACAGGTGGGTGTCGTCATCCGAGCCGAGCTCGGCCTGGTAGTTGCCGTACAGCGAGACGGCTTCGTTGACCAGCGCCGTCGCGCCCGCGCCGAGCACCGCGGTGTCGCGGCTGCCGCCGTCGCTGCGGATGGTGAACGGCGTGACGGTGTCGACGAAGCGGGCGGTGGTGCGCTGCTCGTCGTGGAGGAACTCGTGCCGCCAGCCGAGCGACGCTTCGGGCACGAGCACCGTGTCGCCGAGGGGCATGACGTGCATCAGCCGAATGCCCAGCGTGCTGCGCAGCGCGTCGGTGTTCGAGCTGTCCACGTCGAGGTTGACCGGGCCCGCGCCTTCCTCGGTGAAGCCGCGCTGCCGGTAGTGCAGGTATTCCAGCGACGCGAGCGGGGTCACGGTGGTGCGGCGGTTCAGTTCGTAGTCATACCCGCCGCCGACGTAGGCCGCCACGTCGTAGCTGTCGAACCGGCTCTCGGCGGTGAGGTCGAACACGCCGACCTGCACGCCGCGCTCGAGCTTGTTGCGGTGGTAGCCGGCGGTGAGCGAAGCGTCGACGAACCACGGATCACGCGCGAAGCTCGCGTAAGGCCCGCCGCGCAGGTGATGGATGTTGCCGTCGCCCCCGTCGTCGCGGAAGACGAGGCGGGTGTAGGCATAGCTGAAGCTCATGCCCACCCGCCACTCCGGATGCACCGCCCGGTCCGCCGAGAGCACGAAGCCGCCGGTGTCGCCGCGATAGCCCGGCTGATCGTCCGTGCGATCCTGGCGCTGGAGGATGCCGATGCCTTGCACGTCCACGTTCCAGTCCACGGCATAGTCGCGCCGCTGCAACCGCGGGCTGACGCTCGGCTCAGGCTGGTGCGACCGCCCGCCCCGCTGCTGCTGCCGCCGGCGCTGCTCCTGCTGTTGACGCAGCCGGGGGTGGACGTAAGGGTCCTGCATCGCGCCAAGCACCTGCGCCAGCACCGCCGGGCTCAGCTCGGCGCTGGCCAGCGTCAACCCCGCCGGCCCGGGCGCGGCCGGCGCGGTGGCGACGCCCAGCCGCTGCCGGGCCATCCGCGCGTTGAACGTGCCATGCATGCTGTGGGCAACCTCGATCCCCGTGTTCGGCAACGCCTGCACCTGCTCGGGCGACAGTCGGCGAAGCGTCTCGTTGAACGCCCCGGCGCCCAGCGTCTGAAGCTCGCCCAGCACCAGGTCCTGCTCGAAGCTGACCGCCCCGGCCGCCATGCGATCCAGCGCCCGGGCGACCGCCACGTTGTTCCGCCCTTCCGCCACGTCCTGAAACACCGAGCCCACCGCGACGCTGAGCACATAGTCCGAGCCCACCACGTCCCCGCTCCAGACGAGGAACGCGGAAGGTGATGCGACGTTCGCCCCTTCGTCCGTCACACCGCCGGTGGTGGAGATGACAGTGAGCGTGTCGCCTTCCGTGACCAGCCCCTGCCCGGTCTGCACAAGCTGAAGGGTGCTGCCGTCTTCGAGCGTGGCCGTGCCGTCGACGTCCACAAGGTCGCTGTCGCCGCCGGCGTCGAACTCGAGCGTGAGCTGCCCGCCGGTGGCCAGCGTGTAATCGCCCACCACGCGCTGCGTACCGATGCTCTGGCCCGGGCCGTGCTGGCCGCCGCTGTTGATCTGCACGTCGCCGCTGATCGTGCCGTCGCCGAACAGCGAAGCGGCGTCGTTGACGGCCACGTCCGCATCGAGCTCGCCGGTGAGGAACAGGTCGCCCGCGTCGACGTTGATCTGCCCGGCGAAGGCCGTGCTGTCGCCGGTGATCTCCAGCCGACCGTCGCCCGCCTTGGTCAACGTGTGCCCGGCCACGTCGCTGTCGAGCGTCTCCATCAGCAGCCGCGTCTGGCTGGCGACCTCGAGCGCGTGGCTGCCTTGCACCTCCAGCGGCGCGAGCAGCTCCAGCGTCCGGAACTGCCCCCCCGCCACCGTCACGTCGCCCGCCAGCTCGACCGTGTTCTCCAGCGTTCGGCTGCCGTCGGCGACGGTGAGCGTCCCGCCGGTGATCGTCAGCGTATGGTCGTCGGGGATGGCGTTGTCCACCCACAGTTGCAGGTCGCCGTCGACCAGCTCGACATCGCCGCCGACCGGCCCGGCCAGGGCGAGCGAACCTTCCTCGATGCGCGTCGTGCCGGTGAAGCCGCTGGCGTCGCCGGTGAGGGCGGCGTCGTTCTCGCCGGTCTTGAGCAGGTCGGCGTCGCCGGTGAGGTCGCCCGCGAGCACGAGCTGCGACGTGCCGGTGAGCGTGAGCGTGGCGCTGGCGTCGGCAAGGTTAAGGTCGCCGCTGAGCGCCAGCGCGCCCGCGTCGGCGTCGATCGTGAGATTGCCCAGCGCTTCGATCGCCAGCTCGATCGTCTGCTGCTGATCGGAGAGGTTGCGGATGGCCCCGTCCGCCTGCACGCCGATCGCCGCGCCGCTGAGCGTGAAAGCGCTGGCGTCGGCGTTGAAGGTCAGGTCCTGGAAGGCGGTGTCCGCGGCGAGGTCGTTGGTGGTGCTGGTCTGCTCCTCGCCGTCGAAGAACAGCGCGTCGCCGGCGACAGGCGCGACGCCGGTGTCCCAGTTGTCGTCGTTGGACCACTCCCCGTCGCCGCCCCCGCCGTCCCAGGTCACGTCGGCGGCCAGCGCCGGCCCGGCCGTGAGGCATCCGGCAAGCCCGATCGCCAGCAGCTTTGTCAACGTCAACGGCGTTTGCAGACGTGCCATCATCTCACCTTCCTGAAGTATCGTGAAGCCCCTGCGCAGACGTGATCCAGCCTGCCCCAACCGCGTGTTTCGCCCCCGTCGATGCACCACCCAACCTCGCGCAGATCGCCAGGCCATGGTGGACATAGGCAGAATGCCAGTGAATGGGGCCGAATCTAGAGCTTGCCCCGCCTGCCGTCAAACCATGCGCGGGGTTCGGGCAGAAGTGTAGAAGCCGAGGGCTGAGTCCGCGAAGCCCCGGATGTCCGATTGCCATCCGTCATCCGTCATTTGCCATTTGCCATTTGCCATTTGTGATTGTCATTTGCCTCTCCCTGCCCACTGAAAAAAATCCCTCCGCCCCCGCCACCCCCTTGACTTGAGAACCAGTCTCATTAATATCGCAATTCGTCCAGACGTTGATACTCATTCTCAATTGAGGGGAGCCTCCATGATTCGCTCGACCGTCCGAACCGTCCCCGGCCGCCACGCCGGCTTCACGCTCATCGAACTGCTGGTCGTCATCAGCATCATCGCCCTGCTCATCGGCATCCTCCTGCCCGCCCTCGGCGCCGCACGCGCCACGGCCCGCAGCATGGCCAGCCTCAGCAACGTCCGCCAGATGGGCATCGCTCTCACCGCCTACACCGCCGACAACAAGGGCTACATGCCCGTCCATTCCTCCTCTTCCGATTCCAGCCATCCCGCTTATGCCGACCCGCGAACGCGCTGGCCCGACCACCTCTACTACTACATGCCCAACACCGAAATCTACCTCAGCCCCATGCTCGAGGCGGACGAAATCGACCGATTCAAGAAAGTCTTCGCCCACACCGCAGGCACAGGCAACGAGCAGTACCACGGCGGCTACGGCTATAACTACCAGTACATGGGCAACTCCCGCTGGAACCCCGTCTTCCAGGCTCGCGTCGATCGCGACATCACCGCCAGTTCCAGCACCGTCGTCGTCGGCGACACCGCCGGCTCACGCAAGGGCAGCCTCAGCAATGAGCCCGGTACCGGCGCCGAAGCCGTCTACACGCTCGACCCGCCGCTGCCCGGCTACTTCAGCAGCGGCGCTCTCCGTGCCCACCCCAGCGGCACACGCGCCTACTACCCCAACAACTCCTCCGCCGAACCCAACGGCGACGCCGACAGCTACGTCTGGCGCTCCTTCCCCGCCGAACGCAACAGCGGCGGCAACGCCAACTTCTTCTTCGCCGACGGCCATGGCGAAGCCATGAAAATGGCCGAGATCGACGACTTCGACAACGACGGCAACAAGGACAACGGCTACTGGAACGGCAAGGCCGACCCGGACCTGCAATAAACACAACGCCAACGGATTCACCCTCCCAAGGCCGTGCGGCCGGCGCCGCACGGTCTTGGTGCGCGCACCATGCCGACATCGCGCCCCTCTATAGGGGGCGCGTTTTTTTTGCGGCCGTTGCACCCGCCCCCGAAGCTCGCGGAGGTGCCACCCCCCGGCTCGCCTGAAACCGCCGTAAGCCGCTCTTTGACAATTTGTTACACCACCACACCGCCCGGCTTCCCGATGACGCCCCACCCGGGGGCAGTCAATGCGTAAAGATGGACAGTCTCGCGGGTTATCGCCGGGAACAGGGGGCCGGGTGTCAGCCGGTCACGTTCCCGTCGCTGGTGGCCGCCAGCGTTTCGCGCAACTGCTGCGGCGAGCGGGCCGAGCGGAGGCGGGCGACAGTCTTGTCCTGCCGGACGAGTTTCGCGATCGCCGCCAGGGCTTTGAGGTGCTGTTCGGGCGAGCGGTTGGCGGGACTGAGCAGGACGAACACCAGGTGGGCCGGCCTGTCGACCAACGGGAATCGCAGGCCCTTGGGCGAGATGCCCAGCAGGACGGTCGGCTCGGTGACCGCCGAGACGTGGGCATGGACAAGCACGACGCCATCGGTCACCTCGGCGGAGAACTCGCGGGCATTGCGGACGAGCACATCGGTGAGGATGTCGCGCGTGCCCGCATCGTCGCCGAACGGGACGGAGACGATGCGTTGCAGGGCCTGGCCATACTCGATGTCGTCGAGACCAAAGGCGGTGCGGCCTTCGGCGAGCATCTCGGTGATCGGGCTCTGGAGCAGGTGGTCGGAGACGATGGCGGGCGCTTCGGCGACGACCTCGGACGGGTAGACCACGACGAGGTTCTGCGGCTCGAACCGCCGGGCGAGCGTGGAAGGCAGACGGTCGAGCATCGGCTGCCACGCCAACCGGCCGCGGCGGGCGCTGAAGAGCACGAGCATGTCGTGTTCGTCCACAGCCTTGTCCAGCGTCGGCAACAGGTTGGACCACAGGCTGACCGCTTCGACGGTGGTGTTCACCTCGGGCCGGCCCTTCTCGAAGCGGCGCTGGACCACGCCAAGCGTTTCGTCCGTCGCCGCGACGTGCAGCGTGGCGCCGATGTGGTGAGCCAGCAGCTTGAGCATCCGCACCATCACGTCGAAGCCCGGCTGGCGATCGGTGAGCGGCGGGACGATGACGACCAGCCGGTCGACCGCGTTGAGCCGTTGCTGCAGGCGGCAGATCATCACGGCCTGGTTGGTCTGCTGGAGCACCTGGTCGAGGATGCCGCCGAAGATGCGTTGCCGGCCGCCGCCGTAGCCGTTCCAGCCGATGATGATGTTCGACGCCCGCAGTTCCGTCACGGCCCGGGTGATGCCGTTGGCGACGTTGACGTCCACCCGCGTCACGGGCGTCACCGGCACACTCGCCCCCGCGGCATGGATCACGGCGTGGCCCAGGATCTTCTCGCCCGCGGCGACGTGCGCCTCCACCTGCCCGTCGTCCCGGGCGACGGTGAGCGGGTAGACCGGCTCGTGGCTGTCCTGGTCGCGCAAGGCGAAGGCGAGATCCATCAACGCATCGGCCGTGGCGGGATTGCCCAGCGGCACGAGCAGCCGTTGCGGGGCGTCGCTGGGCCTGTACGGCGCCTGTTCCTCCTGCAACGCGACCTGCCGGCCGTAACGCTCGACAAGCCACGGCCCGACAAAGCAGGTCAGCAGCATCATCAGCACGACGGCGTTGACGTGCACGCCCGTGAACAGGTCCAGCCGGAAGCCGACGAGCGTGACCGCCAGCGTCGCCGCCGCCTGCGGGATGCTCAGACCCGCGATGGTCCAACCCTCCGCTGCGGTGTTCTTGAACAGGCGGGCGACAGCCAGCGCGGAACCGCCCTTGCCCACGACGACCAGGCCGGTGAAGACGGTGGCGTACCACCAGACTTCCCAACTCAGCAGGACGCGGAAGTCGACGAGCATGCCGACGGAGATGAGGAAAAAGGGAATGAAGAGTGCTTCGCCGACGAAGTTGACGCGGTTCATCAACGGCCCGGTGTCGGGTACGAGGCGGTTCATCACCAGGCCGGCGAGGAAGGCGCCGACGATAGACGCCAGGCCCACCATTTCGCTCAGCGCCGCCGAGACGAAGAGGACGACGAGCAGGAAGACGAACTCGGTGTTGGCTTCGCGTGGGGCATGGCGGAAGAACCACCGGCCGAGCACGGGCAGGCCGAGGATGACGGCCGCGGCATATGCGCCGACCATCAAGGGAAAGGCGACCCAGAACATCGCGGTCATCTCGTCTGCAGCCATGGCGGCGACGACGGCGAGCACGGTCAGCGAGAGCGCATCGGTGACGATCGTGCCGCCGGTGGCCATGGTGACGGCGGTGTTGCGGGCGATGCCGATGCGTTTGGCGATCGGCAGGGCCAGCAGCGTGTGGGAGCCGACGATGGAGCCGAGCAGGACGGCGGGCAGCAGACCGAGGCCGAGCACGTACAGTCCCGCGAGGATGCCCAGCGCCTGCGGGATGGCGAAAGAGATGAGGCCGAACACGATGCTGCGATGGCGTTGGCGGGCGAACTGCGTGAGGTCGAGCCCGAGGCCGGCGGCAAACATGAGATAGAGCAGGCCGACGGTGCCCAGCAGCGCCATCGTGCCCTCGCGGACGAGCAGGCCCAGCCCCGCCTCGCCGACGATCGCGCCGCCGATGATCAGGCCCACCAGCCCGGGCAGCCGCAGCCAGCGTGCGGCGGCGGGCGCGAGCAGGATCAGCAGCATGGCAAGCGCGAAGATGAGCACCGGATCGGTGAACGGCAGATGCGCCTGAGCGATGTCCTGGTACCAGTTGCGGATCGCGTTCAAAAAATGTCCCATGTCATGGAAAGATCAGCCCCCTGCCCCCGATGCGGGCGGCCTAGTGTATCCAGTCACGCTCGAAGATGGGAAGTTTCGCCCCCCGCCCAGTGCAATCGCACCTGCCATCTGGGTTTGCCAAAGTTTCGCGCAGAACACGCCAAGATCGCGGAGAACGCAGAGAAACAGGAACTTTAGCCCCGCAGCGCAGCGGAGGGCGCGGGAACCGGGGACGCAAGGTTCCCGCGCCCTCCGCTGCGCTTCGGGGCTAAGGCTTTGATCTGTGTTTATCTGTGTTTATCTGCGTTCATCCGCGGTTACTTCTTCTTTGCGATCTCCGCGCTCTTGGCGTGCTCCGCGCGAAACTCTTTTCCGGCGCCAGATGCGATCTACCGCTGCGCCAACCTTGCGGCGAGGCGGATGGCGGACTGCATGCTGCCGGGGTTGGCCTGGTTCTTGCCGACGATGTCGAAGGCGGTGCCGTGGTCGGGGCTGGTGCGGATGATGGGCAGGCCGAGCGTGACGTTGACCGCTTCGTCGAAGCCGAGCATCTTGACGGGGATCAGGCCCTGGTCGTGGTACATGGCGACGACGAGGTCGAACTTGCCGGCGATCGCGGGGCCGAAGACGGTGTCGGCGGGGAATGGGCCCTGGGCGTCGATGCCGTTCTGGCGTGCCATCTCGATGGCGGGCTTGATGACGCGAGCTTCCTCGTCGCCGAACTGGCCGTTCTCCGAAGCGTGCGGGTTCAGGCCGCAGACGGCGATGCGCGGCCGGGGCACGCCGATCTGCTGCATCGCTTCGTGGCCGAGCTCGATGGGATTGAAGACGCAGCCGATGGTGAGCAGGTTGCGCACGTCCATCAGCGGCACGTGAACGGTGGCGAGCACGACGTTGAGCTTCGGCGACTGGAACATCATGGCGACGCGTTTGCTCTTGAGGCGATTCTGAAGAAACTCCGTGTGGCCGGGGAACCGGCAGCCGGCCATGGTCCACGACTGCTTGCAGATCGGCGCGGTGACGAGTGCGTCGATGCCGCCTTCTTCGACGGGCTTGCGTGCGGCGGTGATGGCGTCGTCGAGAAAGCGCAGGCTCGCCTGCCCGCCCTGCTTGGTCGGGCGGTGGACGGCCGTGCCGAGCATGGAGTATTCGTCGTAGTCCAGCACGACCACGTCATGCACCAGGTCGTAGCCGGCCCGGGGCGAGTCATGCTGGAGCCGCCACCAGAAGTTGTCCAGTTCCGCGAGGTCGGCGGCGTAGGCGAGCAACTCGTTCATGCCGAAGATGACGAACCGGCCGAGCTTGCGGACGGCCGGGTCGGCCAGGGCCTTGACGATCACCTCGGGCCCGATGCCGGCCGGCTCGCCCATGGTGATGCCGATCACCGGCTTGCGGAGATTGGGCGCGGGCTCGGGCGTGTTGTGTGCCTCGTCGGCCATGCAACCATCCTAGCAGGCGCGGAAGCCGGAGGCAGGGGCGGAGGGCAGAGATCGGACTGCTGCCCTCTGACTTCCACGCCCCATCGCACCGGTTGCGTGAGAACACTACCATGTGGCCCATGACCGCCAAGGACGCACAACAGCAAGTCGCCGTGGTGGGCGTTGGCCGAATGGGTCGGCACCACGCGCGGATCTATCATCAGAATCTTCCGCAGGCGGCGCTGGTCGCCGTGGTCGACCCGGACACCGAGCGCGCGGGCACGATCGCTGACGACTATGGCTGCGCGGCGGTAGGCTCGGTCGACGAACTGCTGGCGCGGTTTCCCGACCTGGCGGCGGCAAGCGTGGCGGTGCCGACGAAGTATCACATGGCCGCCGCCCGGCCGCTGCTCGAACGGCGGATCGCCTGCCTGATCGAGAAGCCGTTGGCGCCGACGGTGGCGGAAGCGAAGCAGATCGCCACGCTGGCGGCCGAGCATGGCGCGGTGTTGCAGGTCGGACACACCGAGCGGTTCAACCCGGCGGTGCGGGCGGTGGCGGCGATGGGCATCACGCCGCGGTTCGTCGAGATCGACCGGGTGAGTCCAATGACCTTCCGCTCACTGGACGTGTCGGTGGTGATGGACATGATGATCCACGACCTGGACATCGTGCTGATGCTCGTGCGGTCGCCGATCCGTCAGGTGGACGCGGCGGGCGTGGCGGTGCTGGGTGAACACGAGGATGTCGCCTCGGCGCGGATCGTCTTCCAGTCCGGCTGCCTGGCGAACATCACCGCGTCACGGCTGGCGTTGAAGACCGAGCGCAAGATGCGGCTGTTCAGTGAAGACGCTTACGTCAGCCTCGACTACCAGAAGCGCACCGGCGTCGTGCTGCGCACGTCGAAGAACAAGCAGGCGCTGGCCGAGGTGCGACAGCAGCTTGCGGCGGGCAAAGATCTTTCCGACATGGACTACTCCGACCTGGTGCACGTGGAAGAGTTGACGATGGACCTGCCCGAAGGCGACCCCGCCAGCGATCCGCTCACCGCGGAGTTGGCCAACTTCCTGGAAACCGCACGCACCGGGGCGGCGCCCTCGGTCGATGCGCGGGCGGGTTATGAAGCGGTCGACGCGGCCGAGCGTGTCGCGGTCGCCATGCGCGAACACAAGTGGGAGGGGCTGGAGGGTTCGTCGCTGCGGATCGACGCAGGAAATGAGGGGAATGACAAATGACAAAATCCAAATGACAAATGCCGGAATGCATGATCCGGGGGTTTTTATTTGTCATTTGAGTTTTGTTATTTGTCATTTTTGGCCACACCATGGGACTTGCTTACCTGGTCATGCTCGCGTTGCTGCCGGTGCTGCTGGCGGGCAGTGCGTTTTTCAGCGGCTGCGAGACGGCGTTGTTCAGCCTCTCGCCGCACCAGCGGTTGCGCCTCATGCGGGGTGGCACGCTGGTGGGCGACGCGATCGCCGGACTGCTTGCCGATACGCGCAATCTGCTCATCACGCTGCTGCTGAGCAACATGACGATCAACGTGCTGTTTTTCGTCACCAGTTCCGTGCTGCTCATCCACGCCGGCCGAACGCGCCTGCTCGGACCGGTGATGCTCGGCGTCGCCAGCCTGCTGCCGTTGCTGGCGGTCATCCTGCTTGGCGAGGTGCTGCCCAAGCTCATCGCTGCACGGTTGCCGATGACCTGGGCACGCGTGGTCGCCTTGCCGCTCTACCTCGTTCATCGCATCCTTACGCCGCTGCGGGTCGTCGCCTCGGCGGGCATCATCACGCCCCTCGCCCGCCTGATCGCGCCGCCGGAGAAGCCGCCCGCCCTTTCCGCCGATGAACTCGAATCGCTGCTCAACCTCAGCCAGCGTCATGGGGTGATCGACCCCGACGAGGAGCAACTGCTCGGGCAGGTGCTCGAGTTGAACCAGCTCAAGGTCCGCGACCTCATGGTTCCGCGCGTCGACATCGAAGCGTTCGATCTTGATCGCGATCCCGCCGAGCTTGTCCAACTGATCGAACGCACCAAGCTGCGCCACCTGCCGGTCTATCGCGACAGCCTCGACAACATCGTCGGCATGATCTACGCCCGGCAGATCCTCCTGCACCGGCCCAAAACGCGTGAAGCACTGGAGAAGTTCGTCCGGCAGGTCAAGCTCGTGCCCGAACAGCAGCGGGCGGACCAGTTGTTGATGGAGCTGCGCAAGACCGGCACGACGTTCGCCATCGTCGTCGACGAATACGGCGGCACGGCGGGCCTGATCACCATCGAAGACGTCGTCGAGCACATGGTCGGCGACCTGCCCGGCGAGTTCGAGCCTGAGGGCGAAGCCGAGGTCGCCGTGGTCGCCCCCGGCATCTGGCGGGCGGACGCGCAGATTTCCATCCACGACTGGGCCGACGTGTTCGGGCACAACCCGGCGGTGGAAGGCATGAGCGCGCTCGATGCGGTGAGCACGGTCGGCGGGTTGGTGATGGCCCGGCTTGGCCGGGTGCCGAAGGTCGGCGACCGCACGAGCGTCGGCAACGTGCAGATCACCGTCGAGCGCATGGCCGGCCGGCGGGTCGACAGCGTGCTCATCGAGTTGCGCGGCCCCGGCACGCAGCCCGACACCGACGCGCCGCGCCACCGCGGCAAGGAGGCGACGTCGTGACCGGCTACGAGTTCGCCATCTGGGCCGTCATCATGTCCGTCGGTTTCGTCTTCTCCGCCATCTACTCCGGCCTGGAGACCGGGGCGTACAGCCTCAACCGCGTCCGCCTCCAGATTTTCGCGCATCAACATCAACGCTCCGCCAGCCTGCTGCGACGCATGGTCGACGATCCGGTCGGCCTGCTCACCACGCTGCTGATCGGCAACAATATCGCCAACTACATGGGCACCGCCGGGCTGGCGGTCATCCTCGAAGGCACGGGCTTCAATGAGTGGCAGGCCATCCTCCTGAACACCCTCATCGTCACGCCCATCCTCTTCGTCTTCGGCGAAACGCTGCCCAAGGATCTTTTCTCCGTCTACGCCGACCGGCTGATGTACCGGCTCGCCTGGCTGCTGGAAGGCTCGCGCTGGCTCTACACCTACACCGGGCTGGTGCCGTTGATCGCGCTGGTCACCCGCGCGGTCATGGCGGGCCTGGGCCAGAAGGGCCAGGTTCGGCCGTTCCATCCGCGCCGGCAGGTGCAGGCGCTCGTGCGCGAAGGCGTGGGCTACGGCCTGCTCAGCGATGACCAGTCCGCCATCGCCGAACGTGTGCTCGGGCTGGCGTCGCGCAAGGTGGCCGACGAGATGGTGCCGTGGGAGGAGGTCATCACGGTTCGCCTTGACGATGAGCCGGCCGTGCTCTGGACGCTTGCCGACCGCACCAGCCGATCGCGCTTTCCGGTGGTGGACGAAGGCGGCAAGGCGGTGGGCGAAATTAATCTCACCGACGCCCTGCTGCACGCGCCCGACACCTGCCCGCCGATCCGCGAACTGATGCGCCCGCCACTGGTCGTGCGGGCCAGCCTGCCGCTGCGCCGCGGCCTGGCCGAGTTGCAACGCCACAAGTCCGCCCTCGCCGTCGTCACCGACGACGCCGGCCGAACGGTTGGCATCATCACCATCAAAGATTGCGTCGAAGCGATCACCGGCGAACTGGCAAGCTGGTGAATGCTACGGCTTGTGATGATGGTGTTACCCAAGGCGCCCCCGCGCACAAAAAACCCGGGCGCGTGGCGCGTCGCCCGGGCGGTCCTGTCACGGCTGATGAACTTCACCGCGACCGATGGTTTCTGATTGAACGCCGTCTGATCTCCCCGACCCTGTCCGCGACGATCGCTCGGAGGCCCGAGGCATCAACGCATCCCCTCTTGCAGAAGGTATCGTCGCGCGATCTTCGCCGCAAGAGTTTTGCACCACAACCGTTCGCCGCCTGGGGATGCGCCGCCGGCGACACGAACCCTCTACAATCCCGCTTATGCGCTGGAGCCTTGCTGACATTGCCGACGCCGTCACCGACGCGCTGCGCCGACGCGCTCAAGCCGACGATGCCGAGCAGGCAGTCTATGGCTTCGACACGCTTGATGAACTGCGCCTCCACCCGCTGATCCGCGACGCCCTCGTCAAGCACGGCTACGGCGCCTGGCCCGAACAACGCTACCCCGGCGGATGGAACAAGCGGAAGAAAAGTGAAGGCAAACGCTGCGACCTCGTGCTCACCCACGACAACCGGCCGCTGCGCGACCTGGACGTGCGCGATACGCTCTTCGACGCGCTCGATGAAGCGGAAGACCCCGAGGCCGCCTACTGGCTGGAAATCAAGACCGTCGCGCAGTTTGAAACGACCGGACCGTTCCGCCGCTACGCCAGCGAGCTGCTCGCACCCGTCACCGACGACGTCAAAAAGCTCGCCGGCGACGAGGTGATCCGACACGCCGGCCTGCTGCTGGTGCTGTTCACCGCCGACAAAGCGGTGGCCGAGCATGACCTCGTCGCCTGGCACACGCGCTGCCTCGACCGCGCCTACCCCGTCAGCTCGCCCACCATTCGCGGCTTCGACATCACCGACCGCATCGGCAACCAGTGGTGTGCCGTCGCGCTGTTCGGCGTGCGCGGTTAGCGACCGCCGTTACGGCGACGCGCGGTCGCTCGGGTTCCGATCGCCATCCGCGTCGCCATAAAGGCGACGGCGAACATCGAAATCACACTCACCCCGCGCGCGACCCCGGCGGCACGGGACGCGACGGCTGGAGCAGCACCACGTCACGCACCTCTTCGCCCTCTTCCGACGTGGCGGCCAGCAGCATGCCGTTGGATTCCTCGCCGCGAATCTTCCGCGGCGCGAGGTTGGCCACCACGATGATCTGCTGCCCCACCAGCGACGCGGGGTCCTGGTACTGCTTGATGCCGGCACAGATCTGCCGCTGCTCGCCACCGAGGTCGATCTGCAACTTCAACAGCCGATCGGCATTGGGATGAGCCTCCGCCGCCGTCACCGTCGCGACGCGCAGGTCCAGCTTCGTGAAATCATCGAACTCAATGGTCGGCTTCAGCTCCATCGCACCCTCTCCATGTGTGGGATTCTTCAAAGCGATAGAGCATAACGTGTTGCCGGCCACCATGCCGTCAACCCGCCATCCGCTGGCCCTGTCCATGGTAAAGCTGGCCTTCCGGATCGTCGCGTGTCGGCAGTTTCTCCATCTGCGGGATCAACTCCTCGGCAAACACGCGGTACAGCTCGCGCATCTCGTCGATCGGCCGACGCGAGTTGTCCACCCGCATGTCCCACAGCGGATACTCCTCCTGATCGACCACGTAGATGCTGCCCGACTCGGCCCCCTGCCGGTCCGCCCCCGTCGCCTGGCCCGCCTCCAGCGCGATGAGGATGCGCATCGCCAAGTCTTTGTCCGCGTTGTCCTCGAACGCCTGGGCCGTCACGTCCAGCGTCGCCGGCCCGACGAGGCGGTTGCCCTGCGTCGTGTAGCCGATGCCCATGCGATGCCCCGCCCACTCCGCACAGAGGCTGCCGGTGAACGCGGCCACCCGGCCGTGGCTGTCGACGATGCCGACCTGCCGCTTCTCGCGCCTGGGGTCGCAGGCGAGCATGTGCTCCAGCGCTTCGGGCGCGGAGAGGCCGTCGGCCAGCAGCCGGAGGCCGTCGATGCCGTAGTAGGGGTTGGTGAACGCCTGCGTCGCCACCGCCCCGGTCAGCGACCGGGCGTGCGACGCGAGCTTGCCCACGCCCACCATCCCCGTGACAGCCCCCACCCCGAACTGCCCCGTTCGCGGACACCGGGCGACGATGGAAAACGTCATCAGGCGGTTCCTCCTTCAGCCACGCATGATCGTCCCGGCCCGACACGCCCCCGGAATGCGCTACCAGCAAACAATAGGCCGGAGATGGGGAGTTTCGAGTGCCGCGTGCCGGGTTTCGGGTTTTGCAGGGCGAGAGTTCGACAGCCGATGCGCCGCCTTTGCTACACGCCGTCCATGATGTCGGGGTGAGCCAGATGAACGCCGTAAGGCAGAAGAGGCGTCACGGCACGACGCTCGATGCAATAATAAGCCGATGTGCGAACGCATCCCCACGGGACTGTTGCCGTTCGCGCATAGGAGACGCGATGCCCTGCCATCGGCGTCCTCCTGCTTTTGTGCAGGCTCCCGAGTTCGATCCGATGGCCAGCAACTTGCGACTTGTCGAAATCAGCGTGCCCACCACGGACAGTGAAAGCCTTCAGGCCACGCTGGCGGACGTCCCCTGCATCGACCAGTGGATCGTGGAAGGCACGGACGAGCGGACGACGCTGCGGATGCTTCTGCCGTCCGACGCCGTGGAGATGGTGTTTGACGCCATCGCCGAGCACGGCCTGCCCGACGGCTCGTTCCGCGTCCTGCTCTTTCCCGTCGAAGCGACCCTGCCCACCGTCGAGCAGCAGGAGGAGCAGGAGACCAGCAAGGATGCGGCCGAGCAGTCGGACAACAGCCGGCAGCGCGGCCGCATCAGCCGGGACGAACTGCTCAACGACCTGGCGCCGGGCACGCGGGTGAACGCGATCTACCTGATCATGGCGCTGCTGTCCGCCGCGGTCGCCGCCGTGGGCCTGGTGCGCGGCGACACGGTGGCGATCATCGGCGCGATGGTCATCGCACCGCTGCTGATGCCGAACATGGCGCTGGCCCTGGCGACCACGCTGGGCGATCTGAACATGGCCGGACGCGCGATGTTGACCAACGCGGCAGGCGTGCTGCTGACGCTCGCCTTTGCCGTCACCGTGGGCCTGGTCTACACGGTGGACACGAGCGTGGAAGAACTGGCAACGCGGACGCGCGTCTCGCTGAGCGACATCGCCCTGGGGCTGGCGTCGGGCATCGCGGGGGCGATCTCGGTGACCACCGGCGTGCCGGCAATGCTGATCGGCGTGATGGTGGCCGTCGCCCTGCTGCCGCCGCTGGTGGCCACCGGCCTGCTGCTGGGCAGCGGCGAGTGGGCCATGGCCGGCGGCGCGGCCGTGCTGCTGGCGACCAACGTGATCTGCGTGAACCTCGCCGGCGTCGGCACGTTCCTCGCCCAGGGCATCCGCCCACGCACCTGGTGGGAAGCCAGCCGCGCCCGCCGCGCCACCTGGACCGCCCTCGCACTCTGGCTGACCGCCCTGGTGGCCCTGGCCATCCTCATCTGGCTCGCCCAGCCAATGTTGTAACGGGGTCGCCAGCTCAGCCTGACGTTGCGGAACATGCTTGGACCAGGCCACGCCACGCACTACACTGGAACCTGATTTCGCCCACACCGGGCCCGTCGGCCGGCGCATCACTGCAACACGCGCAAGGGGGGATGATGGCGGAGATCACCGAGAAGCACGCGAAACGGATTCACGATCTGATCAAGTCCAAGTGGGCGGGCTTCGCCCTGCTCTTCGCCGGCTGCGTCTTCCCGCTGCTGAGCCCGGTGGCGATCGGCGTCGGCTTGCTCTACAGCTTCGAGATCCGCCGATTCCTACGCCTCTATCCCGACATGCACCCCAACCAGGCGGCCGAGTTGCAGTCGGCCAGGACCACCTACCTCACCATGGCATGGGTGCACATCGGTTTGTGGATCGCCGTGGCAGCGCTGGTCATCGTCATGGCCGTGACGGCGGAGTAGCCGGCCCGGGAGCGTGTCGCCGAGGCGGTGCATGACCGATTTGTTCCCACCCATGCTCGCCCAGGTCCACAGCTTCGTGCTTCAAGGCATCGACCCGCTTCCGTGTGAGGTGGAGGTCGACGTTGCCGAAGTCGGGATGATCAAGACGACGGTCGTTGGTACTAAAAGACCCAATTCGGCGAAGCCGACATTTTGCCGAAGGGGGATGTGATGCAACGGGATACGGTTCGGATTACCAGCGGCGGCGATGCGAGGCGATACCGCTTGCCATGGATCCATCGTCGCGGCTTTCAACGCAACGGGATGGCCGCCTTGTTGATCGGAGCCATCCCATGCGCTGTGGTGGGCCTGGGTGTTCCGACCGGATTGCAATGGCTTCTCGGGGAACGGCTTTATGATGCGCCGGCTTGGTTCATCCAACCATTTCTTTGGTTCTGGCGGTCCGCCGGTATCTTCTTCGGCTTGCTGTTCACCAGTGTCACAATCCTGACCATGATCAAGGGTGGGACGGCTTGGCTATCGCTTCGCCCTTCGGTACTTTGGGTGGGAGCGTTCTTTGGGGGCGAGTTTCAATTGCAAGCCATCGATTGCGCCAGCATTCGTGCAGTGATCGTCGAACGATCCGAATCTGAGAGCGATGTTATTGAACGCGGCCACATCCGCTTCGTCAAGGACGGGGCGAACGATGTGCTGGCCGCTGAAGGGTACCCGTTGGACTTGCTCGAACCCATCGGCGTGGACCTGCGCCAGCGTCTCGGCCTTGAAGAGAGTTAAGCCGACGAGCTTCCGCTATACTCGCCCCATGCTCGCCCAGGTCCACAGCTTCGTGCTCCAAGGCATCGACCCACTTCCCTGCGAAGTGGAGGTCGATGTCGCGGAAGTTGGGATGATCAAGACGACCATCGTCGGTTTGCCGGATGCGGCGGTGAAGGAGTCGGTGGAGCGGGTGCGGTCGGCGATGAACAACAGTGGGTATGCGTTTCCGCTGGCGCGGCTGCTGATTAATCTTGCGCCGGCCGATTTGCAGAAGGCGGGGCCGGTGTATGACCTGCCGATCGCGGTGGGGTTGCTGCTGGCGGAGCAGGTGATTCAGACGCAGGCGCACAAGCGGCTGGTCTTTGCGGGCGAGTTGGCATTGGATGGTCGGCTGCGGCCGATCAACGGGGTGATCAACCTGGCGCTGCTGGCGAAGAAGCTGAAGCTGGACGGCGTCGTCGTGCCGGTGGACAACGCGGATGAGGCGGCGGCGGTGGAGGGGATCAACGTCTACCCCGCCGACTCGCTGGCGAGCGTGGTCGGGTTTCTCAACGGCGGCTACGAGATCGAGCCGGCGGGCGATGCGTCGGACAACGGGGCACTGGACGAAGCGCCGCCGATCTTCGACTTCGGCGACATCCGCGGGCAGGAAGCGGTGAAGCGGGCGGCGACGATCGCGGCGGCCGGGGCGCACAACTTCATGATGATCGGCCCGGCGGGCACGGGCAAGACGATGGTAGCCAAGGCGATGGCCGGCATCATGCCGCCGTTGTCGCGCGACGAAGCGCTGGAGGTGACGCGCATCTACTCCTCCGTCGGCCAGGTGCCCAAGGGCCAGTCGCTGCTGACCCGCCGACCGGTGCGCAGCCCGCATCACACAGCCAGCCCGGTCGCGCTCATCGGCGGCGGCTCGATCCCTCGGCCGGGCGAGGTGAGCCTGGCACACCTGGGCGTACTGTTTCTCGACGAGATGCCGGAGTTCCCGCGCACCGTGCTCGAAACGCTCCGCCAGCCGCTGGAAGATGGCAACGTCACCATCGCCCGCGCTCACAGTTCGATCCGCTTCCCGGCCCGGTTCATGCTCGTGGCCGCGATGAACCCGACGCCCAAGGGTGACACGCCCACCGACGAGGTCAGCCACCGCCAGATGCAGCGTTACCTCGACAAGCTTTCGGGGCCGTTGATCGACCGCATCGACATCCACGTCGAAGTCCCGCCCGTGCCGTACAAGCAACTCACCGGCCAGCGCAACGGCACGGACTCGGCGACGATGCGTCAGCAGGTGCTCGATGCCCGCGCCCGGCAGGCGAAGCGCAACGGCGGCACGCTCAAGCCCAACAGCACGCTCAGCGGGCGCGAGCTGGACACGCATGCCGCGCTCGACGATGCGGGCAAGGAACTGCTGAAGCAGGCGATGGATTCGCTGAACCTCTCGGCCCGGGCGTATGACAAGGTGCGGCGGGTGGCGCGGACGATCGCCGACCTGGAAGACGTGGACGCGGTGACGGCGTCGCATGTCGCGGAAGCGGTGCAGTATCGGTTGCTGGATCGGGCGGTTTGAAAGTGGATTGAAGATCGCAGAGGCCCCCGGATTGAATCCGCGGGCTTCGCAAGTCTTACTGCCCCAACCCCGCTTGGGCCTCGGCTTCACGTTCGGGGGCCATGCCGAGCCAACCTTCGCGCAGCCGGCCGCGCTCGTGCGGGTCGGCGCCGAAGTGGATGGTGGCGATCGAGCGTGGGCAGACGACGTCGATCTGCCGGGTCCGCTCCAGCGTGAGATGGGCCGACACCTCGGGCCCCGGCCGCCAGAGGCGCAGCGTGCAGCCGGGCAGAAGCGGCACGGCCAGCTTCTTCCGTGCCTCCCCCGCCTCGTACGAACGCACGACGATCACCTCCGGCCCGGTGCAGGTCACCAGCACGTCATGCCCGTCCAGCGCCACCTTTACATTGCCCCGCTCGGTCGTCTCGGTCAACGTCAGCTCGATCGTCTCCAACGGCGCGTGCTCAACGTTGAAGACGGCGACGAAGCGGTCGGTGTAGTCGACGAGGTAGCCGGGCAATTCGACGACGTGACTGGTCGGCTCGATGGTGCTGGCGAGCTTGAGGATGACCGGTCGGCCGATGTGGGCTTCGAGGATTGGCTCGTAGGCGTTGCCCGCGGCGAGCAGCAGGTCCTGGCCGATGAGGTTGACGTTGGCCTGCTGCGTGGTGAGCAGTTCGGAGTCGGGCCTGGCCCGGGCGAGCTGGCCGAGGATGGCGGTGAAGGCCTTGTTGAACGCGTCGCGGAGCGTGTTGATGATGTTGCGCAGCCAGCGGAGGAAGCGGCGGAGGATGCCGGGGCGGAAGCTGCGGCGGATCTGTCGCTGGCGTTGCCGTTTTTCCTTGTCGGTCAGGCCGTCTTCGACGCGGCAGAGGGCGAGGTAGTTGCCCATCTCCGTTTCGTAGACCATCGCGCTGCTTTTGACGAGGCCGCGGCGGGTGGTGTGCGGCTTGTCGAAGCTCAGCTCGATGCCCTGGCTGTAGACGACGAGGTCGCCCCACGCGACTTTGCCGGCGGTGGTGAGGTAGCTGACGTGGAAGTCGTGCAGCAGCTTGAGGCACTTGTCCTTGCGGCGGAGTTTGACCACGACGCCGATGATCGCGGTGAGGAAGATGAAAAGAATCGTGAGGCCGAAGATGTTGTTGAACAGCAGGTGCCACCACGGATCGGGCGGTGCAGCGGCGGCCTCCTGGGCGAGCGTGGTCAGTAGCGGCATGAGGGGCGTTGTACCCTTCTCGCCTCACGGCGGCAAGCAAAGACGGCCTGTCGGCGGGCGCATAAAAAAGGCCCGCTCGGGTCTCGACCGAGGCGGGCCGTAGGGTCGTGTTTGGAGCTGCGGTGAAATACCAGCTCCGTCGAGCAGTCTACCGCAGCTCACTCCTGCGACTGCTACAACAACAGGAAGATACCACTGGATCACCTCCATTCAAGAAGAGCTATTCCAGCCGTCACCGCCTGGAGCCGATGGCAAGGTGTTCCGAATGGCGCCATTGTGTGACGCCGTAGGACGCACCCCAATCGGGCAGCGGCCGCCGGACTCTTACCGCCCCGCAACGTCTTACGGGGCCCATCGCCCGTCGACACGGGTGGGCCGAGGTGTGGCCCGTCAACGGTCGGCCGGGTCGGCGTTTCGGGGTGGAGATGCGAGGTTTGTCCCCGCATTCGCCCCGATGCCTCACCGGCATAATTATTATCGAATTGGGACCGTCCCCGGTCAACAAAAAATCAGGGAAGTTTCGCCTCGAATCCCCGGGCCCGGCCCCACCGCCCACCCGCTCGCGCTCCGGTCCGTGCATTGGACGCAAGCCCTGAATGTGCTTAGGATTTGCTTCTCACCCGGACGACAAGCCATTGGAAGATTCACGCCATGCCGAAGATCAACGTTGACGGCCAGATTTGCGAGTTCGAGGGCAAGAAGACCATTCTCCAGGTCGCCCTCGAAAACAATATCGAGATCCCCCACTACTGCTACCACCCGGGGCTCTCGGTGGTCGCCAGTTGCCGCATCTGCCTCGCCGAGATCGGCCAGCCCAACCCGCGCAACGACAACAAGGTCGAGCTCGTCCCCAAGCTCGTGCCCACCTGCCAGACGCCCGCCGTCGACGGCATGGATGTCCACCTGACCAGCCCCAAGACCGTCGCCAACCAGAAGGCGGTCATGGAATACCTGCTCATCCACCACCCGCTCGACTGCCCCGTCTGCGACCAGGCCGGCGAGTGCTACCTCCAGGACTACAGCTACCGGTACGGCCGAACCAAGAGCCGCTTCGACGAAACCAAAATCAAACAGCCCAAGAAAAACCTCGGCAAGCACGTCCTGCTCTACTCCGACCGCTGCATCATGTGCACCCGCTGCGTCCGCTTCACCCGCGAAGTCACCGGCACGAACGAGATCGGCGTCTTCGGCCGAGGCAACCAGGAACAGATCGACGTCTTCCCCGGCAAACCCCTGGACAACGAACTCTCGGGCAACGTCGTCGACATCTGCCCCGTCGGCGCCCTGCTGGACAAAGACTTCCTCATGTCCATGCGCGTCTGGAATCTGGAAAAAGCCTCCAGCATCGACGGCCTCACCGCCAGCGGCGACAACATCTCCATCGAATTCAACAAGTTCGAAGGCAAGATATACCGCGTCAAGCCTCGCACCAACATGGACGTCAACACGTGGTGGATCAGCGACGAAATCCGCTTCGGCTGGAAGTTCGTCCACCACGAAGACCGCTTCCGCTCGCCCACGCACAAGGTCCAGGGCACGCACGAAGAGTGCGACTGGAACCAGGCCTACCAGCAGATCACCGACCGCTATCAGCAGATTCTCAAAGAACGCGGCGAAGGCACGCTCGCCCTGCTCGTCAGCCCGATGCTGCCCAGCGAAGAAGCCTACCTGCTGGGCAAGCTGGCGCTGGCGATCGACCCGAAGGCGACGCTCGGCGTCGGCCCCGTGCCGGTGAAAGGTGAAGACAAGACCTTCCCCGGCGGCTACACCGTCTTCGCCGAGAAAGCCCCCAACTCCCGCGGCGTCCGCCGCGCGCTGGGCCAGCTCAGCGACAACGTCATCGAGTACGACGCCTTCGTGAAAAAGCTCAAGGGCACGCCGTCCATCGCCGCCACGCTCATCACCGGCAACTACCCCAGCGACTGGACCACGCAGGAGCTGGTCGACGCCCTGACCAACGGCGATCGCTACAACGTGCTCATCGACACGCTGCCGAGCAAGCTGTACGAGCAGGTGGACGTCATGCTGCCCGGCGCGACCTGGGCCGAGAAGGCCGGCACGTTTGAAAACAACAAGCATCGCCTGCAAAGCTTCAACCAGGCGATCCCCGTGATCGAGCTGGCCAAGAACGAGGGGCAGATCGCCCTGGACCTGCTCGCCGCGGTCGGCGCCGCCGAGCGTCAGCGATATGACGTGAAGAAGCTTCGCCGCGAGATGGGCGACGCCTTCGTCACGGATGTGCATCACCCGCCGGTGGAACTGAAGCAGCTCACGGACATGCAGTACGTCGAGCTTTGATCGCCGGTCGCCCGCCTTGGCGCGGCATGCTACGCTGGCCGCCATGGCTCCCAAACGCAGCGACAAGCGACGGCAGTACCGCAAGCAGCAACAGGCCCGCGTGCGCGAGCAACGTCAGGCGGCCGCCGAGCGCGCCCGCAAGCGCGTCAAGCCGCCGGGCGAATCGCTGGCGGTGGCACGCCTGCACGATCGCCTCTTTGAAACCAACCTGCATTACACCGGCACGGCCCAGTTCCAGGTGGACGACGCCGGCCGCATCGTCGCCGCCGCGCTGGCGAAGACCAGCCTCACCGATCTGACGCCGCTGCAAGGGCTGCCATTGCATGCGCTGGATGCGGCGTCGACCTCCGTGACGGACCTCGCCCCGCTCGCCGGCGTGCCGTTGAAGGAACTCTACCTGGAGCAGACCCCGGTCGCGGACCTCGCGCCGCTGGCGGGCATGGCGTTGGAGAAGCTCTACCTGAGCCAGACGGCCGTGGCCGACCTGTCGCCGCTGCGAGCCATGCCGCTGAACGAGTTGAACCTGGTTGGCACGCCGGTGGCGGACCTTGCGCCGCTGGCGGAATCGCCGGTGCAGCAACTCTGGCTCAACCGCTGCCCGGTGAACGACCTGACGCCGCTGGCCGGGCTGCCGCTGGTGAGCCTGACGCTGGAGGGGACGAACGCGAGCGACCTGTCACCCTTGTCGCAGATCGCCACGCTTGAGCGTTTGCACATCGCCGGCACACCGGTGCGCAACCTGCGCCCGTTGAAGGAGTTGCCCCTGACGCGCCTGATCTTCACGCCGGGCCGCATCGAGCACGGGTTGGACGATGTGCGGCAGATGCCCAGCCTCACCGAACTCGGCCCGGACCTGGAACAGCGCTTGCCACCGGCCGAGTTCTGGTCCAGGTACGACAGCGGCGCGTTCGGCTGAAACACGGGCGGAATCAGAGCGCCTGCTCGATCGCGGCGAGCAGTTCATCCGACTCCGGCTGCACGCCGGAGCGGAAGCGGGCGACCACTTCACCGGTGCGGTTGACGAGGAACTTTTCGAAGTTCCACTTCACTTCGCCGCCGTCGGTCGGGTCGTTGGCCGGGTCGGTCAGGCGGGCGTAGAGCTCGGTCTTGTCGTCGCCGATGACCTGCACCTTGTCGAGCATGGGAAAGGTGACGCCATAGTTGGTCTGGCAGAAGGTGGCGATTTCCTCGGCCGTGCCCGGCTCCTGGCCGCCGAAGTCGTTGGACGGCACGCCGACGACGACCAGCCCCTGGTCGGCGAAGCGTTCGTGCAGCTTCTGCAAGCCGGCGTATTGCGGCGTGTGGCCGCAGCGGCTGGCGACGTTGACCAGCAGCACCACCTGGCCGTCGTAGCGGGCGAGGTCGACCGGCTCGCCGTCGAGGCCCGGCATGGTGATGTCCGCGAGGATGGAGGTCGAGGCGGCCTCGGCCGGGGCTTCGTCGGTCGGTTCGCTCATGGTGGTCTGCTCCATGGCCGGGTCGGCGGCTGCCGGGGGTGGCTCGACGCGCTCGCGATCACATCCGCCGAAGGCGAGTCCCATCCCCGTCAGAAGCAGCATCGTGAACAGTCGCATGTGATCGGCTCCACTGTTATTGAGCTTTGAGCCGTTCGCTTTTAGCCTTCAGCCAGAATGTCCCGTCCGTCCGGCTTGTCGCGGGCTCATCGCTTACAGCGAACGGCTCAAGGCTCAAGGCTCAAGGTTCAATAGTAGGTGTCAGGGTCCGCCCCGCTTCTGGCCATTGTACCGACTACTGATCTTCGGATAAATCAAGCGCCTCGCGTATGGGTGGTCCTTTCCGTCCGAGCCGGCTTCTATGAAGCCGGGTGCGGGCGCAGCCCGCAGTTCGTGAGCGTGACGTTCCACCTGTCCGCCGCAAATCGAGGCCTGCGGCCTCGCCCGGCTTCACAGAAGCCGGCTCGGACAAGACAGGCCATGATGCGTGTTAGCCATTCGGAGATCAGTCGTTGACCGCGGAACTGGCGGAGGTCCCGCCGGCGGCGGCGCACATGGAGGGCGGAGGGGTGCGAACGTCCGCCGGCCGGCCCCGTGCCTCGACGGGTCGGCCGCCCTGATGGCAGGCGAGCGGAGTAAGGGGAAATCCCCCCTTCCGTGCGGTTGATTTCCAGCAGGTTACGAGCCGATAAGGTTTTGGAGCATGTGGTTGCAAGCTCCGGCCGGGGTGGATCGCGGCCGTCTGGGTGAAACGGGCCGGCATGCGACGATCCAAATGAGGAGCGAGTCTTTGCCAACGTATGATTGGAGCTCGACAGACCCGCCACGCGGGCTCTGGGCTGAAGCCTGGCGCCCCGCGGTGAAGCTGGCGGTGATCTACGGCGTCATGGCGACCGCGTGGATTGTCCTCACCGACGGCGCGATCAACCTCCTGGTGGACAACAAGACGCTGACGCATCAGCTACACACGCTCAAAGGCATCGGCTTCGTCGTGACGACTGGCGTGCTACTGTCCCTGCTCGCCTACCGGCGACTGGCGAGCCTGACACGCTCGCGGGCCGAGTTGGCGCGTTCGCGGCGCGTGCTCAACACGCTGTTGAGCAATCTGCCGGGGATGGCCTACCGCTGCCAGCCCGACGCGCCGTGGCAGGCCCTGATCGTCAGCGAGGGCGTCAAACAGCTCACCGGGCATGACGCGACGGCCTTCCTCACGGGGGCGATGTCGCTCAATGACCTGATTCATGAAGACGACCGCGAGATGGTGCGCCACCAGGTGGCCGAAGCCATCGCCAAGGCCAGTCCCTACCGCATTGAATACCGCATGCCCCACGCCGACGGCTCGCTCCGCTGGGTCTGGGAGCAGGGCCAGCCGATCTACACCGACGCCGGTGAGCTCGAAGCGCTCGAGGGCTTCATCACCGACATCACCGATCGCAAGCGGGCCGAGCAATTGGAAAACGAACGGCGTCACCTGGTCGAAGCCCGCCGCGCCATGGAGCGCGAACTGGGCGTGATCGGCCATGAAATGCGCACCCCCCTGGCGAGCCTGCGCGCCGTCGCCGAGTTGCTCATCACCGATCCGGTCTCCGACATCCAGCAGCAGGAGCAACTGCTGCGGGCGATTCACGATGAAACGCTGCGGATGACGGAGATGGCCAACAACATGCTCGAAACCTCCCGCCTGCGTGAGTCGGCCGTGGCCAGCCCCTGGGAAGAGGTGTCGTTGCGCGAGCTGTGCCAGAGTGCGGCGGCGGTCATTCGTCCGCTGCTGAACCCGACCAGGGTGAGCCTTCAGACGCATGTCGAGCCGGCCGACCTCACCATCCGCGGTGACTTTTCCAGCCTGCGCCGACTGTTGATCAACCTGCTCAGCAATGCGGCTCGCCACACCCACTGCGGCTCCATCCGCGTCGACGTCCGCAGTTCCGAAGACGAATTGCACGGCCAATGGGTGCACTTCCGCGTCCAGGACACCGGGGCCGGCATCCCGCCGGAGCGGGCGAAGAAGCTGGGCATCGCCTTTGCCCTCCACCACGGCCAGGACGACCACAGCGGGGCGGGGCTGGGGCTGACGATCTGCCGCGACATCGCCGCCTCCCACGGCGGCACGATCTCATTCGACACACGCCCCGGCGCCGGCACGACGTTTCACGTCCGCCTGCTGAGCACGCTCGACGGCCCGCGCCTGCCGGTCGGCCCCTACGCCCGCGAGCACGAGCCGGTCGCGATCGCCGCAGCCGTTCACTGACCCGGTGAACCCGGCCGTCGTGCCCGCCCGACGCCGACGAAAAAAGAAATGACTGACGCCGCCGGCTCATCCGCTAGAATGAGGCGGTCACCGCATGGGATTTCTCGCACCCATCACGGCCCTTATCGCCGCGGCCATTGCCGTGCCGGCTTTGGTTGCGCTCTACTTTCTGAAATTGCGCCGGCGCGAACTGGCTGTGCCGTCGACGCTGCTGTGGCGTAAAGCGATTCAGGACATGCAGGTGAACGCGCCGTTCCAGCGCATGCGGCGGAACCTGCTGCTGCTGTTGCAACTGCTGCTGCTGGCGGCGCTGCTGCTGGCGATGGCCCGGCCGACGATGCACGCGGTCGCCCGGCCGGGGCAGCAGGTGGTGATCGTCATCGACCACTCGGCGTCGATGAACGCCATGGACGCCGGCGGCGGTTCGACGCCCCGGCTGGAGGAGGCACGCGAGGCGGCGCTGAACATCATCGACGACCTCGGCGCGGGCACGCTCGCCGGCGGGGCCAGCGCCGCCATGGTCGTCAGCTATGCCGAACGCGCCCGCGTTGTGCAGCCGTTCACCACCGACCTCGCCCGCCTGCGCACGGCCGTCCGCTCGATCCAGCCCACCGACCAGCGCAGCCGGCTGGGCCCGGCCCTGCAACTGGTCGAACCTTACGCCCTCCAGGCCGCCGCGGCCGACGACGAAGACGTGCTCGTCTATGTCATCGGCGACGGGCAGATGCACCAGCAGCCGGGCGAGGCGATGGCCCTGCGCGGCGCGGAACTGCTCTACGTCCCCACCGGCTCGGACGACGTGGACAACGTCGGCATCGTCGCCTACTCCGCCCGGCGCGACTTCGAACGCCCCGAGCGCGTGCAGGTGTTCGCCCGGCTGGCCAACTACGGCCGAGCCAGCGCCAACCCGAACGTGGAGCTGCGGATCGACGGCCGGGTCAACCGCGTGCAGCCGGTGGACCTGCCGGCCGCGGACGACGATGGGCCGGGGCTGCGATCGTTGCAGTTCGAGTTCGTCCTGGCCGAGGATGCCCTGGTGGAGTTGACGCACGACCATCGCGACATGCTCGCCGCCGACGACAAGGTGCAGCTTGTGCTTGCGCCATCACGTCGGCTGCGTGTGTTGCTGGTGACGCAGGGCAATGCGTTTCTCGAGCGCGTGGTGCGCAGCGTGGGAGTGCGCCGGCTGGTGACGATGCATCCCGAGCGTTTTGAGACGCAAAGCCGGGAACGGCTGCGGCGCGGCGGCTGGAGTACGAGCGGCACCGCCATGGACGCCTCGAGCGCGGAAGAGGGCTTCGACGTGATCATCTTCGACGTCTACGCCCCGGACGAGACGCCCTTGGTGGACAGCCTTTACTTCGCCACCGCCCCGCCGATCGACGACCTGGCGATTCACGCGCCGCGCGAGAGCGACCGGCAATCGCAGGTGATCCTCAACTGGCAGCGGGACCATCCGCTGATGCGGCACGTGGTGCTGGACGACATCGCGATGTCGCGGCCCGGCCGGCTGGCGGTGCCGATGGACGCGGAGGTGCTGGCGACGGGCGAGACCGGTCCGGTGCTGGCGGCCGTGCGGCATGAGGGGGTGCAGCACGTGGTGGCGGGGTTTGACGTGTTGCAGACCAACTGGCCGTTGTACGTCAGCTTCCCGGTGTTCATCTCCAACGTGGTGCAGACGCTGGGGCTGGGCGCGACGGCGGACGATGCGGGCGTGGCCTACCCGACCGGGCAGGTGGTGGCGTTGCCCTACACGGGCGCGGGTGAAACGGTGGCCTACGACGGGCCGGTGCAGATCAGTGCGACGGTGTCGGGCAGTGGTGAGGCGGTGCTGCGCCCATTCGATCGGGTCGGCGTCTATCGCACGAGTGACGAAAGCGTCGAGCCGCCTTTCGACCGGGTGGCGGTGAACCTGCTGGACATGCTCGAAAGCGACATCCGCGTGGACGAGCAACTCGAAGTGGGCACGCGCACCGCCACGACGCAGGGTGGCGACGCGACCACCCGCCGCGAAATCTGGCCATGGTTCGCCTGGGTCGCGCTGGCGTTTCTCATGGTCGAATGGATGGTCTACACGCGGCGGATGCATATTTAAAAAGGGGCCCAGGGGCCGGATGCGTTTCGGACATGGTCCGCGGCTTCAGTCCCATCGATCGCTTTCAATTCAGGTATAGCGTTTAGCCCCGCCGCCTACGGCGGTGCCGGCCCCCGGAGGCGCCGCCGCGTGGGCGCGGGGGCTGAACCTACGTATCCGATCACCCGCTACACTTGAATTGAAACCGCTCCAGCTCCCCACCATGGCTGCCTTAACCACCCCACCGCAACACGACTGGCACCGTCATGCCCGGCTGGTGATCCTGCCGGGGCTGGACGGCACGGGGTTGTTGTGGCAACCGTGGGTGGAGGTGCTGCCGGGCGGGTTGCGGCGGCAGGTGTTCGCCTATCCCCCGGACCGGCTGCTGGGGTATGAGGCGTTGACGCGGTGGGTGGTCGAGCGGATTGAAGGGGAGGCGGAGGAGCCGGTGGTGCTGGTGGGCGAGTCGTTTGGCGGGCCGTTGGCGTTGCGGGTGGCGGCGGCGCTGGGCGGGCGGGTGAAGGCGGTGGTGCTGGTGGCGACGTTCGGGTGGGCGCCGCTGTGGCCGTGGGCGTGCCGGGCGATGTCGCTGGTGGTGCGGTGGGCGCCGCCGCGGGCGGGGGTGCTGCGATTTGCGTTGGGGGATGGTTGGACGCCGGCGTGGCTGGTGGCGTTGGCGCAGGAGGCGGTGGGCCGGGTGGATCGGCGGGTGCTGGCGGCGCGGGTGCGGGCGGTGGCGGCAGTGCGGTCGGACGCGGTGCTGCGGGAACTGGCGACGCCACTGATGTATGTGCGGGCGGAGCGTGACCGGCTGGTGGGGCCGGGAAGTGTGGCGCGGCTGCGTCGCGTTCGGCCGGACATGCACGTGGCGTGCTTCGACACGCCGCACCTGGTGGCCCAGCACGAGCCGGCGGCGACGTGGTCGGCGGTGGACGGATGGGTGCGGTCGCTGGCGGTGGACTGGGCCGGCTGAGGGGCGATTTCCCGCGGTCGAGCACCAGCCCGCCCTCTCCGCACATCGGACTCGACACGCCCGGGAAAACCGGCTATGTTATTGGGCTCGCGGTAGCGGGGGCCGTCCGCCTGCCTTGCGAGCCGTCAGACCCTCGGCCAAAGCTTCAACCGACTTCAACCAGCGAGATGCTGCCATGAGCGATGCCATCCTACAGGCTGTCCAGCAGGCCCAGCTCAAGAAAGACCTGCCCACGATCAACGTCGGCGACACCGTTGACGTCCACGTGCGGATCATCGAAGGCTCCAAAGAACGCATCCAGATCTTCACCGGCGTGGTGATCGGCATGAAGGGCCACGGCCTGGAGCGGACCATCACCGTCCGCCGCATCGTCGCCAACGAGGGCGTCGAGCGCATCTTCCCGCTGCACTCGCCGCGCGTCGCCACCGTCGAGGTCAAACGCCAGGGCCACACCCGCCGGGCCAAGCTCTACTACCTGCGTGACCGCGTCGGCAAGAAGCGCCGCCTCGCCGACCGCCGGCGCGGCCTGACCGCCAAGACGGGCAAGAGCGCCGCAGCCGCCCACTCGCCCGCCGAAGTGAACGCCCAGCAGGCCGAGACCGAGCCCGTGCAGGCTGAGGCCGGCCGCAAGGAATAAGTGCCGCAGCCGCCCGCCCGCGCGTTACGCAAACCATTACGATCCCCGACCGCCCCGCCTCCCCGGCGGGGCGTTCTTGTTACCATCCCCCCTGCCATGAGCGACACCCCCACCCCCCACGACACGCCGGCCGAACCCACCGACTCCAGCCTCGTCGCCGACCGCCGCAACAAGCTCAAGCGGCTCCGCGATGAGTTCGGCGTCGATCCCTACGGCCAACGCGTCGACAACCTCACCCCCCTCGCCGACGCCCGCGCCCAGTACGACCCCGCCGCCGACGAAGCCCACAAGGCCGACGCGGAAACGGACACCCGCCCCCGCGTCAAAGTCGCCGGCCGTGTGATGCAGCACCGCGTCATGGGCAACCTCATCTTCATGCAGCTCCGCGACGCCACCGGCGACCTGCAAGTCGCCGTATCCAAGAAGATGGTCGGCCCCGATCCGTTCAAGCAGGCCAAGCTCGCCGACCTCTCCGACATCGTCGTCGTCCAGGGTGCGCTCGCCACCACCAAGACCGGCGAAATCACCGTCTGGGCGGAGAAGAGGCACCAAGGGGCCGAGGGGCCCAGGGACCAAGTGAAAGACGGGCAGGAAGATTCGGAACACTCGGCCCCTGGGCCCCTCGGCCCCTCGGCCCCTTTCCAGATCGCCACGAAAAGCCTCGCCCCCCCGCCGGGCAAGTGGGAAGGCCACGGCCTCAAAGATGCCGAACTCCGCTACCGCAAGCGCTACGTCGACCTCTACGCCAATCCGCGCGTCATGCGCACCATGCAGCTTCGCATCCGCATCATCGACGAGATCCGCCAGTACCTCCGCGACCGCGGCTACCTCGAAGTCGAAACGCCCATGCTCCAGTCGGTGCACGGCGGCGCGGCCGCACGGCCGTTCAAAACCCACCACAACGCTCTCGACCTCCCGCTCTACCTCCGCATCGCGCCCGAGCTTTACCTCAAGCGCCTCCTCGTCGGCGGCATGCCCAAGGTCTTCGAGATCAATCGCAACTTCCGCAACGAAGGCGTCAGCCCCCGCCACAACCCCGAGTTCACCATGCTCGAAGCCTACGAGGCCTTCGGCTCGTGGGAGACCATGGCCGACATGGTCGAAGACATGATCTGCACCGTCGCCCAGAACGTGCTCGGCACGCTCAAAATCGAGCACCACGCCCCCGAAGCCCCGCATGTACATGCGGGGCTCCCCGCGCGCACGATCAACCTTGAGCGCCCCTGGAGCCGCGTGTCGATGGTCGACCTCGTCGAAGAACGCACCGGCTGGAAGTTCGACAAGCGGCGATACGAGGAACTCGACGACGACGTTCAGCTTGAAATTTCAAGAGGGCTCGACCAGCAGTTTGCAGCTCTGAACCGTCCAACCATTGAATGGGAGCTTCGACAAACAGCCCCTGATGCCACACCTGATCCTGAGAATGTCCAACGTATCCTTGACGAGAGAATTTTCAGGCAGGTTCCCGAATTCCTTGACCGTTTGGAAGAAAAGAGTTCAGCGGCCGAGCAGTTGGTTGAGGTATATGAGAAATTCATCGAGCCCACGCTCATCGACCCCACCTTCGTCACCCGCGTGCCCGGCGACATCATTCCGCTCGCCCGACGCTGCAAGGACGACGACTACTTCGCCGACGTCTACGAACTCGCCATCAACGGCGTCGAGATCAGCCCCGGCTACACCGAGCTGAACGACCCCGACGTGC
>JBBDPC010000018.1:0-38175 GCA_040876735.1 Phycisphaeraceae bacterium | reverse complement strand
CTAGTGCCTGCGGAACCAATCGAAAAGCTGGTGCGCGATGAACTCCAGAAACTGATCGAGCATGCGCCGGAACTCAAGCAGCGGGCACGCCACCAGATCGCCCAAGCGTTGTCGCAGGTGCCGTCAGTCGCAAGCCCCGATGCAGAGCGAGCGAAGCTCGAGAAGGAGAGGCAGAAGACCCATGACCAGATCATGTTTGTCATTGATGACTTGGGCACAGTTGGCCGCGAGGCGGCACGCAAGAAGGTTCAGGGCCTGGAGGCGAAGCTTGCAAACATTGATGCCGCGCTGAAGCGAATGTCCAGCCGCCCTCACTGCTCGATTGAAGATCTGATGCGAAATGCTGACACGCTCCTTGACAAGCTCGGCAAGGCCGATGTGCTGATCAAGAAGGGAGGACGGTCGGCTCTCGAGCGACTGCTTGACCTGATTCTATATAGATGTGCGGTAGACCCTGTAACAATGACGGTCGAGATTGAGTTCAGGCTTCCAAAATGGGGGCTGGAGAGCCCTGAGGCGTTTTGCCTCGATCAGCCCTCTGATTACGCAACGAGATGCAGACGAAGCTCGCGTCGCTGACCGAGCGCATCACCGCGAATGCGATGGTGCAGGAAGGCGACCAGCCGCAGGAGGATCCGCTGGCCCTGATCCGTCAGGCCGACGACCTGCTCGCCGACCGGCAGGCGCTGGTGGAGCGCATCAACACCGCCAACCAGCAGGCCCGCGTGGACGAGCAGCGCACCGTCGCCCAGGCCATCGCCCAGCGTGACCGACTGACGAAGATGCACAGCATCCTCCACGCCGCCCTCGAAGCCGCCCGCGGCAACGGCGGCGGCACAGCCAACCACCTCCTCATCAACGCCCTTGTGCTCGAAGCGTTCCAGCAGATCATCCCCGGCGTCGCCGGTGACCTGGTCTACTTCATCAGCCACAACATCGCCCGCCAGGAGGTCGTCCCGCACAGCCACAAGCTCGAATGGGTCCACCGCAAGGGCGCGACCCGCGCCTTCCCCGCCGGCCACCACGCGCTGAAAGGAACCCCCTTCGCCGCCACCGGCCACCCGATCCTCCTGCCCGGCAACCCCCAGGCCGGCTCGTCGGTCATGGTCGCCAACGAAGGCGCGGCAATGAGCAACTACAGCGTCAACCACGGCGCCGGCCGCACCATGGGCCGCCGCCACGCCCTCCGCACCCTCGACCAGAAGCTCATCGACGAATCCTTCGCCGCCTGCGACATCCTCACCAACTGCCGCCAATACCCCCGCGACGAAGCCCCCGCCGCGTACAAGGACTTCAACGAAGTGCTGCGCAGCGTCGAACTCGCCGGCCTCGCCAGCGAGGTCGCACGGCTGAAGGCACGGTTCGTGATCAAGGATGCGGCGAAGGCAGATGACTGACCTTCCCCCAACATGCTGACATCACCCGAGGCCCGGGGCACCAGCCAATACAATGAGCACCATGGATTTAGACACTGATGAACGGATCTGATTTGCGAAAGCGGCTGGTCGCTCTGATCGTGGCACTTGCGTGGACGGCGGTGGTTGTCGGGGTAACGTACATGTTGCTCCTGCCGCTGATCGGTCAGTGGGAAGCACGAAAATACCTCACTACCACTGGCATCGTCACTGGAAGCGAAGTGCAGCGGCAACCAGGCGAGCGTGGAGCCCAGTATCAAGCGAGGATTGAGTTTGAGTACGAAGTGGCTGGAGTGCAATGGTCCAACGACCGATATGGCTTCAGCCCGATGTGGAGTACCAATCGCCGCGCTGCCAAGGCGGTCGTCGACCGCTATCCGGCCGGATCGAGTGTCACCGTTTTCTACGATGGCAATGATCCCGGACAGTCGGTTCTCGAAGTCAGCCCCTCCGGTAGCGAGTTGGTATGGCTGCTGCTGATGACGCCATTCGTCGTCGTCACCATATTGATGTGGTACGTCCCCGGATCCTATCTCGTCTGGCATTATGGTCAGAACGAGATGATCGCAGGTGCAACGCTTAAACATCGAGCGCATGGCGTTGTGCTGCGGAGCTATAGAGTCAGTCCGTTAATCTTGGCAGTGGTTGCGGCCGGTGCCGCAGGATTCGTCCTCGCCGTCGTCCTGATTCCCGTGGATCATGTCGTCCCCCTCCGGTCGGGCGTTATCAACTGGACGTTTCTTGTAGTAGGACTGGCGGCCGCAGGCGGTGCAGTCGCCGCGATCACGCTGAACGGAGGCGCTCCTCGTACGATTTTGATCAATGCTGAGAAGCGATACATGACTGCTCACTGGTTCAGCCGATGTCAACAGATCGACTTTCGGCACATCCAAAGCGTTAGAGTTCTGCCTACGTGGCTGACGTTCTGGAAGAAGGCTCCTGTTTACACTCACCGGGTACAGGTTCAATACGCGAATGACGCTAACGGCCGCTCTGAAAGCCTGGTTTTGCCAGCGACGCTAACCGAGGAGTGGGCGCAAGAACTCGCTGGTTGGCTAAGACGACAGACTGGAAAGACTCATGCTCACGATTGACGGCTCGCAAGGCGAAGGCGGTGGGCAGGTGTTGCGGTCGGCGGTGGCGCTGAGCATGGTCACCGGGACACCGTTTCGCATCGAGCGCATTCGGGCGGGGCGGGGGAAGCCGGGGCTCATGCGGCAGCATCTGACGGCGGTGCGGGCGGCGCAGGAAGTGTGTGACGCCACGGTCGAAGGCGATGCGGTGGGGGCGACGGCGTTGACGTTTGAGCCGGGGCGGGTGCGGGCGGGTGAGTACCGCTTTGCGGTGGGCACGGCCGGCAGTGCGACGCTGGTGCTGCAGACGGTGTTGCCGGCCCTGGTGCTGGCGGAGGGGCCGAGCGCGTTGACGCTGGAAGGGGGGACGCACAACCGGTTCGCCCCGCCGTTTGATTTTCTGGAGCGGGCGTTTGTGCCGTTGCTGAACTGGATGAGGCCACACGTTGTGTTGGAACTGGAACGGCCGGGCTTTTATCCGGCGGGCGGCGGGCGGTTCACGGCGACCATCGAGCCGGCGGCGGGCGGTCGCCTTGAGGGCATTGAACTGCTGGAGCGCGGCGGTGATCGCGGGCGGTGCGCGGTGGCGATGGTGGCGAAGCTGCCGCGGCACATTGCCGAGCGGGAGCTGAAGAAGGTGCAGGCGATGTTGAACTGGTCAGCCGAAAGTCTGGAGGTGGTCGAGCGGCATGACGCGGCGGGGCCGGGCAACATCGTCATGCTGAGCGTGGAAAGCGAGCACGTGACCGAGCTGTTCACCGGCTTCGGCGAGAGGAGCGTGCCGTCGGAGAAGGTGGCGGCCCACGCGGCGGAGGCATGCCGGCGGTACCTGGCGGCGGACGTGCCGGTGGGCGAGCATCTGGCTGACCAGTTGCTGCTGCCGTTGACGATCGCGGGCAAGGGCGCGTTTCGCACGCTGCACCCGAGCCGGCACACGCAGACGCACGTGGAGCTGATCGGCAAGTTCCTCGAAGTGCCGGTGTCGATGGAGCAGGAAGGCCGCGACCGCTGGCTCGTCACTGTCGGTTAAGAAGGAACGTCATGCTGCTGACCATCACCACCACCACCGCGCCGGCGACCGACCTGGGCTACCTGCTGCACAAGCACCCGGCCCGCGTGCAGGCGTTCGACCTTGCCTTCGGCCAGGCGCATGTGCTCTACCCCGAGGCGAGTGATGCGCGTTGCACCGCCGCGCTGCTGCTGGACGTGGATCCGGTGGGCCTGGTGCGGCAGCATCGCGGGCCGGCCGGCGAAGGGCAGCGGATGGAGCAGTATGTCAACGATCGGCCGTACGTCGCGTCGTCGCTGTTGAGCGTGGCGATCGCACGCGTGCTCGGCTCGGCCCTGGGGGCACGCTGCCCCAACCGCCCCGAACTGGTGGATCGACCGCTGGCGTTGCAGGCGAAGCTGGCGGTGCTGCCGGCCCGGCGCGGCGGGGAAGAGCTGGTCCGCCGGCTGTTCGAGCCATTGGGATATGACGTGGCGATCGAGCGGCATGCCCTGGACGAGCGGTTCACCGACTGGGGCGATGGGCCGTACATCACGCTCACGCTGCACGCCATGCGACCGCTGCACGAACTGCTCAATCACCTGTACGTGCTCATCCCCGTGCTGGACAACGACAAGCATTACTGGGTCGGCCAGGACGAGGTGGCGAAGCTGCTCAAGCGCGGCGAAGGCTGGCTGCCGCAGCATCCGGAGCGCGAGCTGATCACGGCGCGTTACCTGCGCTACTTCTCCAGCCTCACGCGGGATGCCCTGGCCCGGCTGAGCGAGGCGGACGAGCCGGACCCGGACGCCGCGGCCGAGTCGCATGCGCAGGAGGAAGAGGCGATCGAACGGCCGATGAGCCTCAACGAGCAGCGCCACGCCGCCGTGCTGGCCGCGCTCAAGGGCGCGGGCGTGCGGCGCGTACTCGACCTCGGCTGTGCCTAGGGCACGCTGCTTCGTCGCTTGCTGGAGGAGCCGCAGTTCGAGCAGATCGTGGGGATGGACGTATCGCTGCGGGCGCTGGCGGTGGCCGAGGATCGGCTGAAGCTCGATCGTCTGCCGGAGCTGAAGCGCCAGCGCATCCAGCTCATGCACGGCTCGCTGCTCTACCGCGACGACCGGCTCACCGGCTTCGACGCCGCCTGCCTCGTAGAAGTCATCGAGCACCTCGACCCGCCTCGTCTCACCGCCCTGGAGCGCAACGTCTTCGCCTTCGCCCGGCCGGGTCTGGTGATCGTCACCACGCCGAACGTGGAGTACAACGTCCGCTTCGAGACACTGCCCGCCGGCAAGCTGCGCCACCGCGACCACCGCTTTGAGTGGACGCGTGAGCAGTTCCAGCAGTGGGCGCAAGGGGTGGCCGAGCGGTTCGGCTATGCCGTGCGTTTTCTGCCGGTGGGGGCGATGGATGACGAGGTGGGATCGCCGACGCAGATGGCGGTGTTTGAGCGAGACACGGAGGCTGAGCGATGACCGCACCGAGTAATCGTCGATGGTGGAGTTGGCTGCTGCGTGGCGGTTCCGAAGGGAAGGCGCCGTCGCCTGCCCTCATTGCGGAATGGGAGCAGCGGCTGGCCCGGCAGGCCGTCTTGATGAAGCTCGTCGCGCCTTCAAGCACTCTGCCGTACAACGCCTCGTGGTTTGGTCGAGTGAACGTCGCACTGCCGGACGAAACGTGGCCTCACTGGAACGACCGGCCGCTGTGGCCGTTGTGCCAACTCAACCTCACCGAGTTGCCCTGGCGGCCGAGCGTGCTGGATGATCTGGAGATGATCACGCTGTTCGTGGACGACGATCATCCACAGATGGATGAGCCGAATGGGTCAAGCTGGGTGCTGCGGGCGTACCCGCGGCTGGCAAGCCTGCAGTCGGTGAATCCGCCGAACTTTCACGAGCCGCCCCCCATGCGTGCCATGTCGATTCAGTGGAGCGAGCCCGTCGTCGATTTCCCAATGCATGACCTGCTGCCGAATGACATACCCGCGGTACTTCGCGAGCAGTACTACGATCTCAAAGTGTTCGAATGCCAGGACGGCAGCAAGGCTGGTGGTTGGCCGTACTGCGTTCAGGCCGAACCGGGATGGATGCTGGAGAACAGCAACCATCGCTTCGCCTTTCAGATCGGCAGCGAAGAGGAGGCACACTGGATGTGGGGCGACTTGGGCACCGCATATTTCGGCCGTGACACGAATCGCGAGTCATGGGTCATGGACTGGCAGTGTTATTAACAAGAGGTGGTTGACCCTTGCATGTCTCGATCCCCGAACTCTGCCTCATCGTCCTCATCGGCCCCTCCGGCTCCGGCAAGTCGACGTTTGCGCAGTGTCACTTCGGCACCTTCGAGGTGCTCTCGTCGGACTTCTGCCGGGGGCTGGTGTCGAATGATGAGAATGATCAGCGGGTCAGTGGGGAGGCGTTCGAGCTGCTACACACGATCCTGCGTCAGCGGCTGAAGCTTGGTCGGCTGACGGTGGTGGATGCGACGAACGTGCGGCCGGAGGATCGGCGGCAGCTTGTGCAGATCGCGCGGGAGCATCACGTGCTGCCGGTGGCGGTGGTGTTCGACCTGCCGGAGAAGCTCTGCCATGAGCGGAACCGGCAGCGCGACGACCGCACGTTCGGCCGGCACGTGATCCGCAACCAGCGGATGACGATGCGACGGAACCTGCGCGGCCTTAAGCGTGAGGGCTTTCGGCACATCTTCACGTTCAAGGCCGTTGAGGAGGTCGACGCCGCCACCATCGAGCGGCAGCCGTTGTGGAACGACCGGCGTCACGAGCACGGCCCATTCGACATCATCGGCGACGTGCACGGCTGCTTCGACGAGTTGTGCGAACTGCTTGACGCGCTTGGCTACCGCATCGAGCAGGACGTGGCACGCGAGGATGGCCTGGGCTACCGCGTCACGCCCCGGCCGATCGCAAGGCGATCTTCCTCGGCGACCTCGTCGACCGCGGGCCGAACAGCCCGGGCGTGCTGCGGCTGGTGATGAGTATGGTGCATGACGGCGTTGCCCTGTGCGTGCCGGGCAACCATGACGTAAAGCTCCAGCGCAAGCTCGCCGGCCGGAAGGTGACGGTCGCCCACGGCCTGGCCGAGACGCTGGCGCAGTTGGACGCCGAGCCGGAGGCGTTCGGCAAACAGGTGCACGATTTTCTGGACAGCCTCATCAGTCACTACGTGCTCGACGAGGGACGGCTGGTGGTGGCCCATGCCGGGTTGAAGGCGGCGATGCAGGGGCGGGCGTCGGGCAAGGTGCGCGAGTTCTGTCTCTATGGGGAGACCACCGGCGAAACTGACGAGTTCGGCCTGCCGGTGCGCCACAACTGGGCGGCCGACTATCGCGGGCAGGCGATGGTGATCTACGGCCACACGCCCGTGCCCGAGCCGGCGTGGCTCAACCAGACGATCAACATCGACACCGGCTGCGCGTTTGGCGGCCAACTCACCGCGCTGCGCTATCCCGAGCGCGAGCTGGTCAGCGTGCCGGCGAAGCGGACATACGCGGAGCCGGCCCGCCCGTTCCTGCCCGAGCCGGCGGCGGGCGACACGACGGCTCAGCAGCAGGTCGATGATGTGCTCGACCTCGCCGACGTGTTCGGCAAGCGGGTCATCGACACGCGCCTTTCGCCGGCCATCACCATCCGCGAACAGCACTCGGCCGCCGCGCTGGAGGTGATGAGCCGCTTTGCCGCCGACCCGCGCTGGCTGATCCACCTGCCGCCGACGATGTCGCCTTGCGAGACCAGTCAGCGGGAGGACTATCTCGAACATCCCGACGAGGCGTTCGCCTACTACCGCAACCATGCCGTGCCGCGCGTGATCTGCCAGCAGAAGCACATGGGCTCGCGGGCGATTGTCGTGGTGTGCCAGGACGCGGCGGCGGCGAAGCGGCGCTTCGGCGTTGGCGGTGACAGCGCGGGCATCATCTACACGCGCACCGGCCGACCGTTCTTTCCTGAAGCCGACGGCATAGAAGCGGCGCTGCTCGATTGCGTGCGGCAGGCGGCCACCGGTGCGAAGCTGTGGGACGCGTTGCAAAGCGACTGGCTCTGTCTCGACTGCGAACTGATGCCCTGGTCCGCCAAGGCGCAGGAACTGCTGCGTTCGCAGTATGCCGCGGTCGGCTCGGCGGGCGGGCATGCCCTGGCGGAAACCGTAGAGGTGCTCGAACAGGCCAGCCAGCGCAGTGCGGAGGCGACATCATTGTTGGAACGTTACCGCGGCCGACACGATCACCTGGCGCGGTACACCGAGGCCTACCGCCAGTACTGCTGGCCGGTCGCGTCCGTTGACGACCTGCGCCTCGCGCCGTTCCATCTGCTCGCAAGCGAAGGTGCGGTGCACACGAACCGCGACCACGACTGGCACATGGCGATGGCCAGGCGCCTTGCCGCCGCCGACGGCCAAGTGCTGATGGCCACCGATCATCGCATCGTCGACTTGACCGATCAGGCCGGCGTGGACGACGCCGTGGCGTGGTGGACCACGCTCACCGAAACTGGTGGCGAAGGCATGGTCGTCAAGCCGATGGAGTTCATCGCCCGCCACCGGCGCCGTCTGCTCCAGCCGGCGATCAAGTGCCGCGGGCGGGAGTATCTGCGCATCATCTACGGCCCCGAATACCTTGAGCCCGAACACCTGACCCGCCTGCGCCGCCGTAACCTCAAGCACAAGCGTGGCCTGGCCCTGCGCGAGTTCGCCCTCGGCTTGGACGCGCTGGAACGCTTCGTTCAGCGAGCCCCGCTGCGTCGCGTGCACGAATGCGTCTTTGGGGTTCTCGCACTGGAAAGTGAGCCGGTTGATCCGCGGCTGTGATCGGACTCATTTCGGAAGTGGATATGCGGCCACCGATCGCTGTTGTGCATGGCCCATCCATGTGATCATGTTTTCGGATGGCGTACCGGTTCAAACCGCTGGCGGTTTCGTTGGCCTGCAGCGTGCGGCTCTCGACTGCCGCTGCCGGCCAGACCCACCTCATCCGCGTCGGTATGCTTTGGGATTGTACCGCCGAGGTCCTCGCCGCCGGTGCCGCCTCATTTGGTCAGCTCGGCCAGACGGCGCTCGAAGAAGCGCCGCTCGGGGGCCTGCCTTGCGAGGCCGAGGGCGCGTTCGTAGGAATCACGAGCTTCGGCCGTTCTGCCCAGCCGTCGGCACAGGTCGGCGCGAGCGGCGTGGGCGGGGTGGTACTCCTCCAACTCGCCGCGGGCCAGGAGGGCGTCGATCAGGGCGAGGCCGGCGGCGGGCCCGTCAAGCATCGCCACCGCCACGGCGCGGTTGAGTTCGACCACGGGTGAGGGATCTGCCCGCAGCAGCACGTCATACAGGCCGACGATGCGGGCCCAGTCGGTCGCGGCGGGGGTGGAGGCTTCGGCGTGCACCGCCACGATGGCTGCCTGGAGGGTGTACGGGCCGATGCGGCGCGAGGCAAAGGCCCGTTCCACCAGCGCCGCACCCTCGGCGATCAGCGCCCGGTCCCACAGCGAGCGGTCCTGGTCGTCCAGCAAAACCAGTTCGCCCGCCGGCGAGGTGCGCGCGGAGCGGCGCGATTCGTGCAGCAGCATCAGCGCCAGCAGCCCCCTTGCCTCGGCGTCCGAAGGCTGGGCCAGCAGATCGACCAGCAACCGACCCAGGCGGATCGCCTCGCCCGTCAGGTCGGGCCGCGTCAGCGATCCGCCTGATGACGCGGCGTAGCCCTCGTTGAACACCAGATAGATCACACGGAGCACGTTGTCCATCCGATCCGGCAGGTCCTCCCGCGCCGGCGCCTCGTACGGGATGTTCGCGTCGCGGATTTTCCGCTTGGCCCGCACAATGCGCTGGGCCACGGTGGGCGGGGTGGTCAGGAAGGCGCGGGCGATCTGCTCGGTCGTGAGGCCGCAGACCTCGCGGAGCGTCAGCGCCACCTGGGCGTCGGCCGGCAGCGCGGGGTGGCAGCAGGTGAAGATCAGGCGCAGGCGGTCGTCCGCCACGCCTGCTTCATCCTCCACCGCGGGGCCGTCGGTATGGGTGTCGAGCCGCTCGGCGAGCTGGGCGAGGGACGCGTCGAAGCGGGCGCGGCGGCGCAGGGTGTCGATGGCCTTGAAGCGGCCGGTCGAGACGAGCCACGCCCGGGGCTTGGCGGGTATTCCGTTTTGTTGCCATTGCTCCATCGCCGCGGCGAAGGCGTCGTGCAGCGCCTCCTCGGCGAGGTCGAAGTCGCCCAGCAGACGGACCAGCGTGGCGAACACCCGCCGCGACTCGGCGCGGTAGACAGCCTCCACCCTCTCGCGCATCCCTTCGGCGGCGGCATCCTGGCTCATCGGCGTCGGTCCCTCGGCGGCTTCTGGTCGACCTTCATGATGGCTGCGCCGCGTACTTGTCGTGGTGCCGGACCCCGTCCATGGTACTGGTCTCGTTGCGGCCCTTGGGCGTGAGATCGAGGAAGTTGAGCGTTCCGATCAGAAGATCACCTCCGCGTGCATATCCGCCCTCCGGGGTTTCCGCGGCCTACCGCTTTTCGGTTTTCGCGCGCAGGCGTTCCTCCTGCTCGCGCAATTCCGGCGTGAAGGCCTCGCCGAAGTCTTCGGCCTCGAAGACGGGTCGGATCTCGATCTCGGAATCATCGGGCATCGGATTGGGACAGCGTTTGACCCAGTCGATCGCTTCCTGCATCGAGTTCACCTGCCAGAGCCAAAAGCCGGCGACGAGTTCCTTCGTCTCGGTGAACGGACCGTCGGTGACGGTGCGGTTTTCTCCGGAAAAATGAACACGAACGCCTTTGGAACTCGGATGCAGTCCTTCCCCGGCGGCGAGCAGAATGCCGGCGTTGGCCAGTTCTTCATTGAACTTGCCCATCTCGGCAAACTGTTGTTCGCTGGGCATCTCGCCCGCTTCGGAGCTTTTGGTAGCTTTGACCAGGACCATGACTTTCATTGCGGTTCTCCTGAATGTTAAGGGGTGGGTGTCGCCGACCACACGTCGGCCAAGTATGAAGATTCATCGCGTCGGGCATCACCGGGCGGAGGCATTCTCCGTCGCCACGATGACCATCCACGACACGCCGAAACGGTCGGCGACCATGCCGAAGCGCGGGGAGAAGAAGGTCTTGGCCAGCGGCATCTGCACCTCGCCGCCGTCGCTCAGGGCGGCGAACAGCCGGTCGGCTTCCGCCTCGTCCGCCACCGTGAGTGATAGCGAAAAGCCCTGAAAGCTTCGGGTCGCGCCAGTTGGATCGTCAGAGGCCATCACGAGGGTCTCGCCGATGCGGAAGCTCGCGTGCATCACCTTGTCGTCGATGGTCTTGCCCTCGGCACCGGACGGGCACATCCCGGGCTCGGGGTTGTCCTTGAAGTGCATGAGCACCTCCACTTCGGCGCCGAGCGCGCTGCGGTAGAACGCGACCGCCTCCTCGCAGCGGCCGTCGAAGAACAGATAAGGCTTGACTTGCATGGCGTCTCCTTCTCAGCGTTAAGGGTGCTCGTGGCGAACCGTCTACGGAGTGGCGTGACCGTCACGCCATCTTCGTCAGGTGCGCCCATCTGCGCGATGCGGTGTGGCGCCCGCCGAACGATCCGTCAGACAGAACCTGGCCCCTCGTATGCCCGCTTGAGTTCGTCGATGTCGAGCTTCTTCATCTGAAGCATGGCCTCCATCGCCCGCTGGGATTTTTCGGAGTCGGGGTCGCCGACCAGTTCGGGCAGGGCTGTGGGGACCACCTGCCAGGACACGCCGTACTTGTCTTTGAGCCAGCCGCACTGCTGCGCCCGCTCGTCCCCGCCCTCGGACAGCTTTTCCCAGAAGTAATCCACCTGGTCCTGCGTCTCACAGAAGACCTGAAACGAAACGGCTTCGTTGAGTTTGAACATCGGGCCGCCGTTGAGCGCGGTGAAGGGCTGCCCGTCGAGCTCGAACGCCACGGTCATCACCGATCCCGTCGGCTTGCCGTGAATCTCACGCCCCGCCTCGCCGAAGCGGGAAATGCTGGTGATCCGGGAGTTGCGGAAGATGGCGGTGTAGAACTCGGCCGCTTCCTCGGCCTGATCGTCGAACCAGAGAAAAGGCGTGATCGGTTGGCTCGTTTTCATTTTCATGGTATTTCTCTCGGCCGGGTCCAGCGGCCATCGCCGGAGACGGCAGGGCAAGCCGACGCCGCGGAACATGCCCTGCCATTCTGTTGTATTCCACAAACGGTCATGGACAGCCGGCTACGGCTTGAGGTCGAACAGCGCCTTGCCGCTGTCCATGTCGAACGGCGCCGACCAGTGCTCATGCACAATGAGCCATCGGCCACCCGTCTTGCGGAAGCCGAGGGTGCCGCGCATGTATCCTGTTTTGTCCTCGCCGGAGTCCTCTGTCGCCGGGCCGCACCGGCAGAGCCAATGGCCGAAGGCGACATCGCCGCTCACTGCGAAGCTCGGCTTGTGTAACTCAAAGATCATGCCTTCCGACGCGCACATGGCGATGCACGCTTGCCAGTGCTTCTTGTACGCCTCCACACCCTTGAATTGCAGTTGGGCGATGGCGTCGAATGCGAGAATGTCGGGTGCATAGTATGAAGTGATTCGCTCCACGTCCGAGGCGCGGATGGCGTCCACGTAACTGTCCACCAGTTCGCGAACCTGGGTTTCGGCTGCGGATTGAGTCGTTGTGGTGCTCATAGCCTGTTTCCTTTTAGAGAAAGGGATGAGAGTGGCACATCGGACATATCATTGGGTATTCGTTGCGGCGCGGCTGGCGTGGGGCTGCTGCGGGACGAGTTCCCGGACTGGCCGCACCTCGATGCTGCCAATGCGGGCCGGGGGAATTCTGGCGGCCAGGCGGATGGCTTCATTCAGGTCGCGTGCCTCGATCAGGTAGAAGCCGGCGAGTTGCTCCCTGGTTTCGGCGAAGGGGCCGTCGGTCGTGGACACGCTGCCGCCGCGGACCCGCACGGTCGTCGCCGTTTCCACGGGCTGGAGCGCCTCGCCGCCGAGGCGGTGGCCGCTTTTCTCGAGCTCCTCGCTGTAGGCGATGCATTCCTCGTCGGGAAACTCCTGCATCGCCTTCTCGTCGCCGTAGACCAGACACACGTATTTCATGGCTTGCTCCTTCAATCGGGGTCTCGATCGCCGCGTCCATGAGGTAGTCGTCCCGCGGTGGCCGGGGTCGACAGCGGATGGCAGATTTTTTTGTTTTTTCCGGGGGCGGGTCAGGCACCCGGGCGCAGCCCAATGGTCATCGCGTCCAAGGCCCCCTTGGCGGCGGCGTAGGGACGGCTCGTCCGGGAACCGCAGCACCTGGTCGCCCAGGCCGCATGTTGGAGCGCGAGATGCAATGGTTGACGTGAAACTCGAATCGCCTCGCCGGGCTGACCATCACCCTCGCCCCCGGCACCCCCGGCACCCCCGGCACCCCCGGCACCCCCGGCGCCCCCGGCGCCCCCGGCGCCACCGGCGCCACCGAACCCGCCGGCAGCGCCCGCCACGGCACGGCCGGCCGGACCGGTCACCTCACCTGCCGCGCGCCCACGCTCCTGGGCAGTGGCCAGCGCAGCCGTTAAAGGCGGGGCTGATACCAAGACTACTCCTTGCCAAGTTCGGCAAATCGTCGAGGTTTGGGGATCGCATTCGGACATGCGTCGGCCTGCGGTTGATTCTGCCTTGTCCCGAATCCTGAACCTCACGACGGACAGGACTGTCGGTGCGTACGCGGCGCATCAATCTGCCCAAGGTCGAGGAGATCGAGTTTCTGCCACGTCGGCCGCAGATCGACTACAGTGCGATTGCGCATGGCCTCATCGATGCCAAGGGAGGCGACGGTGGAGATCATCCCCTCCGCAAAACTGGCACGCGGTGGCGCATCGTGCTCGATCATGTCCGCCAGTTCCGCGCCCAGCATCTCGTCGCCCCCGCCATGCCCATCGGTCACGCCCAGGCTTTCATCGCGGATCGTTTCATTGAAGCCGACCCGCGCCGCTTGAATCTGCCCGCTGACGACATTCGCGCGCAAGGCACCTTCCGTGCCGCAGAAATACATCCGACGCTCGGGAATGGCGGCGTGGAAATTCATGTGAAACGTCGCCCTCACGCCGTTCTCAAACTCGAAAATGACCACCTGGTGGTCTTCGGTGTCCTTGTCGCTGTTGAACGGGTTCAGCCCGGTGGTTGACTCCCACGCCTGATAGGCTCGCCGCCCGTTGGCGTTGGTGCCCAGACGATCCATGTGGTGTGCGTTCCTCGGCGTGAAGAAGGCAAGGCCGCCAAAGCTGGCCACATGCGTCGGCCTGCTGCCAACTAGCCAGCAGGCCAGGTCGATGTCGTGGCAGCACTTCTCCAGCAGGGCGGTACCGGCAAACCGCCGCAGTCGACGCCAGTCGGCGAGGATGTACCCGCCATGATTGAAAGCGAGCGTTTCGTTGAACTCGAAGCTAATGATCTGCCCGCATGTTCCCTGCTCGAGAAGCCGCTTGACCTTCTGGTAATGAGGCGAATAGCGCAACACGAATCCAAGCGCCAGCCGGGCCTCCGATCGGGCAACTGCACGCTGCACACGCTCGCATTCGTCCAGTGACACGCACAACGGCTTTTCGCAGAACACGTGCTTGCCCGCTTCCAGTGCAAGGCAGATGTGCTCCGCATGAAGATTGTTCGTCGATCCCACGAACACCCACTGCACCGCCGGGTCCTGCACCAGCGATCGCGCATTACCGAAGTGGCGCACGTCCTGCAGGTCGAGATCCTTCAGTCGCCGGGCGGTTCGATCGCGATCGGGATCGCATATCGCGACCACGCGAGCCGAGTTCAGGCGTGGCAGCATCTGTCCCACGACAGCCGCCATCCGCGCTCCCAAGCCGAGGATGCCAATTCCAGGGCGATCGCTCATGATGCACTTCTATAAGCTGACAGTTTTTGCTGGCTTCCGCCGACGACCCTCGCCGACGATCGCGAACCGGTCTTTACCACGTGAAAGTGTGGGATCATGCGAACTCGCTGGTGGGCCAGCCACGATGCATCGTCGCTTACAGTGCGGCTCATTCACTGCGTTGCGTCGGGCTCGTCCTTGGCGTAGGCCCGCACGTAGTCGACGTACATGTAGGACGGGTTGGGCGTCTTGTCGAGCGGCCAGCCCGGGCCGAGCGCGAAGTTCACCATCATGAACATCGGCACGTGCGCTTCGTCGGGCGTTGGCTCGCGGCGGATCTCCACGCCATCGAAATAGAAGGTGATCTGCTGCTGCGTGACCTTCACGCCGTAGGTGTGGAAATCCTCGGTCATGCCGTGCACGAGCAGGTTGTCGCCGAGGTGCTGGTGACGTCCGGTGCCGCGGTCCCAGCGGTGGATGGCGGTGGTCAGTTTGTTGGGCCAGTGACCGTACTGTTCGACCACGTCGATCTCGACGTTGATGATGGAGGTGTCCTCCGCCTCGGTGACGCGGGGCAGGGCGAGCAACCAGAAGGCGGGCCATGTGCCGGGGCCTTCGGGGAACTTCGCCCGCATTTCGAAGTAGCCGTATTGCTGCGCGAAGCCGTTGCCCTCGGTGTCGACGGAGGAGAGCAGGCCCGCCTCCCACTGGCCGGCGTCATTCTGCCGTGCTTCGATGCGGAGGGTGCTGTCTTCGACGGTGAATGGGAACGTGTCGGTCGGGTCGGCAAAGCGGGCGTCGCCGAAGTCGCCGCGGTAGGGGGTGTGGGCGATCCACTGTGCGCCGCCGGGCTCGATCGGCCCCCAGGCGGAGATGTCGGGCAACGTGTCGAAGGTTTCTTCAAACGTGAGGCGATAGCCTGTCAGGTCGAGCGTCTCGGGCCCCGGGTCCGGCAGGGGGGCGTCTTTGTCGATGATCAACTCGGCGATCTGGTAGCGGCGCGGCTCGCTGGCTGTGACTCCATCGGCGGCGGCCAGCGGCTGCCAGTCGCCGCCTTCGTGGAGGCCGACGTGGATGGTGTAGGCGCCCTCCGGCAGGCCCGGGCGCGTGCGCCGGCCGTCGGGGGTCCAGGCGGGCAGGTGAATGAGGCGGGTGTATTCCACCACGCCGGACCATTCGGAGGTAGGCTGCGGCGGGGCGTGGTTGTCGCGAAGCACGATGTCGCCGTCCTCGTTCTCGACGTGGACGAACACGCCATAGTCGCCGGCCATCGGCCGGGCGTTCCAGCGGTAGGTCAGTTCAAAGCCGTAGCCGGGCCTGCTCTGCGCGCGGGCTGGGGTGGCGGGCAACACGGTGGTTGCTGTCACCGTGGTGTCATCGGCGCCATCACTGCCGTGCGCCAACTGCGCCGCCAGGCATGCGAGCACGAGGCTGGTGCCCAGCGCGATCGGCGGAAGATTCGCCAGGATCATCATCACAGTCATCTCCTGAAAAAGGTACCGAGCAAGGGGCACAGTCGGGCGCGGCACGCTCGTCAGCGGCTTGATCGGCCAACCTTACATGAGCGGTGAAAGCGAAACAATCACGACTATTCGTAATCTGACATCGTATTTGCGGCACGACATGGCTGTGAAGCCGGGCTGTGAGATTGCGGCCTTCACGTTCGAAACGGCATGTCGAGCGTGACGCAAACACGATGTCAGATTACGAATAGTCGTGATTGTTTTCACCCGGCGGCGATGTACTCTTGGAGCCAGTCGCGTGATTCATCAGTTTCGACGCAAGGGGGAGGCGGTTACACATCAGTTCAAGTGAGTTCAAAATAGGTTCAGTCCCGTCGAGTTGTGCCGTTGGATCGTGTTCATCATTTTCATTAGCCATTGAAGGAGATTGAAATGTCGAGTTCCGTTCTGAGCAGTCGGCTTGGTGTGCGAATGGTCTCTCGTAAGGAGATGCGCGCGATGTTCACAACCAAACGCCACCACCGTCACCACGTCTCTGGCGCCGTGTTCCATCGCGGATGCGTCGCGGTGATCGCGGCCGTGCTCGCGCCACTGGCAGGAGCGCCGTCCGCGGCCAATGCCGACGAAATTGCCGTGTACGACTTCGGCACGGTCGCGGCCCCGACGTACAACTCCGCCGACGCCGACGCCAACTCGACAGCCACGGCTTTCACGCGTGCTGCCGGTCTCGGCACGTCCGGCGACAACTGGCCCAACACCCTCAACGGGATCAACACCGGCGACGGCAATCCCGCGCCAGAGTTCGCGCAGAAGCCCACGGGGGTGGCCAATTCTCAGGCCGAAGCCCTGAGTAACGATTCCTACTGGTCGTTCACGATCTCGCCGAACACGGGATTCCACGTCGATCTCGACAGTCTCACGTTCGACGTCCTTGTGGCCAATCCCTCCTTCCCGATCAACTACTACGTTTCCAGCAGTGTTGACGGGTTTGATTCGCCCATCGGCGGAGTTGTCACTGGCGCGACAGGTAATTACACGGTGGCGCGTGATCCGATCGATCTTTCGGGCGCTGCCTACCAGAGCCTCACGGAAACCGTTGAATTCCGTATGTATCTGTGGAGCCCTGAGAGCGGCGGCACCGCCGGCAGCCGCTGGGGATTCGACAACGTCACCCTCAATGGCAGCGTCATCCCCGAGCCGGCCTCGCTGGCGCTGCTGGGCGCGGGCGGCCTGTTGATGCTCATGCGTCGGCGATGTCGGGCCTGACCATCGTTGGCAACGCGATGCTCAGGTGGCGTGCATCAGTCGCGAGGCAATGGGTTGGGCTATGTTCCTGCCGCCCCATCGCAACGAAAGCAGGATCGGCTTCGATGATGTACCGCCGTGGTTTAGACCGTCTGCGCGCGGCCGTCGTGAGATCGGCGACCGTGCGGCGGTCGTTTCGTGCCTGGCTGTGGTTTGTACCCGTGGCGTGGTTGGGCGCGGTGACGTGCTTCGCCGGCGCGGCTGAGGACGAACTCCTGACCGGAATCGACTACATCGAACCCGCCGATCTGCATGCCGAGATTCAGTGGCGGGAGACGTGGCGGGACACCCATCAGGCGACCATGTCAAGCTGGCAGGCGGAGCTTGCCGAGGTGGCGGAGGCGGAAATTCGCCGGCAACGGGAGCGGGCTCGCGAGTTGCGGCTGCTTCACGCCTTGAGCCGCCGATTTGCCGATGCGCCGCAGCGCGACGCGGCGGTGATGCATCAGGCTGTGCTGTTCGAGCAGCTTGCGCCGCGACTGGATCGGGGTCTGCGTCTTCTGGCCAGCCGGGTCGACGCGGTGTCGGACGAGCCGGGGCGGGCGGTGACGCTGCTGACGGCAATGCACACAAGGGCGGCGGGGCTGCGTGAGAGCGGCGACTGGCCGGCGTTTATCGCGCGGCGGCTGCTGGAACTGCATGAGGCCGGGCACTCGGTGGACGAAGTACTGCTGAGCGAGGCCTTGAGACGGTGGTTCGCTCAACTTCAGTCGCAGGGGCGCTACTTCGCGGCCCGCGACGTGCTGCGCACCATGGACCGGGTGACGCCCAGTGTGCGCATCGTCGTGATCGCGTTTGAACTCAGCCACGGTGACATCGTGTGGCAATCACCCCTGGCAACGCAAGCGACCACCATCCAAGTCGGCTCAATGAACCTGGACACCATCCACTTCGGCAATCGTGTGGCGGTGGCGGACGCCGCCGTCTACGTCTCGACCGGAGCGGGCGTCCACGCCCGGCTCGACGCCCGCGACGGCTTGATCGAATGGCTCCAATGGTACCCGCGGGCACCGCGCGGTGAGCAGCGGGGCACTTCAGCCCACCGCCTCGGCGCAGAGCCGCAGGTCGTCGACGATGTCGTCGTGCTCACGCCGCGCGATCGGTCCGGCGTGCTGGCCGTGGACCGGGCGACCGGCACCACACGCTGGCACAGGAAGTTGGTCGACGCGATCGGGGCCGCGCCAGTGGCGCATGCAGGTCGCGGTCATGTGGCGATCGATCGTAGCTGGCTGGAACTGGACATGGCGACCGGTGAGGTGATGGCGCAGCACGACGACGTGTGGTCGGAGCCGGTGATGATGCTGACCGCAACTGACCGGGGCGTCGTCGCACTGACTGCCGCACCCGTTACGCCCCCGTCGGACGAGAGACAGGTTCAAGGCGATCTCGGCGAAACAACGGAGGACGATGATCTGTACCCGTTCGTCCACGCCAAGCCGCGGCCGCACGCTATGTTGTGGCCGGCGCCGACCACCTCCAAGTCTCCAGTGGATTTCGTCGTATACGGGGGCGGTTGGCTGGAGCGCGTCGACGGCCGGCCGCGACCGCACGCACGCCGGCGTCGGCCCGTGCCGATGGGGCTGCTGCACACGCACTGGTGCGACGAGTTCGTGGTGCTGGTCTTTGCCGATCGCGCCGTGGCCGTGGACCTCAACGACGGCAGCCTGCGGTGGCAGACCCGTTTGCCGTTCCTGCCCGACGAGGCGAGCCCCGTCGGAGATTATCTACTCCTCGGACGCCACACCGATCAACTTGGCTTCACGGTGGACCGCGTGGCCGGCCTTGAGTTCGCCACCGGCCAAGTGGCATGGGATCGCCCGCTATACCTCCGCTGGACGCCGACGGTGATGTGGGAAGGTGAGCAGGCTTACGCCCTGACACGTGGCCCCCACAACCCGCAGGCGGAACTGTGGAGGCTGGATCTGCATACCGGCGCGGTATGTTCCGCCACGCCTTTTTATCACGACGATGCCGGCCCGATGACGCAGCCCGAGTATGTGTTTCACGCGGCCGACGCGATCATCGTGCTCGCTGCGGACAAGCAGGTCTACGAGGTGCAGCCCGACGAGCCGCCGCGCGTGCTTCACTACCCGGTACTGCCCGAGGCGTTCGAGTTCGGCCGGTCCCACCACGCCACCGAGTTGCATCTACGCGACGAGCGATGGATCGAGGTCCGCCGTTACCACGGCGCGCCGCATCAACACAGAGACTATCACCAGTGGCTGTTCGACCGCCATGATCCCAAGGCACTGATCCAGCGCACCAGCGACGGCCGAATCTTCGGAAACGACCTCTACGAGAACGATGCCGAGGCCGCGCGGTTGACGGTGTTCAGCCTGCTCGAGCAGCGCGAGCTGGCCACGGTTGAGTTGCCGCGCCGCGACCGGTTCCGGCCGGTGCATCTGGTCGAGGCGTGGCGCGAGGACGGCCGGCTCTACACGTTGAGCACCTCGGCGCCCGCCCCGAACGACGCAGTGATCTACCTCGACGTATTCGACATCGCGACGGCCGAGCACCTTGATGGCAAAACCCTGGCCGGGGCACGCTCGCGCCGTCACGCCCCCGGCCCCGGGCAGACGCGGTTGCTGCGAACCGCCGGCCACTTTGTGCTCGCGGACGCCCACGGCATCTACGTGTTCGAAGCGCCCGAGCCGTCGCGGTCAGCTTCGCGTGATCCAGACGACAACATCTGATCCTCCCCCGTCACAAACAGGAGCCCGCTGATGATTCCTATCCACCCGGTTGTTCACAGTGATGCAGATTCTGCCAGCCGCCGCGGCTCCAGGCCGCTTCATGGCTTTACGCTCATCGAGTTGCTGGTCGTGATTGCCATCGTGACGTTGCTGATCGCCATTCTACTGCCCGTCCTGTCGAGTGCACGTGACGCGGCACGCTCGGCCGTGTGCCTGTCGAACCAGCGGCAGCTCGGCCTCGGCCTGGTGACGTATGGCAATGACTTCAACCACCGGACGATTGCGCATTATGTTGCGGGCGACGGCCACATCACGACATGGGCGCGCTTCTACAGCGGCGAGCCAATCCACGGCGATGAGTTTGATCGCGGCGGCGATTACATCAATCCATCCACTGTCTTTGGCTGCCCGGTCAACCCGACCTACGACATCGACCGGGTCGGTACGTGGTTCAATCCCGGCTACGGTCGATCGAACATCAGCTACGGCATGTACGTGGCCGACGCCGACCACGCAACGCTCGGCTGGGACTTCCGCGAACAGCCTCTCGGCGGGACTCGACCAATGTTTCAGCAGCACAATCTCGACCGCGTACCCAACCCCTCCGACATTGTCTGGCTCGGCGACACCACTTCGGAGAGGGACAATTGGGGCGACATCCCCGGCGGCGGACTTGGCCGCATGACCGGATCGTTCAACACCCATAACCATGCCCCGGGTTGGAACTGGTACGGCGGACGCCTGCACCTGATTCATCCCGGCGACGTCGCCAACGTCCTCTTCTTCGACGGCCACGCCGGTGCGCGCACCAAGGAGAGGCTTCATGACAGCGCATCGAACGTGCGGCTTTTCTTCCGCGCCGACGCGACCCCTGTCGAGCTGCCATGAACGCCCGAAACGTGTTCGGCAAGTGGAATGAATACACCGTCAAGCTTACGGAGGCGCACGCCACCTTCTGCGACGCCGCGGGTGGAGATCCGAAGCGCGTGTTTGACGAAGCTCGCGGACCAATGTTCGTGATGGTGAATGTCGCCTGGGTTCTGGCTGGCCGCTCGAGAAGATAACCCGGCCATTCTGCGTGTGCTTCGACTGCATGCGGGCAGACAAAGGAACTGCCGGACGCGACAGTATACTGGAGCCAGTCGTCCGCTCTGCCAGCAGCCGGTAACATGGATGTTCGGCCCATGGGCTCCACTACCAAGGTGCCTCAGTGGATCACGAAGTCCAGTGCGACGAGCGCCATCCGACCGGGAAGACGGAGTATGAGTCAGCGTCGCATCATTCTGCTGATTGAATCGTCCTCCGCATACGGTCGGCGCTGCCTGTTGGGCATTACCCGCTACGCCCGGCTGCACGGCCATTGGCAGTTCTGGCACAAGCCCCATTGGCTTGTCACCCCCCGCGTCGTGGAGCACCTCAAACAATGGCGCGGCACGGGCATCATCAGCCGCCTCGAAGACCCGCGGATGGTCAAAGCGATCCAGCGGCTGAACCTGCCGACCGTCGAATTGCGCGGCGCGATTCTCGTGCCAGGTGTGCCGTGCATCACCTCCGACGCCACCGAAGTCGTACAGATGGCGATCGACCATCTTCAATCCAAGGGCTACCAGCACCTGGCCTTTTGTGGCGTCCCCGGCATGGACTATTCCGACGCCCGCGAGGGAGCCTTTCGTCGGCTGCAGGACGCGGCCGGCCGGCAGGTACTCGTCTTTTCGCCGCGGCGGCGCTCGCGCCGGTTGCAGCTTGACACCATCGATCAGATCAACTCGCCGCAGCCGTTGATGCTGGAACGCTGGCTGCAAACACTGCCCAGACCGGTTGGCATTATTGCCTGCAACGACCGTCGTGGTGGGCAGGTCCTTGAGGCGTGCACCGCCGTTGCGCTTCGTGTGCCTTACGACGTCGGCGTCGTCGGCGTGGACAATGACGAAGTCATCTGCGAACTGGCGGACCCTCCGCTGACGTCTGTCGTGGCCAATGCTGAAGCGGCCGGTTACAAGGCGGCACGGTTGCTGGACCAACTGATCGCGGGCAACGCCGTTGACGCGGCCGATTACACCGTTCCGCCCAAGAGTGTGCAGTTACGCTCCTCGACCGACACCACCGCCGTCCAGGATCGAGAACTGGCAAGCATTATCCGCTACCTCGAAATGCACATCCAGAACGGTGTCAACGTCGCCGACCTTACCGAGCAAACGTCGCTTTCACGTTCCAGTCTCGAGCGGCGGTTCCGAGAGTACCTGAATTGCACGCCACGCGAATACCTTCTGAGGCGACGGATCGACCGTGTCAAAGAACTGCTTCAGGATCCCAACCTCACGGTCGCCGACGTCGCCAGCCGTTGCGGCTTCAAAAACGCCAGCCACATGATCGCCCTGTTTCGAGCACAGACCGGCCAGACGCCTGCGGAACACCGCCGCGGCACCGTCTGACAGCGTGGCCGCACGCCCGACCGACGATGGTCCGCAATCGCGATAGGCCGCGAGCTGCCGGAACGGCATCAGTGCTGCGAGCCAGCCGTGTCATCGTCGCGGGATGCTGGACTGATCGCTTCAGCCCCGTCCATGGTGAGCACGGTGCGCTCCAGGCCGATCAGGTGGGCTGGCGGCAGGGGCTTGATGCAGCCGGCCGCGAACTGGTGATCGACGGCGGGTACACGGCCCGCTGAAACTCTCACCGGCGCAACATGTCCGTTGATCCTCTTCTCGATCCTCGTACAGCGAATCGGTCGGGAAACTTGGGCCGACAGTCGCGGACTGGCCGGTCGCGGCGATCGAAAGCCACGGTTGCCCCCATCATCGACCGTGCGGCGCTAGGATCACCGGACGTCGCGGAAGCCGGTTGAACCGGCTGGACCTCCGTGCAGCACGGGAACCTTACTGGGAAGGAGTCGAACAATGGGTACACGCAAGTTGACTGGGACCGCGGCACTGGTGGTGTTGCTGGTGGGAACCGTTCTCACGGTTCAGGCGCAGATGGGCGGTCCGATGCGGGGTGATGATCAGCAGCAGCCGATGGACATGCCCATGGACCGCGAGGCGATGATGGAGCGTTGCCAGCAGATGCGCCAGCGCATGCAGCAGATGCAGGAGCGCGTGCAGCAGATGGACGACGAACTGGAGCAGCAGGTCCAGGCGATGGACGAAGCGGAAGGCGAAGCGAAGGTCGATGCCATGGCCGAACTGCTTCGCACGCTGGTCGAGCAGCGCCGGCAGATGCACGAGCGGCGCCAGCAGATGATGCAGCGCATGATGCAGCACATGGGCGGACACATGATGATGGAAGGTGATGAGGACCAGCGTCAGCAGATGATGATGCAGTGCCCGATGATGCAAGGCGGCGGCATGATGCAGGACGGACGCATGAGGTCGCAACCGCAGGAACAGGACGATTCGCCTCAGCAGGAGCCGGCAGCGCCCGGCCATGAGCAGCACCACGAATAGGCGAACCGCAAGGGGGTATGACGCGCCGCGGGGTGCATGACCCTCCACTCTGGCAGGCGTCTCCCTTGCGAACGTGGGCGAACTTGTCCTGCCTTTGCTGGCCCAGTGCGGCTGCCTCGGTGCCGTCCCCACTGTCGGTTCGGCAACGTCCGACACGTACGAACACCCGTCTCAGTGCTAGGATGCGCCTGACTGACCATGGGCGGCAATGCCGGCAAAGCGTCCGCCGCTCATGAGCGTCATCAAAACGGGACATGCCCACGATTTGAAAAGGAGACTTGCGATGCAAGAGGAACAGCAGTTGAACACGCACCACGATCAGGCGGCCGGGCACCTGGAGGCGGCGGCCCACCACCACCGCATGGCCGGCTTCCACGAGTTGCAGGGCCACAAGGACCAGGCTCAGCAGCATCACGATCTGGCCATGCGTCACAGCGAGGAGGGACGCAGGCACGAGCAGGAAGGCAGCCGGGAGAGCGGCCGGTCTGCGGCCTGACGTCGACGAGGTGGCCGGTTGACACGATCAGAGCACCGGTGGGAAACCGCCGGTGCTCTTTCAGGTCTTGCCCCAGCAGCGGGCCGCCGTTCAGCGGGTAGCGCTCCCACACGCTGAAGATGCACCACCGCCAGACGCTGTAGAAGGCCTTCTGGAAAGGCAGCGAGCCGGAAGGCTGTGGGTCGGATCAGCGCACGCCGGAACTGGCCGAGTTTCCCGACAAGGCGGGGCAGGTGACAACTGTCTCGATCGGCGCGATGGGCGATGCGCAACCACCGCAAGCACCGCGTGGCCCACGCCAACTGGCAAGGCGGCTGAGCAGGTGTACGATGGACGCATCGATCTGGCGTACAAGAACGCACGGCAAGCCTTGCGGGATTACTGAACAGCTTGGGCGGGGCAATGAATCAGCACGACCCGCATCATGATCACGCCTCGCATGACGCCGGCGGACAGGAGCACGCCAAGCACGCCCATGTCGAGCACGCGGCCGAGGCCCAAACGCACCAGCACGGGCCAGGCGCGGGCGAGCACGCGGGGCACGACAAGCACGCCGGGCACAGCGTGGCGATGTTCCGCAACAAGTTCTGGATCAGCTTGGCGCTGACGATCCCGGCGCTGGTCTGGGAGCCGATGCTCCAGCAGTGGTTCGGCTACACCGCCCCCACATTCCCCGGCTCAAGGTTCATCCCCGCCATCTTCGGCACGCTCGTCTTTCTCTACGGCGGCTGGGTGTTCCTGCAGGGCGCATGGCGTGAGCTGGCCGACCGGCTGCCGGGCATGATGACGCTGATCGCGCTGGCGATCGTGGTCGCCTTCCTCTACAGCGCCGCAGTCACGCTCGGCTATCCCGGGCACCCGCTGTGGTGGGAGCTGGCGACGCTGGTGACGATCATGCTGCTGGGCCACTGGATCGAGATGCGCTCGATCTTCCAGGCTCAGGGGGCGCTCAAGGAGTTGGCCAAACTGCTGCCGGACACGGCGGTGCGGATCACCGCGGGCGACCAGACCGAGGAGGTGCCCGTCAGCGAATTGCAGGACGGTGACCTGCTGCTGATCCGTCCCGGAGCGAGCGTTCCGGCCGACGGCATCGTCCAAAGCGGCAAAAGCTCGGTCAACGAGGCGATGATCACCGGCGAATCCAAGCCGGTCGCCAAGCACGAGGCCGCGAAGGTCATCGCCGGCACGGTCAACGGCCAAGGCTCGCTACGCGTCGAAGTCACCGGCACCGGCGAAAAGACCGCGCTGGCGGGCATCATGCGCCTGGTCGAGCAGGCCCAGACCTCGCGCTCGCGGGCCCAGGCGCTGGCGGACCGGGCGGCGTTCTGGCTCACCTTCGTCGCCATCGGGGCCGGCGTGCTGACGCTGGTGGCCTGGCTGGCATTCGGCGCCACGCTGGAGTTCACGATCACGCGCGTGGTCACCGTGCTGGTGATCGCCTGTCCGCACGCGCTGGGGCTGGCCGTGCCGCTGGTGGTTGCGATCTCGACGACGCTGGGGGCTCGCAACGGGTTGCTGGTGCGCGACCGGCGGGGGCTGGAGGAGGCGCGGAATCTCGACACCGTGGTGTTCGACAAGACGGGCACGTTGACACTGGGCGAGCACCGGGTGGTGGAAACCGTGACTGTCGAAGGCACGGGCGAAGACGAGGTCCTGCGACTGGCGGCGGCGGTGGAACGTGACTCCGAACATCCGATCGCCCAGGCCCTGCTCAAGAGTGCCGAGGACCGCGGGCTGGAGGTGCCGCATGCTGAAGCGTTCCAGGCGATTCCCGGCCATGGCGTGCAGGCGACCGTCGAAGGACGTGAGTTGAAAGTCGGCGGCCCCGCGCTGCTGACAAAACTTGGGGTGGCCCCGGCATCCGAACTCCGCGAGGCGGCCGAGCGGTTCGGCCAGAGCGGGCAGGTGGCGATCTACCTCGTCGAAGGCGATCGGGCGCTGGCGGTGTTCGCCACCGCCGATGCGATCCGGCCCGAATCCTACGAGGCGGTGAAGCGTCTACACGACGCGGGGGTGGAGGTGGCGATGCTCACCGGCGATTCGCAGGCCGTGGCCGACGCCGTAGCCAAAAAGCTGAACATCGACACCGTCTTCGCCCAAGTGCTGCCGGAGGACAAGGCGAAGAAGATCGAGGAACTGCAGCGTCAAGGCAAGCGGGTGGCGATGGTGGGCGACGGCGTCAACGACGCCCCCGCGTTGGTGACCGCCGACATCGGCATCGCCATCGGTGCCGGCACGGACGTGGCGGTCGAGGCCGGCGACGTCGTGCTGGTGCGCAGCGATCCGCGTGACGTGCCGCGCATCGTGAGCCTGAGTCGGGCGAGCTACCGCAAGATGGTCCAGAACCTCTGGTGGGCGGCCGGCTACAACATCATCGCCATCCCGCTGGCCGCCGGCGTCTTGGCGTGGGCGGGCATCATCCTCGCCCCGGCGGTGGGGGCCGTGCTCATGTCCGCCAGCACGGTGATCGTGGCCATCAATGCCCAGTTGTTGCGGCGGGCGCCGTTGTAGGGTGGACTCGATGTTCTCGGCGGGGATGTCGCGGAAGTCTGGATGCTTCTGGAGCCTGCTCATGTGGAAGTTGTCCAGCCCCACCACGCCGGAGTTGGTCGCCGTGCCCTGGCCAAAGTAGATTTTCCCGTCGGGCCCGGCCGTCAACTGGATAAGCCCGACGTCGTAACTGAAGTCGGAGCCACCGTACTTGGGATGGGCGATCCACTGGCTGGCGGCGTAGGTTGTTCCGCCGATGTGGAAATCGAGCGACAGGGCATCGTGGACGACGTGCGCGGCGGTGAGCATCCAGTTGCCCGCAATCAGCGACCCGGAGGCAGCATAGTTGAGCCCGTCATTGGCCTGCAGCGTGATCTGCCCGACGCTCTGGTAGCGTGAATCGGTGGCGAGGTCGTGATAGGCCTGGTCACTCACATCATCGCGGATGACGCAAGCCAGGGCGGGGCCGCTCAGGCCCATCATGGAGATGCGTGCCCCAGCCATCGTGCAGGCTTACAGTCGATCCATGATATGACCCGCTCGCTTAGCCGACCTTCCCCATTCGCTTTCCGCCGGCGACCACCATCGACGGCCGGTCGCCAACGGCCGCGGAAGATCGATTGGTGATGTCGATTCAGAAAGGCGGCACTTGATGACCGCCAAGTTGCCGTGTCCGTCGCCCTGCGCTCCCGGAGATCGCTTGGTCCGTCAGGGCGGAAATGCCAACACCCGCGTCCAACTTCAGTGGCCTGAAACGAGTTGAGCGGTCTGGCCGATGTGCAGCCTCACCTCCACCGCCTGTTCGTCCCCGAGATCCTTCAGTTCCGAAACCAGCGCCCAGTAGCGCATCCGGTGCATGGTGCCACGGGGCCGGCGCGAAAGCCTGCCGGCGGGCGGGCGGGCCGTCCACCCCGCTTTCAAAGTGAACCACGACTTGGACGCGGTCATGTGACGAAGCGGTCGCACCGATTCAGCGACACGCAGGTCATGGCACGGTATCGGATGCTTATTTTTTCAGACGGAAGAGCACGAATCGTTCGTTATCGAGCAAACACGGGTGCCGCTCGCGCAGGTAGCGATGGAACACCGCGTAGTGATCCAGCCACCACATGCCCGGCCAGGCGAACAGGAGGTACTCGAGGCCGTCCGCGATGGCGTGCTCCAGAAGTTCGCGCGCCTGTTCGCTGTCGGCAGGGGGGCCGGCGAACAGACCGTTCACACTTGGGAACGGCTGCATGTTCCACTGGGTCTGAACATGCGTGTCGTGAAGGTAGCCGTCGTCCACCAGGGCCACGCTGGCCGAATCCGGAAGCACGGCGCGCAGTTCCGGCACCGCCTGCTCCATGGCCTGAAGCCAACCTTCGCGTTCATCCCGTGTGTTGGCCTTGGGGAACGGCCCCGTCATGGGCTCAAGCCCCAGGAACGGACAGAGCTTGTCGTAACCGTCTCCTGCCATGATGTTCATCACCAGCAGATCGTCCGGGCGGTCGGCGAAGTAATGGAGGACGTTTTTCACGTGCAGGTCGTAGGCGAAGGCCATCCGCTCGGGCTGAAACGTGCTGACGCCGTACGTGGCGGTGTTGATGAAATACATGAACCGGGCGCTGTTGGACTGCGGATGCCACCACCGCCGGGTTCCTTCCAGTTGCTTCTTGAGTGATCGGAGCCAGTCCTCCCGGCTCGGCCGGACGGTCAGGATGAACTTGCTGTTGGGGTAGGCCTGGTCCAGTTGCGCGTAGAATGCGGCGACGGAGGTGTCCGTCGCGCCGCGGTGGTGCTCGAGCACGCTGAGATGGTACTGGCCGACTTCCAGTTCGCGGCGTGTGACGCAGTCGTGGGGAAAATCCGCGACCGGGATCTTCAACTGGTTCAGCGCCATGGCGAGGCTCGTTGTGCCCGTCTTGTTGAGGCCGATGCCGAAGACTTTGTTGAATGTTGTTGCATCGTTTGTCATGACCGAACCCGTCGCGGTTGTGGGTGAATCCGCTCGTTGAGGTCTGGTGTGTTCTTTTCAGCCGAGCGTGTCGCGGAGCATCCGGCCCAGCACCACCTCCGCCGACAGATGCTCCCTGGCAATCGCTCGCGCAGCCGCCGCATGGCGGGCGTGATCGCTTTCGATCTGCGCGATCGCGTCGGCAGCTTCCTGCGGGGTGTTGACGGCGAAGAGCCCTTCGCCGGTCGGGAGGGACTGGCTGAAGCCGGTCTCCTGCAACACGACCGGCCGACCTGACGCGAGGTAGGCGGCGCTGCGATCGCTGAACCAGCCGGTGCGGTGGGCGACGAACACGTTTTTGCAAACCGAGAACTCGCCGCGCGACTGGTGGATGTATCGGCGATAGTGGTCGAAGGTGGCGGTGACCGCCTTCGCGGAGACCATGCGCCACCCGTGGCTCGCCAGGCGTTCTTGCGGCGCCGCGCCCGAGACCGCCACCTCAAGGGCCGCGTTGGTGCGAGACGGTAGATCCATGAAGTGCTCGAACTCCAGGTCCTTCTGGCCGTACGCCTGGTTCTCAAACGTGATGGGCTTGTGCGACTGCCAGTTCATCACGGTGGTGTAGGCCGCGTGCGGGGGCGGCGGCGGCCCCTGCTCGAACAGCTCCGGCACAACCGGGTTGAACAGTGGTCGCCAGGGCAGGCCCACCGTCGGCGCCGAGCAGGCGGGGCTGCCCAGCAGCGTGCCGTTCGTGTAGTAGAAGCCATACCGCGGGATGGCATGGCCCGCCGCGACAGCGTTGGCCCACTTCATCTGCGTAAACCCGGGCTCCCCGTCAATCAGGGCGGTGCGGTGGACGTCCGCCGCCTCTTCGCTCCACGCGCCGTGAGCGCCGCTGTCGACGAACAGGTCGGCCGATCGAAACAGATCGCTCGTCCGGGCCTTGGAAAGACCGTGGTGCACCCCGTGGTAGTCAACGAAGCAGAAGCGCTGGTCCAGGCCGAAGCGCTTGAGCAATGCCGTGACGTGGCGAAGGCCCGCCGACGGGTCGTCGGTCATGCATCGGCGATCCAGGTCGTAGCATGCATGGGGATAGAACCCCTTCTCCACGATGTAGACTTCGTGGCCTAGCCGGTGATAGCCAAGCACGTACTGCAGCGCCCAAGAGAGCATGCCGCCGATGGGGTAGCGAACCATGTACGTCCCGACGATGATTCTGGCCAACGCTCGGTCTCCGGCAAGCACTTCGATACCAGAGGGACGAGCCCGGAAGCCCCCGGAAGCAAGGACTTCACCACCATGATACCTGCGGTGAACCGGCAGCGCAGGCGCGGCCGGCGCACCGAGGCCGCCGGGGCTGGTTCCACGCCGTGCGATCGGCCAAACGGGGCGAACAATCGCTTTGGCCCGAGGGGGCCGTGCAGTATGCTGGTCCACAGGAGGCCACCATGCCGAAGATGAACGCCCACGATTTCGACCAGGAACTGCTCATCCTCTTCGACGCCTACGTGCATGGCTCGATCGATCGGCGAACGTTTCTGAACCGGGCCGCCCGGTTTGCCGTGGGCGGGATGACGGCCGCGGGGTTGCTGGCGGCGCTGAGCCCGAAGTTCGCCGAGGCCCAGCAGGTCAAGCCGGACGACGACCGGCTGCAAAGCGAGTCCGTCGAATACCCCTCGCCGCAGGGCTACGACCAGACGCGAGGCTACCTCGTCCGTCCGGCCGAGGCGGAAGGGAAGCTGCCGGGCGTGCTGGTGGTGCATGAGAATCGCGGGCTGAATCCGCATATCGAAGACGTCACCCGCCGGCTGGCGCTGGAAGGGTTTCTCGCCTTCGCCCCCGACGCGCTGGCGCCGCGGGGCGGCTACCCGGGCGACGAGGACAAGGCGCGCGAACAGTTCGCCACGCTGGACCAGGCAAAGACGCGGCAGGACATGCTCGCCGCCGCCGCGTATCTCAAGCAGCACCCGGCCTGCACCGGGCGGATCGGCGCGGTGGGCTTCTGCTGGGGCGGCGGCATCACGATGATGCTGGCGACGCAGATGGACGACTTGGCCGCGGCCGTGCCGTTCTACGGCAACCATCCGCCCGCCGAGCAGGCCGAGAACGTCAAGGCCCCGCTGCTGATTCACTACGCGGAAAACGATCCGCGCATCAATGCGGGGCGCGAGGCTTGGGAAGCTGCGCTTCAGGCCGCGGACGTGGCCTACACCGCCCACAGCTACCCCGGCACGCAGCACGGGTTCCACAACGACACCACGCCGCGCTATGACGAAGCGGCCGCCCGACGCGCCTGGCAGCGCACCGTGGCGTTCTTTGAAGAACACCTGCGCCGCTGATGCGCCCACCGGCGGGCGGCGGCGGCTCGACCCCAGCAGGGCGGGCGTGAAAGCAGGCTGACCATGATGAGCGGGGTGGCCATGGCTGCGTCCTTTTTCGCTCGCCTGCGTCTACAAGGGTGAAGGTGCCGGAGTGGCCGGCGCCTACACGCTCCTCTTCTCTACGGAGATGCATCATGGAAGCCAAGGATCAGAATCAACCCCGGCCAACGACGGGCAACACGGGCTGCGGCTGCGGTTGCGACTGTTGTGACGACGGTTGCTGCGGCGGCGAGTCCTGCACCTGCGGCTGTTGCTGAGCCTGTCTCAACCGAAACCGGCCAGCCGATCGGCGCTTCAGACTGGGCCGGTCGGCTGGCCCTTCCTACGATAGCAGCGCCATGACCACCGCCACGCTCTGGCAGCGTTTCCGCGACGAGCTTGACGCCTACCTGCGCCGGCAGGTGTCCAGCGCCGATGACGCGGAGGATCTGCGCCAGCAGGTCTACCTGAGCATCCACCGCCACCTCGAGCGAGGCGAGCGGCCGCGCCACCTGCGCGGTTGGGTCTACCAGATCGCCCGCAACGCCATCATCGACCACCACCGCCGACGGGCGGCCCGGCCGGAGCGGGGGGCGGTGGACGTGACGGTAGCCCAGCCGCCGACGGCCAAGGTGGACGAGGACGAGGCCCATGCCGAGGCGGTGCAGGGGCTGGCGCGCTGCCTGCTGGGCATGGTCGACCGGTTGGAGGAGCCGTACCGCTCGGCCCTGCGCTGGACGGAACTGGAAGGGGCCACGCAACAGGCGGCGGCGAAGCGGGCGGGCGTGTCGCTGTCGGGCATGAAGTCGCGCGTGCAGCGCGGGCGGGCGAAGCTGCGCACGGCGCTGGAGGCCTGCTGCGAAGTCGAACTCGATGCGCGCCGCCGACCGATCGCCCACCGCTGCCGTAACGCGACGTGCGGATGCTCGGCCGCGCGGGCCGCCAGCGATTGAGCGTGTTCCAAGGGAAACTTTCATCGAGGGAGCGACCTGACATGGCGCCGAACCCCGCTCTCACCGATCAGCGCCGCCAGCTTCATTTCGCCTCCCTGGACGAAGTGCTCGCCGACGCCGAGCAACTGGCCGCCCAGCCGCATCGCACACTGGGTCAGTGGTCGTTGGGCCAGATCTTCGCGCACCTGGCGATCTTCATGCAGCAGTCGCTGGACGGGTTCGACTTCCAGATGCCAGCCGTCGTGCGCCTTGCCGCCCGCCCGTTCCGCAAGCGGTTTCTCACCCGGCCCTGGCCGAGCGGCATCCGCTTCCCTCGGCGCGCCGCCGCCACGCTCGCGCCGCCGGCGGTCTCCGTCGAGGAAGGCTTGCAGCGCCTGCGCGCGATGATCGATCGGCTCAAGCGCGAGCCGCAACGCCACCCCAGCCCGCTGTTCGGCGAGATGAGCGCGGCCGAGTGGAACCAGTTTCACTGTCGACACGCGGCGTTGCATTTGAGCTTCGTCGTGCCGGGCGAGTCCAGCGCGGGGTGACGCCTGATCCGGACGCCCCCGCGCCGGGGCGTGGCACGTTCCACCTGTCTGCCATTTCTCCTGACGGCCGATCAGGTCTGCATGGTGAAGTAGACATTCTGCACGTCGTGTTCGAAACGGTGGGTGCGGATGTCGTCGAAGCCGGCTTCGCGCAGCATCTGTTCGGCCAGTTGCCTGCCCCACGTTGCGCCCAGGCCCATGCCGCCTTGCGCCAGCGAGACGGTCATGCAGTGCATGCAGGAGACGCCGTACAGCAGGGCGCCCATGGGATGCTCGATGTTGTCGACCGGCTCGCTGGAGGCGTCGATGTCCTGCATGAGGAAGACGCCGCCGGGGCGCAGCGCGTGTCGGATCGCCGCCAGCACCTTGTCGGGCCGGGCCTGGTCGTGGATGGCGTCCAGCGCGGTGATCCAGTCGAACGCCTGCGCTTCCTGCCAGTCGGTGAGATCCTTTTGAACGAACCGCAGGTTGGTCAGGCCGGCCTCGTCGGCGTGGTGCTGGGCGTAGGCGATCGCCTCGTCGCTCAGGTCATAGCCGGTGAACCGACTGTTGGGATAGGCGCGGGCAAGCTGCATCAGCGCCCGCCCCCGGCCGCAGCCGATGTCCAGCACGTCGATGCCTTGGGTCAACCGTTCGTGCAGGCCGGGGATCAGCGGCACGAGGCGGTCGACGATGATGGGCACGATCGACTGGCCGCTGTCTTCCTCCATGACGTCGTGGAAGCGTGGGAACGCCGCGTAGGGCACGCCGCCGCCCTGCTTGAAGCAGTCCAGCACCTGGTCTTCCACGTAGCCGAGGGCGCCGACGTACTGGGCGAAGATCGCCATGTTGTCGGTGGGGCAATGGCGTGTGAGCCAGTGGGCGTGCTCGGGCGGCAGGCGGTGGGTTTTCGCGGCTGGGTCGCGCTCGACGATCCGGGCGGCGACCATGCCGCCGAGCCATTCGCGCACGTAGCGCTCGTTCAAGCCGGCGTCCCGGGCGAGTTGCTCGCTGGTCCGCGCCTGGCCGTCCGCCATGACGTCGAACAGGCCGGTGCGATGCCCCAGCGAGATCATCAGACAGGTGACGCCATGGTTGAGCGTCTCCAGCAGGCGATCGGCGAAGGCGTTTTGTTTGGCAGGGTCGATCCGGGTTCCACAGGCGATGCACATGGTTGGGCTCCTGGCGTAGAGAAGGTGTCACGGTGGCGGGAAAAGCCACTTCCGGGTCATCCTGTGATGAAGACCATTCAGACCGGTCTGTATGGCCATCTGAAAAAAAGATCAGGCTTCCAGCAGGTGCTCCAGCGTCTGGATGGCCTTGTCCACCGGCCGACGCGTGCGGTAGGCCACCGCGGTGGCGATCGCCCCTTCCAGCAGCAACTGGTAGACCTCGGCCAACGCATCGGGGTCGAGCGGCGGCGCGGCCGGGCGCCGGGCGGGCGGACGCTGGTTCAATACATCCTCGGCCAAGGTCCGCAGCAGCGTACGGACGTTGTCCCGGTGCGCCCTGGCCAAGGTCCGTACGCGGGGGTCGCTCGGCGGAGCCTCTGCCACGATGTTCTGAAACGGGCAACCGCGGTAATCGCTCGACTCGAACCAGGGCACGAGCATCTCCAAAGGGGCGAAGAATCGCGCCTTCGCGCCGGACCGGGCCTCGACCTCTGCATGCAGGTCGTCGAGGTCCTGCCGCGCGGCTGCCGCCAGGTAGGCGTAGAGCAGGTCGTCTTTGGAGGGAAAGTGGCTGTAGAACGAAGCTTTCGCCACGCCCGACGCGGCGATGACCTGGTTGACGCCCGTGGCCCGGTAGCCCTGGCGGTAGAACAGGTCGGAGGCCGTGGCCAGGATGCGATCCCGCACGGAGGATGTCTCGATGACACGCGTCATGCCATGAATCTAACCTAGACAGACCAGTCTGTCAACCTCGCGATGCCGCCACCGGGTAAAAATCGGGTGAGCGGCCGATGCGTAAGGCCGCCATTTCCCCCAGCCCTTGGCGGAGGCCAGGGTGCTGCCGGCTGTTTGCCGTTGCACCAGCCGTGTCACATTTTGCGGCGTCCGTTTTCGTCTCGTGGTCGTCTGGTGTCTGCTTATACTGAACTCATCCTGATCGGCATGAGGCCGGTGCCTCATGGCGTAGGTTTCGCGGTCATCTCCCTCCCATTCTCCACAAGGAGCAGCCGAATGAGCACGACCAGAGCGAAGGTTGTCGGGCCAGGCGACGGCAAGGCGGGGTTCCTGGGCAGCATCGGCGTCCGGTTCATGATCGACGGCGGCGAGGCGGGCGAGCGGTTCTCGCTGGTCGAGCATCCCATGGCCCCCCGCGCGCTGGCGGCCCCGTTGCACCGGCACACCCGCGAGGACGAATACAGCTTCGTGCTCGAAGGGCGCATGGGGGCGCTGCTGGGCGACGCCGTGCTGGAAGCCGGCCCGGGCGACCTGGTGTTCAAGCCGCGCAAGCAGTGGCACACCTTCTGGAACGCCGGCGACACGCCCTGCCGCATCCTCGAAATCATCTCACCCGCCGGCTTCGAGCATTTCTTCAGCGAACTGGTCGACCGCGGCGGCGTCACCGGCGCCGAGCCGCAGGAGCTGGCCGAGCTGTGTGCGCGTTACGAACTGGAGATGCGGCCCGACACCGTGCCGGACCTGCTCCAGCGTTTCAAGCTTCGCTTCCCCAGCGAGCCGATTCCCGCCGGCTGGCCGCGGGGATGAAGGCGCACGCGAACGCTCATCGACGAGAGGGAACAGGGCATGGCTCGATTGCACAAAGGCGATGCGGTTCGGATTTCCCTTGGCGTGGTGGTGGTGTGGATCGGCGTGCTCGGGCTGATGCGCGGGGTCCCGCTGATCACGGGGGATGCGGTGTCCATCGTGATCGCCCTCCTCAGCGGAGTCTTCGGCCTGGTTTTCGTGGCGATCGGCGGCGTGATGGTGCTGGGCTGGGTCTGGGCGAAATGAACGCTCCGCGGCCGGGACGCATGGCCCGACCGTCCATTGTCCGGGTGACGTCTGGTGTCGTTGTCGGCGGCATTTGCTTCAGTGGGCTACTTCAGCGTCGTGGCCGTGGGCCTGCAAGTTTTGGCCACCATCGCTGTGCAAATCCTGATCGGTCAGTTGGGCACACTGCGCTTCAAGCGCCACCTTGCAGTTCTGGCTGTCCACGTGCGTCCAACTGCACTCGCGGTACTGCATCGCGCCGTTCTTGCAGCGCTGCGTGCAGATGCGAAGGTTGTTGGTGAACCGGATCGCGAGAAAGAGCCGATCGAGCGCCCGGAACTCGTCAAGGTAGGGAAGGGCCGCCGCGCCGCGAACCGTTCTCGCTTCACCTTCGGCTGGCTTTTCTTCAATCGCCACCTCCAGGGCGTGGATGATGGCAGGTGGAAGCTCGCCCAGCCCCCCTTCCAGGTAGTAGAGGATCGCCTGCCTGTCGCTCCATTCACTGGCCATGGACTTGTCCTTTCATCCGGGTGGACCATGCTTCAATCTCTGTCAGCAGCGCCGACAGTTGCTGGTCGGACATCGACGCGATGATGCTGACATCATCAAAGGCGGTTTCGCCGGTTGTGATGGCACGCAGCTTTTCCGCCAGTGTCCGTGATGCATCATCGCCGAGCTGCGCCAGCGCCGCTTGCAGTTCACAGGCTTTGGCGCCGAAGGTGGTGACCTGATCGAACAGGGGGTTGCCGGTGGTTCGTTCGCCCTGCATCTGCTGCTTGCGTTGAAGCAGTTGCCGGCCGATCCCGACAAGCGCCACCGCTTGGTCGACCGCGCGGGCCCGGCGTTGGGCGGCTGCCTGTTCCAGCGGATCGCGTCGGCGTTGATCGAAATGCGTCAGCAGGAAGATCGCCATGCCGCCCGCCAGCATGGTGAAGGCGAAGAGAACGAGCGCGAGGGTGAACCAGGTGGGCGTCAGCGCCTCGCCGGTGACCTGAAAGTAGACGGCTTCCACGACGAGCCCGATGATGCTCGCAGAGAGCAGACCCGCCGCCGCCAGCATGATCCGCGTGGCGGCCCGGTACCGGTAGTCGGGCAGAATGGCCTTGACCTGGGCGAGCAGTCGATGCAACTTCCCCATCCACCCTGGTTCAGGTTCCGGCGACGCCGGTGGCGGTGCTGGTGTGGTTGGGCTGGTGGCCATACCCCCCTCGTTCCTGGCAAGCTGAAGCGTCTTCAGGATCGATATTGATTGTCACATCATAAGCGGTTGGCTGAAAGTCCGAAGGGGCAGTCTTTTTCTGACTTGGGCACTGAGTCGTCAGCTTGAAGCCGTCAGCCGGAATGGGGCGTCAGAAGCTTGCCTGTATACTCCACGGGCCATGGGCGGGACGTTCAGGCGGCCCTTTCAGGAGTATGACACCGTGACGATTCCGCGCAGCGAATATCCGCGTCCGCAGTGTGTCCGTGAGCCGTGGCTGTGCCTCAACGGGCCGTGGCAGTTTGAAATCGATGCGGGCGACTCGGGCCTGGAGCGCGGGCTGCTGGAGCGAGAGCTGGCGCGGCAGATCACCGTGCCGTTCTGTCCCGAGTCGACGCTGTCGGGCATCGAGCACACCGACTTCATGCTTGCGGTCTGGTATCGGCGGACGGTGGTGGTGCCGAGCGACTGGCGCGGCCGGCGGGTGTTGCTGCACTTTCAGGCGGTGGACCATGATGCGACGGTGTGGGCCGATGGGCGGGAGGTCGGCCGGCACCGGGGCGGGCAGACGCCGTTCGCCTGCGACCTCGGCGACGTCGGCGGGCAGACGGTGACGCTCGTGGTGCGTGCCCGCGACGACTGGCGGCCGCCGCAGGCGCGGGGCAAGCAGAGCCAGCAGTACGCCAACCACGGGTGTCATTACCCGCGGACCACTGGCATCTGGCAAAGCGTCTGGATGGAGCCGGTGCCGGAGGTGGCGCTGGCGCGGCCGCGGCTGACGCCGGACGTGGCGAACAGCATGATTCGCCTCGCACAGCCGATCACCTCCGGGGGCGCCGGCGGCCCGGGCCCGCATCACGCCGGCCTGCAACTGCGGGCGACGCTGCAGGACGCCGCCGGCGTGGTCGCCCAGCGCACCGTTGACGTGCTCGACTTCACCCCCCGGCTGGACCTGCCCGTGCCGGCCGCGCGTCGCCGGCTCTGGTCGCCGGCGGATCCGCACCTGTACGACGTGAGCGTCGAACTGCTCGACGACCAGGGCGAGATACTCGACCGCATCACCAGCTACGCGGGCCTGCGCTCGGTGACGCTGCGCGGCAAGGCGGTGCTGCTCAACGGGAAACCGGTGTTCCAGCGCCTCGTACTCGACCAGGGCTACTACCCCGACGGCCTGCTAACCGCGCCGAGCGATGCCGCGCTGAAGCGCGACATCGAACTGGCCATGGAAGCCGGCTTCAATGGCGCCCGTCTGCATCAGAAGGTCTTTGAAGAACGCTTCCTCTACCACGCCGACCGGCTGGGCTACCTGCTCTGGGGTGAGTTCGCCGACTGGGGCTGCAACAGGCACGGCCCGGAAGGCGACAACCAGCAGCCCACCGCCAGCTACATCACCCAATGGCTCGAAGTCCTCCAGCGCGACCACTCGCACCCGTCGATCGTCGGCTGGTGCCCGCTGAACGAAACCCGGCAGGTGCTCACCGACCGCATCACGCAACTCGACGACGTGACCCACGGCATGTTCCAGGCCGCCAAAGCCTTCGACACCACCCGCCCCGTGCTGGACGCCTCAGGCTACAGCCACCGCGTGCCGGTGTCCGACATCTACGACAGCCACGACTACGACCAGGACCCCGCCAGCGTCGCGCAGCGCCACGCGGGGTTGGCCGACGACCAGCCGTTCATCAACAAGCACCAGGGCAAGGTCGAGTCGATCGCCTACCGCGGTCAGCCCTACTTCGTCTCGGAGTTCGGCGGCATCTGGTGGAACCCCGACGCCGCGGCCGACGAGCCAAGCTGGGGCTACGGCGAACGGCCGCAAAACCTGGATGCATTTTACGAACGCTTCGAGGGGCTCTGCACCACGCTGCTGGCGCATCCGCAAATGTTCGCCTACTGCTATACACAGCTCACCGACGTGTTCCAGGAACAGAACGGCATCTACACCTTCGACCGCCGCACGAAGTTCGACCTCCAGCGTCTCCGCCGCATCCAGCAGCAGTCCGCCGCGATCGAAGCGGCGGCGTCCCTCGCGGTTGAATCCCACTAGGTTCTGTCTCACGGCCTGCCTAGCATCGTTTTTCGGCATGGAGGCCG
>JBBDPC010000017.1:0-7391 GCA_040876735.1 Phycisphaeraceae bacterium | reverse complement strand
CCGACATCGTCCGCTTCGAGGCGGTGCAGCAGATCCCGTTCCCGATCGAGCAGGTCGAGTGGGACTACCAGATCTTCCAGCAGGCCGACTCGCCCGACGTCGAGGTGGGCATCTTCGCCATCACCAAGGAACGGGTGCTCAACTACCTGAGCAACTTCCGGCAGGTGAACGTGCGGGTCGACGCGCTGACCCAGTCGCCCCTGGCGGTCTACAACGCCTTCTGCTACGACCGGGCCGAGGAAGACGACGCCGGCGTGATCTACATGGACATCGGCACGCGCAGCACCGACGTCATCATCGCCGAGCAGGGCCAGATCCTCCCCCGCACGCTGCCGATCGGCGGCAACCACTTCACCGAAGCGCTCGTCAAAGCGTTCAAGCTCAGCTTCCCCAAGGCCGAGAAGCTCAAGCGCGAGGCCGGCACCAGCAAGTACGCCCGCCAGATCTTCCAGGCCATGCGCCCCGTCTTCGCCGACCTGGTGCAGGAGTTGCAACGCTCGCTGGGCTACTACCAGAGCATCAACCGCGATGCGAACCTGACGAAGCTCATCGGCGTGGGTTCGACCTTCCGCCTGCCAGGCCTGCAGAAGTTCCTCAAGCAGCAGTTGCAGATCGAGGTCATCCGGCCCGACGGCTACCAGCGCATCACCGCCGACGGCAAGCGCGAAGCCGAGTTCGCCGAGCACGCGATCAACATGGCCACCGCCTACGGCCTGGCGCTGCAGGGGCTGGGGCTGGAGACGGTCTCGGCCAACCTGCTGCCGCGCCACATCCTCACGCAGCGCATGTGGCGGGCCAAGCAGCCGTGGTTCGCCGCTGCCGCCGCCTGCGTCGCCGTGGGCGCCGGCGCCATGATGAGCAACTATTTCATGACGCAGGCCAGCTACCAGCGTCAGCATGAGGGCAGCCGGTCGCAGATCACTACCGTTCTGAACAAGGCCCAGGACAACCGGAGTCGGTGGAACGACGCCAGCGGCGACAGCGGCGGCGACCCGCGTGGGCAGATCGAGAACCTGCGGCGGATTCTGGACTACCGCGACCTCTGGCCGAAGGTGCTCGAAGACATCAGCCGCGCCGCCGCCGCCGCCGACCCGCAGGCGGAAACCATTGCCGCCGACTACGAGGCGATGCAGAGCCTCCCCCGCAACCAGCGGCAGCGGATCTACATCGACTCTGTGGAGTCGCAGTTCGTGGTCGACCCCATGACGGACACCGCCAGCGGGTCGGGCAGTGCCAGCGGCTATGGTGGGCCGGGGATGGCCCGTGGCGTGGAAACCCCGGGGCTCGGAGAAAACTTCACCGTCGACGATTTCTTCAAGCAGGGCCGTCGGCCGCCGCGCTTTGTCATCACCGTCCGCGGCACGACGCCCTTCCAGGGCGGACCGGCCTTCATGACCGAGACGTTCCTGAACTGGCTCCGCCAGAACGCGGACCGAGCGGGTCGGCCGTACCGGGTGGTGTTCGTGGACCGTCCGTTGCGGATGGGCCAGATCACCGAAGATGGGGTCGACGGCGATACCGTCGGCCGTAGCGGCCGTAGCGGCCGCAGCGGACGCACCTCGCTGCCGGCGCCGCGGGTCGGGACGGGGCGCGGCGCCATCGAGCCGGACTTTGAAGCGTTCGGCCGCGGGGGCATGCCCGCGCCGCGCGGCGGCCGGGGGGGGCGTGACGCCGTCTCGGCCGAGCAACTGCTGCCCCCCCGTCCGCTGACCACCCAGCGGCACGTCGGCGACTGGGAGTTTGAGGTCCAGTGGGAAATCGAGCTTCGCCCGCCCGACGAGGCACGCCAGGAAGCCCCGCCGACCGACGAGGCTGACCCGGACGAGCCGACCCAGGCCCGCCAGCCCGCGGAACCGGCCGACGATGAACGAACCCGGACCGACAGCCCGTCCGCCCGCGGCGAGGAGGCGCAGCTATGAAAAATGCACTTGCATGGATGAAGGCCAACCCGCTGACCGTCGTCTCCATCGTGGTCGTCCTGCTTTCGCTGGGCGTCATGGGCTGGGTCATGAGCCAGGGCCGGGCCTTCCGGACCGACGTGCAGGAGCGCGTCAGCCGAACCCAGGGCGAGATTGACGGCTACATCAACGACCGGGTTAACATCCCGCCCGAGCAGGCCGGCGCCGGCTCGGAACGGGTCACCAATGTGACCATCACCGATGGCGCGATCGACGAGCTGGCACGGCTCAACGGGGAGATCAACGAGCAGTACGAGCAGGTCTTCCGCCGGGCGGTGCAGTTCAACCGCGCCAACCACGAACGCCTCCTGCCTGCCCTGTTCACCCCCGACGCCGGCACGAACGTGCCGATCGAGGCCCGCGACGCCTACCGCCAGGCCTTCCCGGACATGCTCCGGCCCGCCACGGACGATCCCAGCGAGCCCCGGCTCAACGCGGGCATGCCGCCGGAGGCCAGCCGCATCGAAAGCCAGCTCAACCAGTTGGAGCGCCAGATCCGCTCCAGCCTCCGCCCGCCGGGCTCGGACAACGAGGAGTTGGATGACGACGAGCTGACCCAGCTTCACGAGGAAAAAAGGCAGGCTTACATCCAGATCCTGCGCGACCGGGCCCGGGACATTCACATTTACGCCCAGACCGACGCCAGCAGCGAGGATTTCCCCTTCCAGGTCGGCGAATGGAGCCGGCTGGGCGTGCGGGCGGAGCCCGAACAGCACCAGCTCTGGGAGGGCCAGCTCGAACTGTGGGCCCAGCAGGACGTTGTCCGCGCCATCGCCCGGGCCAACCGGGTGGGTGACGAGAACGTCAGCGTCGTCAACGCGCCGGTCAAACGGCTGCTGCGGCTGGAAGTGATCCCCGGCTATGTCGGGCTGCACACGCTCGGCGGCGTCGCCGAGGCCGCAAGCTCCAGCGGCCGATCGGACCGCAACACCGCCACCGCCGAGGCCGGCTACCCCATGCCCGCCGGCGAGCAGCGCACCGACCGCATCGAAGGCAGCCTGCCGGTCAATTTCTTCGTCGGGCCCACCGGCCGGGTGTCGAACGCGATGTACGACGTCCGCCACGTCCGCCTGCGGGCGATCGTCGACGACCAACGGCTGCCGGAGCTGTTCCGCGCGTTGAGCGCGGTCAACTTCATGACCGTGCTGGAGGTCACCCTGCAGGACGTCAACGAGTACGAGGCCCTGCACGAGGGCTACGTCTACGGCACGGGCAACGCCGTCGAGGCGGAGCTGATTATCGAAACCATCTGGCTCCGCGACTGGACCAGCCAGTGGATGCCGGAGCGCGTTCGGCAATACGTGGGCCTCGACGAGCCGCCCGATCCGGAGGAAAATCAGTACCCGGGCATGCGTGACTGGTGAGGATGAGACGGGGCCCGTGCCGCGGCGGGTTTGACGGCCGATGGTGGAACCAGCCGGGAGCGTCCGGCGGTGAGCGAAAGAGTCGACCATGAAACTCAAAGACACCGGATTTTTTCAGCAGCACCTTGAGAAGATCGTCCTGATCACCGGGGCGGTGGTCCTGCTGGCGGTTGCGGCGCTGACGTTTGTGGGCAATCCCTACAGCGTGGAGCTGGGCATCGAGGAGGTGTCCCCCCGCGAGGCCGAGCAACGTCTGGTCGAGCGTGCCGAACGGCTCGATAGCCGGCTGCGCGATGACGTGGAACTCGAAGAGCTGCTCGGCACGCGACTCGTGCCCGAGTACCACATCGAGTTCGACAACGTCCTGCGCCGACCGGTGCTCGCCGATGAGACGTATGACCTGCCCCTGGGCGGCCCCGGGCTCGACCTGGCGCTCTTCATCGATCCCGAAGCGCCCGATCCCTACTACGTGCCCACCCCGCCCGTGCCCCAGGAGATCACCGCCTATGCGGGCTATGGCGTGCTCGGCCAGGCGGAGGACCCGGACCTCCAGTCCGCGCTCAACCAGTACGTGCTCGACCGCGACACCGGCGACTTCCGCTACGTCAGCGTCAGCGGCCCGTTCAGCATGGCCGAGTACGTCCAGCGCCTCCAGGAAAACCCGCCCGCGGGCTACCAGTCGCTGCCCGAAGGGTGGTGGCGGTCCATGCGCGCCGTCGCTGGCATCTACCTGCAACGCGAAAGGCTCGACCCGCTCACCAATGAGTGGGGCGAGCGCACCGTCGTCGACCCGCTGCCGAGCCAGGTCGCCTATGGCGCCGAGCAGGAGGATCCCCGCTGGTCCGCCGAGGACGCCGGCGCCGTCGTCACCCACGTTCACAACAACCAGCAGCGGATCGTTCGCCCCGAGTTCGTCCCGATGGCCGGCCCCAGCGCCTGGATGCCGCCCGACCGGGCCCGGCGTGAGCTGACCGCGGAGGAGCAGCGCCGGTTGAACCGGCTCAACCGGGATATCCAGCGGGCGCAAGAGACCATCGACCGCTTTTCCGATCAGCTTCGCCGGATGGGCGTCGAGCCGCCCACCACCCGCCAGCGCCCACCGCAGCCCAACCGGAATATGGAGGACTGGTTCGGTCGTGACGAGCGCGTGCCCGAGCGCCGCGATCAGCCCGGCGCGATCACCAGCCGGCAGCAGGAACTGACCGAGCGGATCGAAGAGCAGGTCGAACGCATGCGCGGCTACGAACGCGAACGCGATGCCCTGTATGGCCTGGAGCCGGAGGTAGAGGAAGAGGACCCCCGCAATCGCCGTGCCGGCGGTTGGAATGAGCCGCCCGAGGACGCCGGCAACTGGGATGCGGACGACTGGGACCGGTTCGCCGCCGGCCGCAGACCCGACGGCGCCCGCCAGCGCCGGCCCGGCGGCATGCAGGAAGAAGGCGCGCCGCTGCCCATGGACGAAGTCCAGGTCTGGGCTCACGATCTCACCGCCGAGCCCGGCAACACCTACCGCTACCGCGTCGTCGTCACCGTGCTCAACCCGCTGTTCCAGCGCAGCCGGCTGGCGGACGAGCAGACCGAAGCATACTTCAACAAGCTCGCGCTCTGGCCTGACGAAGCGGAACTGGAAAGCACGCCCTGGTCGCGGCCCGTGGAACTGGACCCGGAACACTACTTCTTCCTCGTCGACGGCGCGCCGGCCCGCGAGGAGGCGCAGGTGGAAGTCTGGCGGCTCTACCGCGGCCGATGGCGGTTTGAAGAGTTCCAGGTGCAGCCCGGCGACCTGATCGGCGGCGAGGCGACCATCGACGAACAGCCCGTGCCGATGCACGTCGATTCCCTGCTGGTCGATCTGGTGCCCGTCGCCCAGGGGGCCGCCGGCGGCAGCGGCGCTCGCATGATCTACCTCGATCGCGAGACCAACCGCATTCAGGAACGCATCGCCGAGGTCGACCGCGAAAGCGACGACCGCATCCGCTTGCGCAACGAGATGCAGCGCACCGATCACGAAGCCGCCGAACGCGCTGCCGAACGCGCCGCCGCACGCTGACCGCATCCGCCCATGATCCTGCTCCAAAGCCCACGGCATCACGCCGTGGGCTTTGGCTGTGCTAACATCCTGCCATGCTCCACCTGCTGCTGCTACTTGCCGGTCTGGCGATCCTGATCACGGGCGGGGACCTGCTCGTTCGCGGCGCGACGGCACTGGCCCAGCGACTGGGCGTGGCGCCGGTGGTCGTGGGCATGACGGTGGTCGCCTTCGGCACCAGCACGCCGGAACTGGTGGTCAACCTCGCGGCGGCGTTCCGCGGCGACAGCGCCATCGGCTTCGGCAACGTGGTGGGATCGAACATCGCCAACATCGGCCTGCTGCTGGCGGTCACGGCGCTGGCCTACCCGCTGGTGATCCATCGCTCGATCGTCACCCGCGAAATCCCGATGATGCTGCTCGCCAGCCTCGCCGCCGTGGTGCTCGGGATCAACAGCCTCCTCGAAGGCGAGGCCGACCGCTTCACCCGCGGCGACGGGCTGATGCTCCTGCTGCTGTTCGGCGTCTTCCTCTACTACACGCTCGGCGACGCCCTGCGCCAGCGCGACAGCGACGCCTACTTCAAGGCGCTCGCCCCCACGCCCGACGCCCCGGCGGGCCGCTCGCGCCTCTGGGTCGCCGGCGCGGTCGTCGGCGGCCTGGTGCTGCTGGTCGCCGGCGGCGAACTGACCTTCCGCGGCGCGGTCGGGTTCGCCCAGGCCGTCGGCGTGCCGGACGTCATCATCGGCCTGACGATCGTCGCGGTGGGCACCAGCCTGCCGGAGCTGGCGACGTCGTTCATCGCCGCCCGGCGGGGCCAGACCGACATGGCGGTGGGCAACATCGTTGGCTCGAACATCTTCAACCTGCTGTTCATCTGGGGCCTGACCGTCACGCTCGCCCCCACAGACCTGCCCGCCGGCGGCCGGATCGACCTGCTGGTGATGACCGCCTTCGCCGCCTTGCTCCTGCCGATGGCGCTGACGCAGCGCAAGCTCTCCCGCCTCGAGGGCGGCCTGCTGGGCGTCGGCTATGTGACCTACATCGTCTGGCTGGCGATGCGCTGACGCCGCCGTGTCGACGCGGGAAAACGCCCGCCCTGAGGGGGAAATTCAAATGGCAAATGGCAATCTCCTCCTGATCCGGGGCTTCGCGGACCCAGCCCTCGGCTTCTGAAATCTTCCCGATCCCCGATCCCCAAACGCTCCCGCGCGGTATACTTCCGCTCGCACTCGCCACCGTCGCGGAAAGCCAGCCTATGCAACGACTCGAACGTTTGCGCACCAACATCCAGAAGTGCTTCATTGGCAACCAGCAGGCCATCGACAAGGTCATCGTCTGCCTGCTTGCCCGGGGGCATCTGCTCATCGAAGACGTGCCGGGCGTGGGCAAGACGATGCTCGCCACCTCGCTGGCGCGGAGCCTGGATTGTTCGATGGCCCGGGTCCAGCTCACCCCCGACCTGCTGCCCGCCGACGTGCTGGGCGTCACGGTCTGGGACCAGAAAAAGGGCGAGTTCGTCTTCAAGCCTGGCCCGATCTTCAACAACATCGTTCTGGCCGACGAAATCAACCGCACCACCCCCCGCACCCAGTCGGCGCTGCTCGAAGCGATGAACGAGGGCCAGGTCTCGATCGACGGCCACACGCGGAAACTCATCCAGCCGTTCATCGTCATCGCCACGCAAAACCCCTTCGAGTTCGAGGGCACCTACTTCCTGCCCGAGTCGCAGCTCGACCGCTTCCTCATGCGCGTCTGCCTCGGCTACCCCAGCCCCGAGGACGAGGCCCGCATCGCCACCGTCGACCCGCTCCGCACCGCCCTGGAGGGCCTCAAGCCCGTCATGACCGCCGATGACCTCGTCGAGCTGCAGGCCAAGGTCGACGAAGTCGAGATCGACCCGGCCCTGGTGGACTACATCGTGCAGATCGCCAACGCGACGCGGAACAACGAGCAGTTGCAGGTGGGGGTGTCGCCGCGCGGCACGCTGGCGCTGATTCACGCGGCGAAGGCGACCGCCATGATGCACAAGCGCGACTA
>JBBDPC010000016.1:0-38387 GCA_040876735.1 Phycisphaeraceae bacterium | reverse complement strand
TATGATCGGTCAAGCTGCGTAACCAGAAGCAGATTTACGAGACGGGACAATAGAAGCAGAAGACCTGCTCCATGCCGCCGAGCAACTGCTGTTGGTCGGTGGGTTGGGTCTGCGGATGCTGTAGCAACGCGTTCGCGAGTCCCAGGACCTCGCTGTAAATCATTCGTGAGGGCCCCCATGCTTGCAGTCGCTGGACCACACCCCGTCTGGCCGAAGCCATCGATGCGGACGAAAGCCTTCCTGCCGCCAGGCGATAGCGCAGCTCGTTCGCGGCCCGCGGGTGAAGGGCGTTGCCGCGGAGGTCGTTGAGCACGATGAAGTCGGGTCGGAGGTGATACAAGCTGCTGCGCGAGGCTTCGTAGCTGTACGAGAGGCTGTTGGCAAGCAGTGCCAGGGCGACCAGGATGACGATGCCGCCGCCGATGATCCTTGGCCACGATGGCGTGCGCTTGCCGACGGCCGCGCGTGTGCCCGCCAGATCAAGCCCGCATTCGGGACATTGGGCGGAACGGTTGCCGGTGAGGTTGTAGTCGCAGGCCAGGCAATGCGGTTCCTGCCCGGCCCGTCGCCGTCGGCCGCTGCGCACGAGATGTACGCCCGCCCAACCTGTCAAGAGGCCGGCTACAAGACACAAAATGCCGAAGAAGACGGGATCGGACATGGTTCCCCCGATGAAGCGGCGATCACGCGAACCGCTTGAGCACGATCGCCGCGTTCTGGCCGCCCACGCCGGTGGCGTAGCAGAGGACGTGACGGAGGTCGGCCTTGCGGGTCGGGGCGTTGCCGGCGTTGAGGGAGCCGATGGGCTGGTCGCAGTTGATCGCGGCGGGCACGGTCTGTTCACGCAACGCCCGGGCGGCGAGGCAAAGGTCGAGCGCGCCCGAGCCCGCGGCGCAGTTGCCCGCCACCGCCTTGCTTGAACGCACGGGGATGTCGGTCAGGCGATCGTCGAACACGCGCTCCAATGCCGACGCCTCGGCCGAGTCCCAGGCCGGATCGCCGCAGCCGAACGGCACGATCAGGTCGACTTCGTTCGCGCCCACGCCCGCCTCGGCCATGGCCCGGCGGATGGCGCTGGCCAGCGCCCGGCCGTCGGGGTCGGGCTTGAGGTTCCGGCTTTCGCGATGCACCGTCTGGCTGGCGCCGAAGCCGGCGACCTGGGCGTAAGGGGTTCCGGGGGTTCCAGTGACGCCGCGTTTTTCATAGCTTTCCAGCGCTTCGAGGATGAGGATGCCCCCGCCCTCGGCCGCTGCGCCGCCCATCGCGTCGGAGCTGAACGGCCGCACCGCCTCGGCCGGACGATCGTTGTCGTCGCCGTTCAGCCGGCCGGTGTATTGCTGGCGCAGGAACGCCATGGGGTTGAGTTTCGAGTCCGCGCCGCCGCAGAAGCAGGCGTCCGCCATGCCGCGCTGGATCACGCGCAGCGACTCGCCCACACTCAGCCCGCCCGACGCCTCGTTGCAGGTGATCGTGTTGCTCGGCCCTTGGGCGTCGTGGATGATCGTCACGTGACACGCCAGCATGTTCGGCAGGTATTTGAGCAACCACAGCGGCGTGAGGTGGGTCATGCCCTCCCGGCCCCACTTGTGAATGTCGAACCGCCCCTGCTCGTCCGTCGCCTCGACTAGCGCGGCGGTCAACTCGTCGAGGTCGGCGGCGATCAGGCCCGCGCCGATGTGAGCGCCGACCCGGTCGGGGGCGTAGGTCGTCTCGGCGTCGGGGTCGGTGCCCTTGGTGGTCAGCCCGGCGTCGCGGGCGGCGAGGTCGGCGCAGGCGACGGCGATCTCGATGTCCCGGGCTATGACCTTGGTGGCCTTGCGGTAGCTTTTGGGCACGAAGTCGCGGACCTTGAGGTCACGGACTTCGCCGGCGATCCGGCTGTCGAAGCCGGCGGGGTCGAACGCCTGGATCGGGGCGACGGAGGATCGGCCGGCGGCGAAGGCGTCCCAGTTGGGGTCGATGCCGTGGCCGAGGGCGCTGACCGGGCCGAGGCCGGTGATGATGACGGATCTGCTCATCGGGTGGATCGTCTCGGGGTGACGTTGTGCAAAGCGGTAGTGTAACCCCCGATGACGCGGGGGGCCAAAGCGGGCTTGTCGACAAGGTTGAACCGCTTAGAGCGCTTTCAGTTCAGATGCAGCATTTAGCCCCGCAGCGCAGCGGAGAGGCGGGAACCGTGCGTCATCGGCGGCCGCCCGCTGCGGGGCTCACGGGCGGCGGGCGCGCCGGATGCCGTGGTTCAACTTCAGGTGTACTCGAACAAGGCTGGCTGCGTGTCGGTGGCGTAGAGGCGGTCGGCGTCCCAGCGGTAGTGAGGCATGAGGTCTTCGAGCATGTTCAGCAGGGAGTTGTTGTAGCAACTGCTGAGCATCGCGCCGCCGCCGGTGGCGCGGAGGTCGGCGCGGGTGAGCTGGTACCAGTCATCTTTGCGCTGGTAGCCAAGCTCCCGGCCGAGCCAGGCGAGGTAGCGTTTGCGGTGGCCGGGCTCTTGCCAGTAGCCGTTGGAGACGCGGACGAAGCGCCACTCCAGCCAGTCGCGGTCAGGGAACAGTTCGCGGACGGCGTCGTGGGGCGAGCCGCCGGGGATGACGCGGAGCATGGCCGCCCCGCCGTGCTCGCGGAAGTGACGGCGGGTGAGGCGGTACCAGTCGTCGGGCTTGCGGAAGCCGAGTTGCCTGCCCAGCCAGCGCATGTAGCGCAGGCGGTTGGCCTTGACGTGCCAGTAGCCCTGGGGGGTGGCGCCGAAGGCCCAGTGGCGCCAGCGGACGCGGGGCTTGTATTCGGCGAGGGCGGCCTGGGGGGAGTTGTGGTAGTAGATCGCCAGCAGCCCCGTGCCGCCGTGGGCGTGGAAGTCTTCCTGCCGCAGCTTGTACCAGTCCTCGGCGGTCTTGAAGCGGAGCGTTCGGCCGAGCCAGTCCATGTAGGCCCGGCGGTGCTGGGGGTCTTTCCAGTAGGCCTGGGGCGTGGAGCGCAGCAGCCAGGGTTTCCAGTCGACGCGCGGCTTGTAGTCCCGCAGGGCGACGATCGGCGAATGGCGGTAGACGGTGGCCAGCAACCCGCCGCCGCAGTGGTCGAGGAAGGCCTGGCGGGTGAGGCGGTACCAGTCGTTCGTGGTCTTGTAGCCGAGTCGTCGGCCGAGCCAGTTCATGTAGCGCAGACGGTTGGCGCGGCGTTGCCAGTAGCCGTTTGGCACGCGGCCGGCGACCCACAAAAGCTGTTTCAAAATCCTGCTCCCCCGAGGTCACGACGGAATCTCTCGCTTGGGCTGGGCCCGCAGCGTAGAAGATAGCGAATCTGTTGCGGTGAGCCAGTCGGGGGGACATCCCGTCGCCCCCGCGTGGGCGCGGGGGCTAAACTTGAAATTCGGAACTACACCGCCGGGCCCGCGGCGCGTTGGGCGATGGCGCGGATGCGTTTGACCATTTCGTGCAGGCCGTTGCGGCGGGTGGGGCTGAGGTGCTCTTCAAGGCCGAGGCGATGGAGGAAGCCGTCGATGTCGAAGGCGAGGATGTCGGGAGCCCGCTGCCCGGAATAGAGCTTTTTGAGGATGCCGATCAGGCCGTTGACGATGGCGGCGTCGGACTCGGCGAGGAATTCGATCACCGCCGGCTCGCCGTCCTGAATGCGGGGCACGAGGTAGACCGTCGATTGGCAGCCATGCACGCGGTGGGCCTCGGTCTTGAGTTCGGCGGGCACCGGCTCAAGCTGCTTGCCGAGGTCGATGATGAAACGGTAGCGGTCCTCCCAGTCGTCAAACAGGGCGAACGCTTCGGCGAGTTCCTCGGCTTCGGCATGGAGGGTGGTGTTACTCATATATAGGAAGCGCTAAGCCGTAAACGGCTGGGGAAAAACAAGTCAGACAAAATCGCGGACCTTCTCCAGGCCGCGCACCAAGGCGTCGATCTCCGCCTTCGTATTATAGACCGCCAGCGAGGCCCGCACGGTGGCGGGGATGCCGTAGCGGTCCATCACCGGCTGGGCGCAGTGGTGGCCGGTGCGGACGGCGACGCCCTGGCGGTCGAGGAGCGTGCCGGCGTCCAGCGGATGGGCGAAGTCGAGCACGAACGAGAGCACCGCCGCCTTCCGCTCGGCCGTGCCGATCAGACGCAGGCCCTTGACCTCACCCAGGGCGGCGGTGGCGTAATTGAGCAGCTCATGCTCCGCGGCGGCGATGGCGGGCAGGCCCAGCGCGGTGGCGTAGTCGATGGCGGCGGCGAGGCCGATGGCCCCGGCGATGTGGGGCGTGCCGGCCTCAAAGCGGTAAGGCGGATCGTTGTACACCGTGCCCGCGAAGCTGACGGACTTGATCATGTCGCCCCCGCCCTGGTAAGGCGGCATCGCTTCGAGCAGTTCCAGCTTGCCGTAGAGCACGCCGATGCCCGTCGGGCCATAGATCTTGTGGCCGGAGAAGGCGAGAAAGTCGCAGTCCAGGGCCCGCACGTCCACGCCGAGGTGCGGCACGGACTGCGCCGCGTCCACCATCACCTTCGCGCCCACGGCATGGGCCTTTTCAATGATCGCCTCCACCGGGTTGATCGTGCCCAGCGCGTTGGACATGTGCACGACGCTGACCAGCTTCGTCCGCTCGCTGAGCAGCGTATCGAGGTCGGCCATGACAAGCTGGCCCCGGTCGTCGATGGGCACCACCTTCAGCACCGCTCCAGTCTGCTCGCAAAGGAGCTGCCAGGGAACGATGTTGCTGTGATGCTCCATGTGAGTGATGAGCACCTCGTCGCCGGGGGCGAGGTTGGCCCGGCCCCAGCTTGCGGCGACAAGGTTGATCGCCTCGGTCGTGCCGCGGGTGAAGACGATCTCCTGCTCCGTCCGTGCATTCAGGAACTCGGCCACCCGCACGCGGGCGCCCTCGTACGCCTCGGTGGCCTGCTCGGCCAGGGCGTGGATGCCGCGGTGGATGTTGGCGTTGTACTGCCGGTAGTAGCGGTCGAGCGTCTCGATCACGGCGGCGGGCTTCTGCGTGGTCGCGGCGTTGTCGAGGTAGACCAGCGGCTTGCCATGCACCTGGCGTTGGAGCACGGGGAAGTCGGCGCGGACGCGGTCGAGGTCCAGCGCGGCGGGTTGTGTGGTCGTTTCAGGCATGGGGGTCCCGGGCATCATAACACGCGCGGCGGACGGGCCGTGCAACTGGAGCCGCTCGGCCTCGTGGGGGCGTCAAAGGGCGTCAGCGCGGGGTTGACACCGCTTAGAAACATTCTAGTCTAGGGGCCGTGCCGTTTTCGAACGGCATCCCGCCTTTGTTTGGGCGCCCCGGCAATCCACCACCCCGTAACCCCGTCATTCGATGACGAGAGGAGATTCGTTCATGCTGACGATCGGCGAGAAGTTCCCGGAATTCAACTGCAAAGCGTGCGTCGGCCTCGAAAAGGAGGACCTGACCGAAATCAATAGCGGCACCTACGAAGGCAAGTGGAAGGTCTTTGTCTTCTATCCCAAGGACTTCACCTTCGTCTGCCCGACCGAACTGGTCGAGTTCTCGAAGAAGGTCAAGGACTTCGCCGACCGCGACGCCGTCGTGCTCGGCGCCAGCACGGACAATGAGTTCTCCCACCAGGCGTGGCGGAAGAGCCACGACGACCTGCGCGACCTGCAATACCCCCTGCTGGCCGCGCAGAAGCTGGCCCGCGAGTTGGGCGTGCTCTGTCCCAACGAGACGGTCTGCCTGCGGGCGACGTTCATCGTCGATCCGCAAGGTACGATTCAGTGGGTCTGCGTCAACAACCTCAGCGTCGGCCGCAGCGTCGAGGAAACGCTCCGCGTGCTCGACGGCATCCAGTCCGACGAGCTGTGCCCCTGCAACTGGCAGGCGGGCGACCCGTATCTGGAAGCGTGAACCGTCACCTGTAACATTCAGCGCATGCCGAAGCCCACGGATTCAATCCGTGGGCTTCTTTTTTTCAGATGCACTCACGGGAAAATGCCGCGCAGGCGGTAGACCTTGCCGATGTTTTCCAGCGCGGAAAGATAGGCGGCGGTGCGCATGTCGCAGTCGAAGCGGTGGGCCATCAGCTTCGTGCGCTGCGCGGCGGCGAAGATGTGCTTGCGCAGCGCGGCGTCGACCGTCTCGGCGTCCCACGTCTCGGCCATGCGGTTCTGCCGCCACTCGAAGTAGCTCACCGTCACGCCGCCGCAGTTGCACAGCACAGCCGGGAGGATGGTGATGCCGCGCTCGGTGAGCACGCGCTGGCCCTGCGGCGTGGTCGGAGCGTTGGCGCCCTCGGCGATCACGCGGGCGTGGATCAGCTTCGCCTTGCTCTCGTCGATCATCTGCTCCAGCGCGGCGGGGATGAACACGTCCACCGGCAGGCTGTAAAACTGCTCCTCGGTGAGCGGCTCGGCATTGGGGAAGTCGGCGACGCCGCCGTGACGCTCCACGTGCGCCGCCAGTGCCAGCGGGTCGAGGCCGCAGTCGGCGTGGATCGCGCCGGAGTGGTCCATCACCGTCTTGAGCTTCGCGCCCCGCTCGGCCAGCAGACGGGCGGTCCACGAGCCGACGTTGCCGTAGCCGATGAGGCTGTAGCTCATACTCCGGATGTCGACGTTCAGCTCCGGCAGCAGCTCGTCGAGCACGAAGACCAGGCCCTGCCCGGTCGCCTTCTCCCGGCCGTGCGAGCCGCCGAACTCCAACGGCTTGCCGGTGACGATCGCCTGCCCGGTCCACCGCCGGCTCTGCTCGGTGAAGTTGATGTACGTGTCCGCCATCCAGGCCATGATCTCGGCGTTGGTGCCCACGTCCGGGGCGGGGATGTCGTGGTCCGGGCCGATGTTGTCGCCCAGGGCGCTGGTGAACCGGCGGGTGAGGCGCATCAGCTCTTCGCGCGACAGGGCCTTGGAGTCGACCTGAAGCCCGCCCTTGGCGCCGCCCAGCGGCAGGCGGACGAGCGAGCACTTCATCGTCATCAGCACGGAGAGCGCCTTGACATGGTCGAGGCTGACGCTGGGGTGGTAGCGGATGCCGCCCTTGTACGGGCCGAGGATGTTGTTGTGCTGAACTCGGTAGCCCTTGAACAGGCGGTAGTCGCCGTTGTCCATCTTCACGGGGAAGTGGACCATCAGTTCGTTCTTGGGCTGGGCGAGGATGAGCTGGAGGTGGCGAGGCAGTTCGAGCATCTCGCCCGCCTTGAGCACGACCGAGATCACCTGCTGGTACAGGTCGGCCGGGTCGTAGCGGAACCCGAGTTCGTTGAAGATCGAGACGGGATGGTCGGCCACAAGCTCAACTCCGTTGCAGGCGGTGAAGGGCCACGGTCATTCCGGGGGCCGGAGGTCGGGTCCGGGGGTTCGGGCGCGGCGCGCGGGCGTGTCATGCTAACGCGCGCCCGCTTGAGAATCACATCGGCTCGATCACCGGCTATCATGCATTCCATGATTGTTTACTGCTGCGCTGACCTGATCTTCGCCACCCGCATCCGCGCCACCGCCGAGGCCCTGGGCCTGGTCACCCGCCCCGTGCGCGATGCCGAGATGCTCCGCAAACGCCTCGAACAGGTCGACGATGGCACCCCCGGAAGGCCCAACGACCCCGTCACCGCCCTCATGCTCGACCTCGACGCGGGCGAGCCGGCCCTGCCTCTGATCAAGCAAACCAAGCAGCACGACCCCACCATCCCGGTGATCGCGTTCGGCCCGCACGTGGCGGTGGACCTGCTCGACGCCGCAAAGCAGCAAGGGGCCGACGTCGTGCTCCCCCGCGGCGCCTTCACCGCCCGCCTGCCCGACCTGCTCCGCCAGTACGCCGGCGGCGCGTAAGGTGGCGAGGGGGTGAAAAACATACGACTGTGCCGGGGCGCTGTTCTCTCACCCCTCCCCCATTCATCCCCGTCCCGCCCGCGCATCGTTTGCAGCGGTCGCGGGGCGTGTCTAGAATGGCCCGTTCGCTACGGGGCGTAGCTCAGCTTGGTTAGAGCGCGCGTCTGGGGGGCGCGAGGTCGCAGGTTCGAATCCTGTCGCCCCGATTGAGGAAGACCACGACCGTTCATCAAGGCGGCCGTGGTCTTTGTATAGAGGGCGGGCGGCGGCGTTCAGCACCATCTCGCCCTGTTTTTTCGATGGCCAGATGACGATGCGATCCACGTAGGTGGAGATCACCTCGCGGGTCTGGTCGGTGCGGACGCCATCCATCGCTTCCCGCAGGCCCGTCAGTTGGGCGCGGGCCCACTTGCGCAGTTCGCCGGGATCGTGCTCGGACCTGGCCTGCTTGGCGGTCCGCAGTTCTTCCTCGAGTGTTTCTCGCCGCAGCCGCATCTGCGTCAGCCGATCGTTGAGCATTGACAGGTTCGCCGGGTCGATGCTCATCGTCAGCGCGGTGACGGTGTCGTTGATCTGCCTGATCTCGCTGGCGATGCGATCGGCCTCGCCGGCGGCCGGGTGGCTGGTGACCTGCGAGGCGATGAACCGCTGGATCGCCGTCTCCATGCCGTGGGCGTCCGTGGCGACGATGCCGTTGAGTCTGCCCAGCACCCATGCCTCGATCTGCTCGGCCCGCAGCGTCGAGGGGACCCGGCAGATCGTCTGGCCGTGACGCCTTCGCCCGGAACAAGAGTAGTACGTGGTGAGCACCTCGGCACGGCCGGGCTTGCGGCCTTTGCGCCGGGGATCGCCCCAGAGTTTGTGGCCGCAGTCACCGCATTCCAGGACGCCCGTCAGGAGCCACCGCCGATTGCGATGCCCGGCCCCGCCTTGCGAGCGGCGACGCTTGACGATCATGGCCTGGGCCTTGTCCCAGTCCTCGCGGGTGATAATGGCGGGCACGGCGTTGGGCACGACCAGCCACTCGTCCTTGGGCGTCTTGATGACCTTGGCCTCGCCGAGCTCGCGCTGCCGCTTCTGCGCCCGACCCTTCTGCACGCGGTAGAACTTCGCCTCGGTGCGTCGGTTCCACACCAGATCGCCACGGTACGTCGGGTTCTCCATAATGGCCTTGACGGTGGTGTGGCCCCACACGTCGCGCAGCGGGCCGGGGATGCCCCGAGCGTTCAGCGCGGCGGCGATGGAGCCGAAGCCGATGCCGTCGAGGCACATGGCGAAGATGTCTTTCACCACCTGCACCCGCTTAGGATCGCTGAGCACCAACCGGGCCTTGCACTCCTTGCCGGGCTTGGACAGCGACTGGCCTTTCTCGTACCGGGCCTGCAGTTTGCCGTCCTTGTCGTAGACCTCACGAACCCGGCCCGGGCAGAAGCGGATGCGGAACAGCACCGAGCCGTCGGGGGCGAGCATCTCCCGGTCGTAGCCATACGGTGCGGCTCGACCGGGGTCGGACTCGGCCATGACGGCGCTGATCTGACCGCGCAGCGTGTTTTGGCTGAGACTGATCGAATACTGGCGGTTCTGGAACTGCTTGACCGTCCGCAGCACATCGCCATCGATGCCGTCGCGATCCAGATAGTCCTCGGTGACCGAGAGCACTTTCACGTTGGCCCGCCGCAACAGGTAGCGGTAGTGCTCGGTCTCGGTGACATCGCCACGCGAGAAGCGATCCGAGTTCCAGACGATCACGGCTTGGAAGTCGCCCGCCTGAGCGTCGGCCACCATCCGCTGAAAGTCCGGACGCTCCTCGGCACTGGTGCCGCTGATGGCATCGTCCACATACTCGCGGATCACCCGGTAGCCATGCTCCTCGGCGTAGCGCACGATCTCAAGGCGCTGGTCGCCGAGGCTCTGTTCCTGCTTGTCGGTGGAGCGCCGCAGGTAGGCGACGGCGGGGATGGTTTGCGTGCTGGTGGTCATGGGCGTCTCCATAGCGGTCAATCGACGAAGCGGTGAAGTTCGACGAGGTAGCCATGTACGTCGCTGTTGGTGCCGGCGTGGCCCTCGACGCTGTGGTGGATGGCCTGGGCGAGCTTGAATAGATCATCACCGCCGGTGCGGGCGGCGATCTGCCAAATCTGCCACGCCTGCTGCCCCGCCCCCGGAGCGGGGTCGCGCACGATGGCGTCGATGCGGATGATGGTGCTGCCGGGCTCGCGTTCGATGGCGACGTGACCGGCGCTGCCTTCGAGTTCGATGCGTCGGGTTCGCATGGCGGTCTCCTTTGAGGTCGTGGTTTGCGGCCATCACCATCAGGGCTTGTTTCGCGGGAAACATCAAGTCCGCTTTCGCCGCCGATACGCCCGCTGGCGACACGCCGGCCGGCAGTACCGCGCCTCGGGCCGGCTGGCGTAGGTCGTCACACCGCAGACCACGCACACGCGCCGGTAGCAGCCGACGTGGTCGCCATGTCGCCGCCATGCGGCCACCAGTAGTGCCCTGCGCGTGAACATGGGACGATGCCCTCCGTGGCGCGTTACGGCAGAATGTGCGCCACCTGCAACAAACTTTGTGCTGGGACGCGACCGTTCCCGCCGCCATCTCCGCAACGCCTTTTTTTCCAAGTACCTACGCGGGTTTTGGTGGCTCGCCGAAGCGTCACATTTGCCCAAACGTGACGCTCGTCACGTTTGCCCCGTCACATCCGTCACGTTTTCCATGCCGCCCGATGCGTGACGTGCTCGTAAGCCCTTGTGTTTCAGGTATTTGATGGCGTCACGTTGTCACATCTCGTTTCAGGTCACCGTCACGTCACGTTTCGCCCCCCTAAGGGGGCGAACGTGAACGTGACGCACGTGACGGTCAGGGTGTCGGGAGGCTCATTTCGCCATCGGTGACGATGATGTCGCCGCGCTTGGACAGCGCTTCGAGCACGCGATGCTGGTTCTGCCTAACCATGCCCTCGCGCTCGCAAGCATCTCGCCAGGCATCGACGGTCACCTGCCCATCGCCACCGCGCCGGATCAATCGACGCGCGATCGACAGCCCGACCTCCTGCCACTTGCCGCGCGGCCTAACGGACTTCACCTGCGACTCGATCGCGCCGGTGTCGGCGTCGGTGATCTCGATGGCCGCCGACGCGACCGGGTTGCCGTAGTCGTCCACCAAGCCCGGCAGGTCCACGCTGACCAGTTCCAGGCCCAGCGGCGGTGGCGTCTCGGCATCCTTCATCTTCGTGGCGGTCAGCTTCAGGCCCGCCTCGCCGTCGGCCAATCGATACTCGGCGTCGAGCGCCGCCTTGAGCGCGATCGCGCCCCGGGCACGGTTTTTGTCGGCATGGCCCGTGTGATGCACGACGAGGATGGTGCAGCCGTAGCGCCGGCGCAGGGCATCGCACGCCGAGACGAACCGGCTCATGTCCTGCGTGCTGTTCTCATCGCCACCGCCGAAGCAGCGGGCGAGGGTGTCGAGCACGATCAGCGCGGGCGGCGCGACCGCCTCGTCTATGGCCACCGCCAGTTCACCGAGTTGCGGCATCTCCGGGATCGCCACGGCGGGCGCGACGAACAGCGGTGCACCGATCAGGCTCACGCCATGGTGCTCGCTCCACGCGCGGATACGCCTACCGAAGCCCTGTTGGCCCTCTCCCGCGACGTAGACCACCGGCCCGGGCGTGACGCCATGCCCGCGCCACGGCGTACCCGTGGCCACCCTGCACGCCCAGTCGATGGCGAGGAACGATTTGCCCGTGCCGGGATCGCCGAAGACGAGGGCGAAGGTGTCGCGTTCGAGCATGCCGCGCAGGAGCCACGCGGGCGGGCGCATCTCGATTTGGTCGGCACGGGTGAGCTTGAGCCGGTGGGCTGGTGGTGGCGCGGGCTCCGCTTCGGCGGGTTCGGCACGCGCCGCGTCCGCGCCCTCGATGTCCTGTGGCCTGGGCGGTGGTGAGATGGTTTGCATGCGTATCGGCCTCTCTGTCCAGCGTTCGACCGCCAGCAGCCACGCGGGCATGACGTGGCGGTCGAACGCATCGAGATCGGACACCTCGTCCCACGCCTGCGTGACGAAGGCAAGGGCATGATGACGACCACGGGCGCGGGCGGCAGGCACCTCGTGGCCCGGCCGGCAGCCCAGCCGCTGCCGCACACGCCGGCGCGTCCGCTCGGCAGTAGCGATCTCGGCCCACGGGTCGAAGGCGTCATCATCGGGATCGCCCCACTCGCGCACGACCCGCCTCGCCTCCTCGACGAAGCCCTGACGGTACGCCCGCTCTTTCTCGCGGTTGCAGGGGCAGTCGGGTCCGTCGTCGTAGTGCAGGATGGCGCGCCCGTTCATGGCGACCATGATCAGTTCCTCTCTGCCAGCCGCCGTCGCTGCTCGCGCTGCCACTGCTCCATGAGCCACGCCGCCAGCGCCTCGCTGCGGCGCTGCCACCGCTCGTCCGCTTCCGGGCTGCGCTCGCCGAACCTCACGCGCATCTCGATGTTGCCGACGCGCTCCGCTGCATCCTGGCATTCCACCATGCGACACTCCGTTTCCGTGCAGAAATGAAGAAAGCGGGTCGGCGGGCCGGTGTGGAAGGTCACCGGCCCGCCGTTGCCCGCAGCCACCAGCCAGGATCAGGCTTCGCCCTTGGAGCGCACCGCCGCACGCGGATCGACCAAGGCCGTGCCGAAGTCGTGGTAGACCCGCCACGTCACCGCCAGCTTGTTGGCTTGATGGTCGAGGCCGAAGTACTCGACCGTGGGCGTCTGCCGGCCTTCAAGGAAGGCCACGACCATGGGCACCGCACTCGGGCTGGCGAACAGATACCAGTGCCGATCGCTGGCCTTGTTGCCGAACTTCGCATCATTGGAGAGGCGCGGTTCGACCTCGATGCTCACCGCCCGACGCAGGCTGTTGCCGGTGGGCACCTTCTCCGCGATCTGCTGCAGGTACTCGCTCTCCAGCAGCGCCTTGGCAGCCGTCTGCAACTGCGGCGACACCAGCAGCGTGCGCGGCCGCAGGTCCAGGTCGTTGCCCTCGGCGTCACGCTGCACCAGCATCAGCGTGATCGCTTGGGCGAGCCCGTCGAAGGTCAGGGCGCTGTCGGCACCATCGAGGAGGTTGCCATTGCCGGCGCTGAAGAAGCCGCCGCTGTTGGCCAGCAGCACCTCGTAGACCAGGTCGCTGATCTTCCGCATGGCGTTGCGCCCCAGCGTCCGCGCCGTCTCGTCGAACACCGACAGGTCATCGTTGACGATGTCGCGCCGGTCGATGCTGAGCATCTTGCCGAACGTGTCCACCTGGTACTCGGCGGACCATTCGCCGACGGTGCCATGCTTGATCTCGCCGCCGGGCGCGACCTTCTCCAGCGGTGTGCTGAACGAAGGCCGGATGGCGGTGTTCTTCTTGAAGTCGCTCACCGACCGCACCGCACAGAACGAGCGCCAGGTGGCCGGGCTCTCGTTGTAGCTGTCGAGCAAGACCTTGTTGGCCAGGTTGCCCAATGCCACCGGCAGGCTGGTGGTGGAGAGCGACGCCTTGACCATCTCCTCTCGCCCGCGCGGCACCTCGTGGCCCTCGTACACCAGCGCCACCCGGCACAGGTCCAGCGCGTGCGTCGCCTTGAGCTGCGCCCCATGCTCCATCGCCAGCGGGCCGAGGGTCTTCTCGCCCAGTTCCGTCATGCCCATCCGCGCCAGCAGCGCCGCTTCCATCGCGGTGGCGTGGCTGACCACCGGTGCCGGCCGCATCGCTCCAAAGGTCAGCTTCGGCCTCGATTCACGCAGGATGGTCAGCATCTGGGCGTTCAGTTCCTGCTCGCTGATCTCGCCGGCCAGCGCCGACGCCTTGAGCTGGTCCACCCGCTCCTGCTGCGCGCCCCAGCCGCCGCTCGGCCCGGCGCAGGTCGCCTCGATCCGCTTGAGGCGATCCCGCTCATCGGCGCGAACCGCCGCCTCGTCGATGTTCTGAACTTCCGTGGTCACAGAGACCTCCTTACCTTGACGTGATGCCGCGATGGCCACGGACGTGCCCGCGTCCGCGCCCAGCGGCGTGATGCTCACTTCCCGCAGCCGACCCGCCTTGATCAGCGCGAACCCCCGCGCCGACGACAGTGTCCGACCGTTCACCCGTACCTTCTCGCCCGCCTGCACCCGCTCGTGCTCGACCGGCTCCACGCCCACGCTCGCCTGAAACGAGAAGCCGCCCGCCGTCATCTCCACGATGTGCCGCGCCGCCTCGCCCGTGCCGCTCATGACGCCGGCGACGATCAGCCGGTCGCCCTGAACGTGGGCTTCGCCATGACCGACCACGCCCGACACCGTGGCGTTGTGATCGGCCAGCAGCGGGACCTGCCCGCCCGCGTCGAGCCCGGTGAGGTCGATGGCCACCGGCCCCCAGCCCGGCACAGCCATCAAGCCGCCGGTGTAGGCCACGACGTTGATGCGTGGCTTGCGCCGATCCGCGCCGGCCTCGATGGCCACCTCCGGCGCGGTCAGCAACAGGTTGTCGATCATGGTTGTGGTCATGTGCCCTCTCTTTCCCAAGGTGGTTTGAATCCCGCCGCCCGCAGCTTGGGAGCCAGCATCTTCAGGCGGTAGCGCACCGTGCCCTCGCTCAACTTCAGCCGTCGCGCCACCTCGCTGTAGTTGCCATTGCATTGGAGCAACAGCCAGCACATGGCCCGGCTTTCCTCGTTGTCAACGAACCGCAGCATGTCCTCCACCAGGGCCCGCCGCGCCTCGTGCTCGGTAGGCCCTGTCCCAGTCATGCGACGATGAAACTGCGCCTGATCGTCGGTCGGTTCGAGGGGCGCTTGGTCGTTCGCCTGCTCGGGATACTGATTGAGCGTCCTCTTCCGCTTCTTCTTCTCACGGGTGGCGAACTTGATGACCGCACGCTGCACGATGGTGTAGATCAACGTCTTCACGTCAGCACCACGCGTGGGGTCATACTTCGGCGGATGCCTGAGCATTTCCAGCGTGGCCTCCTGAACCACGTCGGCCCATGGTTTTTCATCAAGGTCGGACGGTGCAGCTCTGGGACGAGCAAGGCGCGGCCGGCAGTACTTGGGAGCCTCCTTCATCACCACCGCCTCAACGTACTTCAGTAGGTCCGGCGTCAGTTCCAGTTCCTGCGGTGAGGGGTCATTCATTTACACCTCCTCGCCGCGTTCGAGCCGCTCCTGGATGTCGTCGCAGAGCGTGAAGCTGAGGATCGCCGGGCTGTCGCCGCGCGGCGGCACCCGGTGCATGACGAAATACTGGTCGTCGTCCGGCACCCGCCGCCCGTACCGGGCCGATTCGGCCTCGGCGGCTTCACGCAGCGGCCGCAGGAAGTCCACGTACCGACACCCAAGGGTCTGGCACATGGCCGCATACGGCGTGAACATGTCGCAGTCCTCGAAGTGCTCGGCGGCGGCGTCCACGTCCGCCTGCGACCAGGCGTCCGGGCTGGTTGGCGTCACCACCTGGTTGCGAACCAGCACGTCCAGCATCTCCGGCCGGCAGTCGTAGCCGCGCGATCGCAGGTGGCTCGATGCCGCCGTCAGCGTCATCGGGAACATCTCCGCCCGCTCCTGCTCCGCCGCCTCCTGGAAGGCGGCGTCCGCGCCCTTTCGCGGTCGGACCCTCAGGTCCACGTACTCGTCCAACGTCAGTCCGATCCGATCCATAGCGGTCTCCTTGAAGGGGTTCGCCCACGGGCACCACGCCCGTCTACCAACTTGTTGCCCGTGGGGCGGGCGATTCGTAAAAGGAAGGGAAGATTTTTTTCAGACGGGCGACCATTGCGGCGACAACCTATTGGTGCGGCAAGGATTACGATTTCTGGACCTGCAAGTCGGAGTTCCGCCTTTACGTTTCTTTTACTTTGACAGCCGGTGGGTGATCCTGATAATGGCCCTTGTTCACTTCCCTTCGGCGTAATGGGGGACGCATGGGTCAGGCCAGTCGGAGAAAACGCGAGCGCCGCGAGGCAAGGCAAGAGGGCCGTGCCGAACCCCATCGTCCCACTTCATCGCCTGCCAAGAAGCTGATCCAACTGACGCTGGCCCTCGTGGTCGTCGGGCTGCTCGGCACCACCGTCTGGGTCACGTCGCGGGAGGGCCGCACTTCGCCATCGGATCAGCGTGCTACCCCGGCAACGATCCAAGCCACGGCGCTGCACACCGACTTCGAGGTCGAGCCCGAGACCCTCAACGAACTGCTCGACCTGCCCACGTCGGCATTGGCCAAGGTGGACATCGCCCGGATGAACCTGCTCTGCGCCACCGATTTGCCGGGGGCGGAGAACCTCGACATTGACCACGCCCTGGCCACGCTGGACGAGTGGGCCGAACGCGTTGCGACGGAGACGGATCGCCACCTCTACCGCGTCACCGACCCGCGCTACGCGGCCCACTACCGGCACAGCGAGGCCTACTTCCGGGCCGAGTTCCTGCTTCAGGTGCTCCAGCAGGACCTCGGCGTCAAGTACGACATGACAGCCGCCGACAACTTCGCCTTCGACGACTCCCGCGTCGCCTTCCTCCACGGCATGATCCCTGCACCCGGGCAGACCATCAGCGACACAGCCGGCGGCACCTGCGCCTCCATGCCCGTGATGTACGTCGCCATCGGCCGGCGTCTGGGTTACCCGCTCAAGCTCGTGACCACCAACAGCCATATCTTCGTTCGGTGGGACGGCGAGGACCATCCTGACCCAGCATGGCGGGAGCAATTCAACATCGAAGGGGCGGGCGAAGGCTTCGCCAGCTTCGAGGATGATTACTACACGACCTGGCCCTTCTCGGTCACAGACCACGAGGTCCGCGTCAACCGCTACCTCATCCCGCTGACGCCCATGGAGGAGTTCGCCGCCTTCCTCGCCGCCCGGGGCCACGTCGGCGAGGACAACGGTCAGTTCGCCTTCGCCGCCCGGTCCTACGAGAACGCCTACCGCTACGACCCCAGCCGGCCCGCGCACCGCGCCTGGTTCATGCAGGCTGCCGCACGGACCGACTACCGGCCGATCACGCCTGTGCTGGCCAGCGCTCTGCAGCAGCGCCGGGACCATGTCGCTGCCGTTCGCCATCCTTCCATCGAGGCGGGCATCGCCGGCCCGAGCGCGGTGGCGATGTACGAGCCACCGGAGATGGCGCACACCTCGCGCATTGGCCCCTGGCGCGGCCAAGTCGGCGGAGCGCGGACCGACCTCCAGCGCCGGCAACTGCCGCAGCATTCGCAGCGACAGTGGAGTCGGCCGGTTCAGCCGGATCATTCGACCACACCGCAACCCTTCCAACCACAAGTAGACCATTCACCTGATTGGGGGACGCCATGAAACGTCATCACCTCTTCGCCATCCTGCTGACAGCCCTGCTGGGGCTGGTCTTCACCGACACCGCCAGCGCCATGTACCACCCGGGTCTCGGGCGGCACATGCAGCGTGATCCCAACGGCATGCAGATGGGATCTGCTGCGCCGCGTGTTGCCGGCGGACCGGCAGTAAGCGGTGGGTTCATCCAACGTGATTTCAATCCGCACCAGCAGTATGCGGATGGAATGAACCTGTACCAGTACGTCGGCAGCAACCCGGTGAATTATGTCGATCCCGATGGCTTGCGCCGCAAGGTCATTGCATTGGAAGGGTGGGGGACGGCTGTTGGTCTAAGCGATTCCTTCGTAACCTATAATGATCGCGCAGGGGCGATCGTAGCTGACAAAGTTGAAAGTCGAGATTGGCACTATTTCGACTGGACCGATTATGCCGCGGCAAAAGCCAAGGCGATCGAAGTTGCTCAAGCACCGGATGGCAGCCCACCCGATTGCTACCATACATTGACTCTTATTGGGTATAGCAATGGCGCTGATGCGGCACACGACCTTGCCCATGAATTGATGGCGGAAGGCATCGCTGTAAATCTCGTCGTGACGATGGATGCGGTTCCGAGGGGAGGTAAGGGTGTCGGAGATTTCCTTAATCCCTTTGCCGGCCCCAACTACTCCAAGTCCGCCAACACAGATCGCTGGGTGAACTTTTATCAACGTTTCTCTGATCCAAAGGGCTGGTCAATGCAGGGGGCAGACGTAGATCATCGGTTCACCACCCGCACTAACAAGAGAGGATGGGATCACGCGACTTGGAGGCAGGTCTTTGCCGGTGTTCGCGACCCCAACGACCCGACAAAGTGGCTGCATCCTCCTGTGTCCGGCTTGGAAGAAATCGTTAAAGGGACACCGTTCAGTTTTGCTGAACATGTGAGCGTGCCTCTCCACCATAGAACGCTAACAGAAATTCGATCGTCGGTAGGTAACGTTTCAGAATGGCGATCAGATTACAAGTATTCCAAATAGGATCGCTGGGGACGCGCTATGAAACACTTGTTGGCTGGACTAACCCTTATGATGGGCCTTATGCTCGTCGGCTGTGTGTCTTATAGGGACGCTGTTGTGGCAGTTCACGACCAACAGACGGGAGATCCTGTTGAGGGAGCCGCTGTAACCGTTCAGTGGGTGCCAGCATTTGCTCGGCTCAACGCGGGCCAAGTGCCCATGATCCAGTCGGGCACAACGGACCAAGCGGGAAGATGGGAGATTAGAATTCCAACTGAACGACATGGCGTCATGTACGTTAATAAGCAAGGCTATCTCGAAGAGGAGGTAACTATCACTCCCGACTCGTTTTCCCGTGGTGAACTGGATGTCGGTTTAGTGGCTGATTGATTTTCAGAATCGCAAAAAGACGCCGCCCGCACCGCCCCCCGCCTCCAGCAGAACGCCACCCGCTCCACACGGCTGTCCTTCCCGTCCTCGTATGGTCGCGTTCAACGGTGTCTGGGGCATGTAGCGCCTCGATCAGACGACTTCGGTGATGCCGAAGTTCCCCCAACCGAAGGCAAACACCGGCGTCGCCCTCGGCTGGGGCGATTGGTCAGAACGGGCCCCGCTACCCCATGTCCTGGACGCCACCCGATCCCCATGTGAACCCCAGCACCATCCGGTCGTCGGGTTGTGGTTCACTGTCAACGCCTGTCGCCCCGACTTGTTCGAACAGGAAGCCGTTCAGTGAGAAAACTGAACGGCTTTTTCTTTTCCAGTTCAAGACTTACGTCGCTGAGGGTTCGGTTCAAAGATAGTGCTCGCGGAATCCGTTGTTTGCCGGCCATCTTTGAACCGCGCCACAGGCGGCAACTCGGCGGCAGTTGCGGGACCTGATCGGGCTCCAGCCGGCACCAGGCGCCCTGTTCGTTGCCATGCTGGATGACACCACCTCCTGCCAACTGCCGGTGCCCATGTCCAGGTAAAGCAGCACCAGCAGGCACCGCCGCTGGCGTTCCCACGCCGCCCGCATCACGCCCAGGTAACGGTCCAGCAGCGTTGTTGGCAACGGGGGCAGGTCGATCGGGGGCAGGTCAGGATCGTCCTGCCCATCGGGCCGCAACGCATGGACGCGCAGGGGCGAAGTCTGCAGATGCTGTGGATCCGGCAGCAGGAGGCGAACCCACTGCGGACCCAGGTCAGAGATACAACCGCTCAAAAGAATTCTGTGGTTATGCTCGCCCCGGTGAGGGCAATGGCGCGGGGATGTCTATGGGGCGCGTTCCTCTGGGATGGTTTCGCGCCGGATCTCGATGGCGACGCGCCTGGGCGTCTCCGCGGAGATCTCGACCGTCCGCCTCTTCGTCAGCCCGTCGGCGAAGCGCACCTCAAGCGTGTAGACGCCCGGGTCCCGCACCGCCAGCGTCGTTTCGTGCGGCGGACCGGAGCCAACGCCCAGGTTCGAGCCGATGAAGCGCAAGGCCACCGTTTCTCCCTGTTCGTCGAGAAGCGTGAGCCGGCTTCCGACGACCCCCATGGGGCCGACAGGACGAATGGCGAGGACACGCGTTCGCGCCTGCGTCTGTTCGTCCCAGATCATGCCGAGCGCGACCTCCCGGGGCCGGTGTTCCAGAGTCTCGTTGACGAACAGGACCAGCCGGCCGTCCAGGCCGCCGATCAGGAGGTCCTCCGCGCCGTCCCGCGTGACATCGCCGGCCATCACCGCTTCGGCGGGGAACTCCTCGGGGAGGATCCGCTCGCCGGCGTACTTCATCTCCAACATGTACGACCCGTAGCCGCGGTTGGTCGCCAGCCAGAAGGACACACCGCGGATCATGCTCGCTCCGAACACGTCGACCGTGCCGTCGGCGTTCAGGTCGGTGGCGATGACGCCCCGCAGGCCATCGGTGAGTTCCCTGTATTCGTTGGCCAGGCGGCTGACATCCACCGGCAGGCCGTCGGCGTTGGCCTGGAGCAGCAGCTTCCGGTTTTCGTCGCCGATGGACAGGCCCGGCCGGTCACGACGGACCACGGGCCCGAATGCGGCCGTTGCCGTCGAGAAGGTTTCGAACGCACTGAGGATCGGCATCGCCTCGAAGCTGTCGTCCTCGGTCTGCACGAGAATGGCGCCGCGTCCGGCGAGATAGGCGATGTCGCTCCTGCCGTCCATGTTCCAGTCGCATATCTCAAAATGTCCGCTGCCGGAGCGTGCCGGGTCAAAGCCTTGGATGCTCCCGAGATAGCGTTCGGTCGCGTCGACGAACCCGGGCAGGGACTCGCCCGAGTTCAAAAGCACGGCCAGCCCCGCCCCCTCGCGGGAGACGACCACATCCGGCCGGCCGTCACCGTCGATCTCGGCGAACGAGGCACTGATGAGCTTTGCGCCTGACGGATCGCGCACCGGCTCGGCCTCGCGGAAGCGCCCGTCTCCCTGCAGGAACAGCCGAAGCCCCAACAGCAGATCGCTCTGACCGTCGGCATCGACATCGGCGAGGCCGAGGCTTGGCGCGCCGCCCACGTCCGCGAGCCCCCATTGCTCGGTGGCGTCGATGAACCCCTCCGGGCCGCCCAGGAAGAGCCTCGTCTCGGTGTCGGTACAGGCGAGCATGTCGAGCCACCCGTCGTCGTCGACGTCATGGAGGGCGACCGCCCTGATGCGCCCGTCGAGCTTGGCGATCTCCGTCATCCCGAAGCCGGTGAACGGCTTGGCGGGGAAGTAGCCACGGTCGAGCGTCAGGTCCCGGGCCATGCGCTGCAGTTCTTCGGCCCGTCCGTTGAAGGTGGCGTACATGATCTCGTTGCTGTCGGCAGTCACGTCGCGGTCGGGGTCGCCGAGCAGCCGCCATCGCTCAGGGCGGGTCTCGTCCTCGAGTTCCGCAAGGAACCAGGCGCCCGTGACGTAGTAGAGCACGCTGCCACGATTGCGCCTGGCGCTGCTCCGACCCGCGAAGGCCACCACAAGCTGTTCCTCGGCGACCTGCATGATCGGTGCAAGACCCGCCTCAGGCGTAGCCGTGACGGTGATCGTCTCCGGCTCGAACGCGCCCGAAACCACCTTCTCCACGCGCAACTGGAGGGACTGCGCTTCGACGTCCACCTTCACGATGCGGCAGGCAAGGACGGCGTCATACCGCTCCACGAGATCCCTCGGCTGAAGGCTGGGGTTGATCACCGCATCGCTTGTCCCGGCAAGGGGAAAAAGGACCAGCGCGAGGACCACAGCGAGCCAGGCGCCGCGGCAGACCCCACTCGACTTCCGGCTACGGCGCTGCGTCGAAACCGGGATCACCCCCGCCACGGCCATGCTCTGACGCGATACACGCTCAATCATCATCAACTTTCTCCCAGTAGCGGATAAGCTCCTCGGGAGCATCGTGGTTGTTCTCGCCGAAGGAGACGTTCCGCCAGCGTCGGGGCGCACCGGGTCGGACCACGAGGCCACCCTTGAGGAAATTGTCGAAGACGACCCCGTTGAAATCGGTCTCGCCCAGGAACACGGCGGCCACGCCGTCCGGAGCGTCCGGCGACTCCCACATGGCCGGATCCGGTGGAAGCGATATCCGCTGGTCCCAGTCGACGTTCGTCTCTCTGCGGAACTGACGCAGGTTCCCCGGCAGGCCGCCGCCGCCCTGGTCCTTGGGCCAGCCCCTGAACACGACGCGCGCGGTTGTGGGGTCGGCACTGTGGATGACCATCCGCCCATGCTCGCCGAGCACGAAGCTCGCGCCCCGCGTTCGGTTATGTGCTTCGGCCCGGTCCGGGTTGATCCATTCTTCCTTGTACCAGGTCCCCCCAAAGAGAAGGTCGCGCGTCAGCGGGCGCTCGGGCGTGCCGAACATCAGCGTTCCGCCAATCGCGTAGCTTGCGTTCTGCTGGTCGGACTTGATCGGGCTGGAGTTGCCCAGTCTCGCGTCGTCGAGCATGACCGTCGTGGTGCCCCTGGCGCTGGTGTAGGACGATCGTCCGCCGCAGCCCATGTAGCTGTCCTTGGACATGACCAGCGTGCCGCTGATGAGATCGAACCGATCGGCGGCGCCGCCCGAGTAGCCGATCACCTCAAGGCTCCCGGTCGGACCGGCGTCGACGAACAGCAGGTGGCCGATGATGGACGCGTACGGCCAATAGGGCTCCGGCAGGTACCAGTAGTTGCAGTACCGGTTGAAGGTGTGCTTGTTCATGTCCCCGCTGCCCAGGACCATGGTCACCCAGGCGTGGATCATCGAATCGTTCTTCATCCAGATATTTCCCCGGATCACCATCCGCACGCGCGTTTGCGCGCCGGCCTCGACCGTCAGATGCCTCATCTCGCTGGCGACCGGCGCCCCCGCGCCGTAGGCGTCGGGATTGCCCGGCTGGATCACGTCGTACCTGGTGTCGGCGGCCGGGAGGAGCACATCGCCGTCGAATCGTCTGTCAATTCCCGTGTCGTCGCCGCCTTTCCGCTGGTCCGCGGGCAGCAGGAAGAACGGGCCTCCTTCGGCGAAGGGCTCGCCGTTTTCGTCAAGCCAGTTGGCCGAGTCCCAGACGTCGCCGCTCGTGCCGGGGTGGCGCCATACCGCCAGCGGCCTCGTCTCCCATTCCTCCGTGGCATACCGTCCGACCTGATCCGGTCCGGTCTCGTCTCCCCATATGCCGTCACGCTCCAGGGTGGTCTTCTCGGCTTCCGTGAGTTCACGCCGGGGGTTGTAGGTCTCGGTCTCGCCGTCAATGGTCACGGTGTGAAGTAGCGAGAGCGGGAAGCTCTGCACCGTGCGGTTGGCGCCGGAGCGCACAATCAGCCGCTCGACGTTCGGATGCTTGAACAGCACCTCGCCTCGCGTCTGCCGCCCGTCCACCAGGGTCAGGACGTGGGGGCCAACGCCCTCGGCGCCCGTGCGTGGAACCTGGGGCTGCTCCGCCGCCAAGGCCGCAGGACCGGCCAGTGCAAACGCCAGAAGCACAAAGGCCCCCACCACCTGCATTCCGTGCCTCACAACATTTCTCGACATCCCAAACTCCTTCATCGCTGCAGCGCTTGTCGCACTTAGGCTGATACTGGTAGGAAACCTGATTCCAGACGACCGGGCCGGCATCTGGAGGGTTGGACGGGGAGCGGTTAAGGTCAGGGGGAAACGATCGGGTTCGCCCGTCTGGCTGACCGGAAACATGCTACCAGCTTTTGCTTCCACGTGGAACCCGTCGTACACTGACAGGCACGATATTCTGGTTTTGCCATGGCCAGCAGGTTTCATACCTTCGGCGTGCCCAACTGACTTACAGGCGCCCGCGCGTGATTGCCGGCCTCGCCGCAGGCATCAAACCAGACATGCGGTTCTGAAAAAGGGCGATTCGCTTTCCCTTGTTAGAAGAAACGCCATGCCCATCCGCCAATCGTTCTGCTACCCCAGCTTTCTTGGTGACGGTGTGGATCTGGCCACGCTGTTCCGAGAGCCCGGCCAGAGCGACGCGGAGGCGGTCGAGGTCTGCGCCGCCGGCCTCGAACGCGCCGTACCCTACGCCGAACGTCACGGCATCAACCTCAACGTCGAACTACTCAACAGCCGCGTCGACCACCCGGCTACCCGTGCGACCACACAAACTGGGGCGTGCGCCTGTGCAGGAAGGTTGATAGACCGCGTGTCAAACTGCTCTACGACATTTACCACATGCAGATCATGGAAGGCGACATCATGTACCACCAGATTCTTCTTTTGTCAGGGCTGATGATGATGACACTGTGCATCCACGCCACCGCCGGGGCCGAGGAGATCGCCTTTCCGGACGACCCGCGGGCCATGATCAATGTCAAGACCGAGTTCGGCGCTGTCGGCGACGGCGTCGCCGACGACACCGCGGCGCTCCAGCGGGCGATCGAGGTCTCGCAGGATGGTCCTTATACGCGTTTCGTCTACCTGCCCAAGGGAACGTACCGCATCACCGAGCAGTTGGTCTTCCGCCATTCCGGTCTGCGTGCGGACCAGACCGAGGGCTGGGCGGTCGGGCCTTGGCTGTTCGGTCAGAGCCGGGATGAGACGATCATCCGCCTCGACGACGGCGCGGAAGGCTTCCAGAACCCTGATCAGCCGCGGGCCGCCATCCGCGCCATGTCGCGCCCCGACGGCGCGGGCATGAACGCCGACTTCTTCGATCGCATGATCGTCAACCTCACCGTCGACACCGGCGACAACGCTGGCGCGATCGGGATCCGTTTCTACTCCAATAACACTGGCGAGATGCGCCACGTCGTCATCCGCGGCAACGGGGCGATCGGTCTTGACCTGGGTTTCGTCGACCAGAACGGACCGCTGCTCATTCAGGACGTCGAGATTGAAGGGTTCGCCACCGGCATCAGCACGGATCATCTGCTGAACATGCAGACCCTCTCGCGGGTCACCGTCCGCCGCGCCCGCACCGTGGGCCTGCGCCACCGCGGCCAGAGCATGGCCGTCGAAGCATTGCACGTGGATGGCGCCCCTATGGCCATCGACAGCGCGGGCGGCGTGCTCACCATCATCGACTCCCAGTTCCAGGCCAGCGACGGCGCCGATGGCCCCGCCATCCAACTCGCCGACGGCCACCTCTACGCCGCGCGCCTCCAGACCGCCGGCTATGCCCGCGCAATCGCCTCGGACGCGCCGGCCGGTCATGTTGAGGATGCCGACGTCGACGAGTACATCTCTCACCCCGCCATCACGCTCGGTGACGCCAGCCCCGCGCACGGCCTGCTGATGACCCCCGAACCCGAACCCGACCTGCCCTTTCCCGCCGCTGCGGAACAGTGGGTCTGCGTCGACGACTTCGGCGCACGCTCGGGCAACGACGACGATGACACACAGGCGTTCCAGGACGCCATCGACCATGCCGCCTCCATCGGCGCATCCACCGTCTACTTCCTCGGCGGAAAGCGCGGGGACCCGAACTGGTACCTCATGAGCGGCGACGTACGCGTCCACGGCTCCGTCGAGCGGCTCATCGGCTTCGGTTTCGCACGCATCATCAACGCCAACGACGACCCCAACAACCCGCCACGCTTCGTCATCGAAGACGAGCCTGACGGCCCGCAGGTGCTCACCCTCCAATACCTGCACGTCTTCGGCGCTGCCGGCTTCGGCGTCGATATCCGCTCCGCCAACCGCACCGTCATCCTGCGCGGCATGGATGGGCGAACCACCGTCGGCCCCGGCGCAACCGTCTTTGTCAGCAACGCCGTCGGACGCCTCCACCAGCAGCCCGGCTCCACGGCCTGGCTTCGACACTGGAACACCGAAGGCCGAAGCCTCGGCACCGACAACCGCGGCGGCCAGCAGTGGATCCTCGGCCTGAAGACCGAAGCCGTCAGCACCAAGGTCACCGCCATCGACGGCGGACGCACCGAAGTGCTGGGCGTCCACAATTACAACTACACCGGCACCAGCGACGACACGCCCTTTTTCCGTGTCGACAACGGCGCCATGTCCATCGCAGGCTACCGCGAGGCCACCTTCACCGGCCAGTGGTGGCGGCAGACCGGCATCGCCAGCTTCAACGACGAACAACACCACCTCGGCCAGCAGCAGTGGCACACCTGGTCACTGCTCCGCGCCGGCGAGTGACGCCCCCACGAAGCGACGAATGGAACGACTGGAGTTGGCCACACCGTCGTCGAGCACGCTGCACCCAAAAAGCTGACATATGGCCCACCTGGTTGAGAAAAAGTGTTGGTTGTGAGGTAGAGACGGCAGGCTGTGGGTGATGTGAATGCGCGCCCGGTCGGGCAAGACCGCCGCCGCGTCGGCCGGCGTCGGAAAATGACCGCTCCCGTGCGCGAGCTGATCCTCCGCCTGGCCCGGGAGAACGCCGGTTGGGGTGTCCGCCGGATCGTGGGCGAACTGCGCAAGCTGGCCCTGACGCCCAGCCGCAGCAGCGTGCGCCGGGTACTGGTCGACGAAGGGTTTCTGCCTGACCCGGATCGGCGTGCCCCCAAGGGCGTGACCACGCCGTGCGAACTTTGGTCAAGATGCACATCAACACGATGGTGGCCTGCGACTTCTTCTGCAAGAACGTCTGGACACCGCTTGGCAAGCGGGTCGCTTACGGGTTGATGTTCATTCATCCGGGCAGCCGGAAGGTCTTCGTCTTCCCGGGCACGTTCCACCCTGACAAGGCATGGGTGAAACAGCAGGCGCGGAACGTGGCGATGTCGAGAAGATCGAGGTCACCCACCTGATCCACGACCGTGACAGCAAGTTCACCGCGTCCTTTGACCGTGTCTTCAGGGCGGCGGCCATCGCGATCGTCAAGACGCCGTTCCAGGCCCCCGTTCGCCAACGGCTTCGCCGAGTCGTGGATCGGCATCTTGAAACGCGAGTGTCTCAATCACTTCTTCCGCGTCAGCCTGAGACATCTCGACCACATCGTCCAAACCGACGTCGACTACTGTGATCGATTCCACCCGCACCAAGGCAAAGGCAACCGGCCGCTGACCATGCAAACCGATGCTCCCATCCCGATCCGCGCGACCAAATCCCCGCCTGGCCCCGAGCAGACCGGGGCTGTCCAGAGGCACGGGCTGTTGGGCGGGCTGTTGAGCCATGACGCGAAAAACGCCGCATGAAATAACGCAGAACGGGCTGGGCCCGACAATTTGAACCGGGGCCGATGGGCAGTCGCGATTCGTCATACTTGCTTGTGGACCACTTCAACCGAAGGCCACGGATTCACGCCGCCGGCTTCTTAGCGGGACGACACATCAAAGTGGATCCACGGCTCCATGCCCGCGCGCGTCCGCTCGCCGATCCACGGCACCTGCTCCAACTGCTCGGCCCGCTCGAACGGGCGCAGTCGGCGGCGGGCGACGATGTGCTCGGCGATGTGCGTGCCCACGCCCGGCAACAGCGTCAGCCGGGCGGCGTCCGCCTCGTTGATCCGCAGCCGGTACGCCGTCTCGGCCGGCGCGGCAGGCGGCGGCGCGGGGCGGACAAAGTAGGCCAGCCCCAGCATCGTCCACGCCATACCGAGCAGGCCCGCCCAGAGGCAAGGCGTGTAGCGCCACCGGGTGCGGCGGTCGGGCTGGTCGGGGGACGTGGACATGAAGAGAATTATATGACCGCGCGTGCGCCAGACGCCCACGGATTGAATCTGTGGGCTTCAGTTTGTGGGTTCAAGGTGGATCGGCGATCAGATCTCTTCATCCACCTCGGCCGCATCGTTCTCGACCGCGGCAGTGACGTGCACCTCGGCCTTCTGGTCGGCGAAGTTCTGGCGGAAGGCGACCAGCCGTTTGAACGAACCCTTGGGTTGCAGCGATTCGCTGACCAGCCCCGACAACGGCAGGTCGATGTGCGGATGGTCGATCAGATCCTGCCAGGCGACCGCCTCGACGAACGGCTTGCTCACCGCGATCTGAAGCACCGCCTCCAGCCAGTGGCTTTGCACCACGCTCGACCAGGGCCGGCGCCAGTAGCCGGCGTTGTCGTCGGCCGGCTCGTTGGAATCCGGCTGGGCGATCATCATCGACGTCACCGGCTCGCTGGGCGCGGCGAGGGTCAGGTGCACCGGCTTGCCGTAGCCGGAGTACTGGTCGAACAGGTCGCTGATCTGCATCAGGTCGCGCGTGTACTGCCCGCCGCAGGCCTGGCCCATCGGCAGCCGAACGCCGAGCCCGTCAAACTGGATGCCGGATTGCACCAGCAGGTCGGCGTACATCTGCGGCGGAATGGAGCGCGGATTGGCCCCGTAATATTCGCCGAACGGCTGGCGGATTTCCACGAGGCATTTGCTCTGCGGCGCGAGCTTCTTGACCTGGAGCGTGGTCATGCGCGTCAGGTCCATGAGCTGGTCGAAGTTGAAGCTCATGTGCTTGTTCACGTGCAGGCCGGACACGACGATCCACGCTTTGACGTGGTCCTTGTACCGCTTGACGACGCGCTCGACGTGTTCGTAAACCAGGTCGCGGACCGTGTCGTAGTCGTGCTCCCAGATGTAGAGCCAGTCGGGCAGGTTGGCCGGGTCGAAGCTGATCAGCGGGCCGGCGATGACGGGCAGCCGCGACCGGCTGGCCCACTGCATCCAGTTGTCCATGACCTGCCAGCGATAGTTGTCTTCCTCCGGCGCCAGGCCGCGCCAGGGGGTGGGGAGCTGGACGAAGTCGAAGTTGGCCAGCAGCCCCGCGCGGAGCAGGTCCTGCCTCTGCTGAAGGTCGACGCCGCAGCCCAGCGGACAGCGGGCGTTGGCGGCGGTGCTGCCCTTGCGGCGGTTCAGCAGCAGCTCCGCATGCGCCAGCGCCAGCTCTTCGCTGCCGTCGAGCGCGGCGGCGAGGCATTCGTGCGCCAGCCGGTCGGCCTCGGCGGGGTTGTCGCCCTGCTGGCTGAGCGCTTCGACGAACAGTTGCCGGCTCTTTTCGGTGCGCTTGGTGACCACGTGCTCGGCGTCGAGGTCGAACATGCCCCAGTCTTCGAGCTTGGTGTAGAGCGTCATCAGCCGATGCCGGGCCAGTTCCAGCGTGAGCAGGTAAGGCTCGTCGCGCTCCGGCAGCAGGCAGGTCTGGATGGTCATCTCGCCCAGGCCCTGTACCGGGTATTGCAGGGCCAGGGCGCATGAGCCGGCCTCGCGTTTTTCGCAGATGACGCTGGCGGATTCGAACCGGACGTCGCCGCGCATGGCACTGCCGTCGGCGCCGATGAGGTAGGCGTTGCGCAGCCGCCATCGTGGGGCCGGCTTGCCGTTGTCAAACACGAGAAACTTGAGCATGCTCGCCAATCTTGACCGGGTCAGGCGGGTGGGGTGACGGCGTCGGCCCCCGATTCTGGCATTATCGCCCGCTCTACGTCGATTGCAACGCGCCGCTTGCGCGCGCATGAGGCCAACGGGAGGCCCCTATATGGAGGGCGCTTTTTTTATCGAGCCTTGAGCAGTCAGCTTTAAGCCTTCAGCCAGAATGTCCCATCCGTGCGGCTTGTCGCTGGCTAATAGCTTAAAGCGAACGACTCAAGGCTCAATAGACGCCCCCTGTCAGCTTCGTCAACGCCTCGAATCATCGTAAGCCTGATGTGAACAAAATGTTGCAATCGACGGCCATTCCGGTTCGCGGTGACACCCCCGCAGGGGGCGTGTCAAGGCGTAATGTTTTTCCAGGGCGGAGCTTACCGCCGTTGGAGCCAGCCCGGGGGGAGGGGGTGGGTGGCGTCGATCAGATGCCCGGCAGCAGCACCGCAGCGGTGGCGACGAGCCACATCACCACCGCGACGGCGAGCTTGCCCAGCGCGCCCCAGAACTTGCCCGCCACGGCCCCCCGGCCCGCCAGGGCGGCCCGGTCCCACCCCCGGCCGGCCCACATGTCGCCCGCGACCGTGCCCACGCCGGCGCCGATCGCCGCGCCGATCAATGCCCCGATGATCGGAATGAAGAAGAGGAAGACCATGCCCAGCACGCCGCCGACCACCCCGCCGACGATCGCCAGCGCCGCCGCCCGCTTCGACGAGCCCGCCCGCCGGGCCCCCCACGCCCCGGCCACGAATTCGATTACCTCGCCCAGCACGGCCAGCAGCAGCAGCGCCAGCAGCACGGCCAGGCCGATCAGCCCCTGCTCCCAATGCCACCAAGCGACCAGCGACGTGCTGAGCACGATCAGCCAGGTGCCCGGCAGTTGCAGGGCCGTCAGCAACACGCCCAAGCCGTTGACCAGCAGCAGCAGGACGATGACGAGGATCAGCAGGAGGGTGTCGAGCGTCACGGCAAGGCCCAGCATAGCGGCAGCGGCGTGGGATTGGGGATTGGGGGTTCAGGAAAAACGCCCGCCCCTGAGAAGCGCAGCGACGAAGGGCGGGATCAGGGAAATTCAAATGACAAATGGCAAATGGAGGAGGGGCGGAAATGACGAATGACGAAATTCGAATGACGAATGAGGAGGCGATCCGGCGCGGCGCTTCGCTCCGGCTTATAAAATCTTCCCGAACCCCGAATCCCGAATCCCCAATTCCGACACCTAACCCGCGCACGCACCCGCCCTTGCTTGACGTTGCCGGAGGTCGCCGATAGATTGCCCAGTTAGTCTCCGGTTCCGCCGATCCTTCATTGGAGTCCGCCCATGTCGGCAGCGAAAGCGTTGGTCGTCACCCTTCTGTTGTTGACCTTTTCCCTGCTATCGGCCAATCCGGGCCTGGCGCAACAGCAGGAAGATCGCGAGCCGGCCGAGCTCTGGGCCGACTTCAACCATTACGCCCTGATCGCCCGCCCCGAACTGGCCGAGGCTGCCGGGCAGGCGCTGCTGGCGGACGTGGAGAACCAGGAGCTGCTCGACATCGTCGAGTCCAGCGATTACCGCGATTACGAGCCCACGCTCCGCCGGATCGCGCAGGTCGAGCAGGTGCGTGAGACGGCCAACGAGTTGCAGCGGCGGATCCAGGCGGCCCGCATCGAGCGCAGCCGTGACGAAGAGCGCATCCGCGAAGACATCCGCCTGCTCGGTGAAGGGCGGCGCCGCTTCCGCAACGCCACGCAGCGTCTCGCCGGCGCCGGCCAGTATGCCGCGCCGCACCTGCTGGCCGCGCTGCAGGATCGCGACCGGGCCCGGCTGCATCCGTACATCGTCTCGGCGATGGTGTCGATCGGCCAGCCGGTGGTCGACCCGCTGTCGGCGGCGCTGCCAGAGCTGGAGTCGACGGTGATGATCCAGGTCGCCCAGGTGCTGGCGGACATCGGCTATCCGCAGCCGCTGCCGTTCATGAAGCAGGTGCTGGAGAACGAGCAGGCGGACGAGGACGCGCGCCGGGTGGTGCAGCGGGCTTACAACCGCCTGGCCGAGGAAGCAGGCATCGACCCGGACACCTCGGCCGCCGACCTCTACCTCCAGCTTGGTGAAGGGCGCTACCGCCTCGCCACCCGCGGGGACCAGTTGCCCACGTTCGATCCTTCGGAAGACCGTGGCATCGTCTGGGAATATTCGCAGACCGCGGGGCTGGTGCCCGTGCCGGTGCCGGGGCCGATCCATAACGACGTGCTGGCGATGCGGGCCGCCCGCAGCGCGCTGGACCTCAACCCCGACCTCGACCAGGCCCTGACGCTCTACCTCGCCGCCAACCTTCGCCGGGCCAACCGCCTGCCGGCCGGCGAAGCGGACCCCAGCTACGGCAGCGACCGTCGGCCGCCTGAATTCTACGCCCTGCTGGCCGGGCCGGTGCGACAGCACGAAGTGCTCGACCGGGCCCTGAACGACAACGACCCCGCCCTGGCGCTGGACGCGATCGAGGCCCTGGCCAGCACGGCCAGCGCCCGCCAGCTTGTGGATGCCGAGCGTCGGCGTCAGCCGCTGCTGCGGGCCTTGTCCTACCCCGACCGCCGCGTCCGCTTCCGGGCGGCCGAAGCGCTGGCCAACGCCCGGCCGACCGAGTCGTTTGACGGCGACTTCCGCGTCGTGCCCGTGCTCTCCGAGGCGGTGCGGCAGCAGGACGTCCGCTATGCCCTGGTGATCGCCGACGATCAGCAGACGCTGAACCAGTTGCTCAACCTCGTCGGCGAGCAGGGTTACGAAGCGTTCGGCGGGTTGTCGTTCACCGATGTGCGGGACGAAATCGAAGCCCGGGCCGGCGTGGACCTGGTCGTGGTCGCCCGGGACACCGAGGGCGTCCGCCGGGTGTTCGACCGCACGCGCGACGACTACAAGCTCGCCGCCACGCCGGTGCTCGCCGTGGTCACGCCCGGCCAGCAGGCCCAGTTGAACCAGTCGCTCGGCGCGGAAGCCCGGTTCGCCTCCGTCGTCGTCGCCGATCAGCCCCAACGGCTGGGCTCGGCGATCGGACAGATCCGCGACACTTTCGCCGGCGAAGCCATCGGTGCGCAGGAAAGCGAGCAGATCGCCCTCACCGCCCTCCGCCTGCTGCACAGCATCGCCCGCACCAGCACCGTCTACCACGCCAGCGAAGGCCAGCCCGCCCTGATCCAGGCGCTGAGCGACCCGCGTGACAGCGTCGTCGTCGGTGCCGCCCAGGTGCTGGCGGAACTGGACAGTTCCGAAGCGCAGCGGGCCCTGGCCACCGCGTCACTGGAAAAGGCCGGCGACGTGCAGATCGAACTGCTCGGCAGCCTCAGCACGTCGGCGATCGCCCATGGCAACCTGCTCGATCAGGACCAGACCGACGCCTTGCTCAACCTGGTGGGCGAAAGCGAAGGTGACACCGCCGTCGCCGCCAGCCGTGCCCACGGCGCCTTAGCCCTGCCCACCGCCAACGCCGTCCGCACGATCCGCGAGTAACGCCGCCGCTTGCGGCCTCGCGAGCGGTTCAACCTGTAGAAAAACAAACCGCCCCGATGGTCAGCCATCGGGGCGGTTTGTTTTTGGCGTGGACGGTAAGCCGAATTCTGTTCCGGCCGTTTGCACAACCGGGGCGACCATTTCTCTAGGCCCGCCGTTGCCGACGGGCTCGAGCAACCTACCCGCCCCACACCCCGGACCAGGGTGGGGAAGCGAACTTCCCATGGGGCTGCTTGGTCTTGCACGCGGTGGGGTTTACCGTGCCCGGCCTGTCGCCAAGTCGGCGGTGCGCTCTTACCGCACCTTTTCACCCTTACCCGGCCGAAGCCGGGCGGTCTGTTTTCTGTGGCACTTTCCCTGACGCCGCCGTCGCCAGCGGCACCGGTGGGCGTTACCCACCACCGTGTCCTGCCGTGTTCGGACTTTCCTCGGACGGGTCATGCCCGCCCGCGGTCGCCGCGTCCACGCCAACTGAATTATAGCCCAACGCCCGCCTCGGAGGAGCGCAGCGACGAAGAGGCGGGCGTTGTGGCTGTCGGTAGGCGGCTACAATACCCACCTATGCCCACCGCATCGCCCCACTTTTTCGATCTCGACCCCGACAGCCTCGCGGCCCACTTCGACCAGTGGGGGCTGCCACGCTTCCGCGCCAGGCAGGTCATGCAGTGGGTCTACCAGCACGGCGTCGCCGACCCGCAGGCGATGACCAACCTCACCCAGCGCGACCGCGACCTGCTCGCCGACCGGCTGCGGTTCCTTGTCGGCACGCCCGTCCGCCACGAACGCGCCACCGACGGCACGCAGAAGCTGCTGCTCGACTGGCACGCTCAGCCGGACGCGAAACGCCAGCTCACCGTGCTCGGCCAGTCGGCCGGCGGCAGCGCGATGCAGACCGAATGCGTCATGATCCCCGCCGAGAGCAAGGCGTCGGGCAAGCTGCGGCGCACCGCCTGCATCTCCAGCCAGGTCGGCTGTCCGGTCGGCTGCCACTTCTGCGCCTCGGGCCTGGGCGGGCTGGACGCGAACCTCACGGCCGGGCAGATCGTCGAGCAGGTGTTCCAGCTTCAGCAGATCCCCGGCATCGAGCGGATCACCAACATCGTCTTCATGGGCATGGGCGAGCCGCTGGCCAACTTCAACCAGGTGGTCCAGGCGATCCGCACGCTCATGGCCGACTGGGCCTTCAACCTCGCCGGCCGGCGCATCACCGTCAGCACCGTCGGCCTGCCCGCGCAGATTCGCCGACTGGCGGACCTGGACCTGCCCGTCACGCTCGCCATCAGCCTGCACGCGCCCAACGACGACGTGCGGCGCAAGCTGATTCCCTGGGCGGCGCAGGTCAGCGTCGAGCAGTTGGTCGACGCGGGCCGGCATTACTTTCAGCGCACCGGCCGGGAGGTGACGCTGGAGTACATCCTGCTGCGCCACGTCAACGACCGCCCGGAGCACGCCCGCGAACTGGCCGACGTCGCCCGCCGGCTGCGCGCCAACATCAACCTGATCCGCTACAACGAGGTGGCGGGCCTGCCGTTTGACCGGCCGACGAGCGAGGATGTGCACGCCTTCCAGCAGGTGTTGCGCGAGCGCGGCGTGAACACGCACATCCGCGCCAGCCGCGGCCGTGACATCGCCGCCGCCTGCGGGCAGCTTCGCCACGAACATCAGGCGCAAACTTAGCCGCGCAGCGCAGCGGAGCGCGGGGTTGAATGAACGCCGGAGCGCGCTCCGCTGCGCTGCGCGGCTAAATTTCCTTGCGGCGGCGTTACAATGCCTGCAACCCCTTTGTCCCCTGGAGAACTTCGCGTGGCACGCATCACCCTTGGACTTGGACTTCTGCTCATCGCGCTCGGCCTCGTCGGCTACTTCGCCAGCGGGATGGCATCGCTGACGGCGATGATCCCCGCGATCCCCGGGGCGGTGTTCGCCCTGCTGGGCCTGCTGACGCTGTGGCAGCCGACGTGGCGGAAGCACACGATGCACACGCCGCAGTCGCGTTCGCGCTGCTCGTGGCAGTGCTCATGGTCGGTATGCTCATCAGCACGGCGGTGAGCGAGGCGGGCTTTGAACGCCCGATGGCGGCGGGGGCGCAAGCGGTGATGGCGCTGCTGTGCCTGGGCTACATCGCGGTGGGTGTGCGGTCGTTCATTGCGGCCCGGCGGGAACGCGAGGCGTAACTCCCTTCCCTTCGGGAGGGGCCGGGGGAGGGTGTCGACGGACGCCTTTGTTCCCGGCGCAGACGTGGATTCAAGGGAGGCCGGTGACGCCTTCCTCCAACCCCTCCCGAAGGGAGGGGAGTGAAACATGGCGGAACGTCCGCGCATTTCGCGACGCCGGAACTGGTGGGCCCGGCTGCCTGACGAGCAGTTGCTGGAGCTGCGCTTCTGCGACCTGAAGCTGCGCTACGACAAGACGGCGCTGGCGCGGCGGGTTGACCGGCTGTACGAGGACCTCGAGCGCAAGGAGCTGACGTTCCGCCCGCATGTCTGGTTGAGCACGGAATGGTTCAGCCCGGATGGTGTGCCGGGCATTGCTGCGCCGTTTTACCTGGCGCACCCGCGACTGGCGAAGCTGGAGGAGAAGCAGATGCTCGCGGTCGAAGGTGGGCCGGAGATGCAGTGCCTGCGCATCCTCCGCCATGAAGCGGGGCATGCGATCGACACGGCCTACCGGCTGCATCGGCGCAAGCGGTGGCGGGAGTTGTTCGGCTCGTTCACCGCGCCGTATCCGCAGCACTACCGGCCGAAGCCGCGCAGTCGGGAGTATGTGCTGCACCTTGATGCGTGGTATGCCCAGGCGCACCCGGCGGAGGACTTTGCCGAGACGTTTGCGGTCTGGCTGGCGCCGGGGTCGCGATGGCGGCAGACGTACCGCAACTGGCCGGCGATGCGGAAGCTGGAGTATGTCGATGAGTTGATGCGCGAAATTGCGGGCGAGCCGCCGGCGGTGCGCACCCGGCAGCAGATCGAGCCGTTGTCGCAGGTCACGCGCACGCTCGGGCAGCATTACCATCGCAAGCGGATGTACTATGCGGATGAGTTTCCCGACTTTTACGACTCGGATCTGCGCAAGCTTTTCTCCGACGACCCCCGGCACAAGGCGCGGCCGACGGCCGCGAGTTTTCTGCGGCGGATTCGCCCGGAGCTGCGCGACATGGTGGCGCACTGGACGGGGACGCCGGCGTATACGATCGACCAGGTGCTGCGTGACATGATCGACCGCTGCAAGGAGTTGAAGCTGCGGCTGGCCAAGCCGGAGCGGGAGACGAAAGTGGAAGCGATGCTGATGGTGAGCGTGCAGACGATGAACTTTCTGCACAGCGGGCAGCATCGGGTGGCGTTGTGAGTTGGGGGTGGGGGATTGGGGATTGGGGAAATAACGCCCGCCTCTGAGGAGCCAAGCGACGAAGAGCGGGATCCGGGGGAAGAGATTGCTGATTTCCGATTGCTGATTGCTGATTTATCCATTGTGAACTGTCAATTGTGAATTGATCCTCACTCATCCCGCTCTTCGTCACGGCGCTCCTCAGAGGCGGGCGTTATTTCCCGAATCCCCAATCCCCAACCCCGAATCCCGAATCCTATGGCCAAGACGCGTCGCAAACTTCGGATCCTGGTGCTGATGCATGAAGACCTCGTGCCGCCGACGTCGATCGAGGGGTTGAGCGATGCGCAGGTCGCGCCGTTCAAGACCGAGTTTGACGTGTGTGCGACGCTGCGTGAGATGGGGCATGAGGTGCAGGCGCTGGGGGTGTCGAGCGATCTGGGGGTGATCCGCGAGGCGAAGGAGCGGTGGCGGCCGGACGTGGCGTTCAACCTGCTGGAAGAGTTTGACGGCGTGGGGGTGTACGACGCGCACGTGGTGAGTTATCTCGAGCTGCTGCGACTGCCTTACACGGGGTGCAATCCGCGGGGGCTGATGCTGGCGCATGACAAGGCATTGACGAAGATGGTGCTGCGGTATCACCGGATCAACGTGCCGCGGTTCGCGGTGTTTCCGCTGGAGCGGAAGGTGCGTCGGCCGAAGAAGCTGAGCTTTCCGCTGCTGGTCAAGTCGTTGACGGAGGAGGGGTCGGTGGGGATTTCGCAGGCGTCGATCGTGTATGACGATGCGAAGCTGGCCGAGCGGGTGGCGTTTGTGCATCGCACGTGCGAGACGGACGCGATCGCTGAGCAGTACATCGACGGGCGGGAGCTGTACGTCGGCGTGCTGGGCAACGAGCGATTGCTGACGCTGCCGATCTGGGAGTTGCAGTTCACGAAGCTGCGCGACGCGGCGCCGCGCATTGCGACGGGGCGGATCAAGTGGGACTACAAGTACCAGGAGAAGATCGGCATCGAGACGCGCGAGCCGACGGACCTTTCGCCGGCGCAGATGCGTGAGATCCCGCGAATCTGCAAGCGGATCTATCGGGCGCTGTCGCTGTCGGGGTATAGCCGAATGGACCTGCGGCTGGCTGAGGATGGACAGGTGTATCTGATCGAGGCGAATCCGAACCCGCAGTTGGCGTATGGGGAGGACTTCGCGGAGTCGGCGGAGGCGGCGGGGATCGACTACGACGCGCTGTTGCAGAAGATCTTGAACCTGGGGATGAGGTATCGGTTGCGGGGGCAGGCGTGAGGGGGGGCGGGATTCGGGATTCGGGGTTCGGGGTTCGGGGTTCGGGGTGGATAGGATGAGGTATGGCGAAAATTGCAAGCAAGCTTGGAGTGTTTGGGCGGCTGAAGTTGTTCTGGTTGATTTACCGGGACCCGCGGACGCCGTGGTGGGCGAAGGTGGGGTTGACGGGGTTGGCAGTGGTGTATGTCATCTGGCCTTGGGATGCGATTCCGATTTTCGTGCCGGTGCTGGGAGTGATGGATGACATTGCGGTGGCGACGTTTTTGATGTGGCTGATCACGCGGGCGGCGCCGGCGGTGGTGCGTCGGCAGAACCGGTTGAAGGTGGCGCGGGAGGCGGAGACGGAAGAAGAGGGGGAAGGGGAGCGCTAAGCCGGCAAGCGGCTTGGGGCGGTGGCGGGAGGCGGGGGAATCTGCCAGAATGTGTGGCTCACTTCGGGGGATGTCGCTTTTCGTTGTGGAGCGCGATGCCACGGCCTGCGGTTGCGGGCTGGGGTTCGTTATCGGGCAAGCGTTCAGGGGCGGAAGCGAGATTGGCCGATGTATAGGGGGTGTCGCCCGTCCGTCCTGGCGTGGCGGGGTCAGGGACTTGTTTCGCTTGTCGAGTTTGCCGCATGGATGCAGTCTGGTTGCTCACGCTGGCGGTGCTGGCGCCGCTGATGGCGGGGGTGGTGACGCTGTTTTTACCACGGTCGGCGATCGGGCTGCGCGTGTGGATTGCCACGGCAGGGCCGGCGGCGGCGTTCGCGCTGGTGGCGGCGCATGTGGCGAGCGTCGGCGTGTCGGTCGAGCCGACGGCGTCGATCCCGTGGATTCCTTCACTGCACTTGAACCTGGCGTTCCTGGCGGACGGGCTGGGGACGTTTTTCGCGCTATTGGTGGCGGGCATTGGCGTGTTGATCATGCTGTATGCCCGGGCTTACTTCGGCCCTGAGCCGGACGATCTGTACCGGTTTTATCCGACGCTTGGGCTGTTCACGACGGCGATGCTGGGCATTGTCGTGGCGGACTACCTGCTGCTGACGCTGCTGTTCTGGGAGATGACCTCGATCAGCTCGTTTTTGCTGATCGGGTGGGACCGGTTCGACAAGAAGGCGGTGAAGCTGGCGATGCAGGCCTTCTTCACGACGGGCCTGGGCGGGCTGGCGATGTTCGGCGGGCTGCTGCTGCTGTCGCTGGAGACGGACCTGTGGCGGTGGAGCGAAATCTACGCCAACGGCTTGACGTGGGACGCGAGCCTGAGTTGGGCGAACCCGATGCTGTGGGCGTTCGTGCTGATCTTTTTCGGCGCGGCGACGAAGAGCGCGCAGTGGCCGTTCCACTACTGGCTGCCTGGCGCGATGGCGGCCCCGACGCCGGTGTCCGCCTTTCTGCATTCGGCGACCATGGTCAAGGCGGGCGTGTTCCTCACCGGCCGGCTGTTCCCGGTCTTCGCGGCGATGGAGCTCTGGCCCTGGCTGATTATCCCGCTGGGGGCGGTGACGATGCTGCTGGGCGCGGCGATCGCCATCAACCAGC
>JBBDPC010000015.1:33524-39221 GCA_040876735.1 Phycisphaeraceae bacterium | reverse complement strand
AGTGGCCGTTCCACTACTGGCTGCCCGGCGCGATGGCGGCCCCGACGCCGGTGTCCGCCTTTCTGCACTCGGCGACCATGGTCAAGGCGGGCGTGTTTCTCGTTGGCCGGCTGTTTCCGGTCTTCGCGGCGATGGAGTTGTGGCCGTGGCTGATCATCCCGCTGGGGGCGGTGACGATGCTGCTGGGCGCGGCGATCGCCATCAACCAGCACGACCTCAAACGCATCTTCGCCTACACCACGGTCAGCCAGCTCGGCCTGCTGATGTGCATGTACGGCCTGGGGTCGCTGAGCTTCGAGTACCACGGCGAACCGATGCCGTTGATCGACTGGGACATCTCGCAGATCGCCAACCACGCGTTCTACAAGGCCCCCTTGTTCATCGTGGCCGGGGCGTTGGGGCATGTCGCGTCACGGCAACTGCCCGAGCTGTTCGGCGCGTGGAAGCAGCACAAGGCGATGGTGCTCACGCTGCTGCTGGCGGGCTGGGGACTGGCGGCGCTGCCGGGGTCGATCAGCTTTCAGGCGAAAGAGTTGTTCCTCTATGCGATCTATCACGCCACGGAGATTCATCCGGTCTTCTGGGTGCTGATGGCGATGGCGGTGCTGACGGCGATCTTCAACGTGGCGATCTTCGTCCGCCTGGGCACGACGCTGCTGGGGTTGCCCGGCGGGATGAGCGTGCCGCCGCCGCCCTACCCGGTGAGCGAAACCGCACCGGACTACTACGCCCCCGACCACCCGGAAGACACGGAGACGCCGGCGCACGGCTGCGGCGTGCACGACGACCACGGCCACGCCCCGGGCAGCCACGACGAGCACCATCACGAGACCGGCCTGTGGGCGTGGATGCTCTGGCTGCCGGCGCTGCTGATCGTGAGCCTGCAATACGTCGGCGGCATCTTCACGCCGCTGTGGAACCGTGTCTTCGCCGTGGTGGAGACGAACGTCAACTACTTCGGCCAGTCGTCGAGCTACGACGGCATCCCCGCGTTGTGGCAGGTTCACTTCGGCACGCCGTTGGTGATGTCGCTGATCGCGGTGGTCGGCGGCGTCGCGTTGGGCTACTCGAAGCTGATGCGTGGTGCGATCGTGGATGTGCATGACCGGATCTATCCGGGGCTGTACAACCTGTGCGTGGTCGGCGGCGGCCGGGCGTTCCGCACGGTGCAGACGGGTCACTTGAGCCATTACCTGGTGTTCATCCTGGCGGCGCTGCTGATCGGGTTCACAGGCGCGGCCTGGCTGGACGGTCGGATGCTCGAGCCGGTGTGGGTGGAGGCGGCGAAGGCGCTGGAGTTCTGGCCGGGGCTGGCGATGGGGGTGATCGTATGTGCGACGGCGGTGGCGCTGCCGATGGTGCAGGCGCGGGTGGTGCGGGTGCTGCTGCTGGGGGCGTGCGGTTTTGCGGTGGTGGGGATGTATCTGGTTTATGAAGCGCCGGACCTGGCGTTGACGCAGTTGATGTTCGAGATCATCAGCGTGATTCTGTTCGTGTTGGTGCTGCGTCTGTTGCCGGAGGGGGCGTCGCCGATCGTGGCGCTGGCGCGGTGGTGGCGGATGGGGCTGGCGACGCTGGTGGGGGTGGCGCTGGGTTGGCTGACGCTGGTGTCGGCGTCGGGCGTCCGGCCGGCGAGCGCGTTTCCGCTGCTGGGCCAGTTTTTCCTGGAGCATGCTTACTCGGGCACGGACGTCACCGACGGCCGGGGGGCCGGGGGCGAGAACGTGGTGAACGTGATCCTGGTCGACTTCCGCGGCTTTGACACGCTGGGCGAAGTGACGGTGCTGGCGCTGGCGGTGATCGGCGTCTGGTCGCTGTTCCCACCGCGACGGAGGTTCAACCGATGAGCAGCCTCATCCTTCGCACCTCGATGGCGTTGATCATGCCGCTGGCGCTGCTGTTCGCGCTGTTCATGGCGATCAAGGGCCACAACGCGCCCGGCGGCGGGTTCATCGGCGGGCTGATCGCGGCGGTCGCGCTGGCGCTCTACCGCATGACGTACGGGGCGCAAGCGTTCCGCGACCTGGTGCCGGTCCATCCGCGCACGGTCATGGCGGCCGGGATGGCACTGGCGGTGGCGACGGCGGTGGCGCCGCTGCTTGCGGGCCTGCCGTTGCTGCACTCGTACCTGGCGGACATTCCGCTGCCGGGCGTCGGGCCGGTGCACTTCGCGTCGGCGCTGTTTTTCGATGCGGGCGTGTTCCTGGTGGTGGTCGGCGTGTCGGTCGGGATGATCGTCCGGCTCAGTGAGGAGATCGAGACATGACATTCGTTTTGGCCATCTGCGTGGCGGTGATCGTCGCGGTGGGCGTCTACATGCTGCTCGGCGGCGAGTTGAAGGGGGTCGCCATCGGCGTGTTCCTTCTGGCGCACGGGGCGAACCTGAGCGTGCTGGCGATGTCCGGCTCGCCGGTGACGGCCGACCCCGAAGGCGGCCGGCTGATCAAGGCCGCACCCGTGCTCGACAACCACGGGGCCGGGGCATCGCTGACGACCGTGGTCGACCCGCTGCCGCAGGCGTTGATCCTGACCGCCATCGTCATCGGCTTCGGCGTGATGGGCTTCCTGCTGTCGCTGCTCGTCGTCACCGGCCGGTCGACCGGCACGCTGGACGTCGACACGCTGGCCGAGCAACAGAAACCCGAACCCTCGACCGCGCACTAATTGCGAATCGCTGCTTGCTAACTGCTGATTGCTGATTGCTGATTGCACGCTCATGCCTGAACACCTGATCATCCTGTTCTGTGTGATCCCGCTCGTGGCCGGGCTGGTGAGCGTGGCGCTGGTGAACCAGCCGCGGCTGGCCCGGCTGCTGGGCGTGGTCAGTTTTTCGAGCACGCTGGTGCTGGCGGTGGGCATGGCGGTGCACATCTACCGGGCGGGCGGCGCGGTGCTGGTGTCGCAGTTGGGCGGCTGGCCGGCGCCGTTCGGCATCAGCATCGTCTGCGACAGCCTCTCCGCCCTGCTGCTGGCGGCCTCGTCGATGGTCGCGCTGGCCAGCTTCATCCACAGCTTCGGCTCGCTGGCGCCGGAGACCGAACGGCGGTACTTCCACCCGCTGATCCAGTTGCTGATGTTCGGCGTGAACCTCAGCTTCCTCACGGGCGACCTGTTCAACCTCTTCGTCGGCTTCGAGATCATGCTGATGGCCTCGTACGCCCTGCTGTCGATCGGGGCCACGCATCGCCAGCTCACGCAGGCCTACAAGTACGTGCTGCTGAACGTGCTTGCCTCGACGCTGTTTCTCATGGGCGCGGGCATGACCTACGGCATGTTCGGCACGCTCAACATCGCGCACCTGGCCCAGATCGTCGCCGACGCCAACGCCGGCGGCCCGCCGCTGCCCACCGGGTTCCCCGCCCTGGCGGTGCTGATGCTGCTGGTGTTCGGCCTCAAGGGGGCGTTCTTCCCGCTCTGGTTCTGGCTGCCGGATACGTACTACACCGTGCCGATCGCCATCGGCGGCCTGTTCGCGGGCATGCTCACGAAGGTCGGCGTCTATGCCGTGGCCCGCACGTTCCTGCTGATCTTCGCCGCCGGGGACGACGTACGACTAATGATCGGCGGACTGATCGCGGTTTCGGCGGTGTTCACCATGTTCCTCGGCGTGCTCGGGGCCGTGTCGCATCACGAAATCCGACGCATCCTCTCCGTCCACGTCATCAGCCAGGTCGGCTACATGGTCTTCGGCATCGCCGTGGGCATACTGGCCACGGGCGGCGAAACGATCAACGGCATCTCGCTCGCCGCGTTCGGCCTCGCCGGCTGCGTCTTCTACATGATCCAGCACATGGTCGTGAAGTGCGCGTTGTTCCTCTGCTGCGGCCTCATGGAACGGATGGGCGGCAGCGACGACCTGGACAAGATCGGCGGCCTGGTCCGCCGGGCGCCGTGGCTGGGCGTGCTCTTTTTCATCGCCGCGATGAGCCTCGTGGGCCTGCCGCCGCTGTCGGGCTTCTTCGGCAAGCTGACCATCATCCAGGCGGGCTGGGGCGTGCCGGGGCTGTGGGTGCTCTCGCTGTTCGGGCTGGCGACGGGCGTGCTGACGCTGCTGTCGATGCTCAAGATCTGGAGCTACGGCTTCTGGAACCCGATGCCCGACGCCGCCGCCGACTTCACCCCCACGCCGCACCGCCAGCTCAAGGCGGGCTACGTCGGCGCGGCGATGCTCGTCGTCGTCGCGCTCGGGCTGGGCTTCGCCGCCGAGCCGGTCTATCAAGTGGCGTTCGTCGCCGGTGAGCAACTGGTCGACCCGACCGCGTACATCTCGGCCGTGCTCGGGCCGGACGCCTGGGCGGGCGACGAGACGCCGCTGCCTGCGCAAGCTCCGGGCGCGGCGACCGCCGCCGCGCCGCACGTGGAGGCGACGCCATGAGCCACATCTTTCTGCTCAACCTCTTCCTGGCCCTGGTCTATGCCGCGCTCGTGGGCGACATGAGCCTGTTCACGCTCGGCGTCGGCTTCGTGCTCGGCTACCTGGTGCTGTCGCTCTATTGCCGGGCGACGGGCAAGGGCAGCTATGCGGTCAAGGTCTTCCGGCTGCTGAAGTTCGCCTTCTTCTTCACCCGCATCCTCGTCGTGGCGAACCTGGAGGTGGCGTGGGAAGTCATCACGCCGGGCCACACCATGACGCCGCGCATCATCCGCTACGACGTCCAGGGCCTCACCCCCGTGCAGATCACCACGCTGGCGAGCATTATCAGCCTGACGCCCGGCACGCTCTCCGCTGACGTCGCCGAGGACGCCGGGCATCTTTACATCCACGGCATGTACGGCCGCGACCGCGCCGCCGCCATTCGCGGGCTCGATGAAATCAAACGCCGAATGATCGAAGAGGTGTTCGAATCATGACCCGTTGCCTCCCCCCCCTGCTCGCGCTGTTGGCGATCGGCTTCGCCGCCCTGGCCCCGGCCATGGCGGAGATCCCGCACGCCGCCGACGAACCCGCCGCCGACGCCAGCCGGCCGCTGGCGTTGGTGATGGACGTGGCGGTGGAGATCGGCATCGGGGTGCTGGTGGTGGGCATCGTGCTCTGCCTCTACCGCATCCTGCGCGGCCCGCACCTGGCCGACCGCGTGCTGGCCAACGACGCGCTCGCCCTTCACGTCGTCGGGCTGGTCATCATCCTGGCGATCTACCTGCGGACCACCGACTTCCTCGACGTCGCCCTGGTCGTCGCCATCATCGGCTTCGCCGGCACGCTGGCGTTTGCGCAGTACATCGCCCGGCGCGACGGCGGCGCCGCCCGGCCCGACGCCCCTGGGAGAAAGCCGTGAACCACGCCACGCTCATCATCGCCGACCTGTTCGCGCTGTTCTGCCTCGCCTTCGGGCTCTTTTTCATGCTCGTCGGCGCCATCGGCGTGGTGCGCATGCCCGACGCCTACAACCGCCTGCACGCGGCGACCAAATGCTCCACGCTGGGCCTGCTGGGACTGCTGCTGGCGGCGGTGTTCCACCTCGGCGAGGCCGGCGTCCTGCTGCGGGCCGTGCTGACCATGCTCTTCGTCTTCGTCTCTAACCCCGTCGGCGCCCACCTGCTGGCCAAGGCGGCGCTGACGGTGAAGACCCCGCTATGGGAAGGCACACTCAGCGACGACCACGCCCACGACTTCCCCAACGGCAACGACGCCGGCCACCCCGATACCTGACCACCCCTCCCCTCCCCAAGGCCGTGCGAGTTCACTCGCACGGTCCC